>NZ_CCDP010000007.1:0-1131 GCF_000723585.1 Virgibacillus salexigens | reverse complement strand
AATTATAAGAATATGTTCCTTCAGTTTGACTTTTTTTAGATTCTCTACTTTTTCTGCTCCACCTAAACCTAATAGAGGTGTATAGCCGAAGCAATCTTCATAAGATAGTTCTCCCCAATTTTCAACAGCTTCGGGATATGGTTTCCACTTTAAATACTCATCCCGAAACTTTTCTGAATCCAGACTTTTGAAAAAAATAAAAAGTTTGGCATAACTGTTTTAAGTACTCCGTATCTAAAATTAAGCAATCTTACATAACCGTCAGCCCATAATACTAAATCTCCCATACCAGTAGCAAATAACACTACAGAATCCGTATATCTTTGACTACACTCTTGTAAAATATCAATGTACGCTTCTGGGTTAACACTTTTTAAATATCCTTGCATGAATGTTCCAAATCCATATTCCTGCCACAAGTCTATTATTTCTTTTGGAACAAGATTTTTATATTTCTCTATTATTTCTTTTGGAACCTTACTGTTTACCTTAAAATCATTTAATGTTTTTTCCATAAATAAATCTCCTTAGTGTGTCAGTTTAACATTCAAATAGGTGCTTTTAATTGCTCAGGTTTCATATTTTTTGCTATTTCCCTTATTTGTTCATCAACAACATCAATTCTATATCTCCATTGAGAACCAATTGAAGAATTAATGCCCTTATGCCCCATTCCACCAGTTTCATCTGGTTATCCACCTGCAATTTGATCTGGATTATGAAGTGCTGCTTGGGTATTCAGCCATTCTTTAGCTTCTTTTTCTGCTTCATCAAATGATTTTCCGTTAGTCATAAGTTCTGCAACTTTATCAGAAAATGCTTCTTCTCGAGCTGTTTGTTGAGCAGCATTACCTTCTATCGCACGTCCCTCAGCAATATATCTTTCTCTATTTTTCAGATACTCATCAACCGTTAACTCATTCATACCTTTTTCTTGATCTTTAAGTTGTCTAGCAAACTCTTCAGAGTCATGTTTAACTTTTCTTTTATATGTTACTTCAATTTCTTTTATTCTAGTTACATTCTCTGAATGACTACCTTTTCCCGTACCCTTAGCCAAATCCTTACCATCATCTAAATGTTTTCCTGCACCACTGCTGCTTTCAGTTACACTGCTCTTTACAAACCCTG
>NZ_CCDP010000006.1:0-2475 GCF_000723585.1 Virgibacillus salexigens | reverse complement strand
AAATGAAGTAACATATTCTTATAATTACTGAATTTATGGGACCAGTTCAGTAATGTTTAAGACAGAATTAACTATAAGCACTTGATTGCCTTTTTGGTAACAGGTGTTTTTTTGTGAGAAATTTAAAAGAAAACATCAGTGGAACTGTGGTCAATGCAGCCCAAAAAGCAGATGATGTGGCTACCCATCTACGAGCTGGTATGCAGCCAAATGTTGCCATTGCTGGTGGAGGAAGGCTGGATGATGCAGCTGTAACTTACTTTAGTGCGAAGGCAAAGGATGCAGGGTTTGTAAAGAGCAGTGTAACTGAAAGCAGCAGTGGTGCAGGAAAACATTTGGATGATGGTAAGGATTCAGCTAAGGGTATAGATAATGGTACTAGACAGGTATCTGACGATATCATTAAGGATGGTAGTCATTTGGTTAAAGGTGGTAAATTAAAACCAAATGTTAAATATCAAGCAGGTGAATATAATTATCAATATAAGACAGATGGTTTAGGGAGACTTACTGATTTTAATGCGGATGACTTAAAACTAACAAAACGTAATAATAGATTGTCTCATAAGTCCAATACACCTGGAAAAGAACCTGGAGACCATGCAGGACACCTATCGGCTGATAGATTTGGAGGCTCTCCAGATTTGGATTCTTGTATCTCAATCAAGTGGTGTTAACTTGAGTAAATACAAAAAGCTAGAAAACCAATGGGCTAAAGCAATAGAAGAAGGAAAAGACGTTTCAGTTAATGTTAAAGTTAATTACGAAGGAAATAGTTTAAGACCTAGCAGCTTTGATATAGAATATGAAATAGATGGTCGTATGAGGTTCACAAGTTTAGAGAACTAGGGGGGATTATGTGAAGTTATTTGAGGACTATTTTTCAGAATTACAAACAGACATGGTGGCTATTTGTTTAGAGTATGTTGATAATAAAGCTGATGAAATTTTTATTTATTGTTCGTATGAACCAAAAATGTATGTTTTTGATTTTTTCTATAAAATTAATGGAAAAGTTGTTCATAAACATCAACTAAACGAGGCTTCAAAAGAATTGGATAGTCAACAAAATCGGGTTTACGATGTTTCGAGAGAAAGACAGAAGGCTGCACTAAGAATAGGTAATCAAAATTTAAAGCATATTCATAAAAAATGTGAAGAGTTCAATAAAGATATGCCAACAGAAATGAAATTACATTATAATGTAAAGAAAAATAGCTTAAAAGGAAAATATAGATATGATTTAGTTTATTCTATTGATGACGAACTATTACCAGATGATATCTTTGATTTATGGTTCGAAGAAGTGAAAGAAAATAATTTGTAAAACTAGACCTTGATTGGCTAAAGTCCTTTCAGGGTTTCTTTTTTGAGGGGCTACCTAGTGCCGAATGAACCGCTAGTTATTAATAGAAAATAGATACTCTTTGTAAGCCGTATAGGTTGTTTTAACAAATTCTTTAGTACGTACAACACCTTTTAAAAAGGTAACCTATCTAGTGAGTTTCATTAGTTGTGAAATAGTCTAAAATCTTAGATACTACCATTCACGAACTTTATGAGCTTATTGATAATGCGGATTTTACAGGGATTTCAGAATTTTCCGAGGAAGAAGAAAACTTGAGCATTGCTCGAATTTGGTCACTATTAGTTGATGCTGTAGCTTATACCTCATGGGAAGCTTATAAAAATGAAGAAGTGAAATATTTACCTCAGTCATTAGAAAGTATTACTACCGATAGTATTATTACCTTCTTAAATAGTGCAGTGGAAACCAGCTTTGTTAAAGTAGAGGAAATCAAAAGAATGGAAAAAGTTTATAATGATTATAGGAGTACAAATGCTGAAATTCCAAAAAAAAGAGAAATATTTTATGGATATTTTTAAATAAGCAATATACCTTGGAATTTGTCTTGTAATACTTAATGCTCTTGATTTGTTGATAAATTATACTTAGGCTAACCTGCATATTAAACATATGTTGCAAGCTCTTTGTAACAAGCAAAATATATAGAATTTATGCTTAATGTTTGTTGACTGCCCTAAGGTTATAAAAAAAGCACTTGATTGTCAGATAGGCATCAGGTGTTTTTGTTTTTTTAGTTTAGATTTTTAACTTTGATTAACATTGGACAGACTATTGAGATTCATAGCTCAATGAAGGTAGTATCATCAAGGTATTCTGTTTAATACTGTGTATGTGAAAATAATAAGATAGGCGAGATGACATTTTACATGCCAAGAGGACTTAAGTTACTGCCGAACCCACAACCTAACGAGATTGACAAAGCTCGTGGCGATAAACAGTGGGTAACCAAAAAGGTTGTTTAATAGCACAAGAGGAATAAAAATAGGGTTGTAATATTCTTAGGGAGTGCCGTACAATTCTCGATATTCGCTAAAAGCGTTACAAAATTTTAAAATTTACGTTACTTAATACAAGCTAATTATATTAGATATAAATCAAATACACCA
>NZ_CCDP010000005.1:0-12859 GCF_000723585.1 Virgibacillus salexigens | reverse complement strand
TTGACTATGACAGTAGTATTTGAGAACTCAATAGAAAAAACTTTTCAGTTTGATAACAAAGATGGTTATTATTTCGATTTACAGGAAACGGGAGTCACTCGGGTTGAGTTTTACATCTTGGAAAATAATAGTTACAGAGTAGTTGAGGAAGTGGAGTTTTTTGGCACATATGACGATTCACAAATGCCAGAAGAACCGGACAGCGACGGGGATGGAATACCCGACAGCGAAGACGAATACCCGGACGACCCAACCAACACACCACCACCGGAAACTTCGGAGGATTTACAAGAAGTAAAAAACTTGGAAGTAAGTTCAACAGACGAAAGAGTGGATTTGTCTTGGAAAAACCCAGGCAAGTATTTTGATAAAGCAGTGATTTATAGGCGCAACTTAGGGGGAACAACGGCTTTTAATATAAATCC
This sequence comes from Virgibacillus salexigens, assembly GCF_000723585.1. NCBI lineage: Bacteria > Bacillati > Bacillota > Bacilli > Caryophanales > Bacillaceae > Virgibacillus > Virgibacillus salexigens. The sequence goes on along the minus strand of NZ_CCDP010000005.1, from coordinate 12,434 downwards.
GTTTTCTCCAATGAAAGTACATGCTGCGGAAGAATACAAGCCCATTTTTGAAACAAATGGAACGGAGTTTAGCGATTTAAGCATTGAACCGGAAAACGAATATCAATACAAAGTCACTACCATGTACGGCGGTATGGAATCAAATGGTGTCACAGTACAGACAAAAGTACCTAAACCTCCATTAGTAGATACTAGCGATATGGAAATGCCTTTTGGAGTTGGTGATCTTATAAAATCCGGAAACGGTCTATTAGCCTTAATTGGCGGTTTTGTTCTCTTGGCTTTGTCATTTATTTTTGTTCCGAAAGTTATTGCTGCTATACGAGGAGCGAATACTGAAAATGCAAGTAATTCAGTTCCTGGCGATGGACGAGCGGAACGTATCGGAAAACAGCCAAAAGTAACAGACAGGCAAATGAACTTGGCTGTAAATGGACGACAAACGAGAGAAGGAAGACAACCGAGAATAAGAGATAGACAGATAAAGGGGGGTTAGTAGATGAATGGTGAACTGTTACAAGGTATAGCTGATATAGTTTTTGGCGGTTACATGCTATACCTTGCCCCTTTTCTCTTGTTAATGATGGTAATACAATTCGGAGATCGCTTGATAGAGTTGATTATAAGTACGGTTGACTCAAAAGGCAGCCGGAGGACTAGCTACTAATGGGAATCATTGGTGATGCATTTGGGAAGCTATTTGAAATTCTATGGCAAGTTGCCACCTGGATAATCGACGGAATTAAAGACTTTATACAGACAATTGTTGATGTAATCGTCTTTTTAATAGAGTTATTCATTGCATTAATACAGGGGTTGCTATATTTCATTTATATGATCGGAGTTCTTGGCGTCAAATTGTTCCAAGTATTACTCGAAGCCGGTCAAATGCTTTGGTCGTTAATCGTTGGATTCGGTCGGACGCTTGCAAGTTTATCTTATAGTCCCACAGGCTCAAGCGGTAATGGTTATAGCGACGTTATCGGGAGACTATTCACCGCATTAGAACCTATGCAATTAACGCCAGTTGCATATATATTGCTTTTCCTTGTTTGGTTTACTACGGCGGTTTCAGCGATCAAATTACTATCCTCTATTAGAGTCGGGGGCGATTAATTATTGATATATACGGAACAATAAAAAGTTTTATAGATGAAATCTTTCAACCACCTATTGGTTTTTTGAATCTAGCTATCGAGAAATTAAGAGAAGCGCAAATGGTTACGGCTCAAGGGTTGGACGTAGGACAATATTTAAAGGTTTTCGGAGATATGCCGACTGCATTCCAGTTGGTTATCTCCTCTATATTGGTCTCTACTGTGCTACTAGGAACACTATTGATGTTTAGGTCAATCATGCGGATATATTATGCAGTTAAAGAGGGGGCGAAATGGTGGTAGACGCATTTATGTATATGTACGTAGTAGGAGCTGGTACGGCTGCCGGAGTTGCAAGTATAGCATTTGTATCCTGGAAGATCGTACAACGTAGCAATAGCAAGCAAACAAAAAGGAAAAAGAAAACGGGGGTTAGGTAATGTTTAGAAAAAAAGAGGAAGACGAATTTACACTAGATACAACTGACGTATTAATTATTTTTGATAATGATAAAAAAACAAGTGACATAAATACCGTAACGTCTGTTACTGACGATAGCGTAATAGTGGCCGGAGTGTATAAAGTACCTTTATCAGATTGTGAAATTACGGTAGGGAGAGACGGGAGAAACTTCTTTTATCGTGCGCCGTCTCGATCAATCACAGAAACGGAACGTTTGGCGCAATTAGAAATGAATACCGTTTTAACACAAATTACCGCATACCAACCGCCAATATTACCGAGTTCTATTGATTGGACGAAAGGCTTGCTTTTCGGACTAATTTTTATCGCTATCATTGTTATTGCGGTTGTAGCAGGATAATTCATTTTTTTGATGTTGCACAGGAGCATTCAGACGAAATGAAATACTTTTTTGTAGGGAGTTGTTCAATAAATGCAAAATAATCAAGGTGTCAATGAAGCAACAAACGCCGAAAAGCTGCAAGGGGTTATAAGTGATGACTTATTCCCCCAGGTGCAGCACATTTCCGACGTAAAACAAGTTATCGAAGAAATGCAAAGCAAGTCACAGAACTTGCGAGAACCGCAAATAAAGGCGCTCATGCTTTTGAAACGTTTAGGGGAGAATGAATACCTTCATGGAGACAAAAACCCTTACAAGGCGTTATATGACTATATTACAAAGCAAGGGAAAACGGACGTCGCCAATCCGGACTATTACCTGGATACAATCGAAGCTCTCATTCCGAAACCACCGAAACCAATCATTATGGCAGAGAAAGGAATGAAAAAGTAAATGCATCACATGTTTATCCAGGGAGGACTTGGAGCAGGAAAAACGTTCCTCATGTCTCTGTTAGCGCATCATTGGAAGCAAAAGACAGAAGCAAAAGGCGGCAGCGTGCAATTGTTTAGCAACTATGAATTAGTTGACAGTCTACCTATGACCCATTATACGGATTGGTACAAGGTAGCAGAATCGCAAGGGAGTATTATTTGCTGGGATGAAGCACAGATGGCATTTAGTAATCGTAAATGGAGTAGATACGGATCGGGGGTTGCTACAGAGGTTTTAATGTTCACTAGGAAAATGAAGTCATTGCAAATATATTGCAGCCCGTCGATCAATAACGTTGACAGTCGAATACGTGACATTATAGAGGTTTTAGTGACAACTAGGAAGATCGGAAACAAAGGATTTCAATTGCACTTCATGGACTATCAAACAAGGCAATTCATGCATACGCAATTTATTCCAATGTGGAAAGCTAAAAAGATATTTAAGATCGGTCTGTATGATTCCTGGAACATGGTTACAGGTTTCCCATTGCCAGGAACAGAAAAAGAAGGAAATGAGTTCTTTAATACCTTGAACGATATACATGATAAAGCAAGGGGGAAGCAAAGACTATGGACGTATCAAACATCACGTTAATTCCAAAAGATTACAAAGATAAAGACCCTCGGACATTGCCTTATTTGTACCCGGAAACATTGAATGTCGTTGCTTATGCAAAGAAGGTCCAGGTATTTAGTTTCTTTCAAACATTAGAAGTTGCTGAGGACTTAGCGAAACGTCAAGGGTTCATCTTGCTGCCATGGTCTTGTATCCATTGGCAACGAGCGAAACAATTCGGCGTTGATCGCAAAATAAAGATCGGTAGAAAATCTTTTTTTCTCATGAAGCCGAACGAACTAACGAAAGGCGAGGAAAGGAAGCTTTATCAATACTTAGAAACAATTTAATGATGGAAAAAGGGGATATGTAACAATGGTGAAACTAAAAAGGGCAGTCGTTATCATGGATAAGATCATCCCGTTATTAGCTTTAGGCACGGGGCTATATGTAGTATATAGATTGGTAGAGGTGCTAATACATGAAACGGCATTTGCTGAAGCAATTAAAATGATACAAGAGACACCTGGAGCGGATACTACCGACTTTGCTTTGCCGTTAGCATTTATATTATTTTTGGGCGGTATAGCCCCGTTAGCTTTAATTAAAACATTTAATTTTTTAGTTCACAAAAAAGAATACCAAGAAAGATTTAAAAAAGAGGAACTTAGAAGAAAAATAACATAGGAGGGGTTACATGCTTTTACGAATGAACAGAATAGAATCTTCTGTATTGTTGCTGCAAATGGCTATTAGTAGGAAGAACGTAAGAAATACTTTTAAACGCAATTACAACAAAGTTGAAAGCAAGGAATTACTTTCATCATTTGACGAAGTAAAAGAAGTCCTGGAGATTGAGATCGAGCAAACCGAAGAAGATCAAGGCGAAGTATTAAGAGATTATCATTTTAATATAAAAGAAATAAAAATGATTTCTAGTTACCTGGAAAATTACGTCCCTATGCTACAAAATACCGCAGAACAATCCGGGAATATGTTAGAGGAAGACAAGCAACTAATTAATACACTGTATTGCATACGAGATCGGACAAAGGGGTTGCTTGATGTTGTACATGCGTAAGGTTGTTATAGGGTTAATCGCTCTATTATTGTTTCCAAGCGTTGCTGCTGCAAGCGAATTACAAGAAAGTAAATCCTACTATGATGATAAGTTGCAAAAGATCGAGCAGGAAATCGAACAGACTAAGGATAAAGAAAGATTGATTGAGTTATCCAGGAAAGAAAATGAACTTGCTGCATATCAACGGGCATACCAAAAAGCAATTGAGAACCAAAACAACGTCATGCAATTAAGCGTTGCAGATCCATCTTACACCGTAGATTATGATAATGCCTTGCCTCATATTGAGCTATATAAGGCAGCAGCAAAAGAATATCACATAGATTGGGCTTTACTTGCAGCAATTCATGATGTAGAAACATCTTTCTCCACGCATCCAACAATGATTTCAAGTGTCGGGGCGTTGGGACATATGCAGTTTATGCCTGGGACATGGGAATATTACGGCGTGGATGCAGACGGAGACGGCAAGGCAGACCCTTATAGTTTATCAGATTCGGTTTATTCAGCAGCGAATTATCTTGCTGCAAGTGGTGCAGCAAATGGACATATTACAAAGGCGCTCTTTGCTTATAACAGATCAACAAAGTACGGAATAGATGTGATGGCGAAAGCTGAAAAATATAGGGAGATAGGAGAAATGAATAAATGAGCATAGGGAAAATTAGAACACTCTTATACAAAACAGCAAAATACCTGGGGGATATTAACGCCATAAGGCGCGGAAGGGTAAAGCAGCGTATTAAAAATAGAATCATAGGTAAATTTACCGGGCGACTTTTTAAATAAGTTGTCCCTTTCACGTTTTCGCCTGTTTTGATAGTCTTTATTATATGGATGGTGGCTTGCCGGATGGTGGTCACTGGATGATAATCATTAAGAGGTGGTAACGTGGACAAATGGCTTTCTATCAGTCAATTAAGCGAGGTTACAGGAATACCGGAAACAACAGTAAGACGTTATACCAACAAATTTATTAATTACTTTCGATTTGAAAAACGTAGCCGAGGGAAAAAGTTTCATCCTGATTCCGTTGAGGTCTTAAATAGAATTGCTGCCCTTTACGCCGATGATTACGAAGCAATAGAGATTGAGAACGCTCTAGCGAAGGATTTTCCTATAGGGGTTGGAGAGGAAAAAGAAGAAACCACCAAACAACCACCAGTTAAGAGCATAGAGCAGCAATTCAATGAATTTAAAGAACAACAGGAACGGTTTAACAGGGAGCTTTTGAACCAAATGCAAGAGCAGCAAGACTATATTAAAAACTCTCTTGATAAACGAGATAAAGCATTAATGAACACGGTCAACGAAATGCAAGAAACAAGGAAGCTACTTGCAGCATCGCAGGAAAAGGAAGAAGCAAACAAAAAAAGATGGTGGCGGTTTTGGAAGAAGAAGCATAAATGAAATGGGTAGTTTCATTTTTATAGATGGTGGTTGCTAGGTGGTGGACACGACTTAACCCTTGCTATATCAAGCGTGGTGGTGTGGTGGTTGATAATAAAAGCCTGCCCTTGATAAGGACAGGCTTTCTATATGAATTAACGTAGTAATTGTAAAACGCCTTGCGGTTGTTGGTTAGCTTGCGCTAACATACTTTGCGCAGCCTGTGTCAGAATGTTGTTTTTCGTAAAGTTCATCATTTCTTTAGCCATATCAACGTCACGAATACGAGATTCGGCAGCCGTTAAATTCTCGGCAGATGCACCCAGGTTATTAATTGTGTGTTCTAAACGGTTTTGAACAGCACCAAGATCAGAACGCTGTGTAGAAACTTTGTTAATTGCTTCGTCAATGCTTGTCAATATAGCATCATAGCCGGCAGAGTCTAAAGCTTCACTTTCTCCACTTTCACCTTCTGCCACAACAGATATTTCATTAACACCTAAGCCTTCTGCACTCATATCAGCAATTTCAACAGTTAATTGTTGGCCGGCATTAGCGCCAACCTGGAAAGTGACGCCATCAGTAGATAGATCACCATTTAGCAGCGTTTTACCGTTGAACTCTGTACGGTCGGAGATACCTTGACTTTCTCCTGTTCCACCTAATTCTTGAATAAGTGAACCAATTTCATCTTGAATTGCTTCCAAGTCTTCCGTTTCCTGTGTTCCTGTGTTAGAAGCTTGTACAGTTAATTCACGCATACGCTGTAAAATTGCATGCGATTCATTTAAGGCGCCTTCTGCCGTTTGGATTAATGAAATACCATCTTGTGAGTTCTTAGAAGCCATTTCCAAACCGCGAATTTGACCACGCATTTTTTCGGAAATCGCCAACCCTGCTGCATCGTCTCCGGCTTTGTTAATTTGAAGACCAGAAGAAAGCTTTTCCAATGAATTTTGTACTGCCCCGTTGTTGCTAGATAGTTGTCGGTGCGTATTTAGCGCCGCAATGTTGTGATTAATAATCATTATTAATCTACCTCCATGTTTTTTTATTTTTTTGCAAAGTACATCCATTTACTTTGCTATATATAACAACCTTTAAAGGTTATTATCCAGTTCACCACGAATAATGGAAAATTCCTTTGGCGCATTAATTCGTAGTTGGGTGAAGTTGCGGAGCTGTTTATCTTTTTCAACAACTTCGATCACAATTTCGCTTCCTTGCGAATCTCTTAAAATGACTTTTTCGCCTGGTTTTCTTCCAAGTGTTAACGCCATGCTTTTCATCCTCCTTGATGATTTGTATTTTATATCGGATGAAATAAAATAAATTTAAACAACGAACGTTATTAAACACAATGTTTGTTTTGTTTAATAAGCGAAATCTAATAAAATGTTGGTACATAAGGCTTTAAAGAAAATGGAATTTTTTTCTTAACAATTTAATAAACATAACCGATAATAATGTTTAGAGTATTAAACATATCGGTTAAAAAATACGTATACGGAGGGCTTAAAAAATGAACGAGGTACAACCAATTCGAGACAAGGAAAAAATAGAAGAAATGAAAAGGGTGTTAGCAAAGAAAGGTAGTAGAAATGTATTCTTGTTTGTTTTAGGCATTAATACCGGATTACGTGTTAGCGATATGTTGAATTTAAAAATGGAGGATGTGGTAGACAAAGAACATATAACAATAAAAGAGAAGAAAACAGACAAGAGAAAAAGGTTTCTTATAAACAGAGAGCTTCAAAAACACATAGATAGCTATACAACCGGAATGAATGAAGGGGATTTTTTATTTAAGTCCTATCGGTCTAATAACCCTATTAAAAGGATACAGGCTTATAACATTTTGAATGAAGCTGCAAAAGAGGTAGGGATTCAAGAGATAGGAACTCATACCATGCGAAAAACGTTTGGTTATCACTTTTATAAAAGATCAAAAGATGTGGCTTTGCTGCAAGAAATTTTTAATCATTCGTCGCCATCTATTACCAAAAGATATATAGGAATTAACCAGGATGAAATAGACGAAGCGCTCAATGATTTTAATCTTTAAGGAGTGATTTTTTGTATATTGAAAAAACCAAATCAAAGGGAGTTTACTATTTATATCTACGTAAATACGACGGGCGTATCAGATACGGAACAAAGAAACGAACATTGTATGCTTTTGGTAGATTAGAAAAAGCAAGGAATAATTTAATAGAGTGGAAAAACGATATAAGCAAGCTTCCCGAGGATTTAAAAAAACATGGATGCACCAGGGACGATCTAGAAAAATGGATTAGTCAAACCCATTCAAAACCGGCAGGTTTCCAGAACAACCCCTTAGTGCATATGTAGTATATACCAAATATTGACTATAGACAATTGCATAAACAGAAAATAATCCCTTTAACTTTTTATTGGTCTTGTATTACGTTTATAAAACGTATATAATACTTTTATACCAAATTTTACTAAGGGGGTTATTTTTTGGCTCAAAAGATGTCAAATACAACTATTTTATTACCGGATAAACTGAAAGAAGAATTAAAAGAAATGGGAAAGGAAACGGGATTATCTGTAAATCATCTAATAAAACTAGCTGCATCATCAATGGTGGCTAACTACAGAGAAAAAGGCTCTTTTATTTTCGCAGATCTTTTAAACCCGGAACATAGAGAAAATATCAAAAAAGAATCAAACAATTAAAGGAGAGTTGAGAATGGATACAGTAATTCAGTTCCGAGGAACGATATATGAAAACGGGTATGGTTTAATAGCGCAAAAAGTAATGAGAGACAGAGACCTTTCGCCGCAAGCAAAATCAATCTATGCATATATTTGTTCTTTTGCAGGAGTGGGGAAAGACGGAGAAAGAACGGCATTCCCTGGCGTTGAATTAATGATGAAAGAACTAGGTATTAAATCAGAAAAAACCTATTATAAGCACCGGAAACAATTAATAAATAAAGGGTACATAACTATCGAGAAAAGGAAAGATAAAGGAAAATTTGACAACAATCTGTACTTCATTGAAGCTGTACCTCATCCAAAAGAAGAAAAACAACCAACCAGTAAAAAATACAGTACGGAAAAAACCAACCCGCAAAATTTACCGGACGGTAAAAAATCCAGCTTGCAAAATGAAAGTGGGAAAAAATTACGTACTAACAGTAATAGGGTTTCATCATTAACAGGTTTTAAAGAAGAAGAAGAAAATAAAGAGAATCTTTTCATGTCTGAATTGGATAAATTTCTTCAGGGGAAAAACATTGATAAAGAAACAATCAATGAAATAAAAACAACTATGTACAACCAGGGAGTAACTGAATTTAATATGGATGATGTTTTAAGTCAATATGAACACATGATGAAAAAACTAGAATATGATACTATTTTCGACTTTGCATCTTACTTTGTTGGGGGATTAAAAAGAAAGACCAGTCAAACAAAAGCAAAGAGACAATACAGCGATCAAAAAGCACAAGAAAAGAAACTAGAAGATGCTGAAAGAGAAAATCGTGTCTCCGTACTAGAATTTAACTGGCTAGAAGCATAGACCATTGATTATTAACCAATAGGATTATATGAATATTGCGGATAATTGGGGTTATCTGCAATATCTATTTTACCCTGGCAAAAACAGGGCAAAAACGTGCGGTTTTTAAATATAATATATATATTTAATTCTGCACGCTATCAACTGTCAAAAAATCTCGTTTGTACAGGTCATTCACTAATCAATATGAATATATTTATGCTGTTATTCCCGAATCTCATAATCACAGAAATTCAACTTTTCGATTTTCAGAGCTTCGGAAAGTTTTGGCATAAATATAGTAGTTTTGGCATAGACAACCCGAAACCACTATGGTAAATTTAACCCATACAAAAAAGCATAAGAAAATAGTTGCAGTCATCACAGGTGCGCCAACACTTGTGAAGGACTACAGGTATCGCATTACCTTGCAGCCGAATAAATCACTACAACTATATGAAGATTATACAATTTTTCTGCATATAGGTAAAGTGGTATATAAAGGGTTTAGCGTGGTAAAAGCGCTAAACCCTTTTTGATTTTCAAAGGAGTAGAAATATATGGATGAACAAGTAGTAGTTCCGGTAGACGTCCGGGAAATGACAAGGATTGTTACCGATCAAGGAGAAATACATATCATTCATGAGGTCACTCTAGGTGATCTACTTACTACTACCTTACTATGCGCTATATTAATTTTTATGCTTATCAGCCGAGTTATAGGAGGGCGTCAAGATGTATGAGGTAGTAGACTATACGATTAAAGACATTGCTATCGTTTATATCGTGTTCATATCTGCCGGGTTGCTCTTGTCTTCTGTTTCAAACCTATTAATTTCAGCCATTTCTAGGGGTACGGAAAAATGGAGGTAGGCGGATTAATGGCGCAAGCCTTCAAAGTTCTGTTTGGCAACCTGGATATTATGGCTGTATTAATTAGCTGGGCTGTGTTCCTTGCTATTTTGTTTACGGCTATTGATGTATATCAAAAAACAAAATTGTAAGGAAGGAGATTGAAAATGAATTTATCCGGAGTATGGGATTGGTCATTTTTTTGGGATTCTTTTGGTTTTTTTATCCGAACCGTTGCGCCGTTTCTACTAATAATCGTGGCAATAGTCGCTGTGGGTATGTTGCTTCTTGTTGTTATACGAGCGGTGAAAGCGTCGAGGGAGTGAGTAGGTAATGAGAGTTGACTTTTGGACGAATCAGAACATGGGGGAATTTTGGGGATTCGTCAAGATGCTTCTACAATCTATTCAACCCGGCGTAATGATAGTTGTTGCTGTTGCGGCAGCAGGTTTGTTACTAGGTATTATAATCAAAACCGTTAAAACAGCGAATGACGACGAGGTAGAACGCCGAAGCGTAGATGATGGTGAGGACTACGAGATCAGAAGATACTAACTTGTTAATAATCGGGGACACCTCGATATTATAAAACATCATTATAAGGGAGGTTTCTTTTTATGGAAGGAAATGCAATTGATTGGTCTGGATTATCAATGCCATTTACTGTTACCGACTTAGTACAGTCTGGTAATGGATTGCTAGGATTTATCGGAAGCTTCGTGTTACTAGCTTTAGCATTCGTATTTGTACCGAAGATGATCGCACTTATTCGAAATAGTTTCAGCGCAGCACGCGGAAAATAATACATTAAAAAATTAAAGGAGGTTTTCAATTATGACAATAGGAGCAGCAATTGACTGGACGGGGTTATCAATGCCGTTTAGTGTAACTGACTTAGTGGCATCTGGAAATGGATTACTAGGATTTATCGGAAGCTTCGTGCTACTAGCTTTAGCATTCGTATTTGTACCGAAGATGATTGCACTTATCCGAAACAGTTTCAGTGCAGCGCGTGGGCGCTAGTTTAAAAACCGGGTAGATAGTCAGAAGCTATCCACCCGGTTTTTTATTTAGAAGGTGAAGAGAAATGAAGAAGATTAAAATACTAACTGCTCTAGTGATTGTTATATCGCTTTTTCCTTCTATGATCGCACACGCTGCCATAACTTCACCCTATGTACAATCGCATGGCTTTAATTCTAGTGCAGATGGTTACCAACTTCATTGGTCATCATCAATAAGTCAAGTTAGCTCTATTCGTTATACGAATAATACTAAAGGCATTTCAAGAGTAGATACCGAAGACGTGAATATGGACGGCGTTTATTTGCGTTGTAATGGGGATATTTCGTGGGAGTATCGGGATTCTAATGGAAGTATATTAGCGACTGATAGCATCACAGTATCCGGAGTTCAGAATCCCAGTGACGTCGGAATATGTGGTAGTGGTGATGACGATGGTGGCGGTGGAGGTAATGACGGCGGTTCTGGTGGTTGTGAAGGATGCGGTTTTATTAATTGCCCTGGGTGGGGTGAATACATGGGGAAAATTGATAGCATTATTGGGAAAATACCTTCTCCCCCAGACTGGGACGAAGTAGCCGGGACTTTTCGGGATACGATTGCCCCCAGAATAAAACAGGATATGAAAGATTTATTAGGTAGAGCGCCAAGCCTTCCGAGTAAGCCCGATTCTCCTGGTTCTTTAGATGATGGAGATTTAAAAAAGCCAACTGGACAAGATAGTGGCTTAGAGGGATTTGATGATAGCGACATAAAAGACGGCGAAAAGATTAAAGAGCGTGAAGATGAGTCGGGAGGGTTTGACATATTAGACCCAATTGAAAGTATGCCCGATCAAGAAACGTTTGAACCGGAAGAGGGTGACTTAGAAGCGCCGGAGGTTCCTGACGTAGAGGGAGAAGCCCCGGAACCAGAAGAACCGGAAAACCCGACGCCAGAGAATCCGGAAGAACCGGAAAACCCTGTCCCTTCTCCGTCCGATCCGGATAATCCTGCACCAACGCCAAACGAGCCAGAAAACGAAGCGCCAAAACCAGAAGAACCGGAAAACCCTGCGCCGACACCAGGCGAACCAAGCAACCCCTATCCAACGCCAGGAGATAGTGAAAATGAGTTCCCTATACCAGGTGAAAATAATTCGTCGTTTCCAATGCCTGGTAATGATAGCAACCAAGCACCAATACCAGGGAGAGACAATACACAAGCACCAACGCCAGGTAAAAGCAACGTAGAAGCACCAATGCCGAATAAAGGGGGGTGAATTTATGAAACTAAGATTGCTTTTCTTAGGATTTATTATAGCTATGCTTTTTCCTACATTAGCGTTTGCGGAAGAAGTTTCAAGCCCGAAACCATACAATTATGAAAATGGTTTGCTAGATGATGATTACATCATAAAAGATGATAATTTAAAAAATAAGCTTAAAGATAATAATTTAAGTTCATATGTAAGTTTGACGACTGACGACAAACTATATATCGATTTTGCGAGTCCAGTTGACTTAGAAAAATTCTATATATCTGCAACAAATGCGCATAATCGATACTTGACTATGACAGTAGTATTTGAGAACTCAATAGAAAAAACTTTTCAGTTTGATA
>NZ_CCDP010000004.1:0-157664 GCF_000723585.1 Virgibacillus salexigens | reverse complement strand
GCTCCCTGTTTTTCTTGACATACTGGTTGTTTTGTTCAGTTTTCAAAGAGCGAATATTTCTTAGTCGCTTTTTGCAGCAACTCTTTTATTGTACCAGTTTGATTAGCGTTTGTCAATAACTTTTTTCAAGTTTTTATCATCAACTGTTTTGCTTCTCAAATTGGCGACTTTATTAATATACCATGTTTGCTAGATTCATGTCAACAAACAATTAATATATTTTTTTGTCTTATGTCGCTTAACTCAACTGAATTTTTGCGACGGAATTAACTTTATCATGGTTATATTACAATGTCAACGGTTATTTTACATTTATTTGCATAACGACGAAAAAATTGTAGAAGGCATGCAATAGCGTTACACCATGTATACGAATTGCAATGCCCATACACAATTTATGCCTATTATCATAAAAACGTTCCACTATTGATGCATTTTATATTTTCGGTGGTAAACGCCAACTCCTTTGGTTTCTTGCCTGACCGTTGTAATTATATCTTTCTCAACTAAATATGCAATGATTGCAGATAAGTCCAGTGAATACGGTGTAATCATTTGCAATGACTTTAATTCCGCATAGGACCAAGCATCATCTCTAGTATCCATAATATCCAATAAATGCTTTACTGAAACCTTTGCTCGATTTTTTATTACATAATCCATTGCAATAAGCATTAGTTGAATTCGTTTCTTGATTTCTTCATTACTCTCAATAAATTCTTCATATAACTTATATACCTCGAGGTCAATCTGTTTTACTTGACTCCAAACCGTGACTTCTGGATAATACCCCTTTTCAATGACAGCTAACCTCGCTAAATAATGCAGCGAATATAAGATCTTGCTATTGGAATCCTTGTACTCCTCCGATTCAAACAGCTCTTTAGCTTCACTATAGCTTTTAACAAGCTTACCAAATTCAATTGCTTTACGAAGATCTCGCTTACTATCTGGAAAATCTCTTAATTGACCTTTCAAATTATAAATAAATTCATTTCTGTCATAAATCACCTTCCCATAAATAATCCATTCAACAGCTGTTCGATATCCACTCGTATCAATCCATTTCATTAATAGATCCTCTTTAACGATATGTAACGCACATGTCTTATCATCAAATTCGTAATGTTTTACGTACCAAGCTTGTTCTCCCTCTTGAACAATAATTAATAAGATCACATCAAAATTATCTGTAATGGGACTATCTGGTTTTGTTTTTTCTAGCACTAATATCCCTAATGTATTTGTATCACTCGCATGTTCTTGATAAATCGGTCTCAGGAAATTTTCCATTGCCTCATTTCCTCCAGTTTTATTTTACTTTCTATTAGTAATTATTTTCTATCTTCACTATACTACAATTCGTTGTAGATATATGAAATCCTCTCTCACAATCAAAATTTTTAGCAAAATATGCTATACTACCTATTGTAAGCTGAAGGAGGTTTAACATGGCTCAGATCGTATATTCGAGCAAAATCAATAAAATTAGATCGTTTGCCTTAATTCTCGTATTTGCTGGTATTCTCTTAATGTATGTTGGTATCTTAACGAAACGAATAGAATGGTTAATGGTAACATTCTTTATCCTAGGTGTGCTAATGGTAGTTCTAAGTTGTGCGGTTTATTTATGGATTGGAACACTCTCATTAAAAGCAGTGCCAATTGTTTGTCCAAACTGCGAAAAGCCCACGAAAATGCTTGGCCGGGTTGATGCATGTATGCATTGCAAAGAACCGCTGACATTGGATAAAGATTTAGAAGGTAAAGCATTTGATGAGAAATATAATACAAGACGATATCGAAAAGAACTTAAAGCGAAGGAAAAAGAAGAACAACATAATAAGTCATAAAAATTCGCTGAGATAGCGAATTTTTATTTAAAAACTCCAAATGCCCACACGAGCATTTGGAGTTACGTAAATTAAAGAATCAGTGCTTTTGTGTAGCCGTCTTTTGACAATCCTCACACTTACCGTACACTTCCATGCGATGATGACTAACTTCAAAGCCTGTTACTTGTTCGGCTAATGATTCCACTTCGTCTAATGGAGGATAGTGAAAATCAACAATCTTACCACAAGAATCGCAAATAATATGATAATGATCTGACGTGTTACAATCAAACCTACTAGAAGAATCTCCATAAGTAAGTTCTCTTACAAGACCAATTTCACGTAACACACGAAGATTATTATATACTGTTGCAACACTCATATTCGGGAATTTACCTTCAAGTGCTTTATATATATCATCAGCCGTTGGATGGACCATCGCATTGAGTAAATACTCAAGTACCGCATGACGTTGTGGTGTAATCCGGACGCCTGACTCTTTTAATGTACTTATTGCTGCCTGCAATCGTTTTTCAGACACCCTCATCCACCTCACTTTCAGTATTTTCTATAATTATAAGTTTATTATTAATTTATAATCTTTATAAATAGTGTACGCTTTATAACGGGGTTCTGTCAATATAAGTATATTATATTTGAGAATAAATAGAACTAGTTAAACATGGTTCCTTCTTTCATTTGTCTCTAGATTATCCATCTGCTTGCAATGGCCATTCTTTCCCATCAAGGGCATGATTACAATACCTTGCTACAACAAACAGATAATCAGATACGCGATTTAAGTAAGCGATCACTAAAGGATTTACTCCTTCCATCCCTACTGCCAAACGCTCTGCTCTTCTAGCAACAGTTCTAGCCACATGTAAACTAGCGGATACTTGATGACCCGAAGGTAGAATGAAGCTTTTTAACGGCTCAAGGTTGGCATCCCACTTATCAATTTGGCTCTCTAATTCATTAACATGTTCCTGTTTTAATTTCCAAGTTACTTTTTTATCCTTAGGTGTGGCCAACTCAGCTCCAACATGAAACAGGATGGTCTGTATCCGATGCAGCTGATGGGTTAATATCTCCCTTTCATCAAATGATTGTTGGTCTATATAACTTAAGCTTAACCCAATCATTGAATTTACTTCATCACAAGTGCCGTAAGCCTCTACACGTAGATCGTTTTTAGGAACTCGTTTTCCATATATTAAAGATGTTTCCCCTTTATCTCCAGAACGGGTATAAATCCGCATGCCAGTTACCCCTTTTCTTCTCACATTTAGCTTGTACATGTTTATCGTTTTTTATCGATTTCTTTATTATATAATATCATATCAATCATATATTTACGGACTATAGCAGTTTTCTTATCGTTCTAGCGAGAATTTTTACATCCTTTTTCCATGAGCGATACTTTATATAATTTAAATCCATTTCTAACTGTTGTTTATAACTTAATTTCTGTTTGTCAGCTAATTGAACAACCCCCGTAATACCCGGTCGTATTTTCAGTCGTTGTTTTTGATAGACATTATAAAACCTGGTTATCTCATGAAGCTCTGCCTCAGGACCGATAAAACTCATATCCCCTTTTAATACATGAAGTAATAGAGGTAGTTTATCTAATTTATGTTTTTTTAACCATATACCGGTAGAAGTCAGCGTCACAGTGGGATTCGGAATATAAGTAAATTCATTTGGCACACCATATTGCCAAGAAGATGGAAATGGATAAGGAGGTAGCCCATGAATCACTCGTGACGGAATTGTCGTTGTACGAAATGTATACATAATAAAGGATTGATCATTCATTCCTGTCCGAAGTTCTTGATAGAAAACCGGCTTTCCTTCTTGGCTCTTTATTTTTTGATAAACAAAGAGAATCACTGGTGCAAACAGCAAAAGCAGGATAAAGCTTAACATAATATCAAATAAGCGTTTCACATATCGGTAACTTCTGCTTTCAACACTAGTTATTCTACCAACTCTTGTTACTTTCCCCTGAATCTCCAATGTTTTCACCTCAGATTTAACTACTAGATTTAGTAGTACAATCTATTCGAAATGTTAGCAATCTATGACAAAAAGCAGCCGTTTTTGGCTGCTTTTTAATAATTCACCTTAATTTAAATGCTCACGAATATAAGTTAACGCTGCTTCAACATGACCTTTAACCTGTACTTTACGGAATTCCTTTTGTAATGTTCCTGATTTATCCAGAATAAACGTAGAACGTTCAATGCCATAATATTCTTTTCCGAAATTCTTCTTTAACTTCCATACACCAAAATCTTCAGCCACTCGATGGTCTTCATCGGCTAATAATAAAAATGGTAAGTCATGTTTGTTAATAAATTTCTGATGTGATTCAACAGGATCTGGACTGATCCCTATGATAACGGCATCTATTTCCTTGAAACTTTCATGCGCATCTCGAAAGTCACAAGCTTCCGTTGTACATCCAGGAGTCATATCCTTTGGATAAAAATATAGAACAACATGCTTTCCTTTAAAATCAGCTAAACTTACGTTGTTGCCATCTTGATCTGGTAGTGAAAAATTAGCGACTTGTTCCCCTATTTGGACTGTCATCTTATCCCTCCAAAATATCTGTTCTCTCTACTATAGCATAATAACTAGGAGGAATCATTGATCTCTGCTTCGTTCTTGTGATTGAACAAGACGGAGTACAAACGCCGTCGGAAGAATGTAACCAATTAGCGCTTCGATTAACGCAATCAGTCTACCAATACCAATCGGTGTTATATCTCCATAGCCAATCGTTAAGATAGTTACTCCACTGAAATAAAAAGAATGGATCATAGAACCTAGGACACTAACCTGACGTAGTTCCCCATTTTCAACAAGTACAATTCCCTGCATAGATAGTAAAAAATAAATAAGACCAAAACCAATAATAACAATGCAATAAATAACGAGGAGTGCATAAAATAATTCGAGTGAAAACCCACCTTGGCGAACCGATTTACTCATATGTTTTCCACGAATAAATACAAGTAGACTCCTTGCTAGTATGGCAAAAATACCGCCCATAATAAACCAAATTAGAACCCCCATATGATCCCCTTCTATTTAAGTCTATATCTCATGCTTATGCGGAGAAATAACATAGCTTGTCAATTATTTTCTATTGAGGATAAGATAGAGTAAAATGAACTTCATACATGGTAGTGCTGATCTTGATTAAAAGGACGGTGTATAATATTGAAAAAAATATTCTTAATCGAAGATGACCCAAAGATTGCTGGATTACTAAAGGATTATTTAGAAAAATATGAATACCACGTTGAAGTGGTTCAAGCATTTGATCAAATCCTCGAAGAATTCCATAACCATGATCCACATCTTATTTTGCTGGATATCAATCTACCCAGATATGACGGGTTTTATTGGTGTCGTAAAATAAGAAGTGTATCCAATTGTCCGATTATATTTATCTCTGCACGTGATTCTGGAATGGATCAGGTGATGGCAATCGAAAATGGTGGGGATGATTACATTACAAAACCATTTAACTTCGATGTCGTTCAAGCAAAAATTAAGGGAATCATGCGGAGGATCTATGGAGAATATGCAGTGAATAGACAATCAGATATATTAGAGATAAAGGAGCTAAAACTTTACCTGACAGCCATGGAGGTTAGTTATATAGACCAAAGATCACTTCTTACAAAAAATGAATTTATCTTATTAAAAGCCTTTATGGATCACCTTAATCATGTGTTATCACGTACCTACTTATTGGAAATGCTATGGGATGACGAACAATTTGTTGATGATAATACCTTATCTGTAAATATAACCCGATTACGAAAAAAGTTAGAAGATATTGGTATTCACCAGAGTATCCAAACAGTTAGAGGAGCCGGCTATAAAATGACTGAGACATGGGGCGGTAACGAATGAAAGATTTTTTAAAAGATAGCTTGCCGTTTATAGGATTCTTTTACGTTCAACTATTTCTTTTGATTGCTATTGTCCAGTTGTTTTATGGAATCACAGCGGTTCCTTTAAGCTGGGACTTGATCTCTTATCTGATTATTTTACTTACCTGTTGCTTGATCTTATTTTTAGCCTATCGTTACTATCGATTACGTGATTATTATGTAGTTATCCAGCAGGATGAAGAAAACCCCAATTGGTTACCAGATCCACCAACCAACCTATTGGAAAACTTGAAACGGCAATACGATCAGCAATCCAATAAATATGCGGAAGAAATTGAGCTGTTAAAACAGCAAAAGCAAATGGAATTTCATTTCATTCAACAATGGGTTCATCAAATGAAAACACCAGTATCCGTGATGCATCTTACATTACAAAAGGAGAAACTACAGCTCCCTCAGGAGTTCCTTCATAGTATGCAGGAAGAATTAGAACGAATGCAGCAAGGCCTCGACCTAGCATTGTATCAATCGCGTTTACAAAAATTTGATCGCGATTTCCAAGTACAGCAAGTTAATTTACGAGCTGTCGTAAAAGAAGTGATTCAAGATTTCAAATCAAGCTTCATTCGTAATCAAGCTTTTCCAGACTTAGCGGTTGATGAGCAGTATGTTGTAGCAACCGATCCAAAATGGCTTCGCTTTGTGATTAGTCAAGCTGTATCCAATGCAATTAAATATTCGAAAGCCGGCTCCAGTCATATTTATTTCCGAACGGTATTACAAAAGAAGGAACTTGTACTTGAAATCGAAGATACTGGTCATGGCATACCGAAACAAGATATCAATCGTGTTTTTGATCCCTTTTTTACTGGTAACAATGGAAGAAAATTTAGAGAGTCCACCGGAATGGGCCTCTATTTATCAAAACAAATTTGCCAAGAGCTTGGACATGAATTGACAATTACTTCAGAAGAAGATCATGGGACGATTGTATCCATTCACTTCCACTCAAGTTAACCTTACAACAATGTAAGGTTAATTTTTTCATTTGAAAGATAGACCCATAGTGAATTTTAATGTAGATTCGATATACTAATGTTGAAATGTTTGATTAGGAGGATTCATCATGCACGTGTTAAAAACGGATAACTTATCTAAAATATATGGAAGTAAACGAGGAATATCACATGAAGCATTGCATCATTTTCATTTAACCGTTAATAAGGGAGAATTCATTGGAATTATGGGCCCATCAGGCAGCGGTAAAACAACATTATTAAATCTTCTATCAACAATTGATGTTCCTAGTTCAGGAAAAATTATGATAAATGATCAAGTTGTTACTTCCTTCTCCCAACAAAAACTAGCGAAATTCAGAAGGAAGGAAATGGGATTTATCTTTCAGGATTATAACTTATTGGAAACCTTGACAATTGGAGAAAACGTTCTGCTCCCATTAACATTAAATAAAGTAAAAGTAAAAGAGATGGAGAAAAAGTTAGTCATTGTAGCCAAACAGCTAGGCATTGATAAACTTATCCATAAACGCATAATGGAAGTATCTGGTGGACAATTGCAGCGTGCTGCCATTGCTAGGGCGATTATACATGACCCTTCCATTATATTTGCCGATGAACCCACTGGGAATTTAGATTCGAAAGCCTCTCTTCAAGTAATGGAAGCATTAAGTCTGTTACAAGACAAACAAAAAGCTACAACCGTGATGGTTACCCATGATCCATTTGCGGCTAGCTTTTGTGGTCGGGTCATTTTTATAAAAGATGGTAGGTTGTTTAATGAAATTCACCGTGGGGATAATCGGCAAAGCTTTTTCCAGGATATTTTAAATGTGCAGTCCTTGTTGGGAGGAGATATGAATGACCTTCAAACAGTTCGCTTTTAATAATGTAAAACGGAATACTCGTGTATATCTAAGCTATTTTCTAAGTTGCATGTTCGCAGTTATTGTCTTTTTCATGTATGCTGTGGTTATTTTCCATCCGCAAATAGCGGAGTATGATTTTATAGACATCGTGCAGCGAGGGATTCTGGTATCTGAAGTCATTATCTATTTGTTTTCATTTTTATTTGTACTTTATTCTACTGCTTCATTTATCCAATCACGGATGAAAGAATATGGAATTTTAACGACATTAGGTATTAGCAAATCACAGTTAAACCGAATGCTGATTATGGAAAACACGGTAATTGGGCTAGCTTCCATTGTTGCTGGAATCTTTGTCGGTGCTTTGCTAACAAAATTGTTTCTCATGATCTTTTCAGCGATACTTGGTACAGGAGAAATACTCCCTTTTTATTTATCATGGAAAGCAATTGGAATTACCGTCATTCTATTCTTTATTATGTTTGAACTTAATTCGTTCGTCGTTGTTTGGTCATTACGTACAAAATCGATTATGGAAGTATTTCGAGGAGCAAAGGCACCTAAGAAACGACCACGCTTCTCTTGGATATTAAGTCTAATTGCCCTTTCCCTAATCGGGTACGCATATTTTTTAGCCTACACATCCGATATGATTTCAATTTTGTACCGAATGTTCATTATTCTCGCTTTAATTATTCCAGGTACTTACTTGTTATTTACTCAATTTAGCATTGCCCTAACCAGTTTATTACGAAGTCGCAAGAAGTTCTTATATAAGAATTTAAACTTATTAATGGTTTCGGATTTAACGTATAAATTAAAAGACCACTCTCGTTTATTATTTATGGTTACTATTTTGAGTGCAGTTGCCTTTACCTCTTCTGGGGTATTATTTGGCCTTTTCCAAAGTGCCGAATCGGAATCTGAACGATTTGTACCTCAGGATTTCACTTTAATTGCCAATGAAGAGGCTAATGAAGCCTTTGAAACAAGAGTAAATAAATTAGAAGAAGCATTTCAGGAGAATTACATTCCTTATGAAGCAATGCGTGTTCAACCGACACTCGTACATTCACAATCTGAGGTTTCTGAATGGGATGATATCTCATTCCTAGTCTTCTCCTATTCAGACTATAAATCAATGCTACAACTAAATAATAAGGAAATACCTGCTCAGCCATCAGCCAATGAAGCGATCATCCTGACACAAGACATTATTCATACATATAATACGGAGCTGCCAAAATCGTTAACTTTTACATCAACGAATAAAAAAATGAAGGTCTCGACGGTGGACAGAGATTCTTCTCAATTAAATACAACGCCATTTAGTACATTTCAACTTGTCGTTGCTGATGATGTATTCCAACAGTTCTCCCAAACGGCGAAAGTTCAAGAGAACTATGATTATTATGTGATGAATATACCAGATTGGGAAGAGCATACAGACCAAATTACAGAGATTTACTCTACCATGCATGGAGATGAAATATTTCCTGACGCACAAGCTGATTTCTATACATCAATGAAGGAAAGCATGTCTTATCTCTTCTTTTTTGGTATATTTATTAGTGTCCTTTTCTTTTTAGCAGCTGGATCAATTCTATACTTTCGGATGTATCAGGATATTGATAAAGATTTAAGCCATTATCATTCGCTATATCGGATTGGTTTAACCAATAAGGAAATGAAAAAGATCGCAACGAAACAACTTGCCTATTTATTTTTCCTTCCGTTTATCGTTGCTGTTATTCATGCAGGATTTGCCTATAAAGCATTACAAAATATACTCGTATCATCGGTTGTACTACCGAGCACCTATATTATCCTGTTCTATTTTATCGTTCATTTTATCAATTTTATCTTTATCCGAAATATCTACACGTCCAAGCTAAAGAAGGTCATGTAATTCTAAAGGAGGCATTATCGTGGAGTTCACTAAATCAGAAGCACTGCATCAAGAAGCCCTAGACCATATTGTAGGTGGTGTAAACTCTCCGTCTCGCGCTTATAAAGCAGTTGGCGGAGGTTCACCAGTTTATATGGAACGTGGCCAAGGAGCGTACTTCTGGGATGTTGATGGAAATAAATATATTGATTACTTGGGAGCATATGGTCCAATTATTACAGGACATGCCCATCCCCATATCGCTAAAGCGATTGCGCAAGCAGCTAGTACTGGTGTTTTATATGGAACACCTACCCGATTAGAAAATCAATTCGCTCAAATGTTAAAAGAAGCGATACCTTCACTTGAAAAAGTAAGGTTTGTTAATTCTGGTACGGAAGCAGTAATGACTACTGTCCGAGTAGCTCGTGCTTATACAAATCGGACAAAGATTATTAAGTTTGCTGGTTGTTATCACGGCCATTTTGATTCTGTCCTTGTGGAAGCCGGATCTGGTCCTGCAACATTAGGGACACCTGACTCTGCTGGAATACCAGAAGCGGTAGCCCAAGATGTAATTACAGTTCCTTTTAATGACTTAGATACATTTAAAGAGGCTGTAGCGAAATGGGGAAGCCAAATTGCAGCTGTCTTAGTAGAACCGGTTGTTGGTAATTTCGGCATTGTCGAACCAAAACAAGGCTTCCTGCAAGCAGTGAATGAGCTTACCCACCGTGCAGGTGCACTGGTTATATATGATGAGGTTATTACGGCTTTCCGCTTTACATATGGCAGTACACAACAACTCTATGGCATTGAACCTGATATGACAGCAATGGGTAAAATCATTGGCGGTGGACTTCCTATTGGCGCTTATGGTGGCAAACAAGAGATTATGGAACAAGTAGCACCACTTGGACCTGCTTATCAAGCTGGTACAATGGCTGGTAACCCAGCTTCAATGGCATCAGGCATTGCTTGTTTAGAAGTGTTACAAGAAGAAGGCATTTATGAAAAGTTAGATAAGTTAGGAGAACGTTTAGAAAAAGGCATCCTAAAAAAAGCAAAAGAAAACGGCATTGCCATATCTGTGAACCGCCTTTGTGGTGCTTTAACAGTTTATTTTGGTGAAGGCACAATTACCAATTATGATCAAGCCGAAGCGAGCGATGGTGAAGCATTTGCTGACTTTTTCCGACTCATGCTTAAGCAAGGAATAAACCTAGCTCCTTCTAAATATGAAGCTTGGTTTTTGACTACAGCACATTCAGACAAGGATATTGATTATACCATTGAAGCTGTTGAAAAGGCATTTCAAATAATGGGTAAACAATAACAATCACTGCCTTCTGCGGCAAATTCCAGGCTATCGAGTAAGTTATCGGTAGACTTCTTCTTTCCCTTTGTGCTGTGCGTATTAATAGGTCACGTCAATTTTTCGAGGGAGCTCAAGGCCTTTGATGAGGCATTGCATATTTTTCTCCATTTAATCCATTCTAAGCATATATTAAATATTGGAGGAGATAGTTATGAGTAATCCATATCGCTGTCCAAATTGCAAAACAAACAAGACTAGATTCAATAAAATTGAACAAATTGCACAGCCAATAAAAATGGACGCTCAAACTGGTGAAACCGTAGATTCTTACCAAAATGGAAACATTGAAGCATTTCACATTATCTATCAAGGTCCAGACTATAAAGTACAATGTGCAGTTTGTGGAAACATAGAAGATGAAAGAGCATTTACGCAATTTGCTAAGCTAGGTCATTAGAAATATGAATTAAAAACAAAAGGGAGGCCAAATTATTGGCCTCCCTTTTATTCTTCCACTTTATCATCTAAATGTTGAACCTGATATAGGTTGTAATAATGTCCCTGTTTTTTCATCAATTCTTCATGAGATCCGACTTCTTTAATTTCGCCGTCTTCAATCAGTACGATTCGATCTGCATGTGTAATTGTCGCCAACCGATGAGCAACAATAAATGTTGTGCGATCAGAAGCGAGCTTTTCCATTGCCTCTTGAATCGTATGTTCACTTTCCAAATCAAGAGCAGATGTAGCTTCATCAAAGACTAACATTGGTGGATTTTTCAAAAATACACGAGCAATAGCTATCCGTTGCTTTTGACCACCCGATAACTTCACTCCTCGTTCGCCAACAAGTGTATCATAACCATAAGGTAGGTTCTCAATAAATTCATGCGCATTTGCAGCTTTTGCTGCTTCGATCACTTCTTCATCCGTAGCATGAGGGTTTCCCATACGAATATTCATGGAAATCGACTCACTAAACAACGTATTGTCTTGCAAGACCATACCGATGTTATCTCGAAGGGATCGTGCTTTCATCTGGCGGACGTCAATCCCATCAACTTTAATAGACCCACTCGTAACATCATAAAAACGCGGGATCAAACTAACTAATGTAGATTTCCCACCACCACTCATGCCTACAAAGGCGATGGTCTCTCCTTTTTCTACATGTAAACTCACATGATTAAGTACTTGCATTTCATCGTCCTCATACTGGAACGAAACTTTATCAATCGTTACTTCTCCTTCAATTCGATTCATCGTTATCGCATTCGGTTGATCCGTCACATCATATTTCTCATTCATAAGTTCAAATACACGATCAATCGAAGCAATTGACTGAACGAGGGTAGTTGAGGAGTTAATTAACCTTCTCAGTGGGCTATAGACTCTTTCCATATACCCTACAAAGGCAACCATTGTTCCCATCGTCAAATTACCATGAATGACTTGATAACCTGCATAAGCAATTACAAGTAACGGAGCTAAATCTGTAATGGTATTGGTAACGGCAAAGGTTTTCGCATTCCAATTTGTATGATCCAATGCCTTTTGAAGAAAGTTTTTATTTCTTTTTCCAAACTGGCCTTGTTCATATTCTTCCAATGCAAAGCTTCTCGTAACTGGCATACCTTGTACACGTTCATGTAAGTGACCTTGTACTTCAGCAAGCGCTTGTGAGCGGTCACGAGTTAATAGGCGAAGTCTTCCATAAAAATACTTTATTGAAAACCCAAAGAGTGGAAACAGTATAATGGAGACAATGGTTAATTCCACATCCATTGATAACATTATTCCAATGGCAATAAGAATAGTAATCAAGTCCAACCAAATATTCATTAATCCTGTAATGACAAAAGTTTTCGTTTGTTCGACATCATGTATTACCCGGGAAATAATTTCGCCGGTTTTTGTCTTTGAATAAAAATTCAAGCTCAATTTTTGTAAGTGGTCAAATAAACGATCTCTTATATCAAATAATATTTTATTCCCCACCCATTGTGCTAGATATTGCCTGATGAATTCAATGGGTGGGCGCAATATAAGAAATACTGCAAAGGAAATACCCATTAACCAAATCAACTGGCTTGTTTTTTCGTCTGGATTTAGTGAATTGTCACCAATAATATTGTCAATCACATACTTTAATATTAATGGCATGAGTAAGGGAATCCCAAACTTAGCAATTCCTACTATCACGGTCCAAACGATTTTCCACTTATACGGTTTAACAAATTGCATATATTGTTTAATAGAACTCATCGTTGAAACTTCCTTATTTTTAGAATTTAATTTACTAATTTATGTGCTCGTGCAAAGAAAAGCCTTGCTACAGTAGTAACAAGGTTCTTTATCAGCGATACGTTAAATATCTTTCATACCACTCATCGACAAAACCTGGTAAAAATGGTCCTTTCTTTTGTCGCACCCATCGTACTAAGTATTCCAATTGATGATGTAGGATCCTATCAAGAACTCTTGGATAATTCATTTGCTGTCGATGTTCTTCATATTCATCTTCATCCAATAAATCAAAGGTCATATCAGGATAAACTTTAACGTCTAGATCATAATCGATGTACTTAATCGCATTATCCTCATATATAAAAGGTGAGCTAATATTACAGTAATAATAAATACCGTCATTACGAAGCATACCGATAATATTAAACCAATACTTGGAATGGAAATAACAAATAGCAGGCTCTCTGGTAAGCCACTTTCTCCCATCACTTTCCATTACTTCTGTTTTATCATTCGCTCCGATAACAATTGTTTCTGTTCCCTTTAGTACTAGACTATTATCCCATATACGATGCAGTTGCCCATTATGCTTATAACTTTCTATCTGAATTTTTGTTCCTGCTTTCGGAGCAACCATTCAATCTCCCTTTCCACATGTTCCTACCGTTTCTAATCCTTCATTCATTATAATTGGAATAGAAACAAATATAAAGCATAACGAACCATTTTTAAGTATGGGGGAAAATAAAGGGAGCTATAGGCGATCGAGAAAGTTATCGACAGTCTTTTTTTTGCTTTTTTCCTTAAGAGAATTCCTAAAAATGCGGTGATGATTTTGTTTCAATCAAAAAAAAGATCGATAAAAAAATGGTGACAATTGAAGAACTTGTTCCTCAAGACCACTTACTCCGGAAGATTAACCACTACATCGATTTCTTCAAAGTACGCGAACAAGCATTACTGACGACTTCCTGATAGAACATGAAAAAAATGGCCCTTCACCAATCCAAGGTGAGTTAGGTGAAATGGAGTCTTTTTCAGTGAAGGGCGAATACTACAAGACTTCTGCGGAAAAACGGGTGATCCGAGACCCCGCGGTGGAGATTTTCACGAGGAGGCACCGGCGTTCGTCCGTGGAAAGCGAATGGTATTTGGTCCGCACAGGCGCACAAAAAAAGCTTGTAGAAAAACACAGGGTTTCTCTACAAGCTGAGAGTTCCCTAATTGGGAGCTCTGTTATTGGGGGTAGGTTACTTTTTGTTTTGCTGAGATTTTTGATTTTGCTTTTTAACTTCTTGAGCATTTGTTTGTTCAGCACCAAATTCAGTTCCGTACTGACCTTGCCCTTGAGCGGCTTGCTGGTTTTGTTGTTTAACCTTTTGAACGTTTGTACCTGCAGTAGTTTTGTTCGGTTTTTTAGCCATCAATATCACCTCCGCACTCATTAATTTGTCCACTTATCGATTTGTTATCCAAATTTAAATTAGTAATAAAAAGATAAAATGGATTTTAATTCCACAAGCGAATAGAATAGGGAAAAATACATACATTAAAGGAGAGCAATTCATTTTGGAGGATGAAGAAATGGACACATCACGAAGAGACTTTACAGAACTGACAATGATAAGTAAAACGAAATGGAACGAAAAAGAATTAATGTATTTTCAACATGCTTTATCACAGCTATTACCATATGTAAATTCTGAAGGTTTAACCATTTTGCATGAAATTAATAAAGAAATGCATAACAGGAAGGATCAACCTTCAAGCCCTCCATTGACAACATCAACCATAACTGATTAAGCTAAAAACGCAAGGGATGCCCCTTGCGTTTTTAGCTTCATTTGATATAGGACATAATCTTTTGATGAGATACTGGAAACGGATAATTCGTTAACGCTTTTTTTTCGACTAGCTTAAGTCGTTCATTCATGTTTGGTTGTTCCAATTTAGCTTCATAAACATCCAGCTGCCAAATCAAATGAGAAAATACATGTTTTAGATTAGCTTGTTTTTCTCCTAATGTTAAATGAATACCATATTCATGATACACCCAATTCTCTAGATGATCCCAGCCAATTTCATTAATTGGTACCATAGGAAATTGCCAAAGGTTTGCTAATAATCCTTTGTCTGATCGCTTTTCAATAATATATTGCTCTTGTTTATTCTTTACAAGTAATACAACATAAGGGACTTTCTTTTGTTTTTTTGCTTTCTTCTTTATTGGTAATTCCTCTTCTACACCTGCAGCAAATGCTTGGCAATGTTCTTGTACTGGACAAAGTAAACATGCTGGTGATTTAGGTGTACAAATAAGTGCTCCTAATTCCATTACTGCTTGATTAAAGGAAGAAGGATCTGACTCATCAATAAGTTCTCGAACATACGATTCAAATAATTTCTTTGTACGCTGTAACGCAATATCTTCTTCTATCCGAAGAATCCTGGAGAAAACTCGCATTACATTTCCATCAACTGCAGGTTCAGGTTGATTAAATGCAATCGATAATATGGCTCCTTTTGTATATGCTCCTACGCCTTTTAAAGCTCCTAATTCATCCCCATTATCAGGTACTTCTCCATTATAAGTTGCAACTACCTCACGAACAGCGTTTTGTAAATTCCTTGCACGGGAATAGTAACCTAAGCCTTCCCACGATTTTAAAACATCTTCTGGATCAGCTTGAGCGAGGGCATGCACATCTGGATATTTTTTAATAAACCGTTGAAAGTAAGGAATTACCGTATCAACCTTTGTTTGTTGAAGCATAATTTCTGATACCCAAATTTTATATGGATCTTGGTCTTGGCGCCAAGGTAGGTCGCGTTTATTTTCTTGATACCAAGTAATTAAATCGTTTTGAAATCTTGAAATGTCAATATATTGTAGTTTTTTATCTATCATAAAATCACATCCTATATGGTACAATAAACAGATAAGTAAATTAAAAAAAGTTCGTAACCTGTTGCTATTTGTAAAATGAGACAGTAAAAAATAATATGCTGTACCGAATATTGTAATTGTAGGATACATGAAAATAGTAAACGTTGTCTAAGGAGGACCTTTTCTATGGATACTGGAACCCATATTGTAATGGGTGTTGCACTAGGTGGATTAGCTACATTAGATCCAGTCGTTCACAACGATCCTGTTTTATTTAACGCAGTACTGGTTGGAACAATTGTAGGTTCTCATGCACCGGACTTCGATACGGTTTTAAAATTAAAAAACAATGCAACTTATTTACGTCATCATCGCGGAGTTACACACTCCATCCCAGCTGTAATTCTTTGGGGTATTTTAATTGCTGGTTTGATTCACTTATTTGTTCCACAAGTGAATTTATTCCACCTGTGGTTATGGACTGCGATTGCAGTTGTTATCCACGTCTTTGTGGATATCTTTAATGCATATGGGACTCAGGCGTATCGGCCCTTCACGAGCAAATGGGTTGCACATGGCTTTATCAATACGTTCGATCCATATATTTTTTTCCTCCATATTGCAGGGATAGCTGTTTGGGCATTAGGCGCAAACCCAGGATATACTTGGATAACGATTTATAGTGTGATACTGTTGTACTATATCAAACGATTTATTGACAAACGAGCAATCGTAAAGAAAATTAAAAATTACTACCCACAGGTAGAACAAATTGCCACTTCACCAACGATAAAGCAGAACTATTGGCGCGTAGCCATTACTGCTGGGGAGAAATTCTATGTTGGCGTTGTGGAAAACAACCATATCGAGATCGTAGATGAATTTGAAAGAGTGCCGCTTCCTGATACACCGATTATTGAAATTGCAAAAAAAGACAAAAATATTTCTGCATTCTTATCCTTTTCACCAATCTATCGATGGGAAATCAATGATTATGATGACTTTACTGAAGTCCGATTTATTGATTTACGCTACCGCTCAAAAGGACACTATCCTTTTGTAGCTGTTGTGCAAATTGATGATAATATGCAAATTATTAGTTCCTACACTGGCTGGATCTTTTCTGAAAAGAAATTACAAAACAAATTATATGTAGAAGAAAGTCCGATTTAAAACAGCAGGGATGCTTTCCTGCTGTTTTATTATTCGTCTATTTTATTGCCTAAGAGCGAAATTGGAATTGCTTCTTCTTTCTCAAAAACTTCCCCTAATAAGTTAATACGATGTCCCCATGCAAATACACCATTAATGTAATTAATGGTAAACCGTTGGCCTGGATCGGTTGTAAATTCATATACTTCACCAGATTTGAAGTCAGCCGGATTTAATGTGTAAGCTAAAGCTACTTGCATTTTTCGTTCGTATACAGCCACTTCAGAGATATTTCCGAGTTGCTCCGCCTTTTGCGCTTTTTCTTTTAATTTACCTATTTCTTGTCTCAATTGTTCAATTGAATAATCACTATAACGAAAGTTATTGCTCATCCTTATCCCCCATTCAAATTCCTCATCATTTTACCAATTGTTGAATTAGATTTAAACTATATCGTCTCCGTCATCGTAATTAAGCTTACTCTTGACCATCGATAAATTCCTCAATAAATCGAGTAATTAAATCCATAGCGAATCCTTTTCGAAATAAGCCTTCTTTTACTTTGTTTTTTAGTTCATAGCCAGTACGTTTTGTTTCATGCTTTCTGAGTAATTTTTCTCCTTGATAGATAATTGCTTCCCATTCTTCATCTTGATTTTGATTCGCATTTACTTCACGAAGCACTGCTTGGACGACATCCTGTGTAAAACCTTTTTGCTGTAAAGAAGCTTGGAGATTTTGAATTTGTTTACGAAACGAATCTTTTTTCTTCTGTTGAAACTTTTTATCGACCAATTTCTGAACCTTTTCAAACTGAGCCTGATCAGAGTATTGGTGAAGACTCTCGTCGATAATGCTCATTGCAACACCTTTGTCCGACAGCTCCCTCCTAATAACCATTGGTCCTTTTGAAGAGGTATTTATACGAGTCCGTATGAACATTTCTGCAAATTGGCGATCATCGATTAGTTTCTCATTTGTTAACTTGTTTATAATAACCGGTATATGATCAGGTTCAACCTCTTTTTGTACCAAATAATCATGAATTTCTTTTTTAGTACGCATTCGATAGCTTAAATAATGAATTGCTAGGGTATATGATTTATGCATGGTATCTTTTTGGATAAGCTCATTAACGGTTGCGTTTTCTAATTCCAATCCTTTTCGTAGCTGATATTCAATTAAAATGGACGTATCAACGCTAAATCCATATTCTTCACCAGCACCATCATTCAAAAAAATATTATAGCGATCTTTCCTTTTCTTTTGGGTTGTAATTCGGGTAATTTTTTTCATGCATACACACCTCTAATAAAGCATATCAAATTTAAGATGAATCTGTCTTTTATTTTTCAACCAAAATGAAACATTCCTTATTTGTTCATACTGGTATAGACTAATGTTAATTAAAATTGGAAGAGAAAGGTGATTTGAAAATGAATATTCTCCTAACTGGCGGTACTGGATTTGTTGGTCAAGCATTATCAGCCTATTTGCATACTCGAAACGATCACACATACATACTTACACGATCACCGGAAAACCATAAAAATACCAATCAATCCACTTTTATTAGTTATCAATATCCTCCTGAAGAATTACCTGTGATACATGCAGTGATTAATCTAGCAGGTGAGTCCCTATTTGGTTATTGGTCTGAAAAGAAAAAACAAGCAATTTTAAACAGTAGAATACAAACCACAGAAAGATTGATTGCTTTTATCAAACGACTGCCTACATTGCCTGATGTATTTATTAGCGGGTCTGCAGTTGGATATTACGGCATTTCTGAAGACCTGATGTTTTCAGAAAACACATCGGAATCTGGTGATGATTTTCTTTCGCATGTTACATCGAAATGGGAAAAAACTGCTAGTCAAGCTGAAGATTTAGGCATTCGAACACTATATACTCGATTCGGTATTGTTCTAGGTAAGGATGGCGCACTTCCTTTCATGAGTCTTCCAGTAAAATTATTCGCCGGAGGTAAAATTGGCAATGGGGAGCAATGGCTTTCTTGGATTCATATTGAAGATGCGGTCAAGCTCATTGTATTTTGTCTGGATCACCCCAAAATATCTGGACCTGTAAATGTCACTGCTCCCCATCCTAAACAAAATAAAGCATTTATGAAAATACTAGCTAAAGTCCTAAAACGCCCATACTGGTTACCGGTGCCATCACCATTTATTTTTATCGCTGCAGGTGAGATGAGTCAGTTAATCACAAAAGGACAATACGTTATTCCAAAAAAGGCGCTTGATCATCAATTTTCATTTGCCTTTCCCTATTTGGAAGAGGCATTAAAAAATATTTATCGTAGCTAACACGGAAAGCATGACAATAGCTCCAGATTCTATTCGGAAGACAATTTTATTACTACCGATAGGTATGGAGACATAGTAACTGAAATCTTATCGGGTTTATGAAGTCCGTTATAGTTATTTCTAAGCCTCCAGCTCCTTTTTTAAAAGGTTTTACATGTTGTGATAAAAAAAAGATTCCTTTTTTCACAAAGGCTGTGTAAAATAAAGTTATAAAATGAAAACAGTTGACGGAGATGACAATAGCAAGCCAGCAACAGACGAAATTAAATAGGGAAGGCAAATGGTGCGCCACCAGCTTAGCTGGTTCTAGTGGGTTCGATTCCCACCCCGAATTTTTGTTGAAAGCTAACTAAAAATTCGCGGGTGGGTAAAACGTGCTAGATTTCCTTTTTCATTTGGATATTCTATACACCCGCCTAAAAACAGGAGGGTATTTTTTATGTTAAAAGCACGAGAGCTACATGAAGTGCCAGTGTTATTTGAGTTGTTACGCGATCCAGCTGTTTTTCCCTATGTACGTCATAAGGCGGAGACATGCGATGAATATTATTTCTCTACGAAGCAAACAATGGAAGCAGAAGAAAGAGGGGAACTAATTTCAAGAACAATTGTAGATGAATATCTAACGCCGATTGGAACGATTAATTTATTCGATATTGAAGGTAATTACGGTTTTTTGGCTACATGGATTGGCACGCCTTATTTTGGCAAAGGATATAATCAGCAGGCCAAGGAGCAATTCTTTAACGAATTATTTTATCAATTTCCGATTGAAGGTGTGTTTATGAAGGTTAGGAAGACAAATATTCGATCCATGAAAGCAGTGATGAAATTACCGTATGTTACTTTAGCAAATGCCATCTACCCTCAAATGTATAAAAAGGTTAATCAAGATGAGGAAATGTATGATTTATTTGTTGTTACTAAAGAACAATATCTTTCGTTCCAACAATTTGTATCTACCCCTGTCAATCATACCGGAGAAGAAGTTGGTTAACCTTCAGTATAAATGACAAGAAACATGTACATCCTAATAAAAAACAATGCAGAGGACGGTAAAAATGAAAAAAGCAAACCCAGCATATAAGCGTAAGTTCTTATCTAAAACGCAAGAAGTTCTTTATCAAAAAGAATTTAAACATGCAGATCAAGTTTATCGTCAACTATCTGGAAAGAAGAATCAAGGTTAATTACATTGATTCTTCTTTTCTTTCGTTTTTCCTAAGAATAACTTAAACTCCTAATCAAAATAATTGGGGATGAGATTCCGTTTGTTGCAATAATGTATTCCATGTCTCTAGCATATCTTCAGCTAACCATCTTGCCTCTACTTTGTCTTTGCCAAATCCATATCCGACGATCATATTTGTTGTTTCGAACAGCGCAAATGCCCTCCAAACCATGTGTTTTTCAACATCATAAATATATGAAATAGCTGTATCTTTGGATAGTACTTCTATTTCAAATACATAATCCTTGAATATAAAACGCAGCATTTTACACTTCGTAAGGGAAGTTATTGTAGAATGTTGCAAGATCAAACAACTAACCATTACATTCCCTCCTTTTGGTCTATTTGAGAACATTTTACTATATGTGTATTTTAAGAACAAGAAAGAAGCAAAATAATCTTTAAAATCGTGATAGGATGAAAGATACTACGAAGTCATTTTCTAACTTTAACCAATTGAGTGTGATAGCATGAGTGAACAAATTGCACATAATATTAAATTCTTTCGTGAACAACATAACTGGACGCAAAAAGAGCTAGCTGAGAAATTGTTACTCTCACGTTCTGTAGTAGCTAAATGGGAAAATAATACAGTTACACCTGATATTGCATCCCTTTTAAAACTTGCTGCTATTTTTCAAGTATCACTTGATCATCTAGTAGGTAATTATTCTTTTCAAAATGACCTATTACGAGAATTTAAGCGAATATATAGCTCCTCTACTACTTCGTTTGATGAAGAAGTCGTAGAGCTAATTGAATACATTATGACCTATCCAGAATTTAAAGCTGACATTTTTGAATTGAAGCATTTATCCATAAAAAAACAACGTTCCATTCATAAATTAATGGCTGAATTAATTCAACAGTACAGACAGTTATAATAAACAAAAAAGCTTGTAAGGAAAATAGAAAGTTCCTTTACAAGCTTTTTTATTTGTGGTTTTTGAATTCGTTCCATCTCCATAAAAAACCGTGCGAATCTTTCTTAATTCTACTATTCCTATTTTCTAATTAAAAATTTCTTACCATTGACAAAATAGTTATAACTGTTATACATTATATATAACAGTTATAACTATTTTGTGGAGGTGGTATGGGTGTGTTTATTTCACTCGATTTTGAATCAAGTCAACCCATTTATTTACAATTAATTCATCAAATTATTGAAGGAATAGCTAAAAAAGAGCTGCAACCAGGTGACCCTTTGCCCTCTGTTCGTTCCTTAGCACAAGACATAGGAATTAATTTGCATACCGTCAACAAGGCTTATCAACAATTAAAACAAGATGGTTTTTTGCAAATTCACCGACAAAAGGGTGTTGTTATCCGTCCAGAAGGTATTCCTAAAGCTGATAATATCTATAAGGAGCAAGTACAACAAAAACTCCGACCACTAATTGCTGAAAGTATATGCAAAGATTTATCAAAAGAAGAATTCCTCACCCTGTGCCAGACTATTTATCATGATTTTCAAATTGGAGGTAGAAATGATGACTAACCTCATCCTTCTTATAACCCTTACATTGTTACCAGCGTTTATTTCTATTATGTTTATTCCTTATTGGACCCGAAAAACGGAAAGCTTTGGAGTATCTATCCCAGCGGATATTTATGATACTTCAGCGTTGAAATCCATGCGTAAAAAATACACCATCATCATCGGTGTTATTAGTTTACTAACCATATGTGTTTTCCTAGGATATGGTTTATTTACAAACATGAGTGAATCAATGGTTGGTTGGTTAGTTGGGACAACGATTACTTTATTTATGATAATTAGCTTTATGATTTACTTGATATTTCATCAAAAAATGAAACAAATAAAATCAACTACCAAGTGGGGAAGGCAACGAACACAGAAATTAGCCATCCACACTCAGTTTAGACAGCAGAAATTAAGATACTCCAATAACTGGTTCATTGTTCCATTTGTTCTTATTTTTTCTACGATTATCTTGACATTTCTTTCCTACGAACATATACCTGAAAAAATACCGATGCAATACAACTTTCAAGGGGAAATTACGAATTTCGCAACAAAATCATATCGCACTGTTTTAGCACTTCCAATTACGCAACTTTATCTTATATTAATCTTTATTTTTGTTAACACCTTAACAGGAAAGGCAAAACAACAGCTTAGTGCGGAAAACCCGGAAAAATCTATGCATCAGAATACTATTTTCCGTAGAAGATGGTCTGCTTTTACTATATTTGGCGGAATTATATTATCGATGCTACTCTCTACTGTACAGCTGTCTTTTATCTATTCCATTCCACAAGGATTCTTAATAACTACTGCCGTAATTACTGTATTTGCTATTATTATTTGGGCATTTATTCTGTCTTACAAAACCGGGCAAGGTGGTAGTCGAGTCACAGTATCTATGGATAGTAATGGAAAAACAGTTAATCGAGATGATGATCGTTATTGGAAACTTGGTCAATTTTATGTGAACAAAGATGATCCAACCATATTCATCGAAAAACGATTCGGAATTGGCTGGACAATGAATTGGGGAAGGCCGATATCGTGGGTAATTGTCATTGGTTTTATTCTAATTACATTGGGAATTGTTCTCTTAACTATTTAATTATGCCTTAATGTTTACAATAGGCTGTTAAGCTTGATCGCTTAACAGCCTTTTTTGTTTTAGGTTACCGCATCTTTACAATTGTCATCCTTTTTAAAATGAAAAACGATAAGAAGTAGAAGAAGATACCAACTGCAAATAGTTGTATAAAGAATAGCATATCTAGATGCGATATGATTTCGGCGATAAAATCCACTATCCATCCAGTAGCGATCCCGAATAAGAAGATAACGCCAACAATACCGAGGGTAATTCCCCCGCCGAAAAAACCATATCGATAAAAGATTAAACCAAGCATAAACATAAACGACATTGCAAAGAAGATAGTCATGATATCCATACCGATTCGTATATACCACGTATCGTCGATAAAATGGGCTAGATGGAGAAAATAGAATCCATCTATTCCAATTCCAGTTATTAGGAATAAAACAAGTTCCTGTAAAAGACTTGCTACGATAGCTTTGACTGCTGATAATAGGAGAAAAAAGATCCCAATTGAAATAAAAATGTTTTTTCGAGTTGCCCCCATTTTAATTGCGAATGGGATGTACTCCCTTACAGAAATAAATGCAACGATACTACAGTAAATATAGATTGGCCCAGTTAGGCTGAATGTCATCATGCCACCATCGATTGCTTTTATATAATATCCAAAAGCAATCGACACCATTAGAATCGATAATAATATTATCCAAAAAACCTTTAAAGAATGGCGGATATCAACCATATAAAAATAGATAAGTCCTTTCAATTGATTATTCACTTAATAGATGCCCCCTTCCCCTTTTCTGTTAGATGAATCATTAATTCTTGTATTGGTATCCCCTCTACGTGAAAACCTTGTTTTTTCGCTTCTTTTATGTTTCCAAAGATATAGGCTGTCATCGTTCCAGCTAATTGTTTTGTTTCAATTACTTCTTTATCTTTTATAAAAGCTTCTACATCCAAGACACTTCCAGATACAGCACAGCTACGTTGACGAAGAACCTCTGCAGACTCTTGTAAAACAAGCCTTCCTTCTTGTAATATCAATACTTCATGAAACATTAAACTGACTTCATCAATGAGATGGGTAGAAAAGATAATCATCCGTTTCTCATTTTCAAATTCTTCTAACATTTTCATGTAAAAATTTTTTCGAGCTGCAGCATCCAACCCAATATACGGTTCATCAAAGATAGTAATTGGTGCTTTGCTTGCTAAACCCACAATAATTCCAAGTGCGGATTCCATCCCTTTTGATAATGTTTTAACCTTTGCATGCGGCTTTAATTGATATTCCTGAATTAATTGATCAGCTAATGGTTGATCCCAGTTTGGATAAAAAAATGAAAAAACACGAAGAATTTCTTTTATTTTTAAGTCTCGTTTAAAATTATTGCTTTCTTTAATTAAACAAATAGTTTCATTTACCCCTTCATTATCAAAAGGTTCCTCTCCGTTTATGAGCACATTGCCACTGGAAGCCAAAGTATTCCCCGCCATAATATCCATAAATGTTGTTTTTCCTGCACCGTTCCTCCCTAGTAATCCATATATTTGCGGGCCATTCAGACGAAATGATACATTATCTAATACTGTATCCTGGTCATATCGTTTCGTTACATTACAAACGTCAACGTTCATTGATAGATCCCTTCCTTTCAATCATCTCTTTTAATTCTGCCTCACTAATACTTAATTTTTTTGCTTCATTTTTTAATGGAAGCATATAATTGTCATAGAATATTTGCTTCCGTTTCTGCAGGACAATTTCCTTTGCCTCTTCGGTTACGAACATACCTACACCCCTTCGCTTAAACAGAATCAATTCGGTAACGAGCTCATTAATACCCTTAGCTGCAGTGGCTGGATTAATTTGGTAATAAGCAGCAAATTCATTTGTAGATGGTACACGTTCACCTGGTTTAATAGAACCATTCATAATCGAGTCTTCTAAATGTTCTTTAATTTGGAGAAAGATTGGCTTATTTTCGTCTAAATGATTTTTCATATGTTTTCACCTTCACGTTATTTGGTTCGTTACTTATGTAATTAACCATATAACCATATCTTAAAAATGTCAATACCTCTATTAATAAATAGGCACGTATATTGTGGACCTTCTTTAGCAAAAAAAAGCTACATGCGCAGCTGCATGTAGCTTCAATCTTCTCCAATTTTTTTATCTTGGCTCTTTGGCAACCTTCCTGCTTTCTTCACTGCATCTCGAAGTAAAAATTCCACATGACTATTTACACTCCGGAATTCATCTTTTGCCCAAATCTGTAATAGTTCATAAAGCTTTGGATCGATTCGTAGCGGAAAGCTCTTCTTCTTCGACATATTACCCCTCTTTTAAGTTATTGATATAGGGATCCTGTATTTACTACAGGCGTAGTTCCATGATCAGAGACAATAGAAACAAGTAGGTTATTTGCCATTGCAACCCGCCGTTCATCATCCAGTTCCATTGCTCCATTGCTTTCCAATTGATGAATAGCATCTTGAACCATGCCAACAGCACCTTCAACAATCTGCTTTCTAGCTGCAATGATTGCACTTGCTTGCTGACGCTGAAGCATGGCCTGAGCTATCTCTGTAGAGTAAGCAAGATGTGTTAATCTCGTCTCAATAACTTGCACGCCTGCCACATTTAATCGAGCTTGTAACTCCTTAGTCAATTCATTTGAAACTTCCTCTGCATTGCCTCTTAACGTTAATTCAGCATCCGAAAAAGTATCATAAGGATATTTTGTTGCAACAGCACGTATTGCTGTTTCACTTTGAATTTCTACAAATTGTTCATAACGATCGACATCGAAAACTGCTTTGGCACTATCGACAACTTTAAAGACAATAACCGCAGCAATCTCAATTGGATTACCATTTACATCATTTACTTTTAGCCGATTGCTATTAAAGTTACGCACGCGAAGTGAAATTGTTTTTCGTATGGAAAAAGGTACTGTCACTACTATACCTTCTCTCCGAATACTCCCCATATATTTCCCAAGAAAGATAACAACTTGTGACTGGTTAGGCTGAACCAACGTAATACCACTACCTAAGGTGATTGCAACAACCAAGCAAGTAATTCCTATGATAAATTGTTGCTGAATCAGATTTAATATGGTTACCACAAGTAATCCTGCAATAAGTAAAATTCCCAAAAAACCATTCATCGTCCATGCCGGTTTTTCTTGAATCATCATTGATACACCTTCCCCATCCCTTTTTATATCAATATGATATCATTTTTGTATATTTTTGTAAATTATTAACTTGCATCTAAATTATATAATGGTTCTCTTTCTGGAAGTACCAGGTAATCTTCACCATCCGTACGAATTACTAAATTTCCTAGCGCACCAGTAGAATATATATTAGCATTTACGCGGTAGAGATTATTGATAACACGGTCAACTGGATGACCATAATCATTGTCTTTGCTATATGTTAGAATGGCTGTATCTGGGCTTACTGCTTTTAAGAATTTCAATGATGTACTTGTATTTGAACCATGATGGCCAACTTTAATAACCTCCGCATCCACATCGACATTTTTCATAATTTCTTTTTCCTGTTCAATTTCGACATCACTCATAAATAGGATATCCATTGCTTCATAAGACATCTTTAATGCAATGGAAGATTGATTATTGCTTCTCGATTTCTTGTATGTGTTTAATACTTGAATATCTACAGCAGAATCAAGCAATATTTTTTCGTTTTGTTTGGCAACTTTGACTGGTATCTCCTGTTTACGTATTTCTTGAATATATTTCGCATACATTCTTGTTGTGTGAAGCTTTCCAGAATCTAGGATCTTCTTTACCTTTATATGCTTCATTATATAAGGTAATCCACCAATATGATCGACATCTGGATGGGTAGCTACTAAGAGATCGATCTTGTCTATTTTTTTTTCATTTAAATACGATACAACCTTCTTTCCCGCATCAGGGGGGCCACCATCAATTAAAATATTTTTATTTCCAGGTGTTTTTATCAACATGCTATCTCCTTGACCAACATCAATAAAGTGAACCTGCATTTCTGATGAAGATGCTTCACTATGTATAGATAGCATATTACCGTTAAAGCATATAAAAAAAGCAATAATTCCAAATAAAACGCTGCTTTTGCCCATGAAAATGCATCCTCTTTCTTATATAGATAACCTTATCTTTTTACAAAAGCGATGGAATTATTTAATTGCTTTAAAGTAAGTTTCTGGGAGTTATGAGGGCATAAAAAAAGCCGCTGACTTCATTCACAGTCAGCGGTTTTTATCATTTCCTATGCTTGTTTCACCACAATATTATTATCGATAACATCTACTTGAACAGTTTCTATATGGTTATCCTCTAAAATTAAGTCGGTTAGTTGGTCTTCAATCTTATCTTGGATAACCCTGCGTAAAGGTCTTGCACCAAAACGGCGATCATAGCCAAGTCGAACTAATACTTCTTTAGCTTCTTTTGTTATCGTAATGGTAACATTATTCTCTTCCATGGTTTTTTGTAGATCTGAAAGCATAAGATCAACAATTTCCATTAAGTTTTCTTCAGTAAGTTCATTGAATTGGATAATCGCATCAAAACGGTTTAAGAATTCTGGTTTGAAGTAAGCACTTAAATTCTCCAAAGTAGAAACCGATTCATGTGAATCACTATTGAATCCTACATTAACCGTCTTAACCCCAGTTCCAGCATTACTTGTCATAATAATGACAGCTTCTTTAAAACTCACTGTTCTTCCTTGTGAATCTGTTAAATGACCATCCTCCATAATTTGTAAGAACATATTCTGCACATCTGGATGTGCTTTTTCAATTTCATCTAACAATATAATGGAATAAGGGTTTCTGCGAATTTTCTCCGTTAATTGTCCTGCTTCCTCATGGCCTACATAACCAGGAGGTGAACCAATAATTTTGGACACGGCGTGTTTTTCCATATATTCACTCATATCTAATCGAATTAATGAATCCCTTGAGCCAAATAGTTCTTCAGCTAATGCTTTCGTTAATTCCGTCTTCCCTACCCCAGTAGGACCTACAAATAGGAAAGAACCGATTGGTCGATACGTTGATTTTAAGCCGGCACGACTTCGACGAATTGCTTTTGCTACTTTATTAACAGCAACGTCTTGTCCAATTACTTTTGCTCCTAAGTTTTTACCAATGTTTTTCATTTTTTCTTGCTCATCGGCTTGTAGCTTTGTAACCGGAATACCTGTTTTTTCTTCCACAATTAATTGGATATCAGAAATGTCTACATCGATTACTTGCTCTTCATCTTTTGCTTTATCTAATTGTTTTTGTAATTGTATCTCCTGATATCTTAAATGAGCAGCACGTTCATAATCTTCTTTTTCTGCTGCATCTTCTTTCTCTTTAATTATTTCGTTTAAGCGTTGATTAATGGAATCAGAATCTTTTTGAGAATTTGATAGGTTCAAGCGTGAACCAACTTCATCCATCAGATCAATTGCCTTATCTGGTAAATATCTATCTTGAATATAACGTTTTGAAAGTGTTACGAAAGCTTGAATCGCATCATCAGAATAACGAACCTCATGAAAATTTTCATAGCGATCTTTTATTCCTTGTAGTATTTGCACCGCTTCTTCACTCGTTGGCTCTTTTACCATAATTGGTTGCAAACGACGTTCAAGTGCAGCATCCTTTTCAATTTGACGATATTCTTTCAATGTTGTAGCACCAATTAGTTGTAGCTCCCCACGTGCTAATGCAGGTTTTAAGATATTGCCAGCGTCCATTTGTGAACTTTCTGCCGTACCTGCTCCAACTATAAGGTGAACTTCATCCACGAACAAGATAACTTCCTGACGTTCTTGCAATTCTTGAATAAGCTGCTTCATACGTTCTTCGAATTGACCTCGAACACCAGTATTCGCAACTAAAGATGCCACATCTAGCATATAGATTTCCTTGTTCATTAATTTAGCAGGAACATCACCTTCCGTAATCTTCAAGGCTAATCCTTCTGCGATTGCCGTTTTACCAACACCCGGCTCGCCAATTAATACCGGATTATTCTTATTTCTTCGATTTAAGGTTTCCGTTACACGTTTTACTTCTTTATCTCTTCCAATAACCGGATCAATTAATCCAGCTCTTGCTGCATGTGTCACATTTTTGGCAAGTTGATCAATTAATCCATTCCCACGGTTCCCATTTTTCTCTTTCGTTCTTGTGCCCATTTTTTGTGCTCCATTTCCTTGCTGAGAAAATGCGTTAGAAGCATTTCCAAATGGTGTATTTGAGAAGAAGTCATTGGAATTCATCATTTGTCCTTGGATTTCACGAAAACATTCATTACAAAGATGCATTTGCATTTGTTGATGATTAATATTCATTGCAACATTTATACTTGCTTCGTTTTGACCACAATTTTGACAAAGCATTTCCATTCCTCCTTGGAATTATCATTTAATGTTGTTTACTCTAGTTTGACTTTGACTATCTTTGACCTTTGATTATCATTATACTCTGACCTTCTTTGACTTTCAAGAGGTTTGATCAAATTTTTTTAACCTTTACTTAAAACCAGTCATAACCTGACTTCATAACTATTATTCCCAAAGTAATTTGGTTATTAAACATAAGGCAGCGGTAAAAAACAAGGAGCATGAAATGCTCCTTGTTTTTTGACTAATCATTGCGTTTTAATTTTTTCTCTATTTCGTAATTCTACTCTCCTTGTCTTTCCTGATGTGGTTTTTGGTAGTTCATCAATGAACTCAATCTTTCTTGGATATTTATAAGGTCCTGTTAGTGTTTTTACATGATCTTGTAGCTGTTTAATCAGTGGTTCTTCTGCACGGGACCCATCACGTAATACAATAAAGGCTTTTACAATATTTCCTCGCAGTTCGTCTGGACTGGCTACAACGGCACACTCCTGTACAGCAGGATGTTTAACTAAAGCATCTTCTACTTCAAAAGGGCCAATGGTATACCCTGAACTTATAATAATGTCATCGCTTCTTCCCTCAAACCAAAAATATCCTTCTTCATCCTTGGAAGCCTGATCACCTGTAATATAATAATCCCTTCGTCTTGACATATTCGTTCGTTCTTCATCTTTATAGTATTCACGAAACAATGCTGGACAATCAAGTCTAACAGCAATGTCACCTACTTCACCAGGTGTGACAGGTTCTCCATTTTCATCAATGATATCCACATCGTTTCCGGGAGTAGGTTTTCCCATTGACCCAGGTTTAACCTCCATACCTTTCAAGAAACCTAGTAATAATGTATTCTCGGTTTGCCCGTAACCATCACGAACAGTGATGTTAAAATAACGTTGAAATGTATCAATGACTTCAACATTTAAGGGTTCTCCAGCTGATACAGCACTATGCAATGCAGATAAATCATATCCATCTAGATGATCCGCTTTTGCCAGCATTCGATATTCTGTAGGCGTACAGCATAAAACATTAATTTTATGCTCTTGTAACAATTGTAAATATGTTTTCGCATCAAACTTTCCATTGTAAATATAGCCTGTAGCCCCTACACCTAAAACGGATAAGAATGGACTCCAAACCCATTTCTGCCAACCTGGTCCAGCTGTCGCCCACACTTTATCGCCATTATTAATCGATAACCAGTTTTCTGCGGCTGTTTTTAAGTGAGCAAAACCCCATCCATGCGTATGGACAACTCCTTTTGGATTGCCTGTTGTCCCCGATGTATAAGGTAAAAAGGCGATATCGTCCCTTCTTGTTTCTGCTACTTGTAATTGATCACTCGCATCCTCCATTAAGCCATCTAAAAAAAGCCATCCATCTTGAGGTTTTCCAATGACGAACCGATGCAAGTCTTCATATTGATCAATCGTTAGATATTGGTCAATGTATGGATAATAACTTATGATGCCACGAACTTCTCCATGTGTTACACGATATTGGAGGTCCTTTGTCTTTAACATTTCTGAACTAGGAATAATTATAATCCCTGTTTTTAATGCAGCTAAATATACTTCATATGCCTTAATTAAACGAGGCACCATAACCAAAATTTTATCGCCTTTCTGTAGACCACTTTCAAGGAAAGCGTTTCCAATTCTATTTGCATTTCTTACTAAATCATTATATGTAATAGAATATTGATCTCCTGCTTGGTTTTCCCAGATTAACGCAAGCTTGTTCGGATCTTTTGCATGTCTTTCCATTTCCATTGCAATATTATAATTAGGTGGAGCAATTAAATCTTCTCGTCGCATTATTAACAACTCCTTGTTTTTTCACTAGTATACCAAAGGTTGCGAAAATTTTAAATAAAGCAATGGGTTCTTAAATAAAAAAGCTTCATCTCGTATTGGTATACTAGAATGAAGCTTTTCTAAGATTATAACCCATATAATGCTGGAGGTAATTGGTCTTTTAAAACGAGGT
This sequence comes from Virgibacillus salexigens, assembly GCF_000723585.1. Taxonomy (NCBI): domain Bacteria; kingdom Bacillati; phylum Bacillota; class Bacilli; order Caryophanales; family Bacillaceae; genus Virgibacillus; species Virgibacillus salexigens. The sequence continues at coordinate 125,962 of NZ_CCDP010000004.1, read as the reverse complement.
CGTCTAAACTCTTAAAACTGTAGCCTTGTTTCTTTAATTTATTAATAATATGGTCAAGTGCTTCTGCATTATCCGACGATACAGTGTGTAATAACATAATCGCTCCGGGGTGAATTTGATCCATAATTTGATCATAAGCATACTTCCATCCTTTTTGCTTGTTTGTCTCCCAATCAATGAAGGCAAGTGACCAAAAAATGTGAATATAACCTAATTCTTTTGACCATTTTAATGTATTTTCATTAAACATACCTCTTGGCGGGCGTAAGTATTTGATCTCCTTTTGATCAGAGACTTCAGCTACAGCATCCTCCAATGTTTCTAACTCTTCTTTAATTGCATCTTTATCCATAATAGAGAAATCTGGATGATGATACGAATGGTTACCTACAATATGCCCCTCGTCTACCATACGTTTGACTAAATCAGGTTTACTATCTACATAGTGTCCTGTTACAAAAAAGGTAGCTGGTACATCATGTTTTTTTAATACATTAAGAATATTATCTGTATATCCTTGCTCATAACCATTGTCAAAGGTGAGATAAATATTCTTTGCCCCGGAGTCGTCCGCATAATAAGCATTGTATTTATCTAACATCCCTTTATATTTCCCTATATCTGGAAGTTCATGGTTTGAATTCTTACTATAACCCCAACCATAGCCATTAGCTGAAACAGTGGACATACATATAAAGGAAATAGCAAGAAGTACAAGGATTGTGAGCGCAGTAATTTTATTCATAACAATCCCACCTGTTTTTCTTTTTACTATCTCCTGCCGACCTGTTTTTATTCTTCTTATTGTACAATGTTACTCGAATTAATAAACAGAACCAATGGTTTTGCAGTTTGTAGAGAAACCCCGTGTTTTTCTACAAGCTTTTTTTGTGCGCCCGTGCGGCCAAAAACCACTCGCTTTCCGGGGATGAACGCCCGATCCTCCTCGTAAAAAACCGCCACTGCGAGGTCTCGGATCGCGTTTCTCCGCAGGAGTCTCGTAGTATTTCGCCCACCCTTCACCGAAAAAGACTCTGGTGAAGGACACTCTTCTCCATATTCTTGCAGAAAGCCTTCAGTAATGCTTGTTTGCGTACTTTTTGAAGACATCGATGTAGTGGTCAATCTTCTAGAGTAAGTGACAAAACCATTACCGCCTATAGGTTTTCTTCTTATGAATAACAAAAAAAGATGGAATTTCAGGAAAAAAAGCAAAAAAAGACTGCCGATAACTTTCTCGACAGCCTACAGAACCAATGGTTTTGTTTTAAAACATGCCTTTTAAAGAACAATAGCTGCAATCCAACCAAAAATAAATAATGGAATATTATAATGGATAAAAGTTGGTACTACCGTATCCCAAATGTGATGGTGCTTTCCATCTGCATTTAAACCTGATGTTGGACCAAGTGTACTGTCGGAAGCCGGAGATCCTGCGTCTCCTAGTGCTCCAGCTGTGCCAATTAACGCTGCTGTAGCCATTGGTGAAAATCCAGCTGCTAAGCAAATTGGTACATATAAAGCAGCTAATATTGGTATCGTTCCAAATGAAGAACCAATTCCAATCGTTACAAGTAAACCAACTAACAATAAGATAAAAGCAATAAGCGCTTGATTATTATCCAAGAATCCAGACGAAACTTCTACAAGAGCCTCAACAGCTCCAGTTTCCGTTAATATGTTCCCGTATCCTGCTGCTACCAGCATTACAAAGGCAATTGTCCCCATCATTCCGATACCTTCAGAAATAACTCGATCCCCTTTACTAAACGGAATAACAAGGAACAGGAACATACATACAAGACCAGTAAGTGCCCCAACAATTAAATTATCGGTAATAATTTGAACTACCAATGCTGCTACTATTGAGATTAACGTAAATAAGTGCTGTTTATTAAACTGAATGTCTTTCGGTTCTACCACTGCAGCCATTTCGGTTTCACTTTCTAAAGAACCATAATCTCGTTCCTTACGATAACTGAAGAAAATAGCGATTAACAATCCTACAATCATTCCAGAACCAGGGATCAGCATTGCCATCGTTGTTTCACCAACTGTTATATCCGCACCATTTTGGTTCATTCCTTCAACAATCGTCTCGTGAAAAATTAATCCAAAACCTGCTGGAATCAAAATATATGGTGCTTTTAATCCAAATGTCAATGCAGTAGCTACTGCCCTTCGATCTAAGCGCATGCGATCAAATAATTTAAGTAATGGCGGGATTAAAATCGGAATAAAAGCAATATGCACAGGTACTAGGTTTTGCGAAAGTGAAGCTACTCCAGCAATTGCTAATAACATCATTGTCTTTTTACCAGTTAACATACGTATCAGATAGTTCACCAACAATGACGTAATTCCAGTGTAGCTTATGGCAACAGCAAATGCCCCTAATAATATATAACTTAATGCCGTATTAGCACCGCCACCCACTCCATCAACAAGCAAATCAATCGAATCGACAACGTTTAAACCTGACATTAAACCAGCAGTAAGAGCAGCTGCTAATATTGCAATAATTACATTAACACGTAATAAACTTAATATCGTCATCACAAGAACAGATACAATAACAACCCATTCCATGTTCGTTCCCCACTTTCTTTCTCTTTAGTACTTCACTATGATAAAGTAATAAAGTGTAAAAATCAACCCTTTTTTATTTCCATTTTCTAGCTTTCTGAAATAGTTAGAAAAAGAAGGGTATCTAAAACCTCAATTTATATGGACAAACTCAGTTAATTCCATTCAGTATCATTTCCATATATAAATCCGTTAATTCTTCCTCTGATAATTCCCCATCTGGTTGGAACCAATAATATGTGCGGTTGACCATTCCCAATATCGCAAATGAAAGGATATCCGTACGTACCTGACTTTGGAATTCCCCTTTGTCCACTCCTTCTTGGATTAATTTTTCAAAGTTTAATCGGAATTCCTTTCGCTTTTGTTTAATTTGTTCCAGATTAGCATCATCTAAATGACGCATTTCTCGGAATATAATGCGAGCATATTTGCCTTGTGTTTCGATCTTATTAATAATCGAATAAATCATTGTATAAAGTTTTTCTTTCACGTTTTTTGATGAATCATTGATAATTTCGGCTTGTTCCTTGAGCAAATTATGAATATAGGTTAAATGAATATCTCGTAATAATTCTTGCTTACTTGTAAAGTAATAATAAAATGTTCCTTTCGTTGCATCAATGCTATCCACAATATCTTGAATTGAAGTCTCCGTGAAACCTTTTTCATCAAATAAATCAATACTCTTAATCATAATTTTGGCTTTCATGGTACAGCGTCCTTTCTATTGATTATGAGTATCATTATACGGATTGAATAGATATCTGTCGATTCGAGTTCAGTGAATATTCTTAATCACTAAGATAGGGAAAAATGTTTCTAACAGTCACTTTTTTATGAGAGCATATTGGAAAGTGAATCTAGAGGATAAACTGTGAATAGCCTTATTATTGTGATAGAATAAAAAACATCTTTTAAATAATAACAAGGAGGATACATCTTTTTCATGAATCAACGCAACAAGAATTTTTCTAGTGTATTCACTTATGCATCAATTATCGTCGGAATACTGGTACTCTTAGGCGCTATTTTTCCTGATCAATTTGGTACATATTCTGGAGCTATTGGTGCTTGGATTACAGAAGCTTTTGGTTGGTATTATATGACACTTTTTACTTTAATCCTGATATTCTGTATCTTTTTAGGATTTAGTCCAATCGGCAAACTCAAACTGGGTAAACCAACGGAGAAACCTGAATTTAACACGATATCATGGTTAACAATGTTATTTAGTGCCGGTATGGGAATTGGTCTAGTATTTTATGGTTCATCTGAGCCAATCTCTCATTACCTTGCTCCCCCAACTGCTGATGCAGAAACAAAAGCTGCCTTAGCTGAAGCAATGAGGTCAACATTTCTACACTACGGATTCCACCCTTGGGCAGTGTACGGTATTGTAGCACTTGCTTTAGCTTATTCACAGTTTAGAAAAGGGGAAGTTGGTTTAATTTCCAAAACATTGCGTCCTGTTTTAGGAAATAAAGTAGATGGACCTATCGGTAACATTGTAGATGTGTTAGCAGTGTTCGCCACAATTATTGGAGTAGCTGTTTCTTTAGGGGTAGGGGCAATGCAAATTAACGGAGGGTTGAACTACCTCTTCGGCATCCCGAACAATATATTCGTTCAAGGTATTATCATCGCCATTGTTACGGTGTTGTTCTTATATAGTGCTTGGAGTGGTCTAAGTAAGGGGATTCAGTATTTAAGTAATTTAAATATGATATTAGCAGGTCTACTGTTTATTGCTATTTTAATTCTTGGGCCAACACTACTTATACTCAATATGGTTCCAAGTGCAACCGGTGACTATTTATCTACATTAATATTCAGCAGTTTGGATGTAGCTCCCTTAAATGAGCAAAAACATGAGTGGATGCAGTCTTGGACTATATATTACTGGGGCTGGTGGATGAGTTGGAGCCCCTTTGTAGGTATATTTATTGCAAGGGTTTCACGAGGACGTTCAATCCGCGAATTTATCCTTGCGGTATTATTCGTTCCAACCATTGTGAGTATATTTTGGTTTAGTGCATTTGGTCTAACAGGAATTGAAGCGGGGCAAAGTGTACCGCAACTATTTGAGTTGCCACCTGAAACGCAGTTGTTTGGTATATTCAATGAACTACCTATAAGTATCATTTTATCGATTATCGCTTTGGTACTTATATCGTCCTTCTTCATTACCTCAGCCGATTCTGCAACATTTGTTTTGGGTATGCAAACAGCTTTTGGAACGTTGCATCCTAAGAATTTTGTGAAAATTGTATGGGGATTATCGTTATCAGCAATTGCATATGTATTACTTTTATCGGGTGGAGAAACCGGCTTAGATGCATTACAATCTGCAGCAATTATCTCAGCACTACCATTTAGTGTAGTCGTCATATTAATGGCTGTAGCATTCTACAAAGACGCCAATCAGGAAAGAAAATACCTAGGTTTGACACTTACACCGAATAAAAAAAGAATGAAAGAATATATGGATGAGACTAGATCCCAAGATGACCATGATAACAGCAAGGAGTAGAAAGCTATTCTTCTGGCTTGCTAGAAATAAGTCTCGCTGTTTAATTAAATGGACAGGGATATGTATAAACGAAATACAAAAATACCAAATCCCTTTTTTCTAAAAGGGATTTGGTATTTTTATTTGCTGGGAACGACCCATTTTACATACCATCATAAATACAGTCAAATCAATGTTTCACTGCAAAACACTAAAATCAACCTATTCTCTCTCAATTATTGTGGCTATACCTTGCCCTCCACCTATACAAGCAGTGACTAATGCATACCTTCCTTGACGACGTTGTAATTCATAAATCGCTTTTGTTATTAAGATTGCACCAGTTGCTCCAAGCGGATGACCATGGGAAATCGCTCCTCCATTTACATTCAACTTTGCTTTATCAAACCCTAATTCTCGATCGCATGCGATTACTTGGGCAGCAAAGGCCTCATTCAATTCGATTATATCCATCTCATCCAAGCGCTGTTCCGCCTTTTCCATCAGTTTCTTCGTTGCTGGTACAGGACCAATCCCCATGATATTTGGATCAACACCAGCTACTGCTGCTTGACGAATAATCGCTAATGGTTTTAACCCTAAACGTTCTGCTTTTTCTCTAGCCATGATTACTAGTGCAGCTGCAGCATCATTCAATCCTGAACTGCTACCCGCAGTAACCGTACCATCCTCTAAAAAGGCAGGTGGCAATTTCGCTAAACCTTGCAAATTCGTTTGTGGTCGTGGATGCTCATCTTCATCGAATACGAAAGGGTCGCTTTTACGAATAGGTACGGTAATAGGGACAATTTGCTCATCAAAGTAGCCTAATTCCATTGCATTAGACATTTTTTGCTGACTTTCTAAGGCAAATTGATCTTGTTCCTCTCTTGTTATATTATATTTTGTGGCTAAATTTTCAGCAGTTATCCCCATTGGCGGATCACCAATTTCAGATGGGGACAGTGTTGATTTGCGAAAGGATGGTGGTGCTGGACTATATGGACGTTCTGCTCGATCCATTAAGTAGGGTGCCCTACTCATACTTTCAACTCCACCTGCTACAATGACATCGCCATTGCCTGACTGAATTGCTTGTGCAGCTAAAACAACAGCATTAATACCCGATCCACATTGTCTATCCACAGTTAGGCCAGGAATTTGTATAGATAAATTCGTTTGCAATGCGGTTAAGCGGGCAATATTACCACCTCCGCTTAATACATTGCCAAGAATGACATCATCAATATCTTCCGGATCGACATTGACCCGATTTACTGCTTCCTTTATAGCTTCTGCCCCAAATATATGAGCGGGAACAGTCGCTAAAGCTCCCCCTTGCCTGGCAATTGGCGTTCGAACTGCAGAAACAACAACAGCATCACGATTCATGAAACTAACCTCCGTCTCTTATAGTAAATAACGATATAGCATCAACGATATTTAGCAAATCGTACTTTTCCTTTTAATACTACTTTCTCATTTTGATTCAAAGCTTTAACATTAAAATCTAAATAATCTACTTTTGCTTCATTCAACTCTGCTTTTAACGTAATAACATCTTGAAGAAAAACCATCCCGGAAAAACGGATTTGAAAACCCTGAATAAAGCCTTGATCATAATATGGCGTAAACAATTTTGATAAATTGCCCATTGTCCACATACCATGAGCGATGATCCCAGGTAACCCTGCCTTTTCTGCTTCTTCATCAATGGTATGAATCGGATTAAAGTCCCCTGACGCTCCTGAGTATTTAATTAAATCCATTCTAGTTACAGGCTCAAGGATAGTTTCCAGCGATTCTTGCATCTGCAATTCCTCTACATTGTATTTCATACTTGCATCGCCTTCCTTACTGTCTCTGTAATAATGATTGTAGATTCTTCCATAAAAACAACTTTCTCATGAGCATCTTCACCATACCGCTTAATTTTCAAGAATCCCATTAACCCATTTTTCCCTTGTTTCTCATCATAACCATCAATAACGGTATAACAATAAAGAACTTCATTGACTAAAAGGGGACGTTCGTATTGATATACCTGTTCACCATGGATTAATCCCTTGTTAGGCAGGTTTAACCCATGGACTGTACCAAAGTCAAAAACACGCGGAAATGTAGATGGTGCAATGTTTTCCCCATATCTAGACTGCTTACCTACTTGTTCATCGATAAACAGCGGGTGAGCATCTCGAATTGATTCTGCAAACCGTTTGACCAAGCCCCGTTCCACAACGTTCTTTACTTTATTTGATTGTTTACCTATCAGATGGTAATACATCTTATGCCTCCTTATTAATTTTTTGGTCCTCCAGCAACATAAATCACTTGGCCATTAACGAACGAAGATTGTTCATCCGCAAAAAATGCTACTGCATTTGCTATATCCGCAGGTTTTCCACTTCTACCGACAGGAATTTGACTAACACTTGCTTTGACGAATTCATCAAATGGTACGCCAACTCTTTCTGCTGTTGCCTTAGTCATATCTGTTTCAATAAATCCTGGCGCAACCGAATTAGCTGTAATACCAAACTTGCCTAATTCGATTGCTAGTGTTTTGGTAAAACCCTGTAAACCTGCTTTAGCTGTTGCATAGTTAGCTTGACCACGATTACCTAAGGCAGAAGTGGATGAAATCGTAATAATTCGCCCATACTTTTGCTTTACCATATGAGATTGAACAGCACGGGCAGCATGGAATGAACCTTTCAAATGAACATCCATGACCTGCTGCCAATCACTATCTGTCATCTTAAAAAGCATATTATCCCGGATAACCCCGGCATTGTTTACAAGAATATCAATTGTCCCAAACTTATGAACGACTTCTTCTACTGCGTTACTTACCTCCTCTGCATGAACTACATTGGCTTGAAGAGCCAAGATATCATAGCCTTTCTCAGTAAATTCCGCTTCTGTTTCTTGCAATGCTTGTTCATTGATATCAATGATAGCTACTTTTGCACCTTCTTCAGCAAATAATTGCAAGATTCCTTTGCCAATCCCTCTGCTTCCACCGGTTACAAATACTACCTTTCCTTCAAAACGTTTAACCATGTTTCCCCTTCCTTCCTGCTTTTCTTTGAATTGTTTATTAAATATATTGCCCTAGCTTCACATTTCCTTTTAATAGATTGCGAGAAATAATTAATCGTTGAATCTCATCTGTACCATCATAAATTCTCCATAATCTAGCTTCTCGATACCAGCGTTCAATTGGCAACTCTTTTGTATAACCCATGCCTCCATGGATTTGCATAACCCGATCTACTACACGATTTCCCATATTAGAACCATATAATTTTGCCATCGAAGCAAGATGGCGATTATCTTCACCATTGTCTAAAGTAAAGGCAGCATTTAATACAATCCATTTTGCTGCTTCAATCTCTACTGCAGAATCAGCAATCTGCCATTGAATAGCTTGCCTATCAGAAATTGGCCTTCCAAATGTCTCCCGCTCTTTAGAATAATCAATTGCCATTTGTAGTAAGCGTTCAGCAGAACCAACTGCCCGGGCACCGACTATCCACCTGGCAAAGCCGATCCATTCTAATCCAAGTTTATAGCCACCTGCATGAAGTTCACCAAGTATGTTTTCTTCTGGGACCCTAACATTGTCAAAAACTAAACTTGCTGGCCCCCAGTCTCCCATCGTATGAATATATTCTGATTTCCAGCCCATATTCCGATCAACAATAAAACAAGTGACACCGTCTCTTCCTTTTGTTTTTTGATGCATGTCTTTATCAGTTATTGCGATTACCATAACAAAATCAGCTTCATTTCCACCTGTTATAAATGTTTTCTCTCCATTTAGAACCCACTCATTACCATCTTTTACAGCTGTCATTTTAATATTTTGAGTGTCAGATCCAGCACCTGGTTCTGTCATTGCAAAACATGATTTCTTCTCTCCATTAATTGTCGGAATTAAATATTTTTTCTTTTGTTCTTCATTACCGTAATAAAGGATATTATCCGCAGAACCTCCAAATGTAAATGGAACAAATGTCTTTGAAACTTCCATCGTAACAATTGCTTGCATCATCTGACCCAAATCAGCTCCACCATATTCTGTTGGTGTATTGATCCCCCAGAATCCTGCTTCTTTTGCTTTTAATTGAAGTTCCTCTTGTTTTTCTGCAGATAAGCTTGGCATGCCATTTCGTTCATTTCGAAGTACTTCATTCTCTAGAGGCATTAATTCCTTCTCAACAAATTTCCGTATCGTTTTTTGTACCATTCTTTGCTCTTCCGATAATCGTAAATCCATTGCACTCTCTCCTTTTCCCTATTTATCATTTCGTCGCATTATTTGTATCTAACTGCTCTTTTAAAGCACGCTTTAGAATCTTTCCTACAGCTGTTTTTGGTAAATCCTCCACAAATTCAACCAACCTAGGAACTTTAAAAGAAGCTAAATTGTCTCTACAAAATTGAATTAATTCTGTTTCTGTAAGATCCTGACTATCTTTTCGTACGACATAAGCTTTTACGGTTTCTCCACGATACTTATCTGGAATTCCGATAACTGCTACTTCCAATACATTTGGATGGGAATAAATCACATCTTCAATCTCGATTGGATAAATGTTATACCCGCTAGCAATAATTAATTCTTTCTTCCTTCCCACAATATAAAAGAACCCGTCTTCATCCATTTTGGCTAGATCACCCGTATATAACCAACCATCACGTAGTACTTTATCCGTCTCTTCTGGCTGCTTCCAATAGCCTTTCATAATTTGGGGACCTTGTACGACCATTTCTCCAACTTCACCTATCGGCAGATCCTCTTCACCTGAGGCAATATCAACGATTTTTGCTCTCGTATTGGGAATAGGTATTCCGATACTTCCTGGCTTTTGTAAACCAGAAATAGGGTTACGATGAGTGACTGGGGATGCCTCAGACAAACCATATCCCTCCGCAACGCTGGAGCCTGTTGTTTCATTAAATGCTTGTATGACTTCCATTGGTAAGGGAGCTGATCCACTTGTACATGTTCGTATACTGCTAAGGTCAAACGGATGATCTTTACAATAGTTAACTAACGCAATATACATGGTAGGTACTCCTGGAAAAATAGTCGGTTTTGTTTGTTCAATAATTCTTGCCGTTTGTTCTACATCAAAATTTGGTACTAAGATAAGATTTCCACCGATGTAAAATGTCAAATTCATACAACTTGTCATTCCATACACATGAAACAATGGAGAAATAGTCAGTACCCTTTCTTTTCCTAACATGGTTCTTGATTGCGAGGTAGCATAAGCTTGTAGCGTATTGGCCACTAAATTATAATGCGTTAGCATTGCACCTTTTGATCTACCGGTTGTACCACCTGTATATTGCAATACGGCAATATCATCCACAGGAATGTGAACATCAGGTAATGGTAAATTACTTTGCTTGCAAAAATCATCAAATTTGGAACCGTTTTCAAAAGATGCCGTAATAATTGCTGTTAATGGCGTTTGTTTTTGTATTTTCTCAACAACTGGTAGTAATTTATCGTGTACGATTAACACTTCTGCTTCCGAATCATTTAATACATGAAGTAATTCAGCAGCTTTGTACATTGGATTAAGTTGTACAATCGTGGCTCCACAATATAGGGTTGCATAATAGCTAATCACATATTGCGGACAATTCGGTAACATAAGAGCTACTTTATCCGATCTACTAACACCCATCTGAAATAAAGAGCGTGCCACATTCTTTATTTGATTATCCAACTCCCTGTAAGTTAGGGTTTGATTAAAAAAAGTAATTGCAATATGATCTGGATACATTTCAACTGATTTGGAGAATAAACTAGGTAGCGGTTCTTCTGGGATTTGAATTTCACTAGGATTTCCTTCAGGAATATGTTCCAACCATAGGTTCTCCATTAAGTAACATACCTCCTATTCACAAGAAATTCATACTAACCGATTAGTATGTTCTGAATATTTAATTAAAATTATAACAGAAGAGATTAAAAAATCAATCCATAAAATACACTTTCTGTAAAGGAAAAATGCTATCGATTCGTCGATAGCATTTTTACCTATTTTACATTGTATGAGAATGAGACATGATCTTGGATTGGAATCCATGCACCTATCCCTTGCTTTGTAACATTTTTTACAACAATGGACTTTTTGGAACCTTTTAACTTTATATATACTTCTCCAAATGTAATTTGTCCTTTTTCATTTACTGCCGGGGCGTAGGAATTAAGCGTGGCATGCTTACTAGCTGGGACATTATAGGTATTGTCCTTTTTTGTGTTTTTTCCAATAACGGTTTGATAAGAAAGCGGAAGCTTTGTTTTCTCCTTAGACTTTAATAACATCATTTTCTTTACGTCATCGGGATTGTTGATTTTGTTTGTTAATGCGCCTTTAATTTCTTTTTGTTCCTGTTGGACATAATTAAGCTCTTGCGCTTCTGTCCCACCAGTATTGTTGATTTCATTCGAATTAATTTGTTGATACTCCCAATTAATTGTTGTTTCTAATGACTCGTAATTTAGAGGCCAACGGCCAATATATACCATACCACGATAGCCAAGCGCTATAGGGGATGGGTTTAACGATGTTTCATTTAACATTTTTATTAGAACTGGATTTTCTATTTTCATCTCTAGTTCATCCATTAGTTCTTTGGTTAGTTCACTTGGTTCAATTACTTCTTGGTCCTCCGTAGAATTTGGAAAAGTATTATCTTTTGAAATGTTAAGCACATGACTAGGTATTTCATATGGGTCTTTTTTATCTTCTTTTTCTGCACCTAAACTACTTATTGGGAATACAAAAGTAAACATAAGAGCTATGATGGATAGCGGAAAAAGCCAATGATGTTTTTTCATATATGTTAGTCCTTTCTTTTTCCCTTAGTTTCTTTCTGACATATGAATTTTATACCTCGTCCAGAAAATTTTAACGACTCAATTCAATCGTCTTCACCGTTTCTTCAATTTCGATACTGTTCTCAACTGAACGTACCATTGAACAGTTTTTTCTAGCAATTGCCAAGTTTTTGTACATTTTTTCAGGATCTAAATGATGTCCTTTTATTATAAAATGTAAGGTTATCTTTTCGATTCGGTTTGCTTCGTCGGGATTTCTTGTTGCCTCAGCAGTAATTTGAATATCTTCCACTTCGATGCGTTGCTTTGCTAAAATCTTTCGAAAGACAGATCCACTGCAACCTGCAATGGATGCAATCATAAGCTGATAAGGTCGAAAACCATACGTTTCATCCCCAGAAATTTCAAGTTCACCATATTCTAAGCTCGTTCTAAGCCCATTTTCCTTTAAGTATAGTTCCATTATTATTCCCTCCATAAATTTAATCATCTTCATAAATCCTTACCCTACTTCCTTCTTATCATAAACGATCTTGCATCTTCTTTTACAGTTATTGACCTTTTCATGTTTAGCAATTAAATTTAAGACAGATAATTAAATTAGAAATCTTGTTAAGGTGATGAACAATGAATGCAAAGGATTATCGTTTTTGGATATTAATTGGACTTGTATTGATATCCGGATTTTCACAAGGAATGCTACTTCCCTTACTTTCCATTATTTTAGAGCAAAATGGTATATCTTCGACTATTAATGGGTTACATGCTACTGGCTTATATATTGGTGTATTAATAGCTTCTCCTTTTATGGAAAAACCAATGCATAAATTTGGATTTAAACCAGTTATTACGGTAGGTGGCATGCTGGTAATCCTATCTTTAGCGATTTTTCCCATTTGGGAATCATTGTGGTTTTGGTTTATTTTACGTATGGCCATTGGTATTGGAGATCAAATGCTGCATTTTGGTACACAAACTTGGATTACCGCAACTACTACAAAAGAAACGAGGGGAAAAAGTATTGCTTTCTACGGACTGTCATTTAGTCTAGGTTTTGCTTTAGGACCATTAATGACACGGCTATTATCCATTCATCAATCCCTTCCGTTTATCATAGCGGCCATCTTGAGTTTATTCGTATGGTCTACCTTAATCTTTATTCGAAATCAATGGCCTGAGCAAGAAGTACATAGTGCTTATCCAACCACTTCTCTACAACGTTTTGTGCAAACAGCTAAAATAGCGTGGGTGGCTTTACTTCCTGGTTTCGGATATGGTTTTTTGGAGGCTTCTTTACATAGTATCTTCCCTGTATATGGATTACGAATTGGGCACGAGGTTGACACTTTAGCCTTAATCATTCCTTGTTTCGCAATTGGTAGTTTGATTACTCAATTCCCTTTAGGAGCTTTAAGTGATCGGTTTGGAAGAAAGAATGTGCTTATAACCGTCTTAACGATCGGTTCTTTATGTTTTGCTCTGACGGGTATATTGGAGAAATCTATTCCAGCACTATTTATTTTGTTTAGTCTAGCAGGTATGTGTGTCGGTTCATTATTCTCTTTAGGGATTTCCTATATGACGGATTTACTACCGGGTAATTTACTACCTGCAGGAAATTTAATGGTTGGTATTATGTTTAGTATCGGTAGTATAAGTGGACCATTTATTGGTGGCTATTATATCGATGCACTAGAAAATATTTCGTTTTTCTATCTCATTACGATCGTCTTAGTAATAATAACACTTGCCATTTACTTACAACGCCCTAACCGAAATACGCTTACGACAGATCATTCATCTCAAAAATAAAATGAAAATACGGAAAAGCAACGTATAAAGCCCCCACAGTGAATTCTATTTGCTCACGTGGGGGCTGAACCAGTTGTCATGGTTTTGTTTACGTTATAACAAAGTTTTCCTATTAAACAAATTTACTATATCGCTTTTCCAACCGATCTTGTACCAAGGATATGAGAATACAAACCGGCCAATAGATGAGAGCAACAAGTACATACATTGTCATCGCATCAAATTCACGTCCCGCTATAATCTGTGTTTTTTGGAACAATTCAGGAACGGTAATAACAGCAGCCAATGAAGTTGCTTTAACTATATCCATAAATACATTTGTAAGAGGTGGAATAGCAATTCGCATTGCTTGAGGCAGAATGATCTTTCGAAGTGTCTGCCAATAAGTTAAGTTAAGTGCTTTTGCTGACTCCCACTGCCCTACATCAATACTATTTAATGAGGACCGATCTATTTCGGCAATATAGGCTGCGCTATTCAAGCCAAAGCCAAGGCAAGCCGCTACTAAGGCGGTTAATTTAATCCCAACAACCGGTAATCCAAAATAAAGGATAAATAAAAATACCAGCATTGGGGTACCGCGCATAAATGAAATATACGTTCGCGCTGGTAGACGAAAGATAAAGCGGTTTGATCCTCTAGCCAAAGCCAGAAATAAACCTAATACCAATCCTAACGCCATTCCAACAAAGGATACAAGCAATGTCATCGGTAAACCACCTAAGACGAAAGGAAGACTTTCTAGTGCTAATTCAATATCAAACAGTCCACCGAAATCAAATCCATTGAAATTCATTGCAAATTCTCCTTTTACGTAAGCTTAAACAGACCAATATCTAAAGATCGAGTCCTTCTATTTCCTGAATGTCTCCTTCTGGCTTTTGAGATGCATCTTCTTTATAAAACTGCTCTGCTAATTTTGTTAATGTTCCATCTTCCCGCATTTCTATAAGTGCTTGATTAATCTTTTTAGTCAAAGTATCTGCACCTTTAGGTATAACAACTGCTTGCTCTGTAGGGTGAAACTTTAAATCTGGATGTAAATGAATATCAAAATCTGGGAAACCAGCTACCCCAAACTTCGATAGGTAGTAATCATTTACTATCACGTCTGTCCTTCCATTATGAACATCTCGTAAGTAAGCTTCGTTTGGTGCATTTCCATATGTTTTTACTTCTGCTCCAAAATGCTCCGCAATTTGGCTATATACAGTAGTCGCTCCACCACCAGCTATTTTACCTTCTAGATCTTCCAAAGACTCAATACCTGAATTATCTTCTTTACGTACAACCATCGTGGAATAGGAATATTTGTAAGGATTACTAAAATTAAACTCTTCTTTCCGTTTATCTGTAGCTTCAATATCATTTGCTGCTACATCGATTCTCCCGCTTTTTACAGCAGGCAGCATACTGTCAACCCCCATGATTTCAAAAGAAATATCAAGATCTAATCGCTTTGCTACCTCACGCATTACTTCAACATCATAACCAGTTAGCTGATCCTGATTTTCTTCTTCTCCGTCATAATAGGAAGCAGCTAACAACGTTCCAGAAGTACCAACAACTAGTTCCCCTGAATCTTGAATTTCTTGCCATCTCTTATCTGTTTCATCTTCATTACCACTACTGTTACTATTACCTTCAGAATCATCGCAAGCACTAATAATGACTATTAAAACAAGTAATGAAAGCAATAATTTAATCTTACTCATCCTCCAACACCCCTATTGTTATATTTAATTTACAAATTTGATTGTAACAGCTTTCGATTAATTTTTACAATAGTTAAATTTTACAATTCTCTTCTTGACTTTATTTAATATAGTGATAATATAATAATAAATATTTATTTGTAATTATTATAAATAAATGATTTTAATGATGGAGGTGCTGATTAGAATGTCAGTTAAAACAAATACATTGTATGACTTACCTACTCAAGATGGAAAAGCATCCAAGGTAACTAACAAATTACGTGAACATAAAGAATTAATAGCCGCTTTAGTGAGTGGATTACTTATTTTATTTACTTGGAGTATGGAGGGGTACCTTTCCCACAACTTGTGGATTTTACTTCATCTAACTGCCTTTATAATTGGGGGATATTTTAAAGCAAAAGAAGGAATTACGGAAACCATCCAAAACAAAGAATTAAATGTAGAAATGCTTATGGTCTTAGCAGCTATTGGTTCTTCAGCTATTGGATATTGGACAGAGGGAGCGATTTTAATTTTTATATTTGCTCTTTCAGGCGCTTTGGAAACATATACAATGAATCGAAGCAATCGAGAAATAGCCGCCTTAATGGATCTTCAACCCGAAGAAGCGACACGTATAATTGAAGGCAAAAAGGAAGTTGTTCCGGTTTCCAGCTTACATATAGATGATGTTATCTATGTACGAGCTGGTGAACGAATTCCAGCAGATGGAAGTATTATTCAAGGCTCCACAGCAATTGATGAGAGTGCCATTACTGGTGAATCCATTCCTGTAACAAAGGGTGACTCGAATGAGGTTTTTGCAGGAACAGTTGCTTTAGATGGTTCTATTTCCATACAAATAACCAAGCCCGCTAACCAAACTGTTTTTCAAAAAATCATAGAAATGGTCCAAACAGCGAAAGAAGAAAAATCTCCATCGCAATTATTTATTGAAAAGTTCGAAGGTGCCTATGTGAAAACAGTATTAGCCATGGTCGTACTTATGATGTTTATTCCCTATTTTCTATTTAACTGGTCACTTCTTGAGAGTATTTATCGGGCGATGATATTACTTGTTGTTGCTTCTCCTTGTGCGCTTGTGGCATCGATCATGCCTGCCACTTTATCTGCTATTTCCAATAGTGCTAAAAAAGGCGTATTGTTTAAGGGCGGTGTACACATTGAAAACATGAGCCACATGAAGGCAATTGCTTTTGATAAAACGGGGACACTAACTAAAGGAAAGCCGGAAGTAACCAATTTTATTATTCACCCCGACTATGATGAGCATGTAATTATGACTACAGTAAGGGCGATAGAACAAGAATCTACCCATCCTTTGGCAGTGGCAATTACAGATTACTGTAGCGAAGAAGCTATTATAGACAAACTGTTCATTGACAATGTAATAACCGCTTCGGGAAATGGCGTGAATGCGGAAATAAATGGTGAACATTGGAGAATAGGCAAACCAGCGTATATTGGCTTTAGTTCATTTTTTGATCCATACACGAAAGACCTTGCAGCTGAAGGAAAAACGATTGTTTATGTAAAAAAAGAAGCAACTATCGTAGCACTAATTGCATTAAAAGATACAGTTCGGAAAGACAGTGTAAAAGCTATTAAACAATTAAAACAGCTAGGAATCTATACCATTATGTTAACTGGTGATCATGATTTAACGGCAAAAGCAATAGCGAAAGAAGCAAAAATCGATCATTATGCTGCGAATTGTCTTCCAAAAGATAAAGTCGATTATTTAAAACAAATCAAAAATAAATACCACCATATTGCCATGGTTGGAGATGGCATTAATGATGGGCCGGCATTAGCTACTGCTAACCTAGGAATTGCTATGGGGGAAGGGACGGATGTTGCTTTAGAAACTGCCGATGTCGTATTAATGAAAAATGATCTGACTAAGATTACCAATGCAATAAGTGTTTCAAAGAAAATGAATACGATTATAAAACAAAATATCTGGTTCTCGCTTAGTGTCATTTTGCTATTAATTACAACGAATTTCTTGCAAATACTCGATCTCCCATTAGGGGTAGTAGGTCATGAAGGAAGTACGATCTTAGTTATATTAAATGGATTAAGGCTGTTGAAATAACTATTCCAACAGCCTGTTTTTTCGTATAACCGAATTAATTAAGCCACCAGTCATTATAATAATCCCAGATAAATAAAACCAAATCATTAGGACTATTACAGCACCAAGACTCCCATATGTGGCTGAGTAATTCCCGATTGTACTAACATAATAGGAGAATCCAAGGGAAGCTAATTGCCATGAAATCGTAGCGAACAATGCCCCAGGAATTGCATTCTTAAAATAAATACGCTTATTGGGTGCCAGCTTGTAAAGCGCTAAAAACACAATAAAGAACACAACTGATGATACTACCCATCGTAATGTTTCCCATACGGAAACAAACCCTTCAGATAAACCAACAAAGGAAAAAAGATAGATCCCTAAGGTTCTTCCGAAAACAGGTAATAATAAGGCGATAATCATGACTGCTACCATCGCTATCGTTAAAACAATCGCAATTAAACGTGATACGATAAACGAACGGTTTTCTTCGACTTCATAAGCATGATTAAACCCGCGCATGAGCGAATTTACACCATTGGAAGCTGCCCATAACGTAGCAATAATCCCAAAAGATAATAATCCCCCATTTTGTTGGCGAATTAATTGTGTAACATTTGATGTAATTAACTCAACAATTTGTGGTGGTGCATAGGTAGCAATAATATCGAGTATTGCTAATTCATCGATTGGTAAATACCCAACTAAAGTTACTAAAAACAGCAAGAACGGAAATAACGACAATAGAAAAAAATAAGCAAGTTGTGCAGCTAAACCAAAGACATCCACTTCTTCCATCCTTTGATACAGCTGCTTACCAAATTGAACGATCTTTTTTTCCATTGCCACACCCCTAGACATTTTCCTCAGCAACCTATAACCAAGCTTGCCTTTATTCTATTCGATCTGTTTGGTTTTTATTAGCAAAACTTTCAAGTGTTGATTCTACTTGATCGAGTGCGTTCAATGTACTTTCCGCACCACGTGTGAATGCTTGATTAAAAGTATCGAACGCTGAACGCACCGTATGCACAGCATCTGATGGATGCTTCATTAGATAACTAGTACCTGATTTGGCTGCTGTTAACTTCTCTTTACTGTATGCTCTTGTTTCCTTATCAAAAAGGCTGACAAGCGCACCTACTGTTGCACCAATAAATACACCTAAAAATAGTTTTCTTTTTCCCATCGTTATCGCTCCTTATGAAATTGAATGTTTTTCTTTAATAAATTGCAGTAATTGCTGACAACCTTCCAAAACCAATTGATATGTATCTGAAAAATTCCCTGTATAGTAGGGATCAGGTATATTTGATTTTTCCGGTTGATTTACAAAATCCATCAACTTTGCAATTATTATTGGTTGTTGGCTAGCCCCAAATAATTGTAGCAGATCATGTTTATTTTGATCATCCATTGCAATAATATAATCAAATTGATTCACATCACTTGCATCGACTTGCCTTGCCACCAGTCCTTTCCAAGATATATTATTGTTGGTTAAAATTTCTTTCGTCTCTTGATGGGGTTCTTCACCCATATGCCAGCTCCCGGTACCAGCTGAATCCACAGTAATATATTCCGTAAGCCGGTCTTTTTTTATAAGATCAAGAAATATTGCTTCTGCCATTGGAGATCGACAAATATTGCCAAGACATGCAAATAAGACGCGAATCATAAAGCACACCTGCCTTCTATTTCTTCTATTATAAGCAACAAACCTTCTGTCAGGCAAAGGTTTCTATTTATATAGAATACCAATTTTTACCTTCCTTGTACAAATTGTCAAAGAAAACGTACCCATTCAACCTTTTTGCAACACGGAAACTTATACATTTACATGAAACAACTTGACATACGCTCTCTTTTTTCGGAATATTTAATATAGGTAGAAAAAGGGGGAAAAAGATTATGATGGACATCATCAATGCAATAAGTAGCTTTGTGTGGGGTCCTCCAACATTAATTTTAATTGTTGGAACTGGATTATACTTAACCTTTCGATTAGGTTTCTTACAATTCAGAACACTACCTTACGCTTTGAAACTTGCTTTTCGACCAACAAGACAAGATAAAAAATCAAAAGGCGATATTAGCCATTATGAAGCCTTAACAACAGCAATGGCGGCTACCATAGGAACTGGTAACATTGTTGGGGTAGCAACAGCAGTAGTATTAGGAGGTCCGGGAGCTGTCTTTTGGATGTGGATTTCTGCATTATTTGGAATGGCAACAAAATATTCTGAAGCCATTCTTGCAGTTAAATATCGGGTAGAAGATAGTAAAGGTCAAATGTCCGGCGGTCCAATGTACTACTTAGAAAAGGGATTAAATGCCAAATGGTTAGGTGTTTTATTTGCTATTTTTGGCTCCATCGCCGCATTTGGAATTGGAAACATGGTACAATCGAATTCTGTATCCGATGCACTGCAAACCTCATTTAATATCCCAACTTGGCTAACTGGAATCGTACTCACTGTATTAGTTGGTATTGTTATTCTTGGAGGAATTAAAAGCATCGGTCGTGTGACAGCATTTTTTGTACCTATCATGGCATTATTGTATATTATTGGCGGATTAATTATTATGATCATGAATTTAGACCTTCTTCCAAGCGCAATTAGCTTAATCTTTACAGACGCCTTTACAGGAAGTGCAATCGGTGGCGGTATCTTAGGTACGGTTATACGCTACGGAGTAGCTCGTGGTGTATTCTCCAACGAAGCTGGACTAGGTTCCGCACCTATTGCTGCTGCTGCAGCGAAAACAGATTACCCAGGTCGTCAAGCTTTAGTATCGATGACTCAGGTATTTATTGATACGATTATTGTCTGTTCAATTACAGGTATTACAATTGTGATGGCAGATATGTATCAAGGTGGACTAGAAGGTACAGAGTTAACTGCAGCATCTTTTTCTTATTTCTTAGGTGATGTTGGTGGCTATATTGTTACAATTGGAATTATATTATTTGCTTTTTCTACATTAGTAGGTTGGTCTTATTATGGGGAAAAGTGTTTTTCATATCTATTTAGTGACAAGGCTATACCGTATTATCGGTTTGTTTTTGTTATTGCTGTCATGTACGGAGCCATGGAAAAATTAGATATTGTTTGGGGTATTTCTGATATTATGAATGCGCTCATGGCAGTACCGAACTTAATTGGCTTACTTGGTCTTTCCGGAGTTGTAGCTTATGAAACAAAGAAATTCCTTAAAGTAGCCAAACAAGAAAAAACACAAGAAAAGGCAGAAAGTAGAACATAATCTTATAAAAGGGATGAGCGATGACAGCTCATCCCTTTTATGATGTTAACGGTACAATACATTGCTCATCATTATTTTCAGCTGAATTCACATAGGTATGAACTGCATAAGCTTTTAATTGATCCTCGTCAAAAGACTCTAAGAGTTGCTGCGATACAAGTGGTTCCATCTTTACTGGTTGAATCCATTCATCCTCTTTATGTTTAGGAAGAATGATTGGCATACGATGATGAATGTCTTGCATAAAGGTATTTGCTTTTTTGGTTAGAATGGTACAGGTGAACAGTTGCTTTCCTTTATGTTCCCACTTATCCCAAAGGCCAGCAAAAGTAAATACTTTACGGTTTTCCAACTCAATTCGTTGTGGCTGTTTCCCATCAGAAGTCTGTTTCCATTCGTAGAAACTATCGGCAAGGATCAAGCAGCGCTTCTTTCCCATTAGCTGTTTGAAGCTCGGTTTTTGATGGGCGGTCTCACTACGTGCATTTATCATCTTATAACCAATTTTCTCATCTTCCGCCCACTTAGGTACAAGTCCCCACTTCAATAAACCTGCTCGTTTCTGTTTCCCATCGTGAATGATTGCTAACACTTGCTGACCAGGAGCGATATTATAACTTGGTATATATCCTTCAATTGTGTCTTGCTCTAAATCAAAGGCCGTCAAAATCTCTAATTCATCTGCCAATAATGTATACCTTCCACACATCCGCTTCACCTCTATAGCCACTATATTTCATTTAGAATATACTTAAATCCCACTTCGTTGCAATATGCTTCAGTAATTTTATTCCTGCTATACTATTTCCTTGATTATCCAAGGCAGGACCATATACCCCTATCCCACATCCTTCTGTAAATGGTAAGACTTCCTCTCTTACTCTTGGTGGGGCTACAGCGATAATTCCACCAGATACCCCACTTTTAGCAGGAATACCAACATAAGCAGCAAATTTACCAGATGCATCATACATACCGCATGTGAGCATTAATGCCTTAGCTAATCTTGCAATTTTACGAGGAATAATTTCCTCATCCGTCTGCATATCCAATCCATCATTTGCTAACACTCGGCCAATTATTGCTAAATCATCAATACTTACTTCAATGGAACATTGTTTAAAATAGGTTTCTAACGTAATATCCATATTTGATTCAAGGTAGTCTAATTCAACTAAATAATAACCAATTGCCCGATTTCGTATAGAAGAATCTCTTTCTGATTCATATACATCTAAGTTCAATGATGGACGATGACCGAGAATTTTTTCCAGCAATTGAAATAAAGGTTCTAGTTTTTCATCCGGCGTTTTCCCATTTAACATAGAAGTAACTGTAATCGCTCCTGCATTTACAAAAGGGTTGAAAGGCTTTTTTAATTTTCGCATTTCCAAATGCATGATTGAATTAAATGCCTCGCCAGTTGGCTCAACATCGACTCGATCAAGCACGTATGCTACCCCTCTTTCCATACACGCCACAATAAAACAAAACACTTTTGAAATACTTTGGATCGTAAACGTTGTATCGACATTTCCGGAACGAACTGATAGTCCATTATTGCCTAAAATGGATATTCCTAAGTGTTTTGGATCAGCTTCTTTTAAAATGGGAATATAAGAAGCCACTTCTCCATCCTTTGTTTGCTTTTGATAAAAAGTTACCCAATCGTCTACATAATTCTGCAACCAATCTTGGGTTATTTTTGTATTCCAGTTCACCGTACCTTGAATCAACTATATCACCTCCCTACTAGTATGCCTCGTATTTAAAAAAAGAAACTTATAAACAAAAAGGGAGGATACATAATAAAACGGAAACTCTACAACTAATCACTGCTGCCCCCAGTACCAATTTGATCTCCTGAAGTCATGACTATTACAATTAATAGAATTAATGAATCCATTATTCCGTTTTTTGGTAGAACTTATATTTTAAAAAACCAAAAACCGAACTATTCTCTGAATAGTTGCAGAAAATAGTTCGGTTTAAATTCCTTTTTCCTTTCGCTCTTCCTAAATCAGCGCTTTACTAGCTCCTCAACTTGATCAGCATCTTCTTATTGCAATCGTTTTTCTATTATTTCTTGGACCCCTTCAGCTATTTCGTTACTGCTTTTAGCATGATATGATTCCGGATGAATTGCCTCCTCAATAGATCGTTTTACATCGGAATCATCCTTTATCTTACCGTCTTGTTGTTCGTACATTCGGTATATACCGGTGATTGTAACTGGCACAATTGGCACCTCTACTTTAACTGACTGCTTACGATCATGACGATCAATAAACACAAATTGTAAAAGTTCCATCTAGAGGAATAATTGGTAAAAAAAAAGAGATTGACCGCAGTCAATCTCTTTCATAGATTCGTATATTTATTTTCCAATAAATTGTTGCGTCCAGTGGTTACCTTGTTCAACATACCCTACTCCAATATGAGTGAAGTCAGGGTTCATAATGTTTTCACGGTGACCTTGACTGTTCATCCAAGCATCAACTACTTCTTGAGGAGTTTGTTGCCCTTTAGCAATATTTTCTCCTGCAGTTGTATAGCTAATACCGAATTGTTTCATCATATCAAATGGTGAACCGTAAGTTGGGCTATTGTGCGCAAAGTAGCCATTTGTTGCCATATCATTCGATTTTTCACGTGCAACTTTACTTAGTTCAGTATCAACTTTTAATTCAGAAAGACCTTGTTTTGCACGTTCTTGGTTTGTTAGTTCAACAACTTCTTGTTCAAATTGACTCAATTCTTCAGATTGAGACTGTTCTTGATTTTGATTTTGTTGTTCTTCTGTTTGTTGTTGATTCGTGTTTTGCTCCGGTTGTTGCTCTTGTGCAGGCTGTTCTTTATCTTGTGTTTCTTGTTCTTGTGACTGTTCTGGTTGTTTTGGTTCTTCTGGTTTTTCTTGAGCTGGTTTGTCAGCCTGATTTGTTTGTTCTTCTTGAGCAGGTTTTTCATTTTCTGCTGGTTTTTCTTCTATATTAATCTTATCCCAATTAATTTGGTTCCAATTTAATTGTAATTTATTCATATATTTATTTAAAAGATCATTTATATTGTCTTCTGTAATTGTCTTTGTTTGTCCATTGATAGAATAGAAGACTTTATAAATTTGATCCTGAGATTGATCTTTGGCAGAAGCATCAGCAGAAGATGAAAAAGCTCCCCCGAATAGTAAAGCTGTAGATAAAGCTGTAACTACACCTATTTTTTTAAACATGTTTCTTACACACTCCTTTGGTTTTTGTTTCGTGCAAGATCATCATAGCATGGATTTTTTGTAATATTTTTGGCAGCCGTTACCAATCGTATTTTCTCTTGCTCTTTAAATCTAAAAACCTTATATTAATAGGAGTTAGTTTCATGGGAAAATAGGGTATACATGAAAATAATAATAGTAGAGGAAAAAATTTCATCAAAATTCGGCTTGACAACCTAAAAAAAGCGGCTTGTTTATTACAAATTCTATCAATTTGTAATCCAAATGTTACGTATTCTGTCGTAAATAATAGTTTTTTTGTTGTATAATAAGGATATTTGGAAAAAAATCTATTACTAATTACTAACACTTGTATATCTACCCCCTAAAACTATATGAAAGAAGAGAATTTATATAAAAGAAATCTGTCATCATTGGAGGATCTATATTATGTTATCTACTGCGGAGATTGGAATCGATCTTGGTACTGCAAACATTCTAATATACTCAAAGTCAAAAGGAATCGTTTTGAATGAACCATCTGTTGTAGCAATTGATGTAAATACCAAGCAAGTAGTCGCTGTTGGAGCAGAAGCAAAGGAAATGGTGGGTAAAACCCCACAAAATATCATACCGATTCGCCCACTAAAAGATGGAGTGATTGCGGATTATGATGTCACTGCACAAATGTTAAAAGAATTTTTGAAGAAAGTTAGTAAGAAAATTGGCATGTCCATGCGAAAACCAGTTGTAGTTGTTTGTACACCATCAGGCAGTACTACCGTAGAACGTCGTGCTATCCACAATGCTGTCACAAGCTATGGAGCAAAACAAGTCCATCTTATTGAAGAGCCAATTGCTGCTGCAATTGGTGCTGATCTGCCAGTTGATGAGCCTGTTGCCAATGTCATTGTCGACATCGGAGGCGGTACTTCAGAAGTAGGAATTATTTCATTCGGAGGTGTCGTTTCCTGTAATTCCGTTCGTATTGGTGGAGATAAAATGGATGAAGAAATCATTCATCACATCCGCAAGAATTATAATATCCTAATTGGTGAACGTACGGCTGAGAATATCAAGATGGAAATTGGTTATGCACATCCGAATCACAAAGATGAAACAATGGAAATCCGAGGACGTGATATGGTAACAGGTTTACCTAAGACGGTTACAATTACATCTCAAGAAATTCACCTTGCATTAAAAGAATCCTTGGAACAAGTTCTAGAGACCATACGTGCTACATTAGAAAACTGCCCTCCAGAATTAAGTGGAGATATTGTAGATCATGGTATTGTTCTAACAGGCGGTGGCTCCATGCTTAATGGCATGCAAGAATGGTTATCTACTGAAATTATCGTCCCTGTCCATCTTGCACCAAATCCTTTAGAATCCGTAGCAGTCGGAACCGGACGCGCATTAAAAATGATCACAAAACTGCAAAAAGCCACAAAGTAGAAAGAAAAGCATAAAAGGCAAATACCTCCAACAAGCTTAAGTTCCTTCCGATGTGGTGGTTTTTACCACAAAGGAAGGACGCTTTAGTCCTCTAGGAGGTAGCCCTTTCATGCTAGACATCAGAAAAGCTTTTAAGACCGTTAGGCGACGTATGGGCTCGCCCCGGTATTCGGGGATGGTTCGACGTTGGCAAGCATCGTGCCGTTTTTCGTCGGTCTTCCGTTCCTCAATAAAGGAATTACGGTGACTTTCAGGAACCGATGATAACTGGGAGTCGAAGGAAGTCTCATTAGTCGTTGTCCTCTTCTATATTGCTTATATTCATAAGTTTACACCCAGGCATCTAATTGCCTGGGGATTTTTATCAAAAAATCGTCCCGGAAAGCGTTTACAAATATTAATTATCATAGTATACTGAAAAATAAGAATTAATTAGCTTGTTGCTAAATAGCTCTTTTAATTACCTATCAATTCGCTGCCTAATCTGTTCACAGTTCCATGCCAGAACTGACTCAACAGATAAAAGCCAGTTCAGATTGAATTACAGAAGTTCTGTAATTTGTTTGAATTGGCTTTTTTATTTTTTACCGACTTCTCATCATATGCTTAAGAAGCTATGATAATTAACCTATTCTTTATAAAAGGAGTGAAAACATGACAGGTGCTCTGGAACATATTCGTATTCTTGATTTGTCCCGAGTGTTGGCTGGTCCTTACTGTTCAATGATTCTTGGGGATCTAGGGGCTGAAGTTATCAAAGTAGAAGCTCCTGGTGGAAGTGATGAAACACGAAGATGGGGGCCACCTTTTCAAGAAGGTGTTAGTGCTTATTATCTATGTGCAAATCGCAATAAAAAAAGCATTACCCTTGATTTAAAATCGCAAGAAGGGATTACTCAAATCAAAAATCTTGTAAAAAATAGCGATGTAATTATTAATAACTTTCGTACAGGAACAATGGAACGATTTGGTTTAGACTATGACACATTATCATCTATTAACTCAGGACTTATTTATTGTTCAATTACTGGATTTGGTGAAACTGGTCCATTGAAGGATATGCCAGGTTATGATTTTATCATTCAAGCCATGAGCGGACTTATGAGTATAACTGGTGATAAAGAAACTGGACCACAGAAAATGGGGGTTGCTATTTCAGATATATTAACAGGGATGTACGCATGTATTGGCATACAAGGTGCATTAATTGAAAGAAACCAATCTGGAAAAGGACAAAAACTCGATATTGCCCTATATGATGCAGCAGTAAGTGCTCTTGTAAATGTAGGAAGTAATTATTTAATGTCCGGTCAAATCCCATTCCAACTTGGAAATCATCATGCAAATATTGTCCCCTATCAAACCTTTTGTGCAAAAGACGGAGAAATGGTCATTGCAGTTGGAAATGACAAGCAATTTCAAGCGTTATGCGATATTATTCAAAAGCCCGATTTAAAAACAGACCCTAGATTTACTACTAATCCTGATCGGGTTAAGCATCGTGACAAACTGATACCTGTTCTACAAGAATTATTCTTACAAAAGGAAGCAAATGAGTGGATGGATGAGTGTAAGGCAAGAGGCATTCCATGCGGACCAATTCAGAATATTGCTGAAGTAGCTAATGATGCACAATTAAATGCACGAAACATGTTCATCGATCTGTCACATCCAACAGCCGGTATCATCAACATGATAGGCAGTCCATTAAAATTGTCTCGTACTCCTGTTTCATATCGACATCATCCACCTGATCCAGGTGAACATAATCAAGCTATTCTTAATGAAAATCCAACCAATTAATAAAAGGAGATGTGTTTATGAACTTCCATTTTACAGAAGAACAAGAAATGCTAAGAGAAACCGTACGTAATCTTACAGATAAGGAAATTATGCCTTATATCAGCGAATGGGATAGACAAGGGAAATTTGATCCCGCTATCATTCCTAAACTTGCAGAGTTAGGACTCATGGGTGTTTGTATACCTGAAGAATATGGCGGCAGTGGTATGGACTATAATTCGCTTGCAATTGTTTGTGAGGAATTAGAACGAGGAGATACTGCATTTCGTACAGCTGTGTCTGTTCATACAGGTTTAAATAGCATGACTTTACTTCAATGGGGAAATGAAGAACAAAAACAAAAGTACCTCGTACCACAAGCAAAAGGTATGAAAATTGGGGCCTTTGGTTTAACCGAGCCTGGGGCTGGTTCAGACGTTGCTAGTATGGAAACAACTGCTGTAAAACAAGGAGATTATTATATTTTAAATGGTCAAAAAACATGGATTTCTTTATGTGATATGGCCGACCACTTTCTTGTGTTTGCATATACGAAGGATCGTTCAGAAAAACATAAAGGAATCTCGGCATTTATCATTGAAAGAGAATGGGAAGGATTCTCGTCCAAAGCAATTAAAGGAAAACTAGGTATTCGTTCAGGTAATACAGGTGAAATTTTCTTCGATCACATCAAAGTACCAAAGGAAAACTTACTTGGTGAAGAAGGAGAAGGATTTAAAATTGCTATGTCTGCATTAGATAATGGTAGATTTACTGTAGCTGCTGGTGCAGTTGGTCAAATTATGGCGTGCCTAGAAGCAAGTGTGAAGTATTGCCACGAACGAGCAACATTTGGCAAGGAGATTGGTAAACATCAACTTGTCCAGCAAATGATTGCAAATATGGAAGCAGGATTACAGATGAGCAGACTACTGGTATACCGAGCAGGTGAGCTGAAGAATGAAGGAAAACGTAATACGAGAGAAACATCTTTAGCGAAATGGCAAGCATGCGATTTTGCAAATAAGGCTGCGGATGATGCTGTTCAGGTCCATGGTGCTTACGGATATTCAGATGAATACCCAGTAGAACGCTATCTTCGAAATTCAAAAGCACCTGTAATTTATGAAGGTACGAGAGAAATTCATACGGTGATGCAAGCAGAATACGCACTTGGATACCGACAAGATAAAAATTTAAATAAAATGCTACCCGCATGGAATCAAAGTGAGTTCACTAAGTTCTAATTCAACGAGCTTTTTGAATAGACTATAAATAAACGAGAGACACCTGGTTATACCAGGTGTTTGAACTTGTTACAAGGAGGCTGCTTATATGTTTGAATCGCTGACTAAAAGTATCTTTATTAATGGGAAATGGGAAGCTATTAGCGAAGCTCATACAGAAACAATTTATAATCCTGCCACCTTAGAACCGATCACCAAGGTCGCGCATGCTGGAGCTAAGGAAACAACTAAAGCAATTACAGCGGCAGACGAAGCTTTTCCACAGTGGAGTCAAAAAACCGGGAGAGAACGATCTCGTTATTTATATAAGGCGTATCAGCTAATGCAGGAAGATGCAGAACGATTAGGTAAAATCTTAACTATGGAACAAGGAAAACCATTAAACGAAGCAATTGGTGAAGTTAAAGGGGCTGCTAACTTTTTATTATGGTATGCAGAAGAGGCTAGTCGAAATTATGGAGAGTGGCTCCCTTCATCAACTAATTCAAAACGTCTGATGGTGATTCCTCAAGCAGTTGGGGTTGTTGGAGCGATAACACCTTGGAACTTTCCTTCTTCCATGATCACCAGAAAACTAGCACCTGCCTTAGCTGCAGGATGTACGGTTGTTTTAAAACCAGCACCCGAGACACCTCTTTCCGCAATCGAAATCATGAAAATCTTTGAGCGTGCTGGAGTTCCAAATGGTGTTGTTAATTTAGTGACTGGAGATGCCAAAGCCATTGGACAACAATTACTTACGAATAAAGTAGTTCAACATATTACATTCACTGGTTCTACTGCAGTAGGGAAGTATTTAATCCGTGAAAGTGCACAGCAGGTTAAAAAACTCTCCCTTGAATTAGGTGGTCACGCACCAAGTATTGTCTTTGCGGATGCAGATTTGGATAAAGCCACTTCCCTCGTTATAGGCAGTAAGTTTAGAAATAATGGCCAAACATGTATATGCACCAATCGTCTCTATGTTCATCAACATATTGCCAATGATTTCGCTAATCTATTAAAAGTCAAAGTTTCTCAATTAAAACTAGGATCTGGTTTAGAGAACGAGGTAGACCTTGGTCCATTAATTAATCAAAAAGCTTGTGAAAAAGTACATGATCATGTAAAAGATGCCACGGAAAAAGGTGCTATTGTTGAATGTGGTGGTGAACAATGGAATGACAAGTTAGATGGACATTATTATAAGCCGACAATCCTATCAAACATTTCTGATGAGATGAAGATTATGCATGAAGAAACCTTCGGCCCTGTCATCCCCATTCAAACCTTTACAGATGAATCAGAAGTGATTAAGCAAGCAAATAATACAGATTATGGCTTAGCAGCATATGTTTTCACTGAGAATACAAATCGAGCCATTCGCGTTTCTGAGAAGCTCGACTATGGCATCGTAGGCGTGAATGATGTATTTCCAGCGACACCTGAAGCTCCATTTGGTGGAATTAAACAGTCTGGTATCGGTAAAGAAGGCGGTCATCATGGTATGGATGAATTCCTAGAGAAAAAATACATCTCGATAGGAATCGATTCTAAGTAAAGGCAAGTTCATTACATTCGCCACGAAAATCAAAAACGCCTTAGGTTTTTGTGTTATTCACCTGCTGCTGAGAATATATTTCTGAAGTGATTTGGAAAACGATCCTTCTTGTCCTTCGCGAGCACGTTATCAGCTCACTCGGGTAAGCAAAATCGTATTACCTGAGTGAGCCATATTGTTCGTTGAGACGTCTCAACAATATCAACTGCCTCCCCATCTAACTTCACTAAATTAAAATCGTTCATTACGAATTTTGCTTTACACTATCATTCTAATCTCTTTCTTTTAAGATGTTCGTTCACTGGTATTCTCACAAAGCACCACATATTGCTTGTACAAATCTTTTAAAGCAGAAGCTAACGCATTACCTGCCTTTCCTAGATAATGTGACTTTAATATTTCAACTGGTTTATCAATACCATCTTGTAAACTGTGACCTCGTAATAATTGTTGAACGAAACTTTTGCCGTGGTCGGTAGCTAATGTACATCCTGCCGCTACTATAACACCATATTTTTTATCAATTTCTGCTGTAATGGTTAATGTCTCATAAATACTTTGAGCAGCCATTCCTGATGGTAATCTTGCATGACCTGCGATAAATATTGTGTTCATTTCTTATCTCCTCCCCCATCCACACAGCTTATCGATAACCAAGCCTTCGTGAAATGTCTAGTGCTGTTATTTTTGTTTCTACCTTAATATGTTCTAAATCATCTCCTTCGAAATGACTTGTGAGACCACTTACGGCTAGTGCAGCAATAACCTGCTGCTGATGATTGTAAATGGGATAAGATATTCCAGTTGTATCCTCGTCTTGTTCAGCAATACTATATGCGTACCCTTGTGCTTGAATTTGTTGTAATTCTACTCTTAAACGCTCTTTCTCAATTGGACGATGAATAGCCACAAGCTCTGATTGATTGATAATTTCCTCTTGCCTCTCTTTGGTTTGGAAGGCTAATAACAATTTTGGACCAGAACCGATGTACAACGGAACACTTTTTCCCACTTTTGTATAAAGCCTCAGTGCACGTGAACTTTCCACTTTTTCTATATAAGTTGCTTCGTCTTGATTAATAATGACTAAGTGAATGACTTCATTTATTTCTTTCGCTAATTCCTCCATATATGGTAAAGCAATTCCTCTTACTTCTAGTCTATCAGAAACAAGGTTGCCAAGCTCTAGTAATTTTAAACCTAACCGATACCTTGCCTCCTGTTCCGATTCTTTTGATTTATGTAAGAAACCATTCTGTTCTAAAACCGTTAAAAGCCGGTATGCTGTAGGTTTAGGTATTCTAGCTTGATCTGCAATATCTTTCAATGATAATTCATGCGATCCTTCTCTAAACAAGTCTAGTAATTTTAATGCTTTATTCACACTTTGATTCATAGGCAAGCTCCTTAAGACAATTGAATAGCTAGTTCACGGATATAGGTAAATCCCTCCGCTATCATTGCAGAGGGATAACCTTCATTTTACGTATTTACATGTGTTTTTTCTGTACTTTCTTTTTCTACAATCATAACACCACGTTTTTCCATCTCAGCGATATATACTTCTCCTGGTACAATTTGTTCTGGTGGATACACCCCTTTCTTCGTAATTTTGTTATTTCCAATCATTTGGGCTACTACAGAAATCGTATTTGCTGTTGCTCTAGCCATCGCTGTAACTTGGTTCGCTCTATCCTTATACGTTGTCATTTCATAAGCATATGTTTTTTGTCGTCCTTCTTTTTCACCGGAAACAATTACTCTTAGTAAGACGGCATCATCCTTATCTCCTAGTTCAACAATAGGATCAAGCACTTTTAAAAACACATCTCTTGGACTAACTTTTTGTCCATTCATTTCTACTTCATAACCAGCTTTTGTTAGATTTAAATCAACAAGCAGCTTGAATTTTTCTGCATGACCTGGATAGCGAATCGTTTTATATTCTAAGGTTTTTAAATGAGGATAAGATATGGATAAAGTTGACGTCCCTCCAGAAGTATGGAAAGCTTCCAATGGACCAAATTTTTCAAAATAGACACGTTCTACCTCGGAAAGCGAAGGGATTTCCTGCTTTATACCATTCCGAATGATTAACGATGGATCGGTATAATGATCAAATACCCCTTCCATAGAAAAAACATGGTTATATTCTAAAGGTGCTTCAGGTTTTACAGGAATACCTCCAACATATAATTTAATGGAATCTAAATGATCTAGCCTACTATTACCAAGGCCCGATAAAATATTAATCATTCCAGGTGCTACACCTAGATCTGGAATTAACGTTACTCCAGCAGCTTTCGCCTGTTCTTTTAACGTTAATACCTTATCCGTTACATGACCGATGTGGCCACCTAAATCTACAGCGCTGACACCTACTTCAATCGCCGTTTTTGCAACGATTTCATTAAACGAATAAAACAATGCATTGATAATTACATCAAACTGCCTCATATAATTAGCTAAATCCTGTTGATCCGCTGCATTTACTTGATAAGCTGATAGTTTAGCAGATTTTAATTGGTCACATACCTGTTGTGCTCGTGCTATATCAATATCTGCCAAACCGATAGATGTGACATCATCACTTGCAGCTAGATCACGAGCAGCTTCTTTCCCCATTAACCCTGAACCTAGAACACCTATCTTCATCCAATCCACTCCTTCTACCAAAGATTCCTAAACTTTTCCAGTCAATACGAGTCCCTACTTTACAATTAATCTACATCAATTTGAGCACGTTGTAATTTACCACTGTAGTCTACATAAACTGCTTTCCACTCTGTAAACACATCTAATGCCTGCACACCAGAATCTCGGTGACCGTTCCCAGTCCCTTTGGTTCCACCAAAAGGTAGATGTATTTCTGCACCAGTCGTACCCGCATTCACATATACGATGCCAGTATCTAAATCCCGCTGCGCTTGAAAAACACGGTTCACGTCTTTTGTAAAAATGGAGCTTGACAATCCGAAGGTTACTCCATTGTTTACCTTAATAGCTTCTTCAAAGCTTTCCACCGGAATCAACGACACGACTGGTCCAAATATTTCCTCTTGGGCTATCCGCATCGAAGAATTAGCATCCGTAAATAAGGTTGGAGCAAAGAAGATTCCATCTTGATGCGAATCGTCTTTCCATTCATAACCTCCAGCAAGAAGCTTTGCCCCTTCATCTTTTCCAATCTGAATATATGATTTTATCTTTTCTACTCCTTTTTGATTAATGATTGGGCCAATTTTATTCCTTTCATCCAATCCATTTCCAATTGTTAATTTTTCCATTTCTGCAAGGAGACGCTCCTCTAAGGTAGACTTTACATCTTCATGAACAATCACTCTACTACATGCTGTGCAACGTTGGCCGCTTGTACCGAATGCACTCCATAAAATTCCTTCCACTGCGAGGTCCACATCAGCATCTTCCATAACAATAACCGCGTTTTTTCCACCCATTTCAAGGGATACTTTCTTTAATTGCTTTCCACATTCCGCTGCAATATTTCTACCTGTATCATTGGAACCAGTAAATGAAATAATGCGAATATCTTCATGATGAACCATTGCATCTCCAACTGTTGAACCAGTGCCAAATACAACATTCATGATTCCTTTTGGTAACCCAGCTTCTTCAAAAATGGACGCTAATTCATAAGCCATAATTGGTGTTTCAGTAGCTGGTTTCCAGATAACTGCATTTCCAGCTACAATTGCTGGGAAGGACTTCCATGTTGCTATAGCTATTGGAAAATTCCAAGGAGTGATGATTCCCACAACTCCTACTGGACAACGCTGGCTCATAGCGAATTTATCTTTTAATTCTGCCGGCGTCGTTTGCCCAAATAACCTCCGTCCTTCACCAGCCATATAAAATGCCATATCGATACCTTCTTGCACTTCCCCACGGGCTTCTTCAATCACTTTTCCATTTTCCATTGTTAATAACTGCGATAGTCTTTCCTTACGTTCTTTCATTAAATAACCAACGCGATATAGTACTTCCGCTCGTTGAGGGGCTGGAACGAGAGCCCATTCTTTTTGAGCCTGTTTAGCAGCATATACTGCTTGATGAACATTTTCGCTGCTGGATAATGGAACTTGAACAATTTCTTCCCCTGTTGCAGGATTAATAACGGCTGTTGAAGCTTCTACCTCTACCCAATCTCCATCAATAAAATTTCGTAGTTTTTTTGTTTGTAACGTTGCTGTCATAATAAAACCTCCTTTATTTAATATATTACTGTTTCATGGACCTTTCTCGAAGTTGAGTAATGGTTGATGAAACAGAAATCTGCTCTGGATCTGTCAATATTTCAATCACAACCGGTTTTCTTAATTGACATGCTTCCGCAAAAGCAACTTTAAATTCCTGCGATGAAGCTACACGATAACCAATTGCCCCAACACTTATTGCCATATCCTTAAAAGACACATCTCCTAAATCCGTAGCGATCACTTTTTCTGGAAAGTGCATTTCTTGGTGCATGCGAATCGTACCATACATCTTATTATTAAAAACGAGACATATGACTGGAATATCATATCTCACAGCGGTCTCCAGTTCTTGACAAGTCATCATAAACCCTCCATCACCGGAAAAACCAACGACTAAGCGATCTGGAAGAGCAAGTTTTGCTCCAATTGCCCCCGGTAATCCATACCCCATCGCTCCAGAAGTAGGCCCAACATACGTATGTGCAACCTTAAATGGATAAAAATGATGAACCCAACCAGCAAAATTCCCGGCATCATTCGTGATCACAGTATTCTCTGGTAATATTTTAATTAGGTATTCAATAATTTGCGTATTAATGGGATCTGTTTCTTTCACATCTAACCGACAGGATCTAGCATAAGCTGCATTTCGATCAAAAGCCCAATCCGACCAAGCATGCATTACATTTACTGTTTGCAACTGATCAAAGGCTTCCTTCATATCAGCTACAATGCCTATGTCTGGAGCAAAGCTTTTGCCAATGCTATTGTAGTCAATATCGATATGAATAAGCCGCTGGTTGGACGATAGGAGTGCGTAATCCTGGGTAGTTACTTCAGACAATCGTGTTCCTAATGCCAATACCACATCCGCTAATTTCACTGTATCAAGTACTTCTTTTGAAGTTCCTAAGCCCAAATGTCCTGCATATAACAAATGATCATTTGGAAATACATCATGACGGCGAAACGCTGTTAGAACTGGTATATTAAAGGTTTCTGCGAATTTTTTTAAGCAGGGTTCTGCATTTGCATTCTTTACCCCGCCGCCAGCAATGATGATTGGCTGCTTAGCTTTTGATAAAAGCATCTCTACCTGCTTCAATTCAGCAGGAGAAGGTGCTGGTGCTGGACGAGGTATCACAGGACCATATTGCATATACGCTTCTTCCTTTAAAACATCCTCTGGCAATGAAATAATTACTGGACCTGGTCTGCCTGATTTGGCAATTCGAAAAGCACGTTGTACGATTTCTGGTGTTCGTTCTGCATCTTTTAATTCAACAGTCCACTTAGCAATGGATTGAAAATACTGATCTAAATCAACCTCTTGAAACCCTTCTCTTCCTCTAAATTTACTGTGTACCTGACCTAAGAATACAACCATTGGCGTAGAGTCTTGATATGCTGTATGAACACCAATTGATAAATTCGCTGCACCTACTCCTCTTGTAGCAAGCAAAACACCTGGTTTTAATGCAGATTTGGCATAGCCTTCAGCCATGAAGGACGCCCCTCCCTCATGCCTTGCTGATATTACTTGAATAGTGCTTTCATCATAAAGCGCATCCAATACAGGTAGATAACTTTCCCCTGGTACACAAAAAACGCGTTCTATATTTTCTTTTTTTAAACAAGTTATGATCGCCTTTGCCGCTGATTCTTTTGTTTTTGTCATCTGTATTTTTAATCACTCCTTCCATTCAAACTGGTGTAACCGATAAATGACTTCATCCAACCTTTCCGAGCTAACAGATAATGAGATGCGGATAAATCCTTCACCATTTGCTCCAAAAGCAATTCCTGGGGTTACAATAAGTCCTGCCTCATCTAATAGTTGATTGGCAAATGACATGGAATTATAGCCCTTTGGTACTTCTGCCCAAATAAATATTGTTCCTCTTGGTTTTCTCACCTTCAGTCCAACCTTGGTCAATGCAGCGTACAATTTTTCCATACGCTGTTTGTAAACAGCATTATTTGCCTGAACACAGGATAGATCACTCGTTAAAGCTGCGGCTGCAGCTTTTTGAATTGGGATAAACTGGCAAGTATCAATATTACTTTTTAAGGTAGCCAGCGATTGAATTATTTCTTGATTTCCAACAATGTAACCAATTCGCCATCCAGTCATATTAAAACTTTTGGAAAGAGAACCTAATTCAACAGCATAATCTTTGGCATCAGGAATTTGTAAAACACTTGGTGACTGATAATCTTCAAACGTTACAAGGTCATACGCTGCATCATTGGCTAAAATGATTCCATGATCCCGAC
The DNA here is from genome assembly GCF_000723585.1 of Virgibacillus salexigens. Taxonomy (NCBI): domain Bacteria; kingdom Bacillati; phylum Bacillota; class Bacilli; order Caryophanales; family Bacillaceae; genus Virgibacillus; species Virgibacillus salexigens. The sequence goes on along the minus strand of NZ_CCDP010000004.1, from coordinate 89,390 downwards.
AAAATGTAATCGCTTCCAAATAAGTAGACATATCCGCTACTGCAGCTGTTGGATTGCTCGGATAATTTAAGAACATTAATTTCGCTTGATGGGCATCTGCAGCAGAAAGACGGTGAAACATGGGAGTGTAATTATTGTCATGATCGAGAGGCAAAGAAATACTCTCACCACCAGCCAAATGAACTCCAGTACGATAAACCGGATAACCTGGATCTGGTACAATTACCTTGTCATCTGGATTAATTACGGCCTGGATTAAATTAGCAATTCCTTCTTTTGAGCCGATAAGTGCCAATACTTCTGTTTCAGGATTAAGAATTACGCCGTATTGTTGTTTATAAAAATGAGCGACTGCTTGTTTAAATTCCAGTAAACCACTATAAGTAGAATAGCGATGATTTGCTGAATGTTTCACTTCCTCCATTAATATCTGACATACAAAATCAGGCGTCGGTAAATCAGGTGCACCGATTCCTAAATCTATACAATCGACGCCATTACTGATAAGCTGCTTTTTCTTTTTCTGAAATTCCGAAAACAAATATGGTGGTAAGCTTTCTACTTTATCAGAAATAAAAGCCATCCTAATCCTCCCTATATTTCATATAATGAAATGCTGTTTCATTTATTTACCAATAGTATAAATCAGCATCATAAAATTTACAATATACTGAAAACAAATCATTCCAAAGTACTATTTATTGCTATGGTAAATACATATTTGTTCCCTCATTCCCCTTCTTAACATGACAAACAGCAACTTTTTAATTGCTGAACAAAGCTACTGACCAGGAATAAAGGTCTAATAATTTTTATCAAAAATGCAATTGGCCTATCAGAAAACAATATGTGTGTAGTGGGATTTATATTACGAATAAAATACCTGCACACTCCTAATTTTGAGTATTTTATTAGATGAACTTTTTTTAGTACTAAAAATCTTCTAGTAATTAACACTAACATCCTTCTGTAATTTTGTTAGAATAATAATAGTGTTTAAGATCATAATTCGAAGAAATGAGGTACCTTAAAAATGAAGACGGACATTTCCTATGCACGCCATTTAGATAGTGAAGATGAATTATCGACATACCGAGAGGAGTTTTACCTTTCTCCTGATAAAATCTACTTTGATGGAAATTCGTTAGGCATATTATCCAAACGGGCAAAAAAAACCGTAGAAATGCTCATGGAATCCTGGAAAGAATATGGAATTGATGGTTGGTCAGAAGGGGCATATCCTTGGTTCTATTTATCAGAAAAATTAGGAAAGATGTCCGCCCACCTAATTGGTGCAAGGCCAGAAGAAGTAATCATTACTGGGTCAACTACAACCAACCTTCATCAGCTGACAGCAAGCTTTTTTCAGCCAAGGGGAAAAAAGACGAAAATTTTAGCGGATGAATTAAACTTCCCGTCAGATATTTATGCATTAAAGAGCCAGTTACGGTTAAAAGGACTACAACCAGAAGATCATTTGATTCAGGTTAAAAGTAAAGACGGAAACACCTTAAATACAAATACGATTATTGAAGCAATGTCAGAAGAAGTAGCTATGCTTGTGCTTCCTGGTGTACTATATCGTAGTGGTCAAATTTTAGATATGGAAACCATTACCGTAGAAGCTCATAAACGGGGGATTATTGTCGGGTTCGATCTTTGCCATTCAATTGGCTCCATTCCACATCAATTATCTGAATGGGGAGTTGATTTCGCCTTCTGGTGTACATATAAGCATTTAAATGGAGGACCTGGTAGTGTCGGCGGTTTATACGTTAACCAAAAGCATTTTGGTAACAACCCTGGACTAGCAGGATGGTTCAGCTCGAATAAGGAAAAACAATTTGATATGGACCATACGTTAACACCAGCAGAAAGTGCAGGTGCCTATCAAATTGGCACCCCACATGTGTTAAGTGCAGCACCATTAATCGGCTCCTTAGAAATGTTTGAAGAAATTGGAATAGCCAGAATTCGAAAAAAGTCGCTTGAATTAACCAACTACTTAATGAAACTTATTGAAGTTGAACTTCAGGAACAAGGATTCTTTATCGCAAATCCTAAAGCAGATGAATTACGGGGTGGACATATCTATTTGGAACATCCTGAAGCAGCTCGAATTTGTAAAGCATTAAAGGCAGAAGGTGTCATTCCAGACTTCCGAAATCCAAACGGAATCCGTTTAGCTCCTGTTGCTCTCTATAATACGTTTGAAGAAATATGGAAGATGGTACAAATCTTAAAAACGATTATGGAAAACAAGGCCTATAAAAACTTTGAAAATAAGCGAGGTGTCATTGCATAATGACAGACTGGATCGATATCTCTCAACCACTAACAAATAACATAGCTAACTGGCCTGGCGATACACCATTTTCATACTCATTAACGGCATCAATAAAAGAAACAACATCTGTAAATATTGGCCAAATAACTACCAGTCTTCATATCGGAACGCATATCGACGCACCATACCATTTTGATGCAAATGGTAGTACTGTTGAACAACTTGACATCAATCATTATGTTGGTGATGCTGTCGTTTTTGATGTAAGTCATGTAGATAAAATAACCGACAATGTATTGAATCAATTGACCTGGCCAGCAAATATAAAACGTGTCCTATTACGTACATCACTACCTAATATTCCAACACGTTTTCCAGAAAACATCCCCAGGTTAGATCCATCTATTGCAGCCTTTTTACAAGAAAAAGAAGTTACCTTGCTTGGGGTTGATATCCCATCTGTGGACCCACCTGAAAGCAAGGACTTACGAACACATCATACGCTTCATAAGCATGGCATCCATATTCTAGAAAATATTACGCTTGATCAGGTTTCGCCAGGTATCTACGAGCTTATAGCTCTTCCATTACCTATTCAGGGTGCCGATGGTAGCCCAGTACGGGCAGTCTTACGTCCAAAGGAAAGGGGCCAACAGGATGACTAACAAACATATGGATCGTACCTTTGATTCGGAACAAGGAATTCATACAAATTTCAAGGAAAAAATGACATATGGAGATTATTTGCAGCTAGATACATTACTCTCCAGCCAAAAGCGGCTATCGGATCATCATGATGAAATGTTATTTATTATTATTCATCATGTTAGTGAATTGTGGTTAAAATTAATCATTCATGAAACCCAGGCGGCTGTCGCTGCGATTAAGCGTGGCGATCTGCAAGCGTCATTTAAAATGCTATCCCGTGTGTCTAAGATACAGTCGCAAATTATTCAAGCTTGGGATGTGCTATCAACCTTAACACCAGCGGAATACATGGAGTTTCGCGATAAGTTAGGAAACGCCTCTGGTTTCCAATCTTACCAATATCGATTAGTTGAATTTGTACTCGGCTATAAAACGCCATTCATCTTAAAAATATACGAAAAGGATCCAGAAGTTCATCAAATGCTCTATCATGCTTATCATGCTCCCGGTTTATATGATGTTGCTATTCAAGCTTTGGCAGATAATGGTTTTCCTATAAACCCAGACATAGTGACGCGTGATTTTTCGAAAACGTATGAAAAGGATGAAACTGTCGAACAAGCATGGATGACTATATATAAGAATGTAAATCAATACTGGGATTTATACCAGCTTGCAGAAAAACTCGTCGATATCGAAGATTGGTTTCAACAATGGCGTTTTCGACATATGAAAACAGTGGAACGAATTATTGGCCACAAAATGGGAACAGGAGGATCATCTGGTGTTGGATACTTAAAGAAAGTGCTAGATCACCCCTTCTTTCCAGAATTATGGGAAATAAGAAGCAAGTTATAATCCGAAAATGAGGACCATATTAATAAAAAGCGTGGAACTAAGATAAAACCAAGATAAAATCACTTGACTTTTACGATCAATGTAAATAAAGTGAAACTTAATTCATAAGGGGAGGTTTGCGCCTCCCTGTACATATCATTTGTACTAAAAATGGAAGAAAAAGAAAGAAAGGAAGACGTTTTGTATGCAACCTAAAAAAGAACAATGGTCGACAAAGATAGGGTTCATCTTATCTTCTGCTGGAGCAGCTATCGGCCTAGGAGCAATTTGGAAATTCCCTTATATGACAGGAATGAACGGCGGAGGGGCCTTTTTCTTGTTATTCATCGCATTTACAGTAATCATTGGTCTTCCTATATTAATAGCAGAGTTTATTATTGGTAGAGGAGCGCAGAAAGAAGCAGTAACAGCTTATCAAAAGCTAGCCCCTAAAACTGGCTGGTCATTCATTGGACATTGGGGAGTCGTTGGCGCTTTTCTACTTATGTCCTTTTACAGTGTTGTTGGTGGATGGGTATTAATCTATAGTGCTATTTCGATTCCAGGTCTGATCATTAGCGACACGGCGAATTATGCAGATTTATTCGCTACCATTACGGGAAATCCGTTAATTACATTGATTGGTCATCTATTATTTATTCTAATTAATATTATGGTAGTCTCTTTTGGAATTAAAGATGGGATTGAAAAAACAAGTAAAGTACTGATGCCATTATTATTTATCTTTTTTATCATACTTGTCATTCGTTCACTAACTTTTGAAGGTGCTATGGAAGGACTCCGCTTTTTCCTTCAACCGGACTTTTCTAAGTTAAATGCCGAAAATGTACTCTATGCACTTGGGCAATCATTCTTCTCACTTGCTGTAGGTATCTCTGTTATGGTTACATATAGTTCCTACTTAAAGAAGGATGTCAGTCTCCCAATGTCTGCCGGATCTGTTTCAATTATGAATATTTTCGTTTCATTGTTAGCCGGGCTTGCTATCTTCCCTGTTGTTTTCGCATTTGGTTTAGAGCCAGCAGAAGGTCCAGGACTATTATTCATTGTACTACCGGAGGCATTTGCACAAATGCCATTTGGTGAAATATTCTTGAGTTTATTCCTCTTATTATTCTTATTTGCGGTTCTAACATCCTCCTTTAGTATGTTAGAGATTATCACAGCTGCGTTCACTGAAAAGAAACAGCGTTCTAGGAAGAAAACAGCATTTATATCAGGTATACTTGTTTTTATCGCTGGTATTCCAGCTGCTTTATCTTCAAGCAGTTTAGCTGACTTTACCATTTTTGGAAAAACCGTATTTGATGCTACTGACTTTTTAGTAAGTAATATTATGCTTCCTGGTGGGTGTTTATTTATCGCTCTATTTATTGGGTATAAAATGGATAAGACGTTAATTAAACAAGAATTTTCTTATGGAAACCAGCTATCTAATGGGATATATAATGTATGGTTGCAGAATATGCGTTGGCTTGTTCCGATTACTATTATTATTGTCTTCTTAGGTTCAATCGGCATTATATAGGGTAAACTATGCCTGGAGGTGATTGCATTGACGCAAAAAATTCTTATTATTGGCGGAGTAGGTGGCGGCGCTACTGTAGCCGCTCAAATTCGTAGAGATAACCAAGATGCAGAAATTATTATCTTTGAGAAAGGGGAATATATCTCCTTTTCTAATTGCGGTATGCCTTACTACATCGGGAATAAGATACCAAACAGAGAAGATATTTTATATGCAACAGGAGACTTCCAAGCGAAATATCAGGTAGATGTACGAGTCCATGCAGAAGTAACAGCGATTCAACGTACAACGAAAGAAATTGAGTATAGACAGGATTCACAAATTCATACCGAATCCTATGATACACTCATCTTATCACCTGGAGCTTCAGCCGTTGCTCCTTCATTTAACGGAATGGACATGAAGCGCACGTTTTGCTTACATTCTATTCCAGATATGGATGCGATTCATTCCTTTATTGAGCAGGAAAAGCCAACCTCAGCAGCAATTATCGGAGCTGGGTTTATTGGATTGGAAATGGTGGAAAACCTGTATAGCAAAGGCATAGATTGTACGTTAATCGATCAATCGTCACAAGTAATGAATATAGTCGATTCAGACATGGCACAGATGATTGAAGATCATCTTAAGAAAAACAATGTCACCGTTGTACTTAATGACGCTCTCTATTATTTTTCTAACCAAGGGCAAACGCTCCACTTAAATGGTGGTACCTCTATTCAAGCTGATATGACTATTCTAGCAATAGGGGTTAAACCAAATACAAAGCTTGCTGAAGATGCATCACTTGCAATTGGGGATACCGGTGCAATAAAAGTTAATGCGTTTATGCAAACTAATGACCCAAATATATATGCACTAGGTGATGTTGTGGAAACGAAAGATGCCATCATAGATATTCCAAGAAATATTGCTTTGGCAGGACCTGCCCATCGACAAGCATTTATTATAGCTAGTCATATCAAAGGGCAACAAATCCCCTATAAGGGCACACTAGGTTCTAATATTCTAAAACTATTTGACTTAACGATTGGCTCCACTGGACTGAATACAGATCGTTTAAAGTCTCTAAACCGAGACTATGAAACCGCGACCCTTAAAACCATGTCTAACGCCAGCTATTATCCCGGATCTGGAGAAATATGGTTAAAAGTATTATTTAGTAAACAGGACGGAAAGATCTATGGCGCACAGGTGGTTGGATTTGCTGGGGTCGACAAACGGTTAGCCGTTTTAGCAACTGCAATAAAGGGAAATCTCACGGTGACTGATTTACCTGAATTAGAATTGGCCTATGCCCCGCCATATTCTAGCCCTAAAGATCCCATTAATGTACTTGGTTATAAAGCAAGTTCGAAATTAGAAGAAAAATAATAAGAAAAACTGTGCGATTCATTCTTTCAATCGCACAGTTTTTTTGTTCATCTTCAGTTGATTCTTAAATTAAAATCTTGTGATTTGAAGTTGATATACCTTATAGATCCTCTTCAAAACGATATACTAATTTATAATTTTCTTCATTTAATAGATCGGCTACATGAATACGTACACCATGACCAAAGACTACTTCATCTTCCGTCATCGCAACAATCATTGCTTTCGTTTCATTATTTACATCGATATAAATATCACCGACAACCGGTTTGATATTGCCATCACTTTCAGCTAAATAACTAATTGATTCATCTTGAATTTGTTGTTCTTCTGGAACAAGGCTTTTATCGTAATAAGCAATCTCACGACTTGCATCTGATTTTCCTGGTACCATTACCACATATTCACTGTGTTTCACACCATTATCTCTTGTCGTTACAACATTCCCATCTTCCACGCTATCGACTTTTTCTATGGAATTAAGCGAATAATGATCGAGAAAATCGGGAGCAGGCTTAATAATTAAAATATAATCACCTGGCTCTGGTCGTTTATCTTTATCAATCGTATATCGTTTTCCATAAAAAATAAATGTATCATTATGTTGCGGACGATACAATTCGATTTCACTTGCTTTCGTTAGAATCTGCTGCATATCTTTTAAACGATATAAGTGAACTGATTTTTTAAACATCGGTTTAACCGAATACACCTTATGCAATTCATTTCGATAGAAAACGAATTGACCTTTCCGTACCTGAAAGAGCTTCATTAGGTTACCTCCTACTTTGATATTTCACCTGAGTATATTATAACTGCTGTTATAAAAAAAGAAAGTATAAATTTATTTTCCCATAAACTTCTCAAATTTAAACATGCTTTTCACAAAATTACTAATCACCGCACATTTCCTTCCATATGAACAAATGGCAGCTCTGTATCCACCTCTCCAATTATCCGACTAGTGTTAAAGTCATCGCCATTTAACCAGTTTTTAAAGTGAAAAACAAATGGTTCTCGATCTCCTCCTAGAGCAAACCAAACCTTTAATTCTTTTGGAAAGTACGCGGATGTATGAATGGTACCAGCCCAATGTTTATATTTTTTTGAGAATACCCCTCTGGTGGAATCATTCATCATTGTAAATGCCTGGTATGCAGTCATTGTCTCCTTTTCTTGTGCTTGTATAGCTTGCTGCCTGCGATATGAATCATCCAAATGATACCGATTTTCCTTAGTTAATTGTTCAAAATGATTCGTACAAACATTCGATTGACGTACCTGAACCGATCGAGGTGAAGCTTCTACAATAAAGGTTTCCCCATTTTTATCTAATAAAACATAGCTAAATGAGTGGCGATGCGGTATTTCTTTTAGTAATTGAACGGCTTCATCCGTGTTCTTACAGTTTTCAAGAATCATTCTTCCAATCATATTACATATAAATCCGTCTCCAGGTTTGCGACGATGAATAAAATTATAGCCCATCGCCAACCCATGTTCATTCATACCATCCATTCTCCCTGTTATACGTTGGGAAGGAGCAATCGTCGCATATCCCTGATCACGTGGTTGAAATACAGTATAGCGACCCTCATACGTTTTCGGATGATAGTCATAATTACGAATCATATATTCACTACCTGTGAATATAGAGCATCCACTTTTTTTATATTCCAAGCGGAACCCGCCAAATTCCAGCAATACATCCTCCATTGTCCAATCCAATGCATCCCTTAATCCGCGCAATTCGTCCCAAATACCTGGGGCAATGGGAGTAATAGCTGCTTTTACTTCTTGTTCATGAATGGCAAATCGCGGCTGCCTAATTTTCCACTGCTTCTTTCGATTCTCTAATATATAAGAATCCTTTAAAGCTTTACCCTGCATACAGCCATATTGATAATGATTCCCCCTAAATTGGATGACATCACTATAAATTTGCTTCAAACCGATCCCCCCTTTTTCTGCATCTCTCCCTATTTTAATGATTTTTATTCCAGTTGAAAATCAAATTGCCTTTCTTGAAACTTTTTATAACAATCCTACGTATATAATAGTAGAGTTAAGAATAGGAGATGAAATTATGACAGGAATTTTAACGACAACCATTCTCTCATTTATTTTGTATTTTGTCATTGCTGGATTTTTTGTGCTTAAAAACAAAAAATTTCGCATGACCACACTAAAAGCAGTTGGCATCGTATTTGCTACCCTTTTTATTATCGGCATTATTATCGTTTATATTTTCATGCCGGCAATTACAATTCCAACAATAACCATTGCTAACATCATTATCGGATTTGTTGGGATGGTCGGATTATATGTATTGACTTCTAGTCAGCCTTTTACAAAATCCAGTAAGCAATTTGATGCGATTACTGGGGCAATTATTTTATTCGCCATCATAGCTATTCCTGGATTCTTCGTAATGGGTATTTTCACCTTAGATGACACACATGATTCAATCACAACAGAAGAAGTAGATGAGGCAAAGCCATTGGATAAAGATGCAACACCGATCGTGGTATCACCAGAATCTGCTCGTAATAAAGTACAAAAGGCAATGAGTGTTGTACCAAATACACAATTCTATGATTTAGGTAAATTACAAGTTCAAAAAATAGGTGAAGATATCGTTTTTGTAGCACCTGTAGAATTTACTGGTTTCTGGAGATATTTCCGAGGCAAAGAGACAGAAGGTTATTTCACAATTTCGGCCACGGATGTCAATGCACAACCTGAGTTCCATAATAGTAATATGCGCTATACCAACTCTAGTTACTTTCATCATAATGTAACAAGAACGGTTTATAATGCTTATCCGGATTATATTCAAAGTGGTGAAGCCCAAATTGAAGTGGATGGAGAAGGAAAACCTTGGTATGTTCAAACTCTCTATAAACCAATTGGGATGACAAATAAACCAAATCTAGAAAAAATACATGTTGCTATGGTTGATCCAGTAACCGGCAATGTAAAATTATATCGAGCTAAGGAAGCGCCACGTTTCGTCGATGGGCCAATTAGTTCAGAAATGGCTTCAGATGAAAATGATTACTTTGGGAAGTATGTGCATGGATGGCTCAATTCTATCTTTGGTAAAAAGGATGTAAAAATTCCTAATGAATCTGGAACAGAAAGCAATGTAACGCCAATTTTTGATGAAAATGGAGAAATGCATTATTTCACAGATATGTCATCTCCAAAAGAAAATATTGACTCTGCACTTGGTTATACATTAATTAACGCAAGAACCGGTGAGTTAACCTATTTTAACGGGGATAAAAATAATGGAATTATGGACAGTAAAGGTGCAAAGGAAATTGTAAATAAAGAATTTCCTGAGAAGAATTGGACGGGGTCCATGCCAATTCTCTATAATATTGATGGCAATCCAACATGGGTTGTGAACGTGCTAGATCCCAATGGGCTATTTAAGCATTATGCTTATATCAAAGCTGCTGATTCAGACTTCGTTGTATTTGGAGACACGGCAAGAAGTACATTAGATGCCTATCGATTAGCACTAGCACAGGATCCAAGTAATGTGGAATCTACGGAAGAAGCAGCATTGGAAAAAAGAGCTGGTACGATCGAGAGAGTTATTGTTACGACACAAGATACAAAACAAATTGTGCAATTTTTACTTGAGGATGACCCGACGATTTATACGGTAAACTCTGGAAAAGCTCCTAAATCAATCTTCCTACAAACAGGAGACAAGGTTGAACTGGAAGCAAATATGCGGGACAATCAAACAGCAATTGTTGAGACAATAACCATCGATGCTCTTTCACAATAATGCTAACAACAGGCAAAGGACGTACTTAATCCTTTGCCTGTTGTTTTGTGGATTGCCTTCCTATCCAGATGAAAAATTTTGTTAGCCAATAAGCTAAAAAGGCTACCATAACATCAATTAGGAAAACATAGGTTAATGTCATCCATTTATGCAATTCTAATAAGTTTACAGCAATACTAAATGCACCGAACCCATAAGCAAAAAGAACAGAAAGTAAAATAGCATAGAAATAGTAGTTCTTTTTATGATTCGTACAGTATTGGTAAATGAACATAAATCCAACAGGCAGTATTACTGCTGTTACAGACAAACCAACAGGTATTAAGAAGGAAAAGCTATGGGGATGGACCAATAAATTATTTATACTTAAAAAGTTATTTGTATAGCCCCAAAGCATATGAATCGAATAGCCAAAAAACCCGATTTCAAAGACACGTCTTCGATCGATAAATAAGTATAAAATAACTAGCGGTACAATATAACTGGCAATATTAAACCAAAAATACCACGTATCAACACCAGAGGTTTGGTACCAGTATTCTGTTCGAAGGAATGAAAGTTGCTCCTTAAGTTCGTATATTTGATGATATAACGCATCAACATTCATCTGAATAACCACCTAATTACGCATTATTGTGGTTAGTTTAAGCTATTATTTTCTTCCTTATACAGAAAACACAGCAATTATTTGAGCTTATATACCCCGATTCTTTAACAACCGGAACAAATTCGTTAACCAGAATGCCAAACATGCTACTGCAAAATTAATGATACATAAGTAAGTTAAATTCATCCCCTGATGTAGTTTCAGGAAGCCTACTGCAAGGAACATAGAGTCAAGACCATAAGAAATGACGAGAGACAATAATAAAGCATAGAAATAAAAGTTCTTCTTTTGATTTGTGCAGTATTGATAAATAAATATAAAACTAACAGGCAAAACTACTGAAGTCACTGTCACATCGCTAGGAAGCAAATAAGTTAAACTATGGGGATGAACAAGATAATTATTACTTTCAAGAAAGCTATCTACTCTTGATGCTAAAATATGAACAGAATAACCATAGAAACAAATTTCAAATATTCTTTTCCGATCAATAACAATAATAAGGATAATTAATGGAAGTATAAAACACACGATATTGAACCAAAAATACCATGTACCTATATTCGATGTCATTTCCCAATACTGTTGCTGTAGTTCCCCTAATTATTCCTTCATCAAGCAGTAACTTATCAAATTTTTGGAATTTGCTTTAAGAATTATAAAAAAGCTGTCGATGCGATCGACAGCTGACAAACAGGTAATACCTTTACTCTTCGATTAATAAGGAAAGCTCTTCCCATCTTGCTATTTTCGCTTCTAGTTCCGCTTCTATTTCTTGTTGATCTTTATATAGCTGCTGTACAGTTTCAGCATCACTGCCAGCACCTGCAATATCAGACTGGACTGCTTCAAGCTTTTCTTCTAATTGCGTGATGACATCTTCAATTTCATTCCACTCTTTTTGATCTTGATACGACAATTTTTTCTTTTGTTTTTTCGGTTTGTTGTTTTTAGACTTATGAAGATCTTCAGATTTCGCAGCAGCTGTTTCAACTCCTTGCTTCTCCATATAATCCGTATAATTTCCATGATACGAACTTGTGCTTCCATTGCCATGAAAAATAAGTAAACGATCGACCACTCGATCTAAAAAATAGCGATCATGCGATACGGTAATGACAACACCAGGGAAATAATCCAGATATTCTTCCAATACACTTAGCGTTTGTGTATCTAAATCATTGGTTGGTTCATCCAAGAATAAAACATTGGGTTCTTTCATTAGCACTTTCAATAAATATAAACGCCGTTTTTCTCCACCAGATAATTTGCGAATATAGGTCCATTGTTCTGATCGAGAAAATAGGAAATGCTCTAGCATTTGTTCTGCTGTAATAACTGTTCCATCTATCGTATGAATGACTTCTGCTACTTCTTTAATATAATCAATGATTCGTAAATTACCGTCGAGCTCTTCGTCTCCTTGGGTATAGTAGCCAATTTTAACTGTTTCACCAATAGTAACTTCTCCACTATCTGGTGCAAAGCGGTTTGCCATTATATTTAGCAATGTCGTTTTCCCAGTTCCATTTGCTCCTACGATGCCCAAGCGGTCTCCCGGTACAATTAATTGATTAAAATCGGTTAGTACCTGATTGCCTTCATACGACTTTTCCACATGTTTCAATTCTATAACCTGTTTGCCAAGTCGAACAGAACCAACAGGTACATGAAGTGTCTCTTTCTTGGTATCAAAAGTCTGTTCCTTCATGTCATGCACGCGTTGAACTCTCGCCTTTTGTTTTGTAGAACGAGCTTTTGCCCCTCGTTTTAGCCAGGCAAGTTCTCTTCGTAATGTATTCGCATGCTTCAACTCATTACTTTTTTCTAACGCTTCCCGTTCCGCCTTTTTTTCAAGAAAGATCTCGTAATTCCCCATATACGTATACAACTTTCCTTTGTCTAACTCAAAAATACGATTGGTTACACGGTTTAAGAAATAGCGGTCATGCGTAACTAATAACAATGACCCTGGATAGGTGAGTAAGTACTTTTCCAACCATTCAATGGATTCATTATCTAAATGGTTTGTCGGTTCATCTAAGATTAACAAGTCTGCAGGCTGGATAAGTGCTTTTGCAATTGCAACGCGTTTTTTTTGACCTCCTGAAAGGGCTCTTACTGGTTTATTAAAATCGGTAATCCCCAGCTTGGTTAGTACTGTCTTTGCTTTTGTATTTGCCTCCCACGCACCCATTTCGTCCATTTTTTGTTGCATATGAAACAGATTGGCTTGTGCTGACTCACTCATTGCATCATGCTGTAAATCTATTAAAGCTTGTTCATACCCTCGCATTACGTTCATCATTTGCGAATCCCCATAATAGATTTGATCAATTACCTTTAAAGCAGGATCTAACTTTGGTTCTTGAGGCAAATATTCAATTTGATAATTTTTGGCATGTTGAATAACACCTTCTTCAGGAACTTCTATACCAGCAAGTGTCTTTAAGAAAGTTGACTTCCCCGTACCATTAACACCAATTAAACCTATTCTTTCCCGTTCCGTAATGGTACAAGATATTTGATCAAATAATGTCTTCTCTCCGAATGTTTTAGTTATATTTTCAACGGTTAACATACACGCTCATCCTTCAATCTCTATTGGTTCTTCCTTTTATCCATGTTTTAATAATCAGTACAATCAACAATAGCATCCAAGATGTCACAAGGTAAAATATAATTTTACTCGCTTCTGTCATCTCAGAAAAAAAAACAGCCATCGACGTCCAGACCACAGCAATTAGTACTAATTGACCAATTAATAGTTTCATATTCATCTCCCCCGAATTAACACCGAAACACGTATATTGCAACATGCTCTATGATTTCAGTCAAAAATGCCCCATTTATTCAGTTTATCCTATCGCTATTTATTTTTCCAACATAAGCTGGATAGCAGATACGTACTTACAATAATTATCTCAAAAAGAGCTCAGATCTTCTAACATAAAAAAACCCCAACGTAAACAGCATTCGATGATCCTGTCTACACGAAGGGGAGAATATGGTTTCTGTTGCATTTGATTATCAACCTATAAGGAACGTAATAAGTTTGCCATCTCAATAGCTGAGAGTGCTGCTTCTGCTCCTTTATTTCCAGCTTTTGTCCCAGCTCGCTCAATCGCTTGTTCAATCGTTTCGGTCGTTAGAATACCAAAAATAACAGGCTTTTCTGATTGTAGTGAAGCCTGCGATACACCTTTTGCTGCTTCATTACAAACATAATCAAAATGAGGAGTTGAACCTCGGATCACTGTTCCTAAGGTAATAATTGCATCATATTCTGTTTGTAAGGCCATTTTCTTAGCAACTAATGGAATTTCATATGCGCCAGGAACCCATGCAACAGTAATGTCCTGTTCTGCTATTCCATGTCGAGTTAAGGCATCCTTAGCCCCTTCTAATAATTTGCTTGTTATAAAATCGTTAAATCTACTTACTACAATCCCTATTCGTAAATCGGTCCCTACTAAGTTTCCTGCTACAACTTTTGCCATCTTACTTACACTCCTCTACTCTTTTTGTTAAATAACTTATTAAATCTTCAATTGAGATCATGCATAATTGAAATTTGTCTGCCATTTTCTCCAAATCTGGCACTCTTGCCATCGTTCCATCCTCATTAATAATTTCACAAATAACCCCAGAAGGAGAAGCTCCACAAAGTTTTGCCAAATCTACAGATGCTTCGGTATGCCCTGGACGTGTTAGAACGCCGCCTTCTTTTGCAATTAAAGGAAATACATGTCCCGGCTGTTTAAAATCTTCTTTCATAGCAAACTTATTGACCAGTGCTCGAATGGTTGTAGCGCGTTCATATGCACTAATTCCTGTAGTCGTTTCTTTATAATCTATACTGACAGTAAAAGCTGTTGACAATGGATCGTTTGAATTCGAAGTCATTAAAGAAAGCCCTACTCTTTCTGCTACATCGGATTCAATGCTAGTACAGACGAGCCCTTTCCCATGGGTGATCATAAAATTTATCATAGTAGGTGTTATCCTATCAGAAAGGGCTACAAGATCTCCTTCATTCTCTCTATTTTCATCGTCCACAACAATAATTGCTTGACCAGCTTTTAATTGATCGATCGCTTCTTGGATTGTGTTCATTACTGTTCCCCCTTAAAAACCAGTATTTTTCAGGAAATCTTCATCAAGCTCCTGCGACTCGGTAGAATACGAAATAAGTCGGTCCACTTGTCTTGCAAGCACGTCACATTCAATATTGACGAGATTGCCTTTATCTTTTTTCCCCAATATCGTAGCAGAAGCTGTGTGAGGTATAAGTGATATTGTGAACACATTCCCCTGAACATGAAAGATGGTCAGGCTCACTCCATCAACTGCAATGGACCCTTTTTTTAATACATATCTCTCTAGAGCTTTATTCAACTCAATGTCATAATAGATCGCATTTTCCTTGTAATATTTTCCAACAACCTTTCCGGTTCCATCTACATGCCCAGTAACAAAATGACCTCCAAATCTACGATTAGCAGCCATTGCTCTTTCTAGGTTAACTGCAGAACCTGTCTTAAGTGTACGTAAAGATGTGGACGTTACGGTTTCAGGCATCACTTCCGCTGAAAAGCTCTTGTTATCAAAGGACGTAACGGTTAGACAAGTACCATTGACAGCGATACTATCACCAACTTCCATATCCATTAGTATCTTTTCAGCATTCACGGTTAATGACATCGCATATTTGGATAATTGTTCCATTGATCGAATGATACCTTTTTCCTCAATAATTCCAGTAAACAAATAATTCACTCCCTTTATCTCTTTGTAGTACTCGGGACATTAGTATACTTGGCAGAACGGACTTCACCAAGAAAAATAGCGAGAGTTTATACTGAGGATACCTTCCTTTATTCAGTATAAAAAAAGCCTCTGAATTCACTTCAGAGGCTTTACGTACAGAATTTTGATCAACACATGCTAAAACACGTATAGAAGTCATCCAATTTTTAAAATGACCAATAAACGTAATCAAATAATACTAAGTTACGATGCATGTTGAACGATTAAAATTCCTTCTCCCATCCAGACTTTAACTGTCGGCTCTGGAGTTGCACCAGATCCACCGCTTGGCATATTGCCGCACGGGTCACGGACTAAGAAGCCTATTGCTTCATCACCGCCGATTGGGAATTTCACCCGACCCCGAAGGAAACTAATTAACTATGAACTTGTAATACAGTTATATAATAAAATATGAAAAACCGCAACTCATTTATACTTTTAACTGATCAAAATTGGTTTATGCTCTTATATAAGTTGCTGCTTCATCATGTAGATTGCTTCGAACATTTACATTTTCATATGCCTGAAGTAAGAGATCAACAATATGAACAGCTTCCATTTCATTAGATCGTCCTTCACGTTCAATTCCTAGTTTCATTTGTAACAAACAGCCGGGATTAGCTGTAACGATTGTTTTCGCCTTCGTATTCTGTGCTTGCTCCATCTTGTAATCCAATATCTGCATCGACATTTCTGATTGCACAATATTGTAAATTCCTGCTGATCCACAGCATCGACCGGCATCCTTCATTTCTACATAATGTACACCATCGATGGATTCAAGCAGCTGTCTAGGTTCCATAAATGTTCTTTGACCATTTTTCAAATGACAGGAATCTTGATAAGTAACGATTTGATTATCCAAAGATAGTGGCTGTTTATGAAAATCCAATTCAATTAATATACTTGTTATGTCTTTAACCTTATTACAAAAACGCTTTGCACGAGTACTCCATTCTGAATCATTCTTTAATAAATGATCGTATTCTACTAAAAAGGCACCGCACCCTCCAGCATTCGAAATTATATAATCCACTTCCACTTCTTCAAATGCCTGAATATTGCGTTTGGCCATTTCTCTTGCCTGCTCCATTTCTCCACTATGCCCATGTAGAGCACCACAGCATGCTTGTAAAGAAGGTACGACAATTTCGCAACCTGCATACTGCAGCAATTTTACAGTAGCGTCATTGGTATGCATAAACATCGTGTCCATGAGACAGCCAGAGAAAAAAGCTACTTTCTTTTTTTTCTCTAATTTTAGAGGTTGTAAATGCCGAGGACGATCTTTCATTTGACTTTTCTTTGGGACGCTTGGCAACACCTTTTCCATTGAACGCATACTTTCAGGAAACAAGTTCATAACCCCTGTTGCTTGGGCAAGCTTCTGCGCACCAGACCGTTGATAAAAACTTAACAGCCCTGTTACCCCCATCATTCGATTTTGATATGGAAATATATTTTTAAAGAAGATGCCTTTGATTAGTTTTTCAGGTAAAGTTTGTTTCTTATGTTGATATATGGCATCTCTTGCCTGTTCTAATAACCTACCAAACTTTACGCCAGATGGACAAACTGGTTCACATGCTCTACAGCCTAGGCACATATCAATCGAATCCTTTACTTCTTGGCTAGGCTCAATCACTCCATCTACAAGCCCTTTCATTAAAGCAATCCGCCCCCTGGGGGAATGCACTTCGTTTCTTCCGGTTTCGATATATGTCGGACAGCTTGGTAAACAGAAGCCGCATCGTGTACAATTCATTAATTCATCATAATCCATCGTCTCTTGAAAAGCTTGCTGAATTTGTTGTTTTTCTTGTATATTCACTGGTGTTCCACCACCATTCTCTGTCTCCCTTTTGGTTCAATCATTTTCCCAGGATTCATAATTCCATTTGGATCAATCGCCTGTTTAATACTTCGCATTGCCTCAATCCCATGTTCTCCAGCTTTCAGGTGTAAATAAGGCAGCTTCATCATGCCTACTCCATGTTCTCCGGTAATTGTGCCACCTAATGCTACTGCCTGTTGAAAAATCTCTTCAAACGCTTTTTCTACTAATTCAATTTCTGCTTCATCCCTAGCATCTGTTAGACAAGTAGGGTGTAAATTACCATCCCCAGCATGACCAAATGTACAAATGTTTAATTGATATTTTTCTGCAATTTCACCAATTGCTTTTACCATTTTTGCAATTTCAGACCGTGGTACGGTAGCATCCTCCAAAATCGTAGTCGGCTTTAAACGGGATAACGCAGATAATGCGGATCTCCTTGCAGCGGTTAATTGCTCTGCTTCCTCCACTGTTTTCGCTACTTGGACGTCAAATGCGCGATTATCCTTACATAGTTCTTCAATCTTATCCATATCACGGTCTACTACTTCAGGTGGACCATCTTGTTCAATTAATAATACCGCCTTCGCCTCAACTGGCAAACCGATTTCAGCAAAATCTTCAACTACTTGAACAGTTGCTTGATCAAGAAATTCTAATGTTGCAGGAATAATTCGATTCGCAATAATTGCAGAAACGGTTTCAGCAGCTGCTTCTAAATCCTCATAAAGTGCTAGCATTGTCTTTTTTGTTTCTGGCTGAGGGATTAACTTCAAGATAGCTTTCGTAATGACTCCAAGTGTCCCTTCCGCTCCTATATATAACCTAGTTAAATCATAACCTGCAACATCTTTAGCCAATTTCCCACCTGTTTGGATGACTTCACCGTTAGGTAAAACAATCTCGAGACCAAGCACATAATCTCTAGTAACACCGTACTTCAATCCACGAAGACCTCCAGAATTTTCACTAATATTGCCGCCAATTTGTGAAATATGCATGGATCCGGGATCGGGAGGGTAAAACAAACCAACATCGATAGCAGCATTTAAAATATCTTTCGTATAAACGCCTGGTTCTACAGTCATGGTTAGATTTTCTTGATCTATTTCCAATATGTGATTCATGTGTTTAAATATAAGAACAATTCCACCTTTTGTTGGTGTCGTACCAGCGCATAAATTTGTCCCAGAACCACGCGGGACAATTGGAATCTTATGTTCATTACAAACCTTCACCACACCAGCTACCTCTTCTGTGTTGCGAGGGGCAACCATGGCATCAGGTAATGCTTGGAATCTTGCTGTAGAATCATAAGAATAAGCTAATAAGCTCGCATTATTATCCTCTACATTCTCAGCTCCAACAATGGCTAGCAATTTCCCTTTCACTTCACTATGTAACATATGCATTCTCCTATTTCATACTATTTTTATTTTATAAAATATTAACGAAAAAAAATATGTCTATAAACACAAATATTTTCATTAGATAACGGATACATTTGTACATATGCACAGTTACTATTCTTCCAGAGAAAATCGGAATCCTATATATAGGAGCATTAAATCATCAATACTTTTTAGATCAAGCTGCGTCCATGAAGCAATTCGATTTAAACGGTAGGTTAAGGTATTCTTATGAATATGTAAATGATCAGCAGTAACCTGCATCTGCATATCATGTTCAAACCAACTGTTTAGTGTATGCATCAAGACCTTATCGGTGATTAACTTCCCTAATGTCCGCTTAACAAATTGATGTTTCGTTTCAGAAGATAATTCATGTTGAAGCATCTCGAATCGTAAATCAGATTCAAATACAACAGGTGATTGCTGATTCGCATGTTCACATGCCTTTATTGCCTGTGAAAATGAATCAGATAGCCGCTCCGTACTTGTCTGTCTCCCAATTCCAGCATATAATCGGAACCCATTTATTTGCTCCACTCGTTCTAAGAAGTAATTGATTTTTTTTGATAGTCTGTATTGATCGATATCTTCAATAAGCATAACAATTCTATCTTGTCCCCATCGAATAAACAGCACCTCTATTGTATAATCCCAAATATTCTTGACCATTTCTAATTGGTGATAAGAAAGATTAAAATGGGTCTCCTTGCTTTTAAGCACGATAACTTGATGGTATTGGTACATATTAATTTGTAAAAAATTACTTCTCTCATCTAAACTTGTTAGATCAATGGTATGATTTAGCCAATCAAATATAAAAAATTCAATATCACGCATCTTACTTTCCTGATTGATTCTTGTTAGGGAATCATGGATAAATAATTCGGTTACTTTCTGGACAAGCATTGCATATGGTTCAACAATTTGTGGATCACCAGTAATACCCAGCACTCCTAAGGGAGCATCGTTAATAATGATGGGGATAACAATGCCGTGCCTTACACCTTGCAACTGATGAACCAATTGATCCGTCATAATCATCTTTTCTTTTTTTTGCATTGCAAGAAAAGCACCTTCATGAAAGATGCCAAGCCTTTCTGTGTTCGTGCTTGCCACAATAACTCCTTGATCGTTTGTTAATATTACTTGTTCCTTTATTAAACGATTAATTTCCAGTACAATCGATTGGTATAATCGATCGGTTTGAAATAGACTGTCCATTTCCATTCACCCAATTCCTTTTATATACTATTCTTAGTATAAAATAGACTAAAAAATAAAACAGCCAGAAGTAAATTTCCTTCCAACTGTTTTCACCCTACTTCATCTTTTCAAATTCTTGAATCATTAACTCATAAGACATTGCCCCAAACGCTTTATAATGAATATAACCTTTTGAATCAATTAAATACGTTGTGGGAATTGGTTTTATTTGATAATTCTCACTGACTTTTCCGTCTTTATCTAAAAGTATAGGAAAAGATAACTTATATTCCTTGGCAAATTGCTGAACATCTTCTGCCTTTCTTTCCGTATCGGTTAAATTAACTGCTAGGATAACGATATCTTTATCCTCATAAAAACGTTGCATATCCGGCATTTCATTTCTACAAGGAGGGCACCAAGATGCCCAAAAGTTTACCATTACTTTCTTCCCTTTAAAATCTTCTAATCGATATTCCTTTCCATCCAGTCCCTTCAGTGTGAAATCAGGAGCAAGCTTCCCGACATGAATACCTGTATCCAGGTTAGTTGGCTTTATTGTATTATTCACTGGCTGTGTGTTTTTTTCTTCTTGGCGAGCTGAAAAATCACTAACAGAAAGGAAATAGATAATTCCAGCAACAGCAATAATGGAAACCAATATTCGTTTACTATGTTTCATACATGTCCTCCTTGAATTCCTTCATATATTATTTGGCTTTATTATTCCACATCAATTACGTCAACATACTACTTTGATATAATACTAAAAAAGGGGGACTAAATGGGATGTTGAGAAAAGGAAAATCCAATTGCATTACTGATATTTCTGGGGTATCCGTTGGGCATGTTACTTTACATCATCAAATCGATAAGGAAACAACAGTTTGTACTGGAGTGACAGCCATCCTCCCACATAATCGAAATGTTTTTCGAGATAAAGTGCATGCTGGTAGTGCTATACTAAATGGATATGGAAAAACAACAGGGCTGATCCAAGTAAATGAGCTAGGTCTCATTGAATCACCAATTATGTTGACGAACACTTTTAGTGTTGGTTATGTATGGCAAGGAACCATGGAATACATGCTTAAAACAACAGAAGAAATTGGTGATACCGCTAGTTCAATTAATATTGTCGTTGGTGAATGTAATGACAGTTATTTAAATTCAGCAAGGTATCCAGCCATTTCTCCAGTTCATGCTATAGAAGCCATTCAGACAGCAAGTACTTCCCCTGTAGAAGAAGGTGCAATTGGTGCCGGAAAAGGGATGGTCTGTTTTGGTTATAAAGGAGGAGTAGGTACTGCATCACGAATAGTAGAAGATCAAAATGAACAGTATCACATTGGCTGTTTAATTGTCAGTAACTATGGTAAACGCGAGGATGCACAATTTGCTTCCTGGCCAACTATAGAATTAGATACCCCTGATGGATCGATTATGATGATAATTGCAACGGATGCTCCTCTGTATGATCGTCAATTGAATCGAATAGCCAAACGTTGTGCAGCTGGTCTTGGACGAACTGGAAGTCACTTAGATAATGGTAGTGGAGATATCGCTATTGCGTTTTCTACCGCACATACCTATCACCAGAATAAGCAATCTATGAAAGCATCCTTGACCTACTTGCGTGATGAGCATCCAATTATGAATCAGTTATTTCAAGCAGTTACAGAAATAATTGAAGAAGCAGTCGTGCGGTCATTAAAAACAGCCGTAACTACGGTTGGGAGAAAAGGAAGAATTATTGAAAGAGCACCTTTAGTATAATCACTTGGTACGAATGTTTTAAATTTAATGCACTGGGAATACACAGAGTACAACGTTATAAGAAAAACTCTGATGGAAAGGAAGAGTTCTCATATGAAACGCACAAATTTAAAACATTTTATTAATGGCGAATGGGTGGAATCGACTGGTTCCGAAACCATTGATGTTATTAATCCAGCAACAGAAGAAATAATCGGTCAAATTAGTTCAGGTACAAGCGAAGATTTAGATAAAGCAGTAGATGCAGCTAAAGCTGTACTTCCAGCATTTTCAAAAACAACGAAAGAAGAACGTATTCAAATGCTTGAAAGCATTGCTGCGGAATATGAAAAAAGAAAAGATGAATTTATTGAGGTCATGACTGCTGAATTAGGTGCTCCCCTGTCAATATCTGAAGATGTGCATTATCAAATGGGATATAATCATTTTACTCATGCAGCAGAAGCATTAAAATCCATTACATTTGAAGAGGAGCGAGGTGGACATACGATCCGTAAAGAATCCATTGGTGTTAGTGGTTTAATTACGCCATGGAACTTCCCTACCAATCAAACATCTACGAAGATTGCAGGAGCGATAGCAGCAGGGAGCCCAGTTGTTCTAAAACCTGCATCCATGACCCCGTTTGCGGCAATTATGCTAGCTGAAATTATTGATAAAGCTGGTGTTCCAAAAGGTGCATTCAACCTTGTAAATGGCACTGGTTCTACCATTGGCAATGGGATTAGTGCACATCCAGATATTGACTTTGTATCCTTTACAGGATCAGGAAAAGTTGGGGAGAAAATTATGCAAAATGGAGCAAAAACAATTAAAAAAGTAGCTCTAGAACTTGGTGGTAAATCACCACTTGTTGTTCTAGAAGATGCCGATGTTGAAGAAGCTGCAAAAACAGCAGTTTCCAATATTATGATGAATACAGGACAAGTTTGTTCAGCGGCAACACGTGCCATTATTCCAAGCTCTATGAAATCGGATTTTGAAGAAGCGATTAAGAAAGTATTACCTTCCTTTAAGTATGGAGATCCTCAACAAAAAGAAAATACAACAGGCCCACTTGTCTCCAAAGATCAATGGGATACTGTTCAATCCTATATCCAAAAAGGGATAGATGAAGGTGCAACATTGCTAGTTGGCGGTAAAGGAAAACCAGAAGGTCTAGAAACAGGATACTTCGCTAAACCCACCGTATTTACGGATGTATCCAATGATATGGCAATTGCTCAAGAAGAGATTTTTGGTCCAGTTCAAACAATCATCACATATGATGATTTAGATCAAGCAATCGAAATTGCTAATGACACCATTTACGGACTTGCGGGTTATGTAGTTGGAAAGGATAAAGAAACATTAACCTTTGTAGCTAATCATATTAAGGCTGGCCAAATCCAAATAAATAATGCACCAACTGACTTCTTTGCACCATTTGGCGGATATAAGCAATCTGGCATTGGCCGCGAATGGGGCGACTTTGGAATTGAAGAATATCTAGAAGAAAAAGCAGTGCTCGGGTTACCTTCTTAAGCAAACACAAAGGAGAGGTTCTTCCATATTGGAAGAACCTCTTTACATATTCGTTAATCTTCATCCTTCACATCTATATCCTCAGGAATAGGCTCATTTAAATAATCTTGTATCATTTTTCGATATTTCTCCATTTGTTCAAGATGAGTAGTGAATTGTTCTTTATTAATTAAATATTGATCTCCATCGTGAACCGCTCGAATTCTTCCCTGTAAAACAAGCGCATTAATCTTTTGTTCCTCCATAGATAAATAATCCGCTGTCTCCGATATGGTTAGATACATTGTCCTCCATCCCTTTCTATACATTTTGGAAATGTAACTTACCTAAGAAATTGTACCACTACCTTGCTTATGTCCTTCATTATACTATTCCAATACCTAGTCTAAAAACAAGAGAATCCCTAGTCAATTTCAACTCATTATTGTACCAGGATATCCCTATATTCCGGCGTTCTTTCCATTTTATTTTTGGCATAGGGACAAACAGGATTTACTTTTTTCCCTTCTTCTCTAGCATAATTCACGACTTCCTCTACCAACTTCCCCGCCACTCCTTGACCACGTAAGTCATCCGAGACTTCTGTATGATTGATAACAACATCCCCATCGTCAGAAAAACCATACGTTATGACAGCTTTTGGGTACTGTTCATCTTCCCCAAGAAAAAATTTTTGGTCACCTTTTTGAATGTTCATGCGATACTACTCCTTCTTCGAAATGTTTTATATACTAGTCTTAAACAAAACGAGGAATCTATGCAATATACAGTAATCCAATCAATTATTTCCAAGTTATCCCCTTAAATTATTCCCCTTTTTGAATGGTAATTCCCATTAGTTTTTGAAGTTCTTCTTCATTTTTTATTAAGTCATCTAAAGTATACGCTTCAAGAACTTTAAAAAAAGCAACTAGCGCCTTATTAATTACATGTTTTAACGTACAACCCGGAGAAATCACACAGTGATTTGTTCCTTTATCAAAACACTCTAGCATTATAAAATCATTTTCAAGCTGGCGAATTAATATTCCGACATTAATTTCATTTGCAGGTTTAGCTAACTTGATACCACCGTTTCTACCTCTTACAGACACGATTAATTCTCTTTTTGAAAGTTCATGAACTACTTTTTTTAAATGCTCCTGAGAAATATTATATACGTCAGAAATTTGCTTAATGGTTGCCAGTTCTTGCTTTGATTTTAATCCTGTAAATATTAACACACGTAATGCATAGTCTGTATATTTCTTTAAATTCACCCTCATCACACTCACTTGTTAATAACTTCACATTATTGTAACACATATTGACTTCATCCCCATTGTAATAGGAAAAATAGTTCCATACAATAAAGGTGTATTAAAAATACATCTTTTAAAGGAGTAGTTTTTATGACAAATGCCACGGAAAGCTTAGACAAGAGAACAATAGACGTTATTAAAGCGACTGTACCAGTATTACAAGAACACGGAGAAAAAATAACAAAACAATTTTATCGTCTGATGCTTGCGAATCATCCGGAATTAAACAATATCTTTAATCAAACGAATCAACAAAAAGGTGCACAATCAAAAGCATTAGCAAATACTATTTATGCAGCTGCAGCAAATATTGAACACTTAGAAGAAATAGTTCCTCATATAAAACAAATCGCACATAAGCATACGAGCATAAATATAAAAGCTGAACAATATCCAATTGTTGGAAAATATCTGCTATTAGCGATTAAAGAAGTCTTAGGGGATACAGCAAATGAGGAAATATTAAAAGCTTGGGAAATGGCATATAACGTCATCGCAGAAATGTTTATAACCATAGAAACAGAAATGTATGAACAAACACAACAAAAAATAGGTGGTTGGGTAGGATACCGTGATTTCACGGTGATTAAAAAAGTTGTAGAAAGCGAAGTAATTACCTCTTTTTACCTAAAACCAACGGATGGTTTACCAATACCTAAATACAGACCAGGACAATATATAACCATTAAGGCACAAATAGAAGATGAGCCCTTTGATCACCTACGACAATATAGTTTATCAACTGCTCCGAATGCCGAATTTTATAGAATTAGTGTAAAACGTGAACCGGGAAATGCATATCCCAAAGGGATCGTTTCGAATTTTCTTCATACAACGATACATGAGGGATCTATTCTGCCAATAAGTGCTCCTGCTGGAGACTTTACCTTAGATTCAGAATGCCAAACACCTTTAGTTCTAATTAGTGGGGGCGTGGGATTCACTCCGTTAATGAGTATGTTAGAAACCGTTATTGAAAAGCAGCCCCATCGACAGGTTATCTTTATCCATGCGGCAAGGTCAGCCAAACATCATGCAATGAAAGACAGAGTGAAAAACCTTACAAAGGAATATGCAAATATAACAAATTATGTTGTCTATGGTAACGATCATGATGATTGTGATAAACATGGTCATATTGATTATGAATGGCTCCATCGTGTAATTCCTACCACGAATGCATCTTTTTATGTTTGTGGTCCAAATGGATTTATGCAAACCATCCTTCGTATTTTAAGAAAAATGGAGGTGAAAGACGGCGCTATTCACTATGAAACATTTGGACCATCTGCAGATATTAGCGCCTAAAGGCAAAAGAAACAAGAATAAATTTAATTCCGAACTACCATCCAAGGATACAAAATTATATCCGGAAAGTAGTTCGGAATTTTTCTAAGAAGTAACATTATTGCCACCGAATGTAATGAGGTACCGTTTATCAAATGAATTAAGGCAACCAGTGACGTGAAAGTAGCTGAGAGCATGGCCGGTCAAATCGGAATGGAAAACATAAAATAAATAGTTAAATTTAGAGCTTTCGTTTCCGTATACCTCTATCGCTTTATCTTAGAAATAAATAAGAATAGATACATGATTGATTCACTTTTAATCATACTAGAAATGAGATGATAACATGAAATTAAAAGATAAAGTCGCTATTATTACTGGTGGAGGAGCAGGGATTGGAAAAGAAACTGCTCTGATATTTGCTAAAGAAGGAGCGAAAGTTGTCTTCACTGACATTAATGAAGACTCCGGAAACGATCGGTAGATGAAATAAAGGCAATAGGGGCTGAAGCTACTTTTATAAAGCATGATGTTAGTAAAGATGCAGGTTGGAAATAAACAGTTGAAAAAACGCTATTTAGCCATAAACAGATCGACATTTTATTTAATAATGCTGGAATCTCAATTAATAAACTATTAATAGAGACAGAATTAGAAGATTGGAATAAACTAATGTCCATTAATGTAACTGGTGTGTTTTTAGGAATGAAACATGATGTTCCAATCATGGCCGAACAAAAAAATGGTTCCATAATTAATGCCTCCAGCGAAGCAGGAATCATCGGTACACCTGGCCATGTTTTATATGGCGCTAGTAAAGGTGCAGTTCGGATTATGACCAAGGATGGTGCGATGGAATACGCTCAAGCAGATGTACGTGTAATTTCTATCCATCCAGGGTATATAGAAACTGCAATGGCAGATTATGCTTCTGAACAAATTGGCCGTTCTAAGGAAGAATTGGACAAAACCTATCTCTTAGGACGAATGGGAAAGCCTGCCAAAATGGTATTATTCTTAGCTTGCGACGATTCATCTTTTTCAACTGGAGCAGTTTCTAATTGATGATGGATCGACAGTAAATTAATTTAAGGAGTTTTTGCAAATGAGACTAGAGAACAAAGTAGCAATTATTACAGGTGGAGCTAGTGGAATTGGCGAGGCTACAGCTCGTTTATTCGCACAGGAAGGCGCTAAAGTAGTTATTGCTGATTTAGCCGATCGTGGTCAGGAGATTTCACATGATTTAATTCAACAAGGATATGAATCCCTATTTGTTAAAGCTGATGTAACCAATGAAGAACATACAAAGAATATGATCGAACAGACGGTTCGTCAATTTGGACAGCTTGATATCATGTTTGCGAATGCTGGAATTGCCAATGAAGCTAATATTCATGAAATGTCATACGAGCAATGGAAAAAAACCATGGATATTAACTTATCAGGTGTTTATCTTTCCGATAAATATGCGATTGAACAAATGCGGAAACAAGGAACCGGAGGAGCTATCGTTAATAGTGGTTCCATTCATAGTTTTGTCGGGAAAGATGGGGTGACAGCATACGCTGCCGCCAAAGGTGGAGTTAAATTACTCACCCAAACATTAGGAATTACGTATTCAAAAGAAGGCATCCGTGTTAATGCAGTTTGTCCAGGGTATATCGACACTCCGTTAATTGCTGATTCGCCGAAGGAAGTAAAAGAACATCTTGTCAATTTACACCCTATGGGTAGACTCGGTCGAGCGGATGAAGTGGCAAAAGCAGTGCTATTCCTCGCAAGTGAAGATGCGTCATTTATTGCTGGAACTACTTTATTAGTTGATGGTGGCTATACAGCACAATAATTTAGAAGGAAAACAAAGAGGATCAAATTTTACTGATCCTCTTTGTTCATGATAGGCTCTTCTAGTTCTTGTTTTGATAACCAAGTTTGAGATAGCATTATCGGTATCATAAGGAGTCCAGCCCAAATCTAAATGGATCATCCATTTTTGCATGGTTGTGGAAACCTACGAAAGACATAGAATAATCCTAATAAAAGTAGCCTATATGCAATTAGTAAAAATAATAATTTTATAATATTCATATTCTCCATATCGAAATTTACAAACTCTCTATAATTATTTAAACGGTTCCACACCACTTTCCAAAATGGAGAACGTTTGATGTTCACAATCGATCTCGGCCATCGCTCCATACGGGATAACAATTTTAGGTTCGGTATGACCAAAGTTCAAATTATATAATATTGGCAAATCCTCTAGCTTATACTCACGCATTACCATGCGTATCGCTCTTTTATATTCTTCATAAAAGGCTTCATCTTTAGGCTTTGCAAATACAATTCCATTGGTGTTTTGTAATAGCCCCTGTGCAGCATAATTACGCAGCCAATAGGTCAGTAGAACAGGTGATGATTTTACTTCAGAAGTCTCAAAAAAAAGGATACTATTTTCCCAGTGATTACTAGTCGGCCAAAGCTCGGTCCCTTTTGTAAATTCTAATACCTCCATACACCCTCCAATTAATCGTCCAGATACAGTACCAGAACCTTGAAGCAGCTCGTACCCTTTGTTTGGTTGCATCTTCCGTTTAATCTGATTATTAGTTTCGACTGTCCAATCTAGAAATTCACTTGTCCAAGCCGTCGCCTGTTCTATTTCACCAATAGGTGTGCTTGTAAACAGCGTTTGCTTAATGGAATGAATGGTATAAGCATGCATTTCTACATTTTCAGCAAAATCCGTTAGAATTGCTGGTCCATAGAATGATGATATGCCAGCTTTCAAGTTGATTAGATGTTGAATGGTACTATCCGAATACCCCATAAAAATTTTGGGGTTATCATGAATCACTTCTAAATCTAAATATGGCAATAACCGGATACTATCATCACCTCCGATGTTAGCAATGATTGCTTTAATGGAAGGATCTTTAAATGCGATCATTAAATCTTCCGCACGTGCTTGTGGATTTTCATATAAGTAGGAGGTCCCTTTCAAGCTATTCGGCATCGGTACAGCATGTAGACCAAACACGTCTTTTAAACGCTTTACTCCTATCTCATATCGCGTTCTCAATTCAGGGTCTCCCGCTCCACCCCAGCTTGGGCTAACAGTTGCTACTTTATCTCCTGACAATAAATGTTTAGGTTTTTTTAACACCTTTCTTATTCCTCCTTGACTATAAAATAACTATCATATGCTCCCTCCATCACATAACCTAATTGTTCTGCTAATCTAGCAGATGCTAAATTAGCAGCATCCCAACTTGGATACCACCCTTTTTCAAGACACTCTAGTATTAATGCAGATGCTGTAATTTTAGCCAAACCTTTTCTTCTATAATCAGGATTTGTACCGATTTCGATTTCAATCCCATCATTATATACACTATAAGACGATGCTCCACATACGACCTTTCCATTATATAAAACACAATATCCTATCCCTCTTTCTAAAAAATCCTCTATAGAATGAAAATTTCCCGTGAAATCTTCTGAAATAGCATGTAACGATGGATTTAGAATATTGCTTCGATCGATACGTTTTAATTCATAGTTCTCTGGTAGTTTAGCGACATAATCTTCTAGTGGCTTTATCTTTAAGTCGGTAGCCTGTTTTCGAAAGCGATATCGTTTGATTTTTTCAAAGGCTCCCTGATACCTTGCCTCTAGCTGGTCTGCCCATTCTTTGGTATGAACAATAGCTAGTATTCGATCAGGAATATTGCCTAATAATTCAGTTGCTGTATTGGAATAAGCATCTCCAGCAAAGAAGGTAAAGTCACCAACTGTAATCTGAGCTACAGTCGGATGCACTGGATCATCAACCCAAGCTTCTCCCATATGGCCTTGTAGACAACTTAAAATCTGTGTATCTTTGAGACCTTTAAATAAGGGATACAGTTTTTGCTTAACTTTAAAGTCTGTCTTCACGATCATTCATAAAACATCCTCTATTTATCATTTCTTCACACAAAAAAATAGAATAATAGTAAACTATCAGTAATGGAACACTTTAATTTAGTAATTATTTGAATAATCCACACAAATCCATATTATCATATTCGTCATGGAATGATTAGCCTTTTTTACATCCATTGATAATAGCCAATGTAACACCCAAATTGGTTAAGCCCTTACGTAACATGTGATACATTCCATTAATGAGTTACAGCAGGAAAGATAAACATGTCATAAAACAGTTACACAAGGTGCTTCGCGTATTTCCCTTATCTTCAATCACCACGTTACTTCCCGTTATCTTAATCATTTTACAAAATCGTTAATCTTTCTTCCCATAATCGTAAAGGGAATTGTATGATCTGGAAAGAAGGAGTTGCTAATACCCGCCACTCTTACTTTTTATATAATGATTGACCAATGATATTATTTACTGTGTGGTTAATACTACTGTCTGATTAGGGATTCTTTTCAAGATCTCCTCTAAAAATTGTTGTCCATATCCACTTCCTTGAAAGCTAGGTTCCACGGCCAATTCTACTAGTTCAAAACAATCGGTTAGCCAAAATGCAGCTTATTCCTCCTTCATTGCCTCACGAAGTACTGTGTTATAATATTAATTCATTTTGTTATTTTGAACATTATCTTCCTCTGATTGCCAAATGATCTGTCTCTAATCACCTTTTTTATGAGTACCAAATAAAAATTTCCCAGCAGTATGAAGTGTAAAAGTCAACATACATTCAAAGTAAATCCAATTATTTACTTTGAAACCAAAATATACAATAAATGAGACAAATACCCTACATTTATGAAGTGATTACTATAAAATAACAAACAAATTAGTAGTAATATGTCGTAATTTATATCATTTTGACTTTCTTTGTTGAAACTATTGCATTTTCATATAGAAATAATCATACTTACACTTGTGTGTTCTGAGACTTATGCCCTAACATTTTTATAATCAAGAAAGGAAGAAGGAAAATGAAGATCGTTGAACCAAAAGTTACAAGATTAAGCAAGGCGATTAGTAAGAAAAAAAAAGAGATGATAGAATTGGGTCTAAAATATGGACTGACTGATAAGCGAACGGTTAAATGTAGTCAACAGCTTGATACGCTATTAAATTTGCAAAACAATTTAAAACCAGTATATTTAACTGGATTTATTGTCATGTTTTGGGTATGAACTGAATGAGTTATCATTCATTATTTGATTGGTACATCGATTGAATATACCTTAAATCATCAAGAACGTTTGCCACTTCTTCCTGATTTAAGAAGATTGGCATTTGATCATATAAAGTTAATACTTGACCATCAACATTAGGATGACTGTCTAAGTACCTCATGATTTTGGTTAACTGATTCTCAGAGAGATTAGATTCGGTAGCGAGCTGTTTAAATTGCTTTACTATAAAATCATTTGTGTTTAAATCAAGTTCACCTGATATAAGCTTACCATTTAAATACATATGAACCACACTCCAAACATTTTCGAATAGTATTAGTTATGTCCTTGTTGTATCAAGTTATTACATAAAAAACGTATTGGGCGAACGACCCAATACGCTAGTTTTGTTACAATATTTTATTTAAAAATTCTTTTGTTCGATCAGATTGGGGGTTAGAAAATAGTTGATCGGGTTTCCCTTCTTCAACAATAACACCATTATCCATAAACAACACTCGATCACCCACTTCTCTAGCAAAACCCATTTCATGTGTCACGACAAACATGGTCATTCCCTCTTTAGCCAGTTGTTTCATCACTTCTAATACTTCTCCGACTAATTCAGGGTCTAACGCAGAAGTGGGTTCATCAAACAACATCATTTTCGGTTCCATGGCCAGTGCTCGTGCGATAGCAACACGCTGTTGCTGGCCACCAGACAATTGCTGAGGATATTGTTCAGCTTTATCTCCTAATCCAACTTTTGCTAGCAATTTCTCTGCTCTTTCTCTTGCATCCTGACGACTAATATTTCTTACTTTTTGAGGTGCAAGCATTAAGTTTTCAATGACTTTCTTGTGAGGAAATAAATTAAACTGTTGGAAGACCATTCCTACTTCTGTACGCACCATATTTATATCTGTATTAGAATCATTTAAGTTATTCCCATCCACAATCACTTCACCACTAGTAATTGATTCCAGCATATTTAAGCAACGTAAAAAAGTACTTTTTCCAGAACCGCTTGGACCAATTACACAAACTACTTCCGAGGGCTGAATCTCACAATTTATTCCTTTAAGAACCTCTGTTTTTCCAAAGTTTTTGTATAAATCTTTTACTTGAATCATTAAATATCCAGCCTCCTCTCAATAATCCGTAATACAAATGATAATGTCAGCGTAATAGCCAGATAAAAAACTGCTACCGTTGTATAAATTTCCACCGCGTTAAAATGGTTGGCAGCGATTAATCGACCTTGAAAAATCAACTCCGGCACTAATATTACGGATAAGAGTGAGGTGTCCTTAATACTAATAATAAACTGATTCCCTAATGGAGGAATCATTCGTTTAAATGCCTGTGGCCAAATGATATATCGCATTGTTTGTCCATGGTTCAGCCCTAATGAGCGACCTGCTTCCATCTGCCCTTTATCAATTGATTGTACTGCCCCACGAACAATTTCAGCAATATAAGCACCTGAGTTCAACGCAATGACGATAACCCCGGCAATTATGGACTCGATTTCAAAGCCAATGATTAGTGGTAGGGCGAAATATATCCAAATTGCTTGTACCAATACAGGTGTACCCCGAATAACTTCTACATATATTGCAGAAATGCTCTTAATAAGTTTATTATTAGCTATTCTCCCTAGTCCAAAGATTCCACCAAGAACAAATCCAATAATTAAGCCAATAACAGAAATGAGTAAGGTATAATAAAGTCCTGTAAATAATTCAGGTAAGAAATCAATCACTTGCAGCCAATTAAAATTCACCATTTGCTTCACCTCGCTAGTCAGAGAAAAAGGAGCTGCCTTAAAAGTCAGCCCATCCAAACAAGAAGATTCTCCTCTTTTACTCGTAACGACCCAGTTTCCATATGAGCATCAATTTTGTTACTACGTATTCAAACTGTCCAATCAAAACAGGAGATTCCCTATTCATTATTGCTTATTCTTCATGAGGCTGTGCTCCTTAACGACTTGTAATCGTTCGAATTCTGTTATTCTGGTTTTTTTCCAAACCATTTTTCATAGATTTCATCGTATTTACCGTTTTCCTTTAAAGTTGCTAATGCATCATTAATAGCAGTAACTAATTCTTCTTGCCCTTTCGAGATTGCAATACCGTAATCCTCAGCTTGGTAAAGGTCACCAACAACTTTTAGGTTGTCTCCATTTGTTTGAATGTAATAATTTACATTCGGAGCATCATATAAAATAGCATCAGCACTGCCATTTTCAACAGCTAAATACGCTTGATCAAGCTGTTCAAATTGACTCGCCTCCGCATTTTCAATGTTCTCATCGATATATGAAGCACTGGTAGATCCTAGTCTAGTGGCAATTGTTTTCCCCTCTAAATCTTCAATCCCTTTAACAGAATCGTTATCACTACGGACACCAATTGCTAATCCAGATTCATAATATGGCTCACTATAATCAATCTTCTGTTTTCTTTCTTCAGTAATACTTATACCAGCAATCGCAATATCAAACGAACCAGTCTGCAAGCCAGGAATAATTCCATCAAAGTTCGTTGTTTCTAATTCGATTTCAAACCCAGCTTCATCCGCAATGGCATGAATAAGATCGATATCGAAGCCAACGTATTCGCCATCTTCTTTGAATTCAAACGGCACGAAGGATGTATCACTAGCTACTGTGTACGTATCTTTCAACTCACCTTCACTATTACCATTCTCCGCATCCCCTTCAGAAGAACCACATCCCGCTAAAACAAGACCAATTAAAATCAGAATACTCAGTAATTTCCATTTGTGTTTATTCATGTAAAAACCCCCTTGGTAATAAAAAAATGAATACCCTTTAATAATAACAAAGATATGATTATTTAAAAAATTCTAAACGAGCGGAAATTGTCGAATGAACGTGATTCCTTGAATTTCTCACCTTAATAATTTGAAAATACGTATAAATCGTACAATTAACTCTAAATAACTAGTAGACTATCTTCTCCACTTCCATTTTATGAATAAAGATGCTTTTCTAATTCCTGTCGAATGTTGTCAGGAATTAACTCAGATACTTGTTTCTCTTGATTGTAATTTACATATACAGCTTTACCTTTCGCGCAGTGGTGACCTCTTTGATAGACTTCCTCATATAATTCAAGGCTGGTATTACCAATTCTCTTTACCCACGTATGTATTTCTACCGGAGTCCCAAAATAAATTTGACTAAGATAGTCTACTTGAATAGATAGTAGTATCATTTTCCAATTTGCAAAGGAATCATCTGGGGTAAATAATTTAAAGATGGGATTTCTTGCTGCCTCTAGCCAGATTGGTATGGTCGTGTTATTAATATGTCCAACTCCATCCGTTTCAGAAACACGTGGTTCGATCCTCATCTGAAACATATCCTATTCCTCCTTCATCTATCAGTTTAAGATTTATTATACAGCAACTTTTCACTAGATTATAATCCGTATTCAATTTGTTCGAATTACTAACATCTATGATAAAAATGGATCGTCCCTTCTCTTATTCTAGGCATTTTCACTCATTTTTCCGAATTTTTGTAAGATTTCCTTCCATTATAGTAGTGACATCTATTATTCTATGTTTAACTAGAAATAATTATTTAATTTTTCAAACTATTAAAAAAGAAGGGAAGGTTAGAATGGAAAAGGCAATGTTAGTAGCTAATAACCCGTTCATTTGGGTAATCGCTTGTTTGATTATAGCCGTCATCGCTTTTCAAGGGATTATATTTATCCGAATCGCCTCAAAGACAAGTGCTAGCGTAGGGTTATCTCAACACGAAGTAAAAACATCTCTTAAAGTTGGGGCCATTAACTCTATTGGACCTTCCTTAGGCATTATGATTATCGCTATTTCACTTATTACCTTGTTGGGCAACCCACTTACTTTAATTAGAATTGGAATTATCGGATCAGCTGCAACGGAATCAATGGGAGCTTCTATCGCTGCTACTTCTTTTGGAACAGAATTAGGTTCATCTTCGTTTACGTCTCAAGCATTTACCACTGTAGCATGGGTATTATGTTTAGGGGGATGTGGTTGGTTATTGTTTGTAGCCTTATTTACAAAACATTTAGGGAAATTCCAATCCTCTATAACGAACAAAACAAAAGATAAAGGCTTTCCAATCATGATTATTATATCTACAGCTGCAATGCTTGGCATATTCGGTAATTTATTAACACAGGAATTATTTAAAGGATACGAATCAGTTATCGTTATTATTGCTGCAGCAATTACCATGATCGTTGTTACGCTTGTTGCTAACAAGTTTAGAAAATTAAAATGGTTACACGAATGGTCACTAGGTCTGGCTATACTTACAAGCCTATCTGTTATTTACTTCATCATCTAACGAATGGGAGTTGTTTTAATGGAAGTGAGCGAAAAGTTTCTTCATACTGAACGGATAAAACAATCTGAAACGATAAAAATGAGTGAGTTTCATGCGAAATCTCACTTCTGGGGTAGAATCACCATTTGGACAATTATCGGACTAACTTTGTCTTTACCAATTTGTCTTTCATTTGTACTTGGCTACCATCCAGGTTGGCCCCCTATTCTATCTGGTTTAACTGCTTATATAGCTGTTATTGGACTTGTTTGGGTAGTAGAACCAATTTCTTATTTTCCAACACTTGGCGTATCTGGGACTTACCTTGCTTTTTTGACCGGTAATATCTCTAACATGTGTTTACCCTCTGCTGGAGCTGCTCAATTAGCAGTTGGTACAGATCCAGGTACGAAAAAGGGAGAAATCGTAGCCACTCTTGCTATTGGAGCCGCTTCTTTAGTTAATCTAGCGATATTAACCGTAATTATCATCTCCGGTTCCTTTATCGTTTCGATGCTTCCTGATTCTGTTCGTGCTATTTTCCCATATATTGTTCCTGCTATTTTTGGCGGTATTTTTGCTCAATTTGCAATAAAAAAACCTTTATATGGGTGCATTGCATTAACAAGTGGTTTACTCATATATCTGTTACCTATTCCAAGTTTTTTTAAAGGCTTATGTTGTATTGTTATTACTATAAGCTTATGCATCTTTATAGAAAAGAGAAAACATCAACAATCACACGCATAATAAAGGAGAATTTACATGGCAAAAAATTCCATTTTAGACTGGTTAGATGAAAAGCAATCTTTTTTTTCGGAAATAGCTAATGACATATGGGATCACCCACAGCTTGCTTATGAAGAAACCTATGCAGCAACTTTACAAATGGATACATTACGGCAAGCAGGATTTACCATTAAATCTGATATTGCAGGAATACCTACGGCATTTGTCGCAGAATTCGGTAACTCACAGCCGATCATTGGCGTATTGGGTGAATATGATGCATTACCAGGCCTGTCTCAAAAAAAATCAACAACTCGACAGGAGATTAATCCAAATGGCCCTGGTCATGGTTGTGGGCATAACCTGCTAGGTACAGCAGGAGTCGAAGCTGTTATTGCATTAAAAACAGAAATGGAGAATAATCAATTATCAGGGACCATACGATATTATGGATGCCCAGCCGAAGAAGTTCTATCAGGTAAAACATTTATGGCTAAAGAAGGAGTATTTGATGATTTAGATTGTGCTTTAACTTGGCATCCTGGAACCTCGAATATTACAGCAAGTTTCAGTATGCAAGCAATGGTATCCATCAAATTTCATTTCAAAGGAATAACTGCACATGCTGCTGGTGCTCCCCATGCTGGTCGAAGTGCTTTGGATGCAGTTGAACTAATGAACGTTGGAGCAAACTATATGCGAGAACATACATTAGACGGTTCACGTATTCATTATGTTATCTCGAATGGTGGACTTGCGCCAAATGTTGTACCAGATAACGCGAGTGTTTGGTATTATTTACGAGCTGCTAGCAAAGCACAGGTAGAACAGATGCTAAGGAGAATAAGAAAAATTGCTCAAGGAGCCGCACTAATGACAGAAACAGAAGTCAGCGAGGAAATGTTGGCTAATGCTTATGATACCCTGCCGAACAATACATTGAACGATTTGATGTATGAGAATATGATAACTGCCGGATCACAGAAGTTCTCACTAGAAGAAGATTCCTTTGCTAATGATTTGGTAGCTACGGTAGATCAAGAAATTGTCCAATCCGCTAAGCAAAGTATGGGAGTTACCTTCAAAGAACACTTGCCTGAAGACTTCTACAATCTTCAACATTTGAAAGGTACTTCCATTGGTGGCTCAACCGATGTTGGAGATGTGAGCTGGATTACACCTGTGGGACAGATTATGACAACTTGTGCCCCTATCGGCGTGCAGCCACATTCTTGGCAAGCTACTGCTTCCTATGGATCTTCTATTGGGTTAAAAGGGATGCATCTAGCCGCTAAATCAATAGCTCTCACTTTATACGACCTGATAACGAACGAATCCGTTATTGATAAAGCTAGAAATGAATTTGAAAAAGACACAAACGGAAAAGGGTACACTGCTGGTATCCCAGATTCCGTACAGCCTCCGGTCCTTCCAGTACCGAACGTATAGCTTCAGAACATGAGCCAACTTAAATAGTGAGACTTCTGCGAGAACAGCATTGGCAGAGATCCACTTAGCTGAGACCGTGCTCGCGAAAAATGAAACCATCGTTTGGATTCTCCGTCCTGTACCATAGGAGTTATCATTATGTCTCAGCTTTTTTAATAAATCCTATTCTTTTAAAACAAAAACAGGTTGTCAGATTATGACAACCTGTTAATCATGTAATGGAGTGATTCAACTATTCCCCTAATACGGTTTTAGCTATTTTCTTATCTAATTCTTCAAAATCATGATACGAAATCGTTTCATATAATTCTTTTCTCGACTGCATATCAGAGACCCCGTTTTTTTGTGTTCCTTCTTCTTTAATTAAGTTAAAAATGCGCTCATAAGCTTTCGCTGCAACTCGTAAGGAAGTAACTGGATATATAACCATACTAAAGCCCATGCTTTGAAATTCTTCTGCTGTTATATAAGGTGTTTTTCCAAACTCTGTCATATTAGCTAATAAAGGCACATGTACTTTTTCAGCAAATAAACGAAATTCTTCATCGGTTTGAAGTGCCTCCGGAAAAATGGCATCTGCCCCAGCTGCCACATAATTTGTTGCACGTTTAATTGCAGCATCTAATCCTTCGTTTGCACGTGCATCTGTTCTAGCAACAACTACGATGGATGGAGCAACCTTTTTAATCGCTTGAATCTTTTGTTCCATTTCCTCAACTGTCACAAGCTGCTTTCCATTCAAATGGCCACATTTCTTCGGTAACTGTTGATCTTCAATTTGAACAGCTGCAACATTTGCTTCGAACATTTCCTGTGCAGTTCGCGCTACATTTAACACTCCTCCAAAGCCGGTATCAATGTCTACAAGCAATGGTATATTTGTTGCACGAACAAGCTCTTTCGCACGCTCTGCTACTTCAGTAGATGTCACAATACCTAAATCAGGTAAACCCTTGCTCGCTGTATATGCTCCCCCGGATAAATAAAGCGCCGAGAATCCAGCTTCTTTAGCTACAAGTGCTGCCATTGCATCATGTGCACCTGGAATTTGTAAGATCGATTCTTCGTGTATTAATTCTTTAAATGCAGTGGCTAGTTCTTCTTGTGTTTTTGGTCGGTCAACGATCCATGCCATACCAATCGGCCCCTCCTTGTTACTTCACTAATAAATCCATGAATTCATTCACATTCATTGCTGTAAGCTTATCATAATCATAACTTACTTCTTCAATTTGTTGTAGCTGTTTTCTTGAATACTGTGTTGCTAGGTTTGCAGCATATTTCTCCAAGATTTTTGGTACAGCCTCATCTCTACGGAAACGATGGCCTAGTGGATATTCACAATCTACCTTTTCCGTTGATGTTCCATCCTTAAAATGAACTTGAACAGCATTTGCGATCGATCGCTTATTTGGATCTAAATAATCTTTTGTATAATCCTTGTTTTCCGTGACCACCATCTTATCTCGCAATGTATCAACACGAGGATCTGCAGCCACTTCATCTTCGTAATCTTCAGCTACAATGTTCCCTTTTAACAGACCAATTGCTGTTATATACTGAATACAATGATCTCGATCGGCTGGATTATATAACGGTCCTTTTTTATCGATAATACGAATCGCAGACTCGTGGGTTGTTATCCTAATCTCAT
The DNA here is from genome assembly GCF_000723585.1 of Virgibacillus salexigens. Lineage (NCBI taxonomy): Bacteria > Bacillati > Bacillota > Bacilli > Caryophanales > Bacillaceae > Virgibacillus > Virgibacillus salexigens. Next base: position 49,806 of record NZ_CCDP010000004.1, on the reverse strand, counting down.
CAATATCATCGATACGATCCTTGACTTCTGGATATAATTTCACAGCTGCTTCTGCTGCCGTTTGTGCATGAAATTCTGCAGGGTAAGATACTTTAAATAGTACATTCTCCATAACATAACTATTAAAAGGTTGATTTACTGTTAATTCCTGCTTGTTAAATAACACATCTTGAAACCCCCATCCTGGAGCGCTTAAAGCTGTTTGATACCCCATCTCACCTTTAATAGCCATCATTGCTAAACGAACAGCACGACTTGTCGCGTCTCCAGCAGCCCAAGACTTACGTGAGCCAGTATTAGGTGCATGCCGGTAAGTACGCAAGCTCGAATTATCAATCCATGCATTGGATAAGGCATTAATTATTTCTTCACGCCCCCCACCCAACATTTCGGTAACTACCGCCGTAGTGGCAACTTTTACATAAAGAACATGGTCTAAACCTACACGATTTAAGCTGTTTTCTAAGGCAAGCACACCTTGTATCTCATGTGCTTTAATCATTGCTTCCAAAACATTTTTTACTGTTAAAGGCGCTTTCCCCTTTGCCAAACGTTCTTGGCTTACAAAATCAGCTACTGCAAGAATGCCACCTAAATTATCCGATGGGTGACCCCATTCGGCAGCAAGCCATGTATCATTATAATCTAACCATCGAATAATGGCTCCAATATTAAATGCGCCTTGTACTGGATCAAGAACATGGGAAGTTCCTGGTACTCTTGTACCATTTGGTACTACTGTTCCAGGCACGATAGGGCCTAGATGCTTCGTACATTCCGGATAGTTTAATGCCAATACCCCACAACCAATTGTATCAATAAGCACATAATGCGCAGTTGAATATGCTTCTTCACTTGTAATTTCTTTATTCAAAACATAATCGGTAATTTCCTCTAACAGCGTGTCTGTTTTTTTCTGTTCCTCTACTTTTAACATGTTTTTCTTCCTTTCTAACAAAAAAGTTCTTCATTCGTTTGATCTTAATAACTCTTGCCAACATAGTTAACACGTGGTCTGAAAAGACGGTTATGCTCGTGTTGCTCTATTACATGCGCAGCTAAACCAGCCGTTCGCGCACTAAAGAAAATAGGAGTATATAAACCAATTGGGATACCTAACATCCAATAAACAGGCGCCGCGTAATAATCAAGATTAGGATAAAGGCCTTTTTCCTCTTTCATTATTTTCTCTCCAGCTTCACACATTTCGAGTAAAAGATGGTCCCCCTTTTCATCACATAATTGCTTTAATGATTCCTTCATTACTAATGCACGAGGATCCATTTTCTTCATATAAACACGATGACCAAATCCCATGATCTTTTCTTTTTTTACCAGTTTTTTATGAAGCAATTCTTCAAATTCAGCTTCAGATTTTGCTTCATTTAACATGTACATAACCGCTTCATTCGCACCACCATGTAAATTTCCTTTTAGTGAAGCTACTCCACCTGTAAGCGCTCCATACATATCCGAATTAGTAGAAGCAATTACTCTTGCAGTAAATGTTGAATTAGGCATTTCATGTTCACTATACAAAAGTAACGAGCGGTCAAAAATTTCGGCCTCTACATTTTCTGGCTTCTTTCCAGTAATCATATACAAAAAGTTAGCACTATACGCTAAGTCTTGGTTTGGTTGCACAGCCTTTTGCCCCTGAATCAGTCTATAGCTATTAACTGTAATAGCGGGAAGTTTGCCTAATAATGCATAAGCACGGCTTTTATTCGCTTCCAAGGAACGATTATCGATATCCTCATCATAACCAGAAAGCGCTGACAATCCTGTGCGTAAACCATCCATTGGGTGCGTATGCTCTGGTAATAACGCTAAAAGATCCATTATATTTGAGGGAATATGATAATTTGAAGTTAGTTTTTTCTCTAAGTCAGCTTTTTCTTCTTGATTCGGTAGTTTTTTATCTAATAAGAGATGCACAATATCAATATAATCATTCTGTTTTGAAAGATCAATTAATTCATGCCCTCGTATAATAATTTTCTCTTGTTCCGTATCAAGAAATGAAATGGCTGTCTCTGAAGCTATCACTCCATCTAATCCTGGGACATACTGTTCTTTCGTACTCATATATATCCTCCTTTTAGAATTATAGATTCACTATATTTCTGTAATTTCTTTATTTTCTATCTCTATTATAGAATTGAAATGAAAATTAGGAAAATATATAATTTTAATTATCAGCCATAAATTTTTTCAATATCAAATTGCTAAACGAGGTGTCATTGTCTATGCGAATGCAAGATTGGGAAATGCTGTCCGTGCTTTATGAAACCGAAAATATTACAAAGACAGCAAAGCAGTTGTTTTTATCACAACCCACATTAACCTCCCGATTAAAAAAGCTGGAAAATTACTACGGTGTCCAACTAATTATTCGAAAGCAACGAGGGATTACATTTACACCTGAAGGTGAACAGTTAGCCCAACATGCGCAGAGAATGATTCACGAACAACGGAAAATAGAAGAACAGCTTCATAATATGAAGGAAGAAGTTGCTGGTACGATAAGGGTTGGTGTATCTAATTTCTTTGCATTAAATAAAATGCCAAAGTTACTGCGCCTATTTAAACAAAACTATCCAAATGTTGAGTTTCAAGTTGTTACTGGATGGAGCAGTGAAATGCATCGGCTTATCTTAAATCATGATGTTCATATTGGTTTTATCAAAGGGGATTATCTATGGAATGAAAACAAGGATTTACTTTATGAAGAGGAAATATGTCTTGCTTCACCGTGGGAATTCGAATGGGAAAACCTTCCTGATTTACCGCGTATCGACTACCATACGGATGAAAAAATGCGAAGTATCGTAGATCAATGGTGGTACAGTAATTATAAGCAAGGTCCAAATATAAATATTCAGGTCAATCAAGTAGAAACATGTAAAGAAATGGTTATTAATGGCCTAGGATATGCAATTATTGCAAATCTTGTTGTCCGTCCATATCGAGAACTAATTATCAAGCCACTTCACCTAGCATCCGGTAAGGCTATTACACGCAAGACTTGGATGTACTATCATGAGGATACCTTACAACTAAATATTGTTCATGCATTTGTTCGGTTTATCCAAACCTTAGATGTTAAAGCATTATAATAGGGCCTTCTATGCATGAAGTGCCCTGATCTAGCCTACGTAATGTTAAAGCACTTCTTTAGTCAGTAACCTCTCACAACTTTCCAAAGCCTTTCTAGTAATTCAATGCTATTTTCCTTGTAAAACTACTAATTAGCTGGAACTTCACATGCTATTCTATAAATTTATTTTAGAGAAGAATAAAGGGTTTACAAATTCTTAGATTATCTGGTAATATACTTGTATACAAGATAAACAAGTATATTAGTCTTAGGGAGAAATGCTAAAATGAATACGCTTTACCCAAAAGAATGGTTAGATAAATCATCAATTGGAGAAAGAGTAGCTGCTGAATTACGTATGCAGATTATTTCTGACCGTATTGAAAGCGGTTCCGTTATTTCTGAAAACAAAATAGCTTCACAATTCGGTACTAGCCGTTCACCTGTCCGGGAAGCACTTAAAGTTCTTTCTTCTGATGGATTAATTCAACTAGAGAGGATGGGAGCTGTTGTAATAGGATTCTCAGAAAACGACATCGAAGAAATGTATGACATCCGAAAAATGATCGAGTCATTTGTCCTTGAACGTGTAATCGAATCGGAAAATGATGATTTAATAAAGAAGTTAAGACAAATTATTGAAATGATGCGTATTTCGGTAAAGTATCAAGATGCCGAAGGGCTTACTATACAAGATTTGGACTTTCATGAAACCATAATTAGAACGATACATCATAACCAAATTATGCTTCTATGGTCTAAATTACGACCAGTGATGGAATGCTTTATTCTGCTATCAATGAGAAGACGGTTTATTGATAAACCAGAAGACGCAGAACGTATTGTTAGTAATCATATTTCGATCATTGAAGCTATTCAAAACAAGGATAGAGAATTACTAACTAAAGCAATCTATCAAAACTTCCATACACAGCATATGCTAGAAAAAGAAAGAGAGACAAAATAAACTCAACTAGATAAACATAAGCATTCGTGAAAAGGGTTACGTATTGCTTATCTTGCACAGAGAAAGGAAGATAAATATGCCGTTACTTATCGTCGCACTAGGTGTGCTTGTATTACTATTTTTAATTATGAAATTAAATATAAACACATTTATTTCATTAGTAGTTGTAGCATTCTTAATTGCTCTAGCATTAGGTATGCCATTAAATGAAATTGTCGCTTCAATTGAATCAGGAATGGGTGGAACATTAGGAAGTATTGCTTTAGTATTTGGACTTGGAGCCATTCTTGGTAAGCTAATTGCTGACGCTGGTGGTGCACAACGTATTGCCATGACGCTAATTAATAAATTTGGTGAAAAGAATATTCAATGGGCAGTAGTTATCGCCTCCTTTATTCTTGGTATTGCCTTATTCTTTGAAGTAGGATTAGTATTGTTAATTCCAATTATTTATCAAATTGCAAAACAAACCAATGTTTCATTCTTATCACTTGGTCTTCCAATGGCTGCCGCATTATCGGTTACCCATGGGTTTTTGCCTCCACATCCTGGACCAACCGTTATTGCTCAAGAGTATGACGCTAACATAGGTATGGTACTCATTTACGGGATTATTGTTGCTATTCCAACAACATTAATAGCTGGGCCATTATATGCAAAAATCGCTAAGAGGCTCGTCCCTTCTGCTTTTGAAAAAATAGAAGGTGGAAGCCTTACTGAAATTGGTGATGCAAAACAATATAAATTAGAAGAAACACCTAGCTTCGGAATAAGTGCATTTACTGCACTATTTCCTGTCTTGTTGATGATGCTATCAACGATCGTTTCGTTAATCCAAGAAGGAATTGGGGCAACAGGCTGGTTTTTCGATTTTATTGAAATCCTAGGTTCACCCTCTACGGTAATGTTACTTTCTGTTCTATTAGCAATCTATACAATGGGGGTGGCAAGACACATCCCAATGAAAGATGTAATGGCTTCAGCCGAAAGTTCAGTAAGATCAATTGCCATGATGTTATTAATCATTGGTGCAGGTGGTGCTCTAAAACAAGTATTAATTGACGGCGGTGTAGGTGACTATGTTGCTCAGATTTTTGAAGGAAGTGCGATTTCTCCTATCATTCTTGCTTGGTTAATTGCTGCTGTTTTAAGAATTGCTCAAGGTTCTGCAACAGTCGCTGCCTTGACGACCGCAGGATTAGTAATTCCATTAATGGCAGGTACAGACGTAAACTTAGCATTAATGGTACTAGCCACTGGAGCAGGAAGCTTAATCGCTTCACATGTTAACGATACCGGATTCTGGATCATAAAAGAGTCCTTTGGTTTAACAGTTAAAGAAACCTTTTTGACATGGACCATGCTTGAAACGATTATATCGGTAAGTGGTCTTGTGTTCATACTATTGATCAGCGCATTTGTTTAATTGCATTATAAAAGACCGAGAATCCAGGTTCTCGGTCTTTTAATAAAATGAAGGTAACCACTCTATTTTTTGAACGCATTCCTTTTAATATATTCGTCCCTTCTTGTTGAAGAAATTGGTTATACGAACTACTGTTAACTTCGTAAATGGCAATTCTTCCATCTTCATCATAATGTATACCCCAACCAAATTTCTTTACTAATGGGGAAGCTCGAAAACAAGCTCTTGATTTAGAAAAGAATGCTTCTCTTATACCTTCTATTTTCCTCTGGACAATGTTGTTCTTAATAAGCTACGTTTGAAATTGTACATCCACTTGAGTATAGGTATATGGATTTTCCCTCATTAGTTCGTACTCAATTGATGCAATCGTTGGTTTATTGTTTCTTGGAGTTGGTTCCATCCCTGAAGTAGCTGTGGAATCCTCCGAAACAGTAATAAACGTATTTTTATAACTCATGGCAAATCACCCCCCATTCAGTATTCTAGAATTCATCACTACGTATTCGACCAAGCCCAATTTTATATTTTATACGTTTCTATATCTCTTTAGCCTATACCTGCTTCATCCATATATTTTCTTATACTGGACATAAGATCCGTTTTCTTCCATGAGTACAACAGTGAACCAAGAGGTGAAGAGATTGAAAGTTGAAATCAACGGTAATACATTGGAGCTAACCGTCGCTGATATTACAAAGCAAAACACCGATGCCATTGTTAATGCTGCAAATGGAACATTAATGGGGGGCGGAGGTGTTGATGGGGCTATTCACCAAGCTGCTGGGAGTAAATTAGTACAAGCTTGCAAAACCATCCGTGAACAAAAACTTCATGGGGAAAGATTATCTACTGGAGAAGCAGTTATAACAAATGGATTTCAACTTCCAGCAGCCTATGTAATCCATACCGTAGGTCCCGTGTGGAATGAGTCTAATGCCTCGACATTAGATCAAAGATTAATGAATTGTTACATAAATTCATTGCAATTAGCAAGTAACTACGATTTATCAAGTATATCATTCCCCTCTATTTCGACTGGTATTTATCGTTATCCGCTAGATAGAGCTGCACAAATAGCGATCCGTTCCATTGGTCAGTATCTACAAAGCCATCGATTCGGAGAGGCAACGATGACACTATCTTCTAAAGATGACTATTACGTTTATAAAACAGAACTAGATAAGATAATAAACCCGACGTGAAGTACACGCCGGGTTTGACCTTATTTCTTTTGTTGTATTAGCTGAATCAGGCTGTATAATTCTGCCTCTATCTGCTTGCAGACTGATTCATCTATTTTCTTTTGCTTCTTCCTTTTTTCTATATGCTGTATTAAATTGCGAGTTTGTTTAATTGCTTGTTCCATTTTCCCTTTTTGAACATGCTTTTCCACATTGCCTAATTGATGGATAATTTGGTCGGCCATCCCCTTGTTCAAATCTTCAGCTTTCTGGAATTTTATTAACTGTTCGGTTATTTGCTCGAAGATCTGATTCAGATTATCGTAGCCAAGCAATTCGATTTCTGAAATGGTTGTACGGTCAGCGCCATTGTTTTTGGTGATTTCCAACTGGTAGTGACTGTATTTATTTGGACTTTCTATTTTAAATGAACGTGTATAGTTACGCCATTTAAATGACTCATTTTCTCTAGAATCAATTATCTTCCAATCTTGCCCATTATTAGATCCCTTTAACACCCAGCTTATTGGATCATATTTTTTATCTTCTCCAGAAGTGATGGTATACATCTCAGCTTGCAAAGGGGCATTCGTAAATTCTGTTCGAATACGAGCTACTTGATCATCTATATGCCATTCCGTTGTGGATGCATTATCAAATAAACGTTTCTGTTCGTTAGTAATACCACTATATTTATTGTTATCGGTTAAATCATGCATTGGGGGAAGTGGAATAGTCGTACCATCTGTTTTCGTATCTACAATAGAATTAGGCAAGGCTTCATCTGATGTACCCCAATCGGAAGGTTCACTTCCCATTTCATATTCGATGGTGCCACCTTCCAAAATTCTTTGATGGGAAATGGTTAATTTATTATGATCTTCCCCATTTATAGTGACATTTTGAATATATTTATTCGTATCACTAACCTCAGGAGCAAGAATTTCCAAATCTTTCCCATTCTCTAAATGAATCGTCATTTTTTCAAAGAAAGGCGCTCCTATGGCATACTCCCCTGTTCCCATCGTTAAAGGATAAATTCCTCCAGCACTTAATAAATACCAGGCAGACATTTCACCATTGTCTTCATCACCTGCATAACCTTGACCTATCTCACTACCGATATACTGTCTAGATAAGATTTCCCTTACTTTGCTTTGGGTCTTCCAAGGCTCTCCAGCATAATTATACATATATACAATATGATGAGCAGGTTGATTACTATGGCCATACATGCCCATCCTTACATCTCTTGCTTCACGCATTTCATGAATAACACCACCATAATGACCTGGATACGTAGCTGTCTCCTTGGTGGAAAAGAATGCGTCTAGTTTATTAGCAAGTCCTTCCCTGCCTCCATAAAGATTCGCTAAACCTTGTCCATCATGCGGAGCATGAAATGCCATATTCCAAGCATTTGTTTCTGTATAATCCCCTCCCCAACTTCGTGGATCGAAGGTTTCTTTTGTTTCACGCCATTTTCCATCTTCAGCTCTTCCCATGAAAAATTGAACTTGTTCATTAAAGAGGTACCGATACTGTCTGGAACGATTTAAGAAATACAGATAGTCATCATCCAGCTGATCATAATATGGATTCGTACCATTTTCTTGTTTCTTCATCGCTCGCGCGAAGTTTGCAATGCCAAAATCATTGATATAACCGTCCATGGACCAAGACATTCCTTCACTTATAGCCGTACTGGTATAACCATTAAAGATAGACGTTTCTAATCCCTTTCTTCCAGTAGCCTGACTCGGACTAACCACCGCGGCATTTTTTAATGCCGATTCATAAAATGACGTCACATCAAAATTCTTAACCCCTTTTGTATAGGCATCTGCAAATGCAATATCCGAACTTGTACCTACCATCAGATTTGCATAGCCAGGAGAAGACCATCTAGAAATCCATCCACCATCTTTGTAATGCTGAACAAATCCGTCGATCATTTCTCCGGTTTTCTGTGGAGTTAATAATGTATAAGCAGGCCAAGCTGTTCGATAAGTATCCCAGAACCCATTATTCACATATGGTTTACCATAATTCACCTTTGCACCAGTCTCTGTAGGTGTATCTTCACCAACTGGTTCAGAGAAAGGACTTGCATATTGATATACTGGTTCTGCCACCGAGCCAACATTTTCATATGCTATATTGGGATATAGGAATAAGCGATACATATTCGAATACAGGGTAGTTAGTTGATCATAATTTGCTCCTTCTACTTCAATTCGACGTAACTTGTCGTTCCATTGTTGATTTGCTTTTTCTTTTACATCTTCCAAGCTATCCTCTTGCGATATTTCCTGCTGTAGATTCTTCTTTGCTTGCTCCACACTAATTAGTGACGTAGCTATTTTCATATTAACTTCCTTGCTATTTCCAATATCAAATTTATAATAACCCGCCACATTATCTCGATCATTTCCTGGAAGCTTGCTCGACTCCGCTATCGGTTTATCAAAGGTTGCATAGATAAACATTCTTGTCGCTCCTGCTGAGAGGCCACTTTTAACATCAGAGTAACCAGAAAGACTCTGTGATTCGGGATGTAAGCTTAATCCACCATTATTATTTACATTATCGAAAATTAGCTTCGATTGATTATCTGGGAACGTAAAACGAAACATCGCTGCATGGTTCGTTGGGGCCATTTCTGTGACAATGCCATTTTCAAAGCTTACTTTATAATAATGTGGTTTGGCGATCTCATTTTTATGCTGAAAAGCTAATGCACGTTCTGATCGATCAGCTGTCGGTTCTCCTTCCGTACTTGAAGGCATCACTTGAAAGGTCTGCCTGTCTCCCATCCATGGGCTTGGTTCATGACTGACGGAGAATGCCTCTAGTTCTGGAAGATTTTCCTCATTATTATCTTGATGATAACTATACAGCCAACTGGTAGAGCCAGCATCTGTAACTGGTGTCCAAAAATTAAATCCATGCGGTACAGCTACTGCCGGTATATTATTCCCCCGAGAAAATGTACCATTTGATTGAGTGCCTCTTAAAATATTAACATAATCCGTAAAGTTATCTGCTTCCTCATCAATTGCATCGCCGATTTTTATATTATCAACAGATCCTTTAAAGGTTGTCGGTCCATTTGGGTTATCGTAAGCAACTAAAATTCTTTTGATTGTCTTCCCTTTAGCTACCTCCCCAATCATTGCTTCTTTATAATTCCATTGATTTGGGTAGAGTGTGTTGGAATTCCCTTGCTTGGTCGGATGGAGTACAACTCCATGCTGATCTTTCACTCCTAGTTCACTTAAATAAGAACCATCACTAAAGGCAAGATCGATGGAAGCATACGTACTTGAATAATCATTTTCCTTCGTATCCATAAATAATGGACTAATAAAGTACGAAAGCTTTGTCTCAGCAGTTACAGGAATATCAACATCATACACCTTATTATAGGAATACGCCCTTCCTTTAGAAAGATGTGTACCCTCATACGTAAATGCCTTTAATCCTTCCCAACCGACATTCGTTTTTGCTGTATAAGACCTTGGTGGTCCATCACTTTGATACGATTTCATATCGGTTGGTGGCTCTTCCGGAGTATCCTCCCCATTGGAAAGGGCAATATCGGCCAATTGTATAATATCACCACTATGATTTTCTCGTAATTCAAAACGATAATACTTGTACGCCCGATTATTTTCAAAGGTATAAATTTTCCGTTCAAATCGGTTCTCGAAAGATTGATTTTCTCGCGAATCAATTTCGACCCAATCTTCACCGTTCGAGGAACCAAAGACGCTCCATTGCTTCGGATCTCTTTCTGGAGAGTCATTTGCCGAAGTAAACGCATATTTTACAAGTTTCTCCTTCTCAGATAATTCCATCTCTATCCAACCATCGGATTCAAATGCCAACCATTTCGTATTTTGATCATTATCGATTAACTTTTCTTCGATTTCGTTTGGGGGATTATTCGCACTTGCTGTAATGCTTTGCACTTTATCTGTTATATCCCCTTGGATTCTATCTTCATCAATATTGCCATCAATACCTGATGCTTTTTCGTCCCCCTCTCTATCCACCTCAACTGTATTTTCCCACGTAGGGGTTCTGTCATTTTCTTCAAATGAAGTAAAAAAATCCATCTCTTGTCCATGAGTCACCATATTACTTGCTGATGTAAGAAGCAAAGTTAAGAGGATTGCAAAAAACGCATACCTACCATACTTCTTAAATTGATAAAACTTCAATGATTCATTCCCTCCCAGGTTTAAATAGTATGGTTACTCAAAATCTCTCCCCCTTCCATTATTGATAACGCTTACAAACATCATGTTATAATCTCCCTTCAGAATACAACTTATTTTTAGGATTTTCTTATGAAAAGCTGGATTTTTCTATGCTCATGGGCTATATAACTACAAGAATTTAGTAATGACTGACTAGGCTAGGAATTTGTAATGATAGCTTTAGCATGATTTACCATACATTTTCATTCGTATAGGAATTCAAATCAATTGGAATTATATGAAGTAGGAAAGAATGAGGTGTCTATTGTGATAAACGAAGAAAACAACCAACAAGTAAGCAAATGGTGCATTGTAAGCATGGCATCCATTCCGCTAGTAATGACGTTAGGTAATTCGATGCTAATTCCTGTTTTACCTATATTTGAAGACAAGGTCGGAATCACTTCTTTTCAATCCAGCATGGTCATTACCAGTTATTCGATTGCAGCCATCTTTCTTATTCCGGTAGCTGGTTACTTATCTGACCGTTATGGAAGAAAAATCGTGATTTTACCTAGTTTAATACTAGCCATGATTGGCGGCATTATTGCTGGTATGGCATCATGGAGAATGGCTGATCCGTTTTCATGGATCATCGTTGGTCGTATTTTGCAGGGCATTGGCGCTGCTGGAGCAGCACCGATCATTTTACCATTAGTTGGTGATCTCTATAAAGATGATGATGAAAAGACAAGCTCTTGTTTAGGAATCGTTGAAACATCAAATACTTTTGGAAAAGTACTAAGTCCTATTCTCGGAGCACTGTTTGCTTCATTTTTGTGGTTTTTACCGTTTTTCTCCATTTCTTTTTTCAGCCTAATTTCAATTGTTCTTGTTTTTTTCTTTATAAAGGTTCCAAAACAGAAGGAAGAACCACCGCGATTTAGAACGTTTTATGAAAAGACAAAAACAATCTTTAAAAATGATGGTAAATGGCTTTATACCGTCTTTTTCATTGGGATTCATTTAATGCTTGTTTTATTTGGGGTATTATTTTTCTTATCGGATATTTTTGAAAAACAACATAGCTTGTACGATGTAAAAAAAGGGTTTGTCTTAGCTATCCCTCTCTTTTGCCTTTGTGTTGCTTCTTATATTACAGGTAGAACAATTAAAGGTAATTTAAAGATTATGAAAAGCGTAATCATGCTAAGCTTAATCATTTCCTCTGTAAGCGTTATTTTTGTAGGCTACACAAGTAATAACTTAATCCTATTGCTTATCATTACCTCGTTACTAGGTACTGCCATTGGAGCAATACTCCCCACACTCGACGCAATGATAACTGAAGGAATTGAGAAAGAGGAACGTGGCACCATTACTTCATTTTACAGCTCTTGTAGATTCATCGGAGTTGCCTTAGGTCCTCCGGTTATATCGATGACGATGAATCATTTCTTAAACCTGACTTATATGGTCATGGGAATAATTGGGGTTTTCCTTCTCCTTTTGGTATGGAAATGTATCAAAACAGACAATAAGGAACAGTCGGTTCAATAACATAGCTTATTTATACTAATAAGACAGGATAGATACCGCTTTGTAAGCAAGTATCTATCCGCTTGATTATTTATTTCCTGTTCTTTTTTTGATTAAAAGAAACGTATTGTTACAACAAACTGGACAGGTACTTTCTTTTAACTGCTCGATTGTTTTAAACGGAAAGTTGGCCCCTACCTTCCTTTCTATCCCGCAACTTTTACATCGGTAAATACGAAACGACTGCTTCATTTCTCCAGTATATATTGGGTCTTGGTATTCTTGTAATAAATCAATTGGTATCTCGGTTGAAGTCGTTGTTTTCATAATCAACATCTGACTTTGGTTAGCAATCATCTGAGCACCAAGATAATGATCAAATTGAGGTAATGTAGCTGTTACACTCAATCCTAAACGAATGAATATTTGCTGCATTTTCAGCATAAATGCTGGTGATTTGTGTGCAAATGATAAGAAAATAGGCATGCCACTCTGCCTCTTTAAGGCATGAACTCCCCGTGAAACAAATAGTTCCATCCCTTGTAAAGTATAGGGCGGATCAGTAAGAAAGCAATCATATCTGCTGACATACGCACTAGCGACTGGTTTTCGCATATCATGCTCTATACATGTAATTGGTAAGTTTTTTTCCTTTGCAATTTTATTAATAAATGCAAGAAAACGAGTATCAATATCCATTACATCAATCCATGTATGAAACTCCGATTTCCTAGGAAATAATTTTTGTAGAAGTAAACCTATAGCTACACTTACAAGATCATCATCGCCCACACATAATATTCGCTTTCCAATAAGAGAACGTTCACTTAAACATAGAATAGCTCTCCGTAAGCTTGTTTCAGGAGTACACAAAGACTGATCTAATTGCACATTTACTTGGGGACGTTTGGAAAACAAATCATGAAGAATGATAAGAATACTGTCCAAATCAGCTTCCAAGTTATCTGGTCTTGATAATAACCGTTCATGGAGCTGTTTATCTAATCCTTTATAGTCCAACGATTGTTCAACAAGGGCTTTTCCTTTTTGTGTACACCGTACTCCTCTGTCCTGCTTTAATAATCCATTTTCAATTAACTCTTTTTTTATTGCAACTGTAACAGGCACTGGTAATAAAACCTTTCTGGCCAATATTTTCGTGGAAATTCCAGGAGTTAAAAAACATTCAATCATCAAGTGTTCAATTACAAGAGAACCTTCTTCTAAATCAAGGTTTCCATTTACCTGTTCTATCACCTTTATCATCATGATACCTCCATATAATCTCGTTATTTTCCTTCCATCGGCTAACTTGCTTTTCTACATTCATCATTCATTCCTCCTTTAAATTGTAAAAGGCGTAACTGTTGTACTGGATGTAACTTTCTACCATCCCTTGCTCCCTCTATAATTATCGCTTCCACTCGAATGTAAAAAAGACAGCAAATGAACATACGCCATTCGCCGTCTTTGACTTAGAGAACCCCTAAAAAGCAGAAAAATCCGTACTCGAACAGCACGGATTTGGGTTTCACGATAGAAATAAAGACAAATTAACCGTTGTTCTTGCTAATTCAGAAGGTTAAAAATTCATCACGAAAAAACATTTATATTTACTCAAATAAAATGAAGTGAATTTTAACCTTATTTAGTTACTGAATTAGTTGAAAACACCTGTTAACATGAAATTATCTCCTCTTCATATAGAGTTGTCGTAAGCATAACATAAATACATCAACAATACAATTAGCTTTGCTTCCTTTCATTTTTTGGCTTATTCTTTATCTGAATATAAAGAGAGCCCTTTGGTTCTACTTCTGCATGAGTGATTTCCGATATGGTAGCAATGCCAATTTCCTGAATCTGCCGGTCTAACCAAGGGATATCCAAATTTAATTTAGCTAAATTAGTTACATTTATTTTTCCACTTGAAATAACTTCTACTGGTTCAGGGCTATCTTTCGTTTTTGAGAGCTGCTGCTTCGAATGTTTTTGCAATACCGATAACTTTCCACTTGTTTCAAAAATCGCCTGGTCCACATCATTTATCGAAAAGATATTTTTCTCTCGCAATAAAGATTGCAGAGAGTCAATCGTTAATCTTGTCTTGCGCAAGGACTTTTCCAGCAGTACCCCATTTTTTATGACTGTGATAGGCTGGCCATTCACCACTTTTCTTACCTTCTTTGATTTAATATCCAAATATCCCATCAGTATTGTAAATAAAGCCCATGCAATAAGAGCTATCATTCCGATATGTAAATGAGTTTGTTGATTCATAATTGTATCTGCAGCTATGGAACCAATCGTCATCGCGGAAACAAAATTAAAAAATGTCATTTGACTAATTTCTTTTCTTCCCATCAATCTAGCTAAACATAGCAATACGAGAAAAGATACCACGATCTTTAATAGTAATTCAAAGACACTCATTCGCTCAACCTCCATCTAGTACAAGTATTTCGAAGGGAGGTGATTTTTATACCGCGAAATATCCTTGTATTAAATTAAGGTACTTAATTCTTTTTTTAATATGTTTATCGTGTGTTGCCTTGCTCTTCCTTCCAGTCTATCAATCATCAACTGTTCGAGAAACTCCCAGATGTCTTCTAGTTTTCTGCGAAGTTGATAAAATTGAAGAGCGGATTCATTGATTTTAAACTGGTTATGCCTCTGTCGATAAACATCTAGAAACTGTTTAAAGTAAGGCTTATCAACAAAGAACATTAAATCTGCTTCGACAGGTGCTAGTTTTAACCCCTCCCAATCAATTAGAATAAGTTGATTAGATGTCTGCATTAAATTCCAATAATGGAGATCTGTATGACACAATCTCATCGTTAATTTGGCATTTTTTAATGACGAAGCTAACCTTTTCATTTCAGATAGTAACTGCTCCAAAGGATCCTGATAAAACCATAGCAGTTCTCTAATGTCAGTTGGAAGCTTTTCTATTGCTTTCAAACTTTTGGTTAGCTGACTTAAAAACGGAAGATCATACGATTCCTTGAGTGCATATAAGTTCATGGGTATTTCTTTTTCACCAAACGTATGCAATTTGGATAGTAATTTCGCAAGATGGATGATTTGGGATTGCGATAATTTTGTATCACCAATCGTATCCCCCTCAATATAGTTGTATACCATATATACGGCTTGATCATCTTCACAGGTATAACTGTCATTCCTTGTTAAAATAGGGACTGGAAGATGGCCATTTAATTCCGTATTTTCTTCTAACCATTTAAGGACTGGTGCATAATCGTTGATTAACTCTGTATACTTTGGCGTGGAAGCCCGTTGCTTTTCATAGACCTTTAGAAAGTAGGCCTCAGTTCCGATCGACACTTTATAAGCAAGCGAAGCCCAACCTCCTTTTTGTTCTTGTATCGTTGGTAATTCTAAATTATAGTATGTTTTTAACATAGAAGTTAGACGGTTCATTTCATTTCACCTTCTTTTGGAATTTCCTTTATTGCCGAATACACCTTTTTCACTCTCATAGAGTACGATATTTGATGTAAATGTCGTATATGAGAATGGAACCAATAAATGCTATCTCTGTGATTCAGAAACTATTTGCGAATATTATTCGTATCCAACATTCCATTTAGTGCAATGCCAAGATTGCGAATTAGTATTTCAAGCAAAAACGGACGATATAGATGTGAGTAAACTCATTACGGATATATATAACGAGGAATGGGTAGAAATGAGAAATACCTATACAAAAAGCACATTCGATAATTTATGAAGGCGTAATCTTACACGTTTTCGGTTATATTTATTTTGTTTACTATTAAGATTGGTAAAGTAAGCTATTGAATCAATCAACGAAGGAATGGTCTTCGTTTCTACATTGCTGTATTTCTATTATTTATTTACTTAGCTTACGTTTTTTTTAAAATAAGGTTTGGAGACTAAATGAAGAATCAAATGAAACGTTTACGTAAAGCGAAGCAATGTAGCGTTTCTCGACATACCATAAATGCAATTGAAAACAGTAAATATAACCCTACACTAAAATTAGCATTTCAAATTGCTTTTGTGCTAAATACTCGAGTGGACGCATTATTTTTTACGGTGGTGATTAATAATAAGTTGGTGAATCATCTTCGCTATATTTGTATGGGGCTTTTGAGGGAGTATCCAAGCACTCTCGCTAAACTAATTTTTCATTTTTTCCGCAAGTGTTGTTTTAGGTTGAGGTGCCCCATCCAAACGTACGTATGTTTTAATTAGTGCATACAAGTTTAATAATCCTTCCTAGGATGATATCTCATCGTACCTTATTCTACTCTTTCTGGGCTTGGGTAATCGTAACCCATGGTATCGATAGTAACAGATTTCATCGTTGGGGATTCAGCAGCATCTATACTCATCTCCACAATTTTATCTACCGCATCCATTCCATCAATGACTTTTCCAAATGCAGCATAATCTCCATCTAAGTGAGGCGCATCTGCAACCATGATAAAAAATTGAGAACCTGCTGAGTTAGGAGCATTTGATCTTGCCATGGAAATAATACCACGCTCATGCTTTAGATCATTTGTAAAATCATTCGAGCTAAATTCTCCTTCTATTGAATATCCTGGTCCGCCAGTTCCGTTTCCTTGCGGGTCACCGCCCTGAATCATAAAATCAGGGATTATTCGATGAAAAGTGAGCCCGTCATAAAACGTATCATTCGCTAAGCTAATAAAATTTGCTACCGTATTCGGTGCTATTTCTGGATAGAGCTCAATCGAAATTTGTTGGTCATTCTCCATGGTTATGGTTGCAATCGGATTTTCGCTTACATCTTCTGGATAGTTTTGATTGTTTTCTTTCTTTCCTGCTTTCCCTTCTTCCGTCATATCGCTACATCCTACTAAAGCGAATACGATAAGAAGAATAAACAGAGGCCATTTCCACTTTTGTAACAGATGGTTCATCTTTTACTCTCCCCTCATAAATATTGCTTGTCTGTATTATAACATGAAAAAAAGCAACTACCTTTCCCTTATAGAGAAAAGAGCTGCCTTTGTTTGATAATATCTAATTATTACGCATACCTTTCATAATTAAACTCGCTATGAAAATTAATACAATCGCTCCGATTAAGGCTGGAACGATATAAAAACCACCAGTTTCTGGTCCCCATTCTCCTAAAATAAGAGAACCTAACCATGCTCCTACAAAACCAGCAACAATATTTCCTATTATTCCCCCAGGGACGTCACGACCAACAATTAGGCTCGCCAACCATCCAAGAATTCCTCCAATAATTAAAGACCAAATAAATCCCATTATTCATACCTCCGTATAATATAACAATTAGGTTTAAATTGCCCAGTAATTGTTTTTTTATACATATACCAATAAATAGATTTATTCGAATTAATTATGGAAACATCTCAATGATTCGTTGATAGGACATACACTTTTCATGGTTATCGTATATATTGGTAAGGATAAGCCAATCATCACATTGATACCGTTCAGATAAGACTTGTAGTTCCTCTTTTACTTTGGATGGGCCGCCAATAATCATCCGTTTCCGGTTGTTTTGTATCCGTTGTCTGTCTTTCTCATTCCAGCTTCTTGCTTTTACTTCTTCTACACTAGGCACACGACTATCCAATCCTTTTTCTACTTGAAGTAACCAAGCGTCTTGGCTTATTGCTAATTCTTCTGCATGATCATCGGACTCACCGCAAACAATAAATATTGCTGAACGTGCAAGTGGATTGTTTAGATAACCAGTAGTAAATGTTTCTTGATACGTTTGAAGGGCAGCTTCTCCTCTGTACGGATTAATGAAATGTCCATAAACATAGCCAATTCCTAACTTAGCCGCAAGTTCTGCACTATTTTCTCCCAGACCTAATGAAAAAAGTTTCGGGGATTCTTTTGTACGTGGTGCTGCTCGGACACTCCCTTCTCTATTGAGATAACGTGCTAAGGCCGCTAATTTATCAGGATATTCCTCCTGTTGATTTGGCTTTCCATCAGCCAATAGGGCCCTAATGCGCTCACTACCACCTGGAGAGCGGCCGACACCTGCCTCTATTCTATCTGGAAACAGTGCTTGTAACTGTAATAATTGAGAAGCCACTTTATATGCACTATATTGAGGAAGAAGAATCCCACCACTCCCGACCGATAATTGCTTTGTATTGCTTGCTATAGCGGCCATCATAATCTCTGGTGAACTGGATACAAGCCCCTTCGTTCCATGGTGCTCTGCGAACCAATAACTATGATATCCCAATTGTTCAACATATTGAGCAACTTTGATCGTTTCTGCAGCTACTTCCTCTGCACTACTTTGTTTTGGCTGTGCCATTTGATCCAATATGCCAAACCTCATGATCGATTTCCCCTTTTCACCTCTATCATTAACTATTATGATAGCGAAATATCAAACCATTCACCAAAGCATATGCTTTCTAATAAAAAAGGTGGTTACCCCTAGTATTCCACTTTCTTATCCGTTTCCAACCAACTTACAAACGGAAGATTGTACTTTTCAAATTGCATTTGTTTGATTGTCAGTTTCCTTTTTTCAATGGGCTTATCTAATTCCTGATAAATAAATGCATCATCAAAACCTGCATCAGCTGCTTCTTTTTTAGTTGCAGCAAAATAAACAGCTTTCGGCCGTGCCCAATAAATTGCTCCCATACACATGGGACATGGTTCACAACTCGTATAGATTTCACAGTCTGCTAATTGAAAATCATTTACATGCTTACATGCATTGCGAATAGCTTGTACTTCGGCATGTGCTGTAGGATCGTTTATCACCGTTACTTGATTACATCCCTCTCCGATAACCTTCCCATCCCTTACAACGACTGCTCCAAATGGACCACCATTGTTTGTTTTCACATTATTGACTGCCAATTCAACTGCCATCTTCATGAATTCTAACTTCATCTACTTCCCCCTATTAAAAAGGTATTTTCCATATTCTATTCTAGAATAATTGAAGCTATTTTAATTATTCCTCGTTTTTATAAAGTTATAAATCATCTCTTCCATTTTACTATCGGATACCAACCTAGTAGAAGCATACTAAAAAGTTCGGATATTTATATTATAGAAAAAAAGGATTATCCTTTTTACTATATCTGTTTATTTCTTAATATAAAAAAGAAAGCTGCGATAAATTGCAGCTTATAAAAAGAGAACATTATATTTCATCTTCAAATGTTAAGTTGATTGGCTCATTAAGTAATTGTGGTTCGATTTCTAAATTAGTTGTTGGAACGTCTTTACCTACTTCATCAAAACAAACGTGATCAACCCAAACCTGCCCTTGACCCGATAAGATTATTCCAAATGCAATCATTTTACTTTCCTTCGGTATATCTAATACGATAGTGTATCGATTCCAACCTGTATCTCCTTTTATTGGCCGATTACTCATATTATCAAATTGTAAGACATCCTCAGCAGCATCATCAACTCTCATCCACATACCAGAAAAGGATTGAACACATGCTGTTCTAAGAAAACAGGATAATCTCATTCTTTTTCCTATAAATTTATCTGCTTTAAATTGCTGCATCATTGTCGCAAAATGAGTAGCATCCAATACCTTTGTTGATTTAATATAACCTGACGCTTTCCCTTGATGGACCACCTTATGGTCCTTTCCTATTTCATAATTAAATGGGTCTACTCCGCTTAAAAACCATCCCTTTAAACCATTGTTCATATTATTTTCCTCCTTTTGTTTTGTCACCCATGACATCACCTTTCTATATTGACCAGGCGGGATTTGATAATATCTTTTAAACGCTCTTGTAAAAGCTTCCTGAGACTCAAAGCAATAATCATAAGCAATATCAATAATTCGATCCTTTGTATATAGCAACCTAATCGCTGCATTTGCGAGACGCCTTATACGGGTATATTCTGATACAGACAAACCGATTGTTTGTTTAAAAATTCGATGGAAATGAAATTCAGAGAGTCCTGCTAGCTGAGCAATTTTTTCAGTCCCTATTGATTGATGCAAATTTCCTTCTATATACTGAATAACTTCATTAATTATTTCCTCATATCTCATGGCCCCGCTCCCTTCCCATATATAAAGCATATCAAATAGGAACAGGTATGTTTTGATAATTTTTGCGATATTAAAAAAGAAGCTTTCGTCAGTCCGAAAGACGAAAGCTTCTTGAAAGATATTACGCGTATGTCTCTAAGCAATATGACGATTTTTTTCGAGTGCGTTCAGCCGCCTGTTGTTTGTTGCAATGATGTAAATGATAATTCCCCAAATAATCATAGCTAGAATTGAGCCAATATTAAATATGCCTTTTTCAGCTGTCCACATAATCGAATAACCTACGGACCCTAATAATAATGCGTAATAGCAAAATGGCAGTAATGTTTTACGTATGACATGCCCTTCCTTTCCAACTAAACCAACTACGGCAGATGCTGCAACGACATTATGCACACATATCATATTTCCGGCAGCACCACCAACTGCTTGCAAAGCAACCATCCAAGTCGGATTTCCACCGATTTGGTCTCCAACTCCATATTGGAATAGAGAGAACATCATATTACTAACTGTATTACTTCCAGCTACAAACGCACCAAGTCCTCCAATGAACGTTGCAAATATTGGGTAAACCGAACCAGCAAGATTTGCAACTCCTTCTGCAAGTACAAGCGGCATCTCCTGATACCCCGCTGCACCACCATCAGAATTGAGGAATACTTGCACCATCGGCACTGTAAAGACAAGCGCAGATCCCGCGAGAATCATCGTTCGGGCTGAATCCTTCCATGCTCTGGCAAAATCTTGTCCTTTCATTCCATGGATATAATAGGTAATAACGGCAACAACGATAAAGATAAAACCCGGGGAGAATAAAATTTCCCAACTTGACGATATTTCTGTACCAAATATATTTGGAAGTGTAAATGTAACGGATTTTAGCCAGTCTCCGACTTCTGTCAGTCTGGAAATTAGCAATAAAATTGCAATCAGTACGTAAGGTGTCCATGCACGCCACATACTTATTTTACCAGCATAAATATCACTTTGTTTGAGTTCAATTTTCCCTGTCCAGGTAGGATCCCAACGATCTTTTGCCTCAAACTCCCAAATTTCATCATTTTTAGGCATGAGAAAACCTTTTTTAGCTGCTGGAATAACAATTAATAATCCGATAAGCCCGCCAATCATTGCTGGAAATTCTGGACCTAAGACGTTTGCAACAATCACATACGGAATGGTCATTGCTAAAGATGCAAAGAGTGCAAACTTCCACACCTTTAAACCTTCGCTAAATGATCTGTTCTTCCCGAAGAATCTAGTTAGAATACTTACTAAAAATAAAGGAATAAATAGTCCCGCTATAGCATGCAGGAGGGCTACCTTCCCTGCGACACCAAATACGAAAGTAGAAACGTCTGTGATTTGTGTAAGTGGTTCAATACCGCTGCCCACGCCTACAATCATAGGAGTTCCGACAGCACCAAAAGAAACTGGTGTGCTTTGGATAATCATCCCTGATACAACGGCTGCCATTGCTGGAAACCCAAGCCCTACCAATAATGGAACGGCTACTGCTGCTGGTGTACCAAATCCTGCAGAGCCCTCAATAAATGAACCAAATAACCAAGCAATGATAATCACCTGAATACGTCGATCCGGGGTAATGTCGGTAAAACCTCTACGAATGGTGTGAAGACCGCCGCTTTCTTGTAATGTATTCAAAAGTAAAATAGCACCAAAGATAATAAATAAGAGCGTAATGGCAACAATCAGTCCATGCACGGAAGCAGCTGCGACCTTCGGAAAAGCTACATCCCAAACAAACAAAGCTAATAACACAGCACAAAGATAAGAAAGTGGCATTGCCTTGCTTGCTGGCCACTTTAGTCCTACTAGGAATACAGCAACAACAATTATCGGCAGAAATGCTAAAATTGCTAACAACCCATTACTCATGATCATATCCCCCTTAATAAAATTTTTTATAGAAAACAACAATATCACCTCCTATAACCAAGAAAGCAACATTGTTGTTAACGGATATTTTTATTAAGCTTTACTATTCATTTCAATAGCTTGATATTGTTTCACAGCGTTTCTAAGTATTCCAATTTCTGCTATCTCACAACTAATTTCATCGCCATCCTTCATCATCTCTGCTCCGACAGGGCTTCCGGTTAGAATGATATCTCCAGGTTGGAGTGTCATCACGTTTGATAAATAAGCAACCATTTGTCTCATCGAAAAAATCATCAATTTCGTAGAACTATCCTGCTTTTTTTGTCCGTTTAAATATGCTTCCACCTTTATTTCATCTGGATCTAACTCCGTCTCAATGTATGGCCCAAGGGGGGTAAACGAGTCGAACGACTTTCCAATCGTCCAGTGACCAGCTTCGTGAAAAAATTGCGGGGCAGTTACATCATTTGCAACCGTATAACCAAAAATATAATCTGTCACTTCATTTTCATTAATATTACTCGCTTGTTTTCCTATGACAACGGCAAGTTCTGCTTCGAATTTCACTTCTCCACAGTTTTTTGGAATAATAATAGACCGATTACTACCAATTACCGAGGAGATAGGTTTATAGAAAAAAACAGGCATATCGGGCAGCTGATCTGGCAAGTCAGTTGTCTGGCTAACATAATTTGCGCCAATTCCAATAATATGCTTTGGAGTAAGCGGTGCTAATAGTTCAATCTCTTCCATTTCATAGCTTTCTCCGGTATAACTCCATTCGGTAAATAAATCACCACTGATCTGTTGGACATAATCCTTGTCCACTATCCCTTGAAGAATTCTACGATCATTTGTTTTAAACCTTGCAAATTTCATCTATCTTCACTCTCCCTACTAAAATTACAATCCTTCTTTGCTCATTTCTTGCTTTACTTCCACACAACGACCAGGCTGTGGAAATAGTTTACCAGGGTTCAATCGATCATCTGGATTAAATACAGCACGTATCTTTGTTTGAGCCTCTATTTCATCATCATGAAAAATAAACCGCATTTCATCTGATTTTTCAATACCAACCCCATGCTCTCCTGTAATGGAACCACCAACATCTGCACAAACTTTTAAACACGCTGAGCCCGCGCTTGATGCACGTTCACTTTGTCCAGGAATACGGGCATCAAACAAAATCAGTGGATGTAAATTTCCATCTCCTGCATGAAATATATTAGCGATTCTAAGGTCATATTTCTTACTAATTTCGGCGATCTTTGTTAGTACTTCAGGTAAACGAGTTCTTGGAATAACACCATCCTGTACGAGGTAATCAGGAGAAATCGCTCCCATAGCACCAAATCCCATTTTACGGTTCGCCCACCAAAGTCCACGTTCCGCCTCATCTCTTGCTACCTTCACTTCCCGAACTTGATTATCTTTACAAACAGTAAGGATTTCATCTATCTGATCTTCGATTCCAGCAGCGACTCCATCTACCTCAATAAGTAAAAAAGCAGCAATATCTCTTGGGTGCCCAACTGGATAAGCAGCAGATTCAACCCCTTCGATGGCTATCTGATCCATCATTTCAAGTGCTGCAGGAATAATGCCAGCAGCAATAATCTCAGAAACTGCCTGACTTGCATCTGCTATGTCGTCGAAATATGCTAGAACCGTTTTTTTTGCCTCTGGATTCTTTAACACTTTAACGGTTATCTTTGTTACAATCCCTAGAGTCCCTTCTGACCCAGTCAATAGACCTAACAAGTCATATCCGGGACGGTCTGGCACACCATCCTCCCCAAGTTCAATAATTTCACCAGTAGGCAGTACAACTTCAAGTCCCAAAATATGATTGGTCGTTACGCCATACTTTAAACAATGCGCACCTCCTGAATTTTCAGCTACATTACCGCCAATCGTACAGGCATATTGACTGGAGGGATCTGGTGCATAATAATACCCTTTATCTGAAATGGACTGCGTCAGTTTCAGATTAATATAGCCTGGTTCCACAACCGCTTTCCTATTTTCTAAATCAAGGTGCAGCATTTTTTTCATACGAACTAAACTGATTAATACCTCCCCACCAAGTGGTGTTGCTCCTCCACTAAGCCCTGTCCCAGCACCGCGTGCAATATATGGAATTCCTTGCTTATTCAAATACTTCACAACATCAGAAACCTGTTTGGTATTGTTTACAAATACGACTGCTTTTGGCATTCCTTTGGACATGGTATATCCATCACACTCATAGGAAATAAGATCTTCTTGTAAATAAAGCACTTCTTTTTGACCAACGATACGCATTAATTGTTGGATAATTGCATCTGGCTTTGTTGCTTTTCGATCCTTTCCAAACAACATGATTCACATCCTTTATGAAGTAGTCGCTGATTTTTCTTTCTCATATGCCCAATCAAGCAATTGAACGGTGTGAACAACTTTTTCACTTCTTCCGTATTTCGTTACACCCATTGCAATCTGAAGCATACACCCCGGATTCCCCATCGATACCATCTCTACTTGCTCTGGAATGTCATCTATCTTGCGATCAAGTAATTTGCCAGCCATTTCTGGATGCGTTAAATTATAAATTCCAGCACTGCCACAACATCTATCTGCATCTGGTAAATCTACCATTTCCACTCCTGGTATTTCGCTTAAAATATGGCGTGGTTCAAAGCGTACACCTTGACCATGTGCTAAATGACAAGCATCATGATAAGTTATTTTTGTTTTAAGCTCGGCTGTAGGCCGTTTAAAATCATTGTCATATAAAAATTTCGATACATCTTCCACCTTACTTGAAAAAGCCTCTGCTAAAGGCAACATATCTGGGTCATCTTTAAATAATTCTGGATACTCCTGTAATGCGCAACCACACCCTGCAGCATTAACAAGTACCTTATCATACTCCTTAAATGCTTCGATGTTTTGTTTTGCAAGTTTCTTCCCAGTTTCCCGTTCACCAGCATGTACATGAAGTGCCCCACAACATCCCTGCCGTTTAGGAAGACCAACCTCAAATCCGTTATGGGTTAGTACGCGAATCGTCGCTTCATTCACATCACTAAACATTACATCCATAATACAACCTGTTAGAATAGCTACACGCTGCTTAGGTATCCCTTCTGCCGGAACTACATCAGGGAATCTCCCTTGTACAGGTTTGCCTACCTCAGGAAGAATCGCTTCCATGTCTTTCAAATGGGTTGGCATTATTCGAAGAACACCCGATTTTCTTGCCAATTGTTGCATACCGCTTTTCTGATAAAACCGCATCAATCCCCCAAGTGTGTTGATACGATTTTGATGTGGAAAAATACCTCTTAAAACCGTTCTACTAAAAACACCAGCGAACCCCGTTAATGGCAGCGCCTGACGAATTTGTCCCCTAGCTTCTTCAATTAAACCTCCCACTTGCACATCAGCAGGACATGCGGTTTCACAAGCTCGACAATCAAGGCAGTCAAAGACAGGTTTTGCAAAGGCATCATTTACATCAATTTTTCCTTCTGCAACTGCTTTAATTAAATAGACTCTTCCTCGAGGTGATTGTTGTTCTTCTCCTGTTTCTTGATAGGTTGGACAAGCTTCCAAACACATCCCACAATGTACACAATCTGCCCATTTATTTTCGTCAGGGGGATCATCCCATAAGTAATTACCTAGTCTTTTTCTTTCACAAGGTGCTCCCGACTCAACATTGTCTTTGCTTAATAAATCAACTAGTCTGCCTTTGTTATCAGCCATTTATAACCCTCCTACATAGCGTTTGCGATTGAGGATGCGCTTTGGGTCATTGACTTGCTTAATACCATCTAATAGGAAGAAATGTTCTGGTTTATCCCCCCAAACAGAAATTTTCTGTCTTAAGACGAATGGTAGATGGGTACATAAGACATATCCATGTCGCTCTTCCACTTTTTTCCGTAGTAATTCAACAAAGGAGATGAATGCTTCTGGAAACCCTTCCATAAAAATTTTTGTAATCCCATGCCCCACTCCCCCATGTCCTTCTACATATACACCAATATCATCTGCAAGCTGACAAGCTATTTGTAAATTATCAAGTACATCTAAATTATTGCTTCCTATTTTCAACGCTGCTTGGATTTTCACATCGTCTGTGGTGTTACATCGACTCGCGCCTAAATGGTAAAACTGCCCCCACCATTCGCTTGCCTCATGCTGATGGAATATTGTAAGCACAGCTTCCTTGGGAATATGCTCCTGTATCCATTTTTCTTGTTCACGGACTGCACGTTCACGGTCTTCAAATGCAATTACAAGGGCATATTGATTTTTTCCAGTCATTTTTTTAGCAACAGATGGTGTTAGGACCTCCAAGCAAACCGGTTCCAGCATAGAATCTAGCAGGTGAACGGCAAACTTCCGAATAGCCATCTCCTGAACATTCTGAAAGTGTAAAATGGAGACTCCCTCATATTTAGGTATTGGTCGTAATTTCAATGTTATTTCACTAATAACACCAAGTGTCCCCATTGAACCAATAAATAACTTATTCATATCGTATCCAGCTACATTCTTAACCACTTTCCCACCTGTACGAATAATCCTGCCGTCTGCATAAACAATCCGAGTTCCAATAACAAAATCTCTGGCAGACCCATAAAGCAATCTCTTGGGCCCGCTATCATTCGCAGCTATCACACCACCGATAGTTGCTTGTTCCGGCCATGGTGGATCCAGTGCGAGGCATTGCCCAAATGGACTTAATTCGTCCGTAATTTCTTTTATTGTGGTACCAGGTCGAACTGTCATCGTTAAATCTCCAATGGAATGTTCGACAATCCCCTTGTAATGTTTTAGTGATAATAAGATATCTGCTTGTTCAATTTGTCCTCCATATCCCCGTTTTGTTCCACCTGAAATAATGTTTACCGTTCGATTAGTTTCATAGGCATATGCTAATGTTTTTGAAATATCAGCTTCACTGTAACAGTCAACGAATTCCTCACCGCCATTACCAAGCGGATGTCCTAGTTCATTATTTGTTCTAAGCACTTCAGGTTCCGTGCACAAGTCAGTATCCTGATGAGAAGAAACCATGAATCTTCCTCCTTTACTGGAAATCATACTTGAGAGCAGCCATTCGCCTGTTTATAAGTAACCGTTTTCAAAGATAACTGTTCCATTATCATCAGATATCTGATGAATGATTTGTTACTAAGTAAACCACTGGTAGATATTAAAGTCAATTATAAATTCAAAATAATGAAAATTTTTAGGTTCTATTTAGACTTTATAATATAGAAAATTCAGTAAGGAAAAGGGGGACCGCTATTCCCCCTCTTCCAATATATATTATCTATTTAGCTCTTTACTTGGTGTTTTTCTTTTGCTTCCAACCGACGTTTATGAAGAATTGGTTCTGTATAACCACTTGGTTGTTCTTTACCTTTCAACACAAGATCGCAAGCAGCTTGAAAAGCAATCGATTCATGATAGTTTGGTACCATCGCACGATATGCTGAGTCTTTTTCATTTTGCTTATCTACGATTTTCGCCATCCGCTTCAATGTATCCATGATTTGTTGCTTGGTACAAATTCCATGATGAAGCCAATTCGCTAACATTTGACTGGAAATACGTAATGTTGCACGATCCTCCATTAATGCTACATCTTTGATATCAGGAACCTTCGAACAGCCAACCCCTTGATCTACCCAACGAACAACGTAACCTAGTAATGTTTGTGCGCTATTATCCAGCTCCTCTTGTATTTCTTCAGTTGACCAATTTCTATTGTGGGCTACAGGCAATTGTAATATATCCGTTTGGTAATTCACTGTCTCTTTCTCTAACTCCGATTGCACTTTCTTTACGTCTATTTCATGATAATGAAGGGCATGGAGCGTAGCAGCTGTCGGTGAAGGCACCCAAGCCGTATTTCCACCAGCCTGTAGATGACCACCTTTTTGGGCTAGCATCTCTGACATTAAGTCTGGCATCGCCCACATTCCTTTACCAATTTGTGCTTTTCCTTTCATTCCCGTTCCTAATCCAGTTAGTACATTGTTTTTTTCATACCCATTCAGCCATTTAGATGATTTCATCTCACCTTTACGAATCATCGGACCTGCTTCCATCGACGTATGGATTTCATCACCAGTACGATCTAAAAAGCCAGTGTTAATAAATACAATTCGATCTTTTACTTCATGAATGCAATTTTTCAAGTTTAATGTTGTCCGGCGTTCTTCATCCATGACACCAATTTTAATCGTGTGACGAGGCAGTTCCAGTATATCTTCAACCCGATTAAATAATTCATTCGCAAAAGCAACTTCCTTCGACCCATGCATTTTCGGTTTCACAATATAAATGGATGCTTTTTGTGAATTTTGAAATGGGCTATTCCCTAATACATCATGTTTGGCCATCAAGCTCGTAAACACACCATCCATTATCCCTTCAGGAATTTCTTCACCATGCTGATTGAGAATAGCATTGGTTGTCATTAAATGGCCAACGTTACGGATAAACATAAGTACGCGACCAGGTAGTGTTATGTTCTCTCCATTTGTTCCAGTGTAACTTCGATCGGGATTTAAAGTTCGATTGATTTCCTTCCCATTTTTGGTGAAAGCCGAAGTTAAATTACCACGGTTTAAACCCAACCAATTTCTATATACACGTGTTTTGTCCTCTGCATCAACGGCTGCCACCGAATCTTCACAATCCATAATACATGACGTTGCAGATTCGATAAGTACGTCTTTAACTCCTGCCTTATCTGATTGACCAATGGAGTCATTTTCATCAATTTGAATTTCTATATGGAGACCATTGTTCTTGAATAATACTGCTTCCAGGTTTCCAGGTACTCCTCGATAACCAATAAACTTGGATTCATCCAGCAGTCTAGCAGTCTCACCATTCTCAAGTGATACTTCCAACTTCCCGTTTATGACAACGTATTTCGTAACTGATTTGTGGGAAGAAGCCGACAGAGGTATGTGTTGATCTAAAAACGCTTTGGCAAATGAAATTACCTTCTCTCCTCGTATTGGATTATAAGCTGCTGTCTTTTCTGCTCCCCCTGCTTCAGTAATGACATCGGTTCCATATAATGCATCATAAAGTGAACCCCAGCGAGCATTTGCTGCATTAATTGCATAGCGAGCATTATCAATCGGTACAACCAATTGTGGCCCTGATTGCATAGTTATCACATCATCGACATTCTCTGTCATAATGGCAAAATCTTCAACTTTAGGCTCGATATATCCGATTTCTTCTAAAAATAATTGATATGCTTGAAAATCATATCCATCATGATCCTTATGCCACGCATCGACCTTTTTTTGGAACATCTTACGCTCTTCTATCAAAGCATGATTTTTTGGAGTTAAATCAGAAATGAGCCCTTCAACATCTGCCCAAAACTTTGATTCATTTAGGCCAGTTTCCGGTAATGCTTCTGCATGAACAAATTGATAAAGTTCGTTGGCAACTTGTAAATTCCCTACTGTTACATATTCCGTCATGCTATTCCTCCTTTTTCAGCTATCTAATTCTTATTTTAATCTGTAGAGAATAGAAACTAAAATATATGTTTTGCATGGACACTATTCCTTTTAGCTATACCTTGCAGTATAATAAGGTACAATTACACATTCTGTTTTATAAAAGAGGGATATGATGGATATTAGGCAAGTAGAATATTTTGCAGAAGTTGCGAAGCAAAGAAACTTTACCAAAGCCGCTTCCGTTCTTCATATATCTCAGCCTTCCTTAAGTAAAACGATTAAAAACTTGGAAAACGAACTCGGGGCAACTCTATTCTTTCGTGGTTCAAAGCAGCTGGAGCTCACGGATGCTGGTCAAGCTTTTCTAATCAATGCTATGAATGTGCTTGATGCTTTTAATAATTTAACCTCGGAATTAAACGATGTCATCCATCTCAAAAAAGGAGAAATTAAAATCGGAATTCCACCGATTATTGGTGCCGCCTTTTTTTCTAAACTCATTAGTAATTATAAGGAAGCCCACCCCTCCTTTGATATGACACTACATGAGGTGGGGAGTAATAAAATTAAACAAGGTGTTAATGAGGGAGAGCTTGATATTGGATTGATATGTAATATACCAATTAAGAACGAAAGCTTCGAAATCATTAAATTACTTAAAGATCCCCTTATGTTAATTGTACATGCCAATCATCCATTAGCGAAAAGAGAATCAATCGATTTTTTCGATATAAGGCAGGAATCGTTCATCTTATATCGACATGACTTTTCCCTTCATGACCGCATTATGGAAGCATGTCAACTGCACGGTTTCCAACCAACGATCGTCTGTGAAAGCTCACAAAAAGACTTCATGATTGAAATGGTAGAGGCAAAATTAGGAATAGCTTTATTGCCGAGTAAAATCTGTAAACAGATTCATACGAAGGCAATTAAAACAGTTCCATTTACAAATCCAACCGTACATTTAGAGTTAGGCATGATATGGAAAAGAAATAAATACTTATCATTTGCTGTTAGGGAATTTATTGGTTCAGCAGAACAGTATGTTACTTATGAATATTGATAGACAGGCGTTCTTAGGGACAATTCTTCCTAAGATCCAAAGGTAAATATTTAAGGAATGGTTTTCCCATCAATTACACATAACTAATGAGACCAACTGCTCTGAGGTGATGTGTATGAAACTCCTATTGATCCTAGGAAGTATCTTCATTCCTGCATGGATGTATTATATTCAACGGCGTTATAGAAAAACACATATTATGTTTACCTTTGCTGCACTATTTGCAGCACTTGTTTTCGGTAATATCGTTGCTACATCCATTTATCAGGTCATTAAAAACAATACCGTGTTAATGACAGATATTCATGCCATCTTATTAAATCCTTTTTTTCAAATCAGCGGCCTTTATTTAGGAGCTTACTTTCTATATTTACTGTTTATTGGGTTGTTAAAGAACCTTCATCATTATAATCATCCAGACTAGCACTACCAGCTTCTGGTTACGAAAATAGCAAAAATTACTTCAGTTGATACCAGCATAAGTTCGACAATTTGCGCTTTACTGTATAACGATGTCGTTTTCCTTAATTTTTACCTTTTGCATTCTTTCTAAATTCCACATACTTTTGTGTACAGATACCTGCATTAAAAACGGATGCTATCATGGCAACATAAAACATCACATAAGGAAGATGGAACGCATCTTCTTTTATGAAATCAGTAAAATTAGATGTGTTATAAATAAAAGCGATAGCCACAAACATGGATAAAATAAACTGTCCTTTTATCGATTTAACCATTCCCCTTCTCCTCCTCAATTTGATTCTGCTTTTCTAGGATAAGGTAATCCTTTGTTTTATCAACTTTTATTTGATGCTTATTTGCAACATCCAGTAAATAATCGAAAACCTCTTCTTTGCCAAAATCAGCAACTCTCCAATTCCATCCTTTCACTCTTTTTATCTCCGCTGCTTTCGTTTTCCAACGAATCCGGAAAAATTTAATCTGACTGATTTCAACAGGAGATAATTCTTTTCGATATATAGACAAATGGAGAAATGACATCTCATAACTTATAGAAGCTTCGTTAATCGTTAATGTAATCTTTATAGAAGTTAGTATCAAAATTAAAATAAAAGAGATAGGAATGCTGATTAACCATCCATAATGATCGGTTATATAATTGTAGCATATAATTGTCAAAACTAAACTGAAAAAATGGAAACGATATGGTCTAAGTTGGTATGCCATTTTTACCTCCTGATTACAATAATAACTATATAAAATACTCTTTTACGTTGTCTTGCTATATAAAATGTTAGATCGAGTCAAACCTATCCTCATGCAGCATTAAAATTTATCGACGTAATCCTATTTATAATAAGGCGGATCTTCTCCTTCAAAGCCTTTAGATTTTTGCCCATTCCGATCTACTTCATAATAACGTGCAAAAGAGCCTGCTTCATCAGCCTTTTTCCATCGTTCTGTAAAAGAGACAATGTACTTCTCATTTCCTAACGGCTCTACGGCGGTTTCACGCTCTACATGATAATCTCGAATGTCACCTTCCCATACGCCAACTTCAGTGGGAAAAACATTGTTTTGGACAGTAAAGTTTTTGGTAACAGTTGCGACAGCGTCTTTCTCCGTAAAAGGCGCGAATGTTTCTGAAGGTTGTCTTTGAAGCTGTGAATGAGTGGAGAGCAATAGTACAAGTGCAACCGAAACTACATTGAACATCCAAATCTTTTTTCGCTTCCGTGTCCTTGCATGAAGCCATCTATCGATACTGCCATAAAGAATAGCAACGATCATACCAAGTAAACCAAGGATCCAAAGTTGAAATAATAATCCATTTGCTAACCCAAATAGGCCATGGAGAAGTATGTATAGCCATGTAAATTTGATAAATCCTCTTTTTTTCAGGTACTCAAGTCCTACCGATACTAGATTTCCATAAATAAAAACAATTGCTCCAATATATATGCCATATAAGATAAACATCCCAAAAAAACCTTCTAAGAAATGGGCGTCTTCACTAGAATTCAAAATAAAGGTACTAGCAAACAAACTAGAAATAAATACGGATGTAACGAAAGAAGTAGTTAATTTTCTTTCTGCGATCGTTTTTACTTCCACAAAATCCCCCTAACTCATTCGTCTTTTTTCTCTGTACTACTTTGATTTTTAATAACAGTACCATGTCATGGGAGTGAATTAGTTGTTGAATCGAACTTGTATCGATTGTTCGAATACTATCTTCGTTTGATTTAATAGAAGCAGCTAATGTTTTGACTTCTCCAAGTTGTAGAGATAATTTTTCTCTTTGATCAATAATATAATCAGCCCAATTTATTGAGTATTGATCCGTTGCTAAGTCTACATTCGTCGGTGTTTGATAACTATAGGGAGAATATAAAAAGATTGATACGCCTTGTTGATTATTGATGATACCAAAACCCAATTCTCCTTCATTCTTTTCATTGGGGCTATTTGCATAGGTTAATTGCTTGATCGGAAGTGCTGCCTTCTCGCCATTAACATATTTCTCTACTCAAAGGGAAACCTCTCGCTGATCTGCTTGCGGAAGTGTAAAATCAAAGTGAAATAGGTGTCCTAAGTTCAGGTCTTCAAATGTAGTTTCATAGTTTAAACCTTCTGCAGCTGCGATGGTAGGTAAATCTTCTTGGTTATCCGCACCCAATAATGACATAATACAATGAAAGATATAGATAACTACACGCTTCCATTTCCTCCCCCTTTTGATTTTAGGCAGGTTAAGGTGTATTCCAAAAGAAAGTGGTTACAAGAAAAGGAAAAATAAAAATCATAAACACCATAATTCCGTTCCCGATCACACCAATCCATTTATGTCTTCCCTTATCGGATATAAATGCCAAGATAAATCCTACGAACGTAATTATTCCTCCAGCAACATAAAAACGATCATTTCCTAACAAAAAAACGAAATACGTTATTAAGCCAACAAAAAATAATCCAGTTGAAATAAGACCGAACGTTCTTCTCTCCACCTTTCTTCCCCTCCTTCAAACGAATCAAATTACTTCTCTTCATATAAACGTGAATAACATGTAAATCTTTTCTCCTAATAGTTAACTATTATCAAGTATTCCTGTCAATATTTACTATAAAAAAATAGCAAATAGAGGAGAGAACAAACCCTGGTAGAAGTCAGGCAGACCATCTGATAATTGGCCCTCCCTCATCAGAGCACATTCCTACGGGGTCTTCAGACGCTTGCTTTTCCCGCTGGAGTCAGTCACCTTTCGTTTCAGTCAGATGACTTATTGCATGTCTTAATAAACCCAAACAAAAACGGGTTCGACCATCAAAACCGATGATTGAACCCACTTTAGCTAATTTGGCTGATTTTTTCCCAGCTTCTAAGATCACTTACCGAAAGAGATCTAAGAATCGTTCCCAAATACCTTTTTCTTCTTCTTCTGTTTTTTCGGATGATTCTGGTTCGGGAATTTCAATACTTTCTGTTTGCAAAACAAACTGTACAACTTCCACATGTTTATTTTGATCGGACACAAAGGAACTAGGTTTGTAGTCAGAGTTATCGTATTCCTCCATCATTTCATCGGTTTGCTGTTGGACTTGACCCGGTAAGTTGCTAGTTGCTTCTTGCAATTCTTCTGTACCTGAATATAATTCATTCACTCCGTCACTGGTAGAAGCAGTTCCTTTAGCCAACTCTTGTATCCCAGCATCCAATTCTTGATACGATGAAGCTAACTCATCGACACCATCCGTGTAACTTACTAAACCATTATGGAACGATTGATAGTTCGAAGAGAAGGAAGAAAGTCCTTCCTGTATTTGTGAAATCACATCCACTTCTTCCATTGTTCCCATTGTCTTCTCTATTTCAGTAGCCATTTCATTTAGATTAGATGCCATCTCTCGAGTTACACTGGAAGATTGATCCAATGCCCCTGTCACACTGTCAAATGCTCCTTTGACAGCATTATACGTTTCTTTAGCTGTAGTTGCCGCTTGGTACGTTTCAATCAATTGGTCAATAACCTGTTGGTCTGCATTACTTTCCTTCAATTCATTGAATTGTGCTTCACTTATTTGATGAGACGGAATACCATTTATTGCTTCATTCAATTGTTGGTTAGCGTTGTTGTATTCCTGCTTCATACCATCAATTGCCTGCGCGGAATCTTCTAAACCACTTGCCACTTCACGCAGGCGATTTGGAAATTCCTTTAACTTATTCAAATCTACATTTCCAGTGCTCTCCTGAACGGTTTGATTAATCGTTGTTAATGCATCTCGTATGGATGCAGAACCATTAATTAATTCACTAGAAGATTGATTTAATTCATTCATTCCATTTCGATAATCAGTCGAACCATCACTTAACTCTTGCGCACCTTGGTTCAGTTCACTAACTCCATCGTTTAATTCTCCAACACCAGAATGAACGTCACTAATTGCATTTGAAAGTTCCTGCATTTCCCCAGTTACTCCACTGGTATCAGGACTTTCAATCGACATTGAATAAGGTGCTGCACTTATTTCAATCGGATCCATTTCAAAGTTAGAAACGTCTGCCGAGATAATATATTCTTCTTCCTGTTCAGGCATAACCGAGAAGTTTATTAGTTTATTTTGACCTGCGTTTGCTTTTGTCCCTTCAGGTGCCTGAATATTATCAAACTTCGTTGGATCCAATGTAACGGCAATCTGTAACAAGAAATTCTCAAAGAATTCTGGATCAACCTCATCATTCGCGGCTGTAGATATTTGTATTTCTAAAGATCCACTCTTACCAGCTAATTCTTGCGGCTCCATCTCCTTACCATCTAGTAAATACGTAATGGAAACATCCCAGGGTAAGGATTTATTCTTCATATTTCCCTGGTAATAAAACGCTTCTTCTTCAGCTTGGAATTGGACTTTGCCTTCCTTATTTTCCAAGTTTGCTAGATTAGTAAGATTTCGTACAGAAGCATAATTACCATAATCCACAACTTTTCCAGGTTCTGTCATACGGAAAGTATTGACTACATACATATCTTCTATTTTTCCAGCTGCATCCAAATTCCCATATACAACCTCATCTTTCGTGGTATAGTCTCCTGTCTTTTCTTGATTTTCAGAGCTTTTGGCTTCCTTATCTTCATTAGCTAAGGTAATAGAAGGAAAGGACGAAAACACCAACATAGTACTCAATATCAACAGGCCTATTTTTTTGGTTCGCAACTCATCACTTCCCCTTATAAAAATTTGGTTTCCACGTGGTTTTCTTAATTATTCGATCAAGTACAATCAGAAGGGCAGGCAGCACCAACACTACCATAATGAATGCTAATAATGCCCCTCTACCTAAGAGCAATCCAATAGATGAAACTACCTGATTGGAAGATGTCATCCATAAGATAAACCCGACACTTGATAAGATAGATGCAGAGACACCAATGGAAAAGATTTTTTCATCGATTGTTTTCTTAACTGCCTTTAAGGCAGGCATTTCTTTACGATTTTCTTTATACGCTTCGGTTAATAAAATTGCGTAATCAACCGTTGCTGCTAACTGTACCGTACTAATAATTAAATAACCTACATATACCAATGTCGTATTCGTGAAATATGGAATGGATAAATTAATCCAAACGGCAGATTGGATAGTAATTAATAATACGACTGGGAAGGAAATGGAACGGAACGTAACGAGTAGTACGATGGCAATAGTAATCACCGTTAACAGATTAACAACCGTGTTATCTTTCTCCACTACATTCTTCATATCATATAAGGTGACACTTTCCCCTAATAAATGATAGTTATCACCATAGTAATCAGCCGTTAGTGACCTTAGTTGATCAATGAACGCAAACGTTGCTTCTCCTTCTTTATCTACAGTTGAATTTACGATAATTCGACTATAATTCTCTGAGAAAAATTGTTCTGTTGCCGATTCTTCCAGGTATTCAGGTGGTATAGCAGGACTAACTGCATCAACGTAAGAAACGGTACTTTTCACTTGAGATATCCCTTTTAATTCTTGAACTAAGTTCTCTTCTTTCGCGATATCTCCTTTTGGAACTAATAATACCATTGGCGTATGCTTTTCAAATACGTCTTCAATGGCTGTTGCATCACTACCCGCTCTTGTGTCATCTGGTTGATCGCCAATCCCATACATAAAGTTAGTCTGACTTTGACCCAAGAATGCAGGTACAATCAAGATGAACAGAATAATTAGCGCTGGTATCCGGAATTTCAACAATGTTTTGCCGACATTGCGTATACTTGGTAATAATTGTTTATGTTGTGTCTTATCAATCCAATGATAGAACATTAATGTTAACGCTGGAAGAAATACCATAACACTTATAAAGCTAAGTACGATCCCTTTAACCAGATTAAGTCCTAAATCTGCACCAATTTCGAAATCCATAAATGTCAATGCGATAAAACCGAAGAAAGTCGTTGACGCACTAGCAGCAATTGCTGGAAATGATCGCTTCATCGCCATTTTCATCGCTTCTTCTGGCGTCTCTGTTTGCTTACGATAATCCGAAAAGCTATGCAATAAGAAGATGGCATAATCAAGCGAGACCGCAAGTTGCAATATCGGAGCAACGGATTGCGTTATAAATGATATTTCTCCGATAAAAATATTCGTGCCCAAGTTGATAAGTACAGAAACACCAATTGCCGTAAGGAAAAATACCGGTTCGGCCCAAGATCGAGTAGATAAAATCAAAATTAGAATAATAATTGGTATCAGCAGGGCAGCAGCATACATTGTTTCTGTCCCTGTCATTTTTTGAGATGTTGCTGTATCAAGTGCTTCTCCAGACATCGCATTGTCTTCACCAATTAATTGATAAATCGCCTCTGTCGTTTCAACTTCTTTTCCTTCTTCAATGTGGAAGGAGAATAATGCATTCCCATCTTTATAATAAGATTCCACGGTATCCGTATCGGCCATTTCGATTGGTGTTTTCATATCAATTGCATCATCAAGCCAGGTCACTTCTGAAACGCCGTCGGTAGCTTCTAATTCTTTTTTAAAGGCTAATGCCTCTTGAATGCTAATATCTCTCATCATCACGCGCGTATTAGCAATGGCACCATCAAATTCCTCATTCATTGTATCCATCGCCGTTGTCGATGGTGAATCTTCTGGAAGATAATCTACCATATTATAATTAATAGATACGGCAAATTGAGCAAAAACACTAATAATTGCCAGTGTGATAAATGTAATTACGACTGACTTTTTATGTTTTAAAATCTTTGTTGTCCAACCAATCGGAGCTCATCCTCTCTTGCACCCTTAATTGAAATCATTTATTATTATAATATACACAGTGTTGGATTAACAACAAACAGTTTGTTAAGTCACGTACAAAATCCAACATATTTAACAATCGTGTCGGATAATACTAGGAAGAAAGTGTGAATTTTTTATGAACGAAAAATTAGATCGACGAAAAAGATATACGCGAATGGTATTAAAGGATAGTTTAATGACATTATTAAAATCAAAAGCCCTATCTGGAATTACTGTCAAAGAACTCTGTGAACATGCTGACATTAATCGATCCACTTTTTATACGCATTACAAAGATCAATTTGATTTACTTAGACAAATAGAAGAAGAAATTATCGCGGACATGAATACGTATTTAAATCAGCATAACTTTGAAGAAAAAGAACAGGCTTTACAAACAACAGAGAGGTTATT
This sequence comes from Virgibacillus salexigens, assembly GCF_000723585.1. NCBI lineage: Bacteria > Bacillati > Bacillota > Bacilli > Caryophanales > Bacillaceae > Virgibacillus > Virgibacillus salexigens. The sequence continues at coordinate 11,181 of NZ_CCDP010000004.1, read as the reverse complement.
AGAATATATCGTTTCAAAGTACGATATATTTTACACACTTTTAAATGAAAATGAGGATACATCTTTTGAGCGAAGAGTAATGGAGGTAGCTAGCAACTTCCTAATTAATAACTGGATGAATGATGATGAAATAGATCAAGCTAACTCTGAATACCTCAGTACATTTATTATAAGTGGCAGCATTCATGTTATTAAACTTTGGCTTGCTCGTAATATGGATAAAACTCCACATCAAATTGCTCAAATTATTAACCGTATTGCTTTAAATGGAATTAATAACTGTTACGTAGATTAATTTACTCTACTTACCTAGCTCTTCATCTTTTAATAGAATTAGACTTATATAAACCAATCGAAAAAATTAGTAATAAACAAGAAAAAAATGAAAAAATTGATGAATAGCAACTGACTAATGGTAAAAAGATAGGAATTTTCGTCCGAATCATATCTCCATTCCATTATCGACCGGGTTATTTCAACGGTATTAATAAAAATAATCATTAAAAAACTTGGCTCAAGATACCATTGACTATCTGGCAAACTTAGATTAATGATAGGAAGAAACAAAAAGATGAAAATAAATGAAATCCTTATGATCCAATCTATTCGTTCATGCTTCTCATTAACATGACTATAAGAAAAGAATTTCTTCCTCTTTACTTTAAGCCATTTACGAATTCCATAATTGAAAAGAAATAAACTTAAAAGGAAAATAACGATAATTAAAATTAGTTTTCCCAAAAATATAGCCCCTAAGCCATCGTTCATCATAACAACCAAATTCCTCCCAAATAAAAGAAGCTTTTCTTTTAGCATCTTTTATAAAATGAACAATAATGTGTTACCCTAATCATAAAGTAAGTGATGCTTTCCGTACATAAACATTTCTCATTACTTATACGAAAGAAAAGCGTTGGATAGATGGTTCTGTCAAAAACGAAGAAGATGCCATTACATCTATGGGTAATTGCACTATTTTTTATCTTTCTTTACATGATTGGAATATATGATTACATCATGTCGCTTAGTTTAAACACAACCTATTTTGATTCACAGGATGATGGAAATGATCAATATCATTACTTTTCTAATTATCTACTTATATGCTGGACACTAAATCTTATCAGTGGAATGATTGCTCCCATTTTCCTCTTATTACGTATGAAACGATCGATTATATTAGCCCTCCTATCTACCGTAGCACTTTTCTTATTGAATGCCATTACCTTCATTTTTATGAACCGTTTAACGATTTTTGGTTTTACACAATCTCTCTTTGATCTATCTATTTTACTGTTAACTTTCGGATTATATTGGTATTGTAGGTATATGCTATTTCGCGGGTATTTACACTAATCTTGTCAGAATAAAGGAGGCCTTGCTAATGATCAATTCAAGGAAGACACTTAGAACATGTGAGCAAGAACACAAACCTAAAAACGGATTCCTTTCCCTATTATCCGCACCAGCCAGACGTGCGTTGGAAAACAATAATATTACTTCTTTGCAACAGTTATCTCAGTATAGTGAAGCTGAAATCTTACAGTTTCATGGAATAGGACCATCCTCCATACCTAAATTGAAACAATCATTAGAAGAGAATGGATTATCCTTTAAAAAGGTAGAAAGTAAGTAAGATTTTTCTTAAATTATAAACGAATATACAAATCCTTTATTTAAAATAGGACAAAATGCAAACGATATATAAATAAGGTCAAAACTACTATCAGTAAAGAGAATGGGAAATCTCCCATTCTCTACAATACAAAACAATTTTCCTCCGTATGAGATCGTTCTGCCACCTTTCCTGCGCTGCCATGATTTCACCATAAAGTACGTCCCTTACAGCGCTCCCACTATTTCTTTACCGATCTCAATTGAGGCTGTTGCAGCCGGCGAAGGTGCATTACAGACATGCACAGCCTTTTCTTGACGAATAATAACAAAGTCATCAAGCAATTTGCCTTCACTGTCTAGTGCCTGTGCACGGACTCCAGATGTAGCTGATGTAATATCATCTTCGTTAATTTCAGGAATAAACCGCTGAACTTCTTTGATAAACGCTCTCTTACTGTACGAACGGTACATTTCTTTTAATCCTTCTTTCATATTGCTTCTAGCTAGTTTTAAAAAGCCTGGATAGGTTGCTCCCTCTATAAAATCACGCCAATTAAAATCCCATTTTCGATAGCCTTCTCGCTTAAAACTATAGACAGCATTTGGCCCGATCAATACCCTTCCATCGGCCATTCTTGTAAAATGAACGCCAAGAAACGGGAAGTCTGGATTTGGGACTGGGTAAATGAGGTTATGGACTAAGTGTCGTTTATCCGGATTCAACTCATAATATTCTCCTCGGAATGGAATTATCTTCATATCTGTTTTAATGCCAGCCAGTTCCGTAACTTTGTCTGAAAATAGCCCAGAACAGTTAATTAAGAAACGACTACGAACCTTCCCCTTATTGGTCACCAAGTTCACATAATCCTCTTGATCATCAATATCCATCACTTCTGTTCCCAGCGCTATATTACCATTTCCTTGTACAATATAATCTGCAAATACTGCCGATACTTCACTGAAATCGACAATGCCAGTACTAGGAACGCGAATCGCAGCAATTGCATTCACATGCGGCTCCACTTCATAGAGCTCTTCCAATGATATTTTCTCAACCTTCAGTTGATTTTGAAGCCCTCGATGATAAAGATCTTCCAACAGTGGCAATTCTGATTCCTTTGTTGCTACAATCACTTTCCCGCATTGTTCAAATGTGATCCCATGCTTTTTGCAAAATGCTGTCATCTGTCTATTTCCTTGCCGTGCAAGTTTGGACTTCAAACTGCCTGGTGGATAATAAATCCCAGAATGAATGACACCACTATTATTACCAGTTTGATGCTGGGACAATGCTTCTTCCTTCTCCAAAATAATAATGGACGCATCCGGATGTTTTTTACAGAGTTCCATTCCTACAGAAAGACCAATTATTCCGCCACCAATTATTGCATAGTCATAAACCATGTTGTCCACTCCCTTTAAAACATGTTGATTAGTTCAACGATACTAAGATATCCAAACATTAAAACACAGCATATCAATACAATGTTTGCGAGCCATCCATTCTTATAGGCGCTTTCTACTCGATTAGAATTTAATAACCACAAAAGCGTAATTGCCAAAAATGGCATGAATAATGCGCCAAGGGCACCGTATAAAATAACAAGAAATACTGGCTTGTCAAAGAACAGCAGCAGCATTGGAGGAAAAGTCAACCAAAGTAGATAAGCTCGGTATGCTGGATCTTTTTCAGATATTGGTTTTACTGTTTTTTCCGCTTTTCCGCGCAGCATCCTTACAAAATCTGCGAACAAATAAGGTACACCATTCCAAACACCCAGTAAGGAAGAAAATGCCGCACTCCAAGCACCAATTAAGAACATCCAACGCGCCACTTCACCAAACTCATTACTGAACATGGAAGAAAGTGTGACAAGACCCTCTTCCCCGTTAATTTCAATTCCACTTCCATATAAAAACTCTGCCCCTATTACGAGCAATGACACGGTAAAAATCCCTGTGATCACGTAACCAATCGCTGAATCAAGTTTCATCATTGGAATCCACTTACTACCTTGCCATTTGTTTTCTCGAATCCAGTAACCATATGAAGCCATTGTAATAGTACCACCAACACCTCCAAGGAGACCCATAACCAGTAATAATGATCCGTCTCCAGTGCGAGGTACAAACCCACTTAGAATATCGCCAATATTGGGTAAAAGAATAACTGCTGAACCAACAACAGTGATGAACATAATACCTATCATGACTGTCATAATACGTTCGAACAGCTTATATTTTCCTGTTAATACAAGGGCCATACCTGCAAGTCCATGTATGATCGCCCAAGCCCATAACGGCATAATCGGAAACATCGTTACCATCATTATTGCACTCGTAGACATAGCAGCTGCTCCATAGCTTAAACCCCACAGTATAGCATAGACGCCGAAATAACCGGTGGCCCATTTCCCCAGCGAGTGGAATCCCTCAAGAATTGTTCTACCTGTTGCTAAATGCCATCGCCCCATTCCTTCTGTGAAAAAATACTTAAAAATAGCTCCAACTACAATTGCCCATATCAACGTCATGCCAAACCCTGCACCTGCAACTAACGCAGCAATCAAGTCGCCAGTTCCAACACCGGTTGCCGCTGTAACAAAACCAGGCCCTACCATCTTCAGCTTGCCTTTCCATGTTGTCGGCGGTGCTAATGATTCATCCGTATAATCTACCGCTCTTTCTTCCACTGTTTCAGCACGCATTTATTTTCCCCCTTTGCTATAAATAACGTTTTCGAACGCCTTCTAGATGAACAGCCATTGCTTCCCTCGCTATGTTAGCGCTTCCATTTTTGATCGCATCATATATTGCTTTATGTTCCTTAAGCACCATACTGGATCTTGCTGGTACATGTAATGTGCTTTCCCTGCTTTCCTTCAATCCTTCTCGAACTTCACTAGATAACATATACATGACTCTCTCAACAATTGAATTGCCCGCGGCTCTTGCTATTGCCATATGGAAGGCTAAATCTTCTTCCGCTCCATTCTCATTCTGTTCTGCGGCCATTTCTAAATTACGATATGCGCTTGCAATATTGCTGATTTCTTCCCTGTTCCCACGAATTGCCGCATAATACGCAGTATCTCGCTCTAAAGCTAGTCTAAACTCCATTAACTCTACAATATCAACAGAAACCCCATGAATAATCGCATTGATTTTTGCAATCACATCGTTATGGTTGTTATTACGCAGGTAAACTCCACTGCCTTGTTTAATCTCCACTACACCTACAGATTCCAATACGCTAAAGGCTTCCTTAACAGAACTTCTCGACACCGAAAGACTTTCTGCTAGATTACGTTCGGATGGTAATTGTTCTCCTAAAGCAATCTCTCCCTCCTCTATCTTTTTTCTTAGCTGGCGAACAATCTCCCGATAGACCCGCTGCTTCTTTACCGGCGAAAAATCCATATCACCATTCCTCTTTTCACATACTGGTAAATTGGGTGGTCCAGTTTGATACAGTATAGAATAAAATAATTATTTAAGCAAGAATATTTTGTTAATTGTAATGAAAAAGAACAACGTTTTAATTATATTCAAAGCCTCCCATGTTTTTTTGATGATTAGGCAAGCTTCAATATTTTTTATAGTTGGAACACTAATATTAAGAAATGATGTAGATAATATGAATAATTAACATTAATCAAAAATTAGATTATGAATAACTATCAAATTTTTAGGTAGATTTTGTTAGATATTGTTACCTAGAAAAAGAATGAAATATAGCTTCCATTGCAAGAACATCTTAAGCACACAACTAGATTTCGACTAGGAGGGCACATGGAACCAGCACCTTGCTCATGCTTATATATTCCTAATTTCTTTTACAGAATCTTTTATTTCCATTTAAATACAGTTTATATTCCTTTTTTATACTGAAGGTGATTTCAAATATTTTATATTTTTCATGCAAATCATGTAAGAAAGGAGAAATTGAAATGAGTAAAGAACGAAATTTGGAGAAAATGCTCAAATCGGAGTCCGAACGTCTGCTCAATCATTCGATGGATCGGAGGAATTTTTTATCCCAGACTACAAAGGTAGCTGGTATTGCTCTAGGAATGACTTTAGCAAGTCAATTTAATGGATTAAAAGTAGAGGCTTCTCCACAATTTACTGGCTATCCATTTAAATTAGGTGTTGCTTCCGGAGATCCGCTATCTGATAGTGTTGTACTGTGGACAAGACTGGCTCCTGAGCCTTTAAACAATGGAGGAATGCCAAGCTATAATGTCCCTGTGGAATGGGAAATTTCGGAAGACAAGCATTTTAAACATATCATTAATCATGGTACAGAACTTGCTCGTCCCGAACTGGCTCACTCCGTACATGTGGAAGTTTTTGACCTTGAGCCGAACCGTGATTATTATTACCGTTTCAAAGCAGGGTATGAAGTAAGCCCAATTGGAAAAACAAAAACATTGCCTGCACCTGGTGAAAACCTAGGAAAATTAAGCTTTGCTTTTGCCTCTTGCCAACAATTCGAACATGGATTCTATACTGCTTATAAGCATATGGCCGAAGAAAAGCTAGATTTCGTCATACATCTTGGAGACTATATTTATGAATATGGGCCAAACGAATATGTTGCAACTACAGGGAACGTTCGCACACATAGCAGCCCGGAAATTATGTCATTAGACGATTATCGAAACAGACATGCGCAATATAAAACAGACAAATACCTTCAGTCAGCTCATGCAGCATTTCCATGGATCGTTACCTGGGATGACCATGAAGTAGAAAATAATTATGCCGATGATATTCCGGAAAGAGATCAATCTGTTGAAGAATTCATCCGAAGACGAATCCACGCCTATCAAGCTTACTACGAACACATGCCTTTACGAGAGTCCAGCCTTCCGCAAGGAGCAGATATGAATTTATATCGCCGTTTTACTTATGGGGATTTAATTGAATTTAATGTTCTAGATACCCGTCAATACCGCGATAATCAAGCAAACGGAGATGGCATCAAACCTCCAAACGAGGAATCTACTGACCCGAATCGTACCTTACTTGGAAATGAACAGGAGAACTGGTTGTTAGAAGGTCTTGGACGCTCGAATGCCCGTTGGAATGTGTTAGCTCAACAAATCTTCTTTAATCAACTTAATAATGATATTGATGGTGAAGTTCTTTACAATATGGATGCTTGGGATGGTTATTCTGCCAATCGTGATCGTATACTCGAATACGTACAAGAAAATGATGTCAAGAACTTAGTTGTTTTGACAGGAGATGTCCATGCAAACTGGGCTGGAGATATTAAGACCGACTTTGACGACCCGGATTCAGCAACGCTTGGGTCAGAATTTGTCGGAACTTCAATCACTTCAGGTGGGGATGGAAGTGAAAAGCGTCAGGATACCGATGCGATTTTAGAAGAAAATCCACATATCAAATTTTTCAATGACTTCCGAGGATATGTGCGGTGTCAGGTAACACCTGAGAAATGGACGGCAGATTACCGTGTCGTATCCTATGTAAGCCAACCTGGCGCACCAATCCATACAAGGGCATCGTTTGAGATAAAACACGACCAGCCTGGTTTAGTTTCCAAACAGGACAAGCCATTGTCTACACATAAGAAGCAATCGAGTGAGGTGGAAGAAGACCGCATTAAAGCGCAAGATAAAGCACATGACAAACAAGTACAGAAACAAGGCAATGGAACGGGAAATTGATTTGTGAAAAGGTCCCTTAGATGAGGACCTTTTTGCTAACGTATCAGTAGGAGTGGATAGGGGTCTTTAGACATACAACTTGTATAAATGGATGAAGGAAGGTGTATCAATGTTATCCTCAATCGGTATACCAGGGTTAATCTTGATCTTAATCATTGCTTTGGTAATTTTTGGACCAAAAAAGCTACCAGAAATCGGAAAAGCAACTGGGCAAACGTTGAAAGAATTTAAGAAAGCTACGAATGATTTAACAAGAGACACAGATAATGAAGAAAAAACCAGTGTTAATAAAAAATGTTGAATAATTATTGGACAGGTGAAGATGTGGGAACCCCTGCATCTTCCTGTATGTTATAAGAAAGGAGTTACCAATTTGGAGAATGAAATCGAAATGGATATCGTTGGTCATCTGTCGGAATTAAGAAATCGAATCTTTGTAACCGTTGGCTGGTTTGTTTTATTTTTTTTAACAGGTTTTCTTTTTGTGGATTATATTTACACATTTTTTATCAATGATATTGATATCGATTTAATGGTAATCAGCCCTTCGGAAATCATCTGGATTTACTTCCGCATGGCCGGATTAGTGGGACTGACGGGCATCATTCCTGTCATCGCATATGAGATTTGGGCGTTTGTGAAGCCAGGGTTAACTGCAAAAGAAAGAAAGGTTTCTTTATCATACATCCCTTTCTTATTTTTATTATTTATTGGTGGTCTTGTATTTGGTTATGCAGTTTTTGTAAAGCTGATATTCCCTTTTATTCTTTCCTTATCTGAAGGTATGTTTGAAGTTATGTTAACCGTGGACCGCTACTTTAAATTTTTATTTGGAATGACGATACCATTTGCCTTTTTATTTGAACTTCCAATCATTGTCATGTTCCTAACAACACTTGGAATTCTAACTCCAGATTTTATGAAGAAAATCAGGAAGTATGCCTATTTTGTATTAATTATTATATGTACCATGTTAACTCCACCGGATCTTGTCATGCCATTAATTGTAGCATTACCTCTCATCCTGCTATACGAGATTAGTATTCAATTATCGAAATGGGTATTAACCAGGCAACGTGTATCCGAATCTTAACACATGAGGAACGATGTGACTGGTAGCATTCATTCAGAAAAAACTGTACATAAGCCGCGATTTCGAATGAAAATTGCGGCTATTTAACATCCGTTCAATAGGAATAAATAGAATGACAGCATATAGCATACTGACAACATGTAATTCCAAAACGAACCTCACTACATACCTCCGTTTTACTTCTTCATTCTTCTACTCTATTACTTATTATGAATGGGTTGAATGGTTGATAAGGGTGAAGAAGTCATTTACTTTATCCTAAGATTTATTGTAAACTGAATTCAACCACTTATTGAAACGATTTTATTATCAAGCTACATTTATATATACTTAAACTATTACGGAATAAAAACAATAAGGAGGAAACGATCGTGACGAATAAACAGGAATTATCAAAGGAACAGCGTGAAGCGTTATTACATGCATTGAGAGATCGTTTTGAAAAAAACATGCACCGCCATAAAGGACTGGAATGGGATAACGTTCAAGCAAAGTTGGCTAATAACACTGAAAAACTATGGTCACTCAACGAAATGGAACGAACTGGCGGCGAACCAGATGTCGTTATTTATGATAAAAAGAAGAACGAATTTATTTTTTATGATTGTTCAAAAGAAAGCCCAAAAGGTCGTAGAAGTGTTTGTTATGACCGAGAAGCGCTGGAGTCAAGGAAAAAACACAAACCGGAAAATAATGCTTTTGATATGGCAACTGACATGGGCATTGAAATTTTAACGGAAGAACAATATCGAGCATTGCAGCAACTTGAAGATTTCGATTTAAAAACATCAAGTTGGGTACAAACCCCCTCTGATATCAGAGAACTCGGCGGTGCCCTTTTTTGCGATTACCGCTTCGGGCATGTCTTCGTCTATCACAACGGCGCATCCTCTTACTATGGTGCCAGAGGATTCCGTGGCTCGTTAAGCGTGTGAATGATTCCATGATCGAACGCTTTTCTTGGACCAGAAAAGCGTTCGATAGTTCATTTCGACCTCGGAAATCTTGTTGAATCATTTGCCTCTAATCTATCACTAGTTAAATTAGTAATATTAAGCTGATGCGTTTAAAACTTGTCTTTTTCAAATGTACCAATGAAAAATATATACCTATCGTTTTTCTATTCAATATAAGTAATAGAATAATATTCCTTAAATCCAAACATCATTTTCGGCAGTTAATCCAGATTCAACCTCACCAGTGTTGACTACACCTTTAGGTTCAACTATCATGGCATGACATTCCGTTTCGGAAAAAGTCTTATGCTCTATCCCTTTTGGTACCACAAACATCTCTCCTTGAGAGAGTTTAACTTTCCCATCTCGAAATAGGATCGACATTTCACCTTGTAACACAATAAATACTTCATCCGTATGCTTGTGATCATGCCACACAAAATCACCTTGTATTTTGACTAACTTAAATTGATAGTCATTTATTTCACTAATAATTTTGGGAGACCAGTGATCACTGAATTTTGATAATTTTTCCCTTAGATTAATGGCTTGGTATATGATATTTATCCCTCCATCTTTTAACTTCCTGTCAATACTAATTTTTATTACCTACTAATAACTAATTTCTATTCTTTACATTTATAATACAGTCATGTTAATAATCATTTTAATTTGCAATGAACCCCCCCCTACTCTATCATGTCCAGTTAAAAACATGCCGTTATTCCGCTTTTTTTCGCCTTTTCTGAGTTAACAAAGAAATTTTCCGAGAATGTTGCGTAATGGAAACACACGAGAAAACCGAGACAAGACAAGGGATGGGCATGAAAAAGACCCTGAAATCGGAAATGTTTATTTTCACGAAATCGAGGTCTTAATCGGAAATGTTTATTTTGGTTCGGTGATTTATATTTTAATTAGACAAATTCCTTTCCAACCACGCTACGCACTCGACGTGATTTGTCTGTGAGAACATATCAACAGGTTGGACTTCTTTCGTTTCATAGCCACCTTCATCTAATATTTTCAAATCACGTGCTAGGGTTGACGGGTTACAGGAAACATATACAATTCGCTTTGGTTCCATTTCAATCATGGCGTTTAAGAAATCTACCTCACAGCCTTTTCGAGGTGGATCAACAACAATTACATCTGGACGCAGGCCCTGGGCTTTCCACCATGGCATGACTTTTTCTGCTTCACCCACAACGAATTCTGCATTCGTTATTCCATTTAATTTAGCATTCTTCTTGGCGTCGCTAATGGCCTCTGGAACAACTTCGATACCGTAAACCTTTTTCGCTTGTTGTGCTAAGAATAATGAAATGGTTCCAATTCCACAATAGGCATCAACAACAATATCATTCGCTCCGATGTTTGCATATTCTAATGCTTTGTCATATAGAACCTTTGTTTGAGGTGGATTTACTTGATAAAAGGATTTGGCCGAAATAGCGAAACGTACCTCGCCAATTGTATCGTATATGTACTCGTCTCCCCAAATAACCTTTGTTTTCTTACCCATTATGACATTGGTACGTTCGTTGTTGACATTATGAATAATTGATTTCACATGCGGATACGTTTCCGTTAATTCATTTATTAATTTGTCTTGATACGGTATTTTTTGTGTACGGGTAACAATAACAATCATCGCGTCATTGGTTTCTCTTCCAGTACGAACCATGATATGGCGCAATACCCCTCGATTATGCTGCTCATCATATGCTTCGATATCTAATCGATCTGCAATTCGGCGAACCGCTTCTACAAGTCGATCATTGCTGTCATCTTGTATTACACACGTATCCAT
>NZ_CCDP010000003.1:0-463516 GCF_000723585.1 Virgibacillus salexigens | reverse complement strand
GGTTCTGTAGAACATAGCCATGAAGGCCGGTATCTTTATCTTTGATGGTTTCGATGTTTTTCCAGACTTCCAGTCTGTTAGGAAATTCAACTTCTACTTCTAAAATTTCATCATAAGTTTGTTCTGAAATTTTAGAAGCAGTTTTATCTGTTATTACGTGATCTTGCATTACCTTTCCACCTTTATCTATATATTTTATTTTTATGTCGTTAAGGATGTGAATAACATGAAAAAATTCACTTTTTTTATAATTACTATTGCATTTATTATACTATTAGGAGGATGTATTGTGAACTCTAATAAAAGTGATTTTGATGATGAAACTATTAAAAAAGCTAAAAATACTGCTGAGAGTTATCTTAAGAACAACTTTAAAAACATTAACTCCATAGAATTTAATGAAGATTATAGTAATCCTATGGGGGGATTGATGATTCGTGGTACTGTGAATGGTAACAACAAAGCTAATTTTTCCATTGATATTGATATAGAAGCTGAAAATCAATTTAATGTAGGAAGTATTGGTAAAGGTAAAGATTTCCCTGAACGGAAAGAAGAATGCAAAGAAAAAAGTTGTGATTATTAAATAGGACGGTATTCAGAATGTGGAAATATCTTGTGCTTTTTATAATTGTCAGCATAGTACTTGTTGGGTGTAATGTGAATTCAACTAACCAAAATTATGATGAAAAAGCTATTGATAGAGCTAAAGATACAGTCGAAAGTTACTTGAAAAATAATTACGAAAATATAAATAAAGTTGAATTTAGTGATGATACAAGTGATCCTATGGGAGGTTTAATGATTCGTGGAACAGTGAATGGTGAGGCTGGATTTTCTGTCAGTATTGACCCCGAAAATTATATTGTAAATAGTTTAGCAGAGAAAAAGGATTTTCCAGAGAGAAAAGAGGAATGCAAGGAAAGATCATGTGATTATTAAATAAAGCAGCATGATTAATTTTTATTTATTTACGACACTGTACTTTCCAGTTTTCTTCATTTCCTTCGTTGTTGCTGACCTAGTAATAAAGGGAAGCTATTTAGCTCCCCTTTTATACTTTAGTTATATTGTGATTATTAAAAAAATAGAATTAGTTATTTAGTAACAGCTTTTTTTACTTAAAAGTTAAGCTTAAATAGTCTTGCTACTCTTCCGTCTCTTGATATAGGAGATAACTCAGTGTATGGTTCTATATCCACACAAACTATCGCCTCATCCTCATGGTATCCATATTTAATGCGAAATTGTTTATATATGTATTTTAAGCATCGTTTTTTGGATGGAAAAATACATATCTCATCCCCCATCTTATCCATCAAAATTGTCATAGTTTGATTAGTACTACCAAAATTATCAACCATATGTTCAGAGTTCTCTTTATGAGTAGCCCATTCTAAATTACTTTTTTTTGGATTACCTCGATTAGAATCTTTATGGTTAACAATTGGCTTATTATCATGATTAGGTATAAATGCTATTGCGACCAGTCGATGAACTAACAGCTGTTTAGGTTTACCATTAGTTCTTAAACGAACAAACTTATACCCTCCATTGTTAATGTGATGTGTTAATTTTTTACCATTAGTTTTATTTAGTACCTCGCCATCTGTGTTTACCATATAATTAGGATAACCTTCAACATCTCTCCATTTACCAACAGATGTAATTTCATTTAATTTATTTAGAGTTTGTGTATCCATACGTACCCTCCTTGGGGTTCTTTTCATCATCATCCTTAAATCCAATTACAAATCGTGAAATTCTTGAAATGCGTTTACTACTCTTTTAAAATCATAAGCACTCAGTCTACCAATCTCAGTTTTTTGTACATTATAAAATAATTGATATCTATCTATTTGCACGTGAGAATCTTTAACTAAACCTGAATCAGGACTATTTTTTATAGGTATGCGATTATATCTTTCAGTTCCCGTTATTTTTAGACCAAGAGCTTGGTCATTATCATCTGATATTACAATAATTAAGACAGGGCGCTTTTTTGCACCCTGTCTTTCTTCATAAGGAAAATTTAACTTATATATATAACCTGGCTTCATTAGTCATCCTCCGTCCAATATTTATAATGAGGATGATCAGGAGAAATTTCCACATTGCCATATTTATCAACGGGTAACACTTCTTGATTTTTTAATTTTGAAATATCAATTGATTTTGATATAGCTCTTAATTTGCGTTCTTCAAGATCTTCTCGTACCTTTTTAGCAGATCGAGATTTAGACGGGTTAGTAAAACGTCTTGCAGTAGTTGAAGACATTTTTTTATCTCCCTTCTTACACATACCAACATCACCTCTTAGATATTAGTATATGCAACCTTTTCAAAAGGAATAAGTTTAAATTTAAATATATCAAAAAAATCCATTTTTGTCTAAATCATTATTCATTTACTTCTAATTCTACACTTCCCTTGATAATATCAGATGAATGTTTAGAGGATATCTCATATCGAATGTAATTTGGAATCTCGTTAAATAATAACACTGACGGAAAATGGACTTTACCCTTGGCTTTTAGATATCCCTGATTAAAAGTAATAATATCTTCTCCTTCTTCATTAAATGTCTCATATATATAATAAGAATCAAGATTCTCAGTATATTCGTTAATAAAGTGATCTTTTCCATGATTCAGGCCTGGGATAGTAGTAGATGAAAATGTAAAACTATAGTCATATTCTTTAATAGATGCGGATTTAGTCGGTTCTAGTATTGTTTTTGGCAAATCTTCGTATATATGTTCAATAATTTGATCCCCTGGTATAGGAATATCTTTAATAAAACAAAATTTACCTTCTTCCATAAAAAGCTTAACATCAATATCCTCATCAAAAGATTCTCCAGAATTTTCTATTGCTAATTCAAGACGATACTTCGACTCAACTTTTTCTGTTAAAGCCCTAAATTGAGTATAAAAGGATATAGAATTATACAATTTAATAATTAGGTTATATTTATCTTTTTCATCATCTGAACCAACTAAACTATATTGTGATCTATTTGTTGTATAAGGCGTAGGAGGAACCCATAATTCTTTTTTCTGTTCTAGATTTCCTAAGTCAAAAAAACCAGAATTAATCTTAATATCATATTGTTTAGCAAAGTCTCTAATTCGAGATTTAACTTTATCATCTATTACAACTGTTGTTTTTTCAATAAGACTAAATTCACTCTTAATTTTTAATTGTAAGTCTTCAGAAAACACAAGATTTATTGATTTAATTTTTTGAAAGTCAGACATTATATCTTGCTTGGTTTCTTCTAATTGTTCCCAAGCTAAAAAACTTGATTTATAGAGTTCAGGAATTTTGTTTGTTTTACCATTTCTTACTCCAACAACGGAAAGATGATTTTTATCTATGCTGATTATTTGTTTGTCTTCTGCGTCTTTTTTTATAAAGTAAAGACCTAAATGTGAAAGTAGCTTTTCTTCAAATTCCTCTATACTATCATAAGTATTATACAATCCAATAATAGAAGATTTCTCCTTGAAGTCTTGCACTTTCTTATACTGTTCAGGTTCAAATTCTTTAGGGTTAACATCACAATTACTAAAATATAAGAAAACTTGCTTATTACTGTTAACTAAGACCTCAATTTCTTCTTCCGTTCCTGAATCGTAATCATCAGTAGGGGTTCCAAATCTAGTCCAAAATACTGCTATAGCTGCGTCAGAATCTTTAACAATTTGTGTATTTAGAAGGGATTGAGGTTTCCCCCCAAGTTGAGGAAATGCGTCTTTCGACCAATGTACTGTATTTAAATGAATATTGTAAATTTTTCCTATCTGTTCATTAAATTTCTTTAATGCTTTCTCTATAATTTCTAATTCTTGTTTAACATCGCCTGGACAAGATATTAGTATATCATATTGTGTTAAATGCTTTGGCATTTTTACACCCCTTGTGATTTAGTATATATTTCCATTGTAACATATTGTTGATTCAACTGATGATACCTCAATATATTGAACCACTCCTACTTTATTCTCCCTTTTTCAGCTTCTTGTTTTACAGATTCCCATTCTTCTTTTAAGTAGATTCTTAATAAATTAGTAAATTTATCTACCTTATTTAACAATAGCCTTTGACCACTAAGACCGTACCTTTCTTTAAATAAATCGTCTAGAACACTATAAGGTGTAACATAGGGCTCGTTATCTTCAATCTTCTTTTGATAAATATGAAGACCTTGTGTAAAAAGACTTTCTAAAAATTTTGGTTGAATAACTGGTTCTTTTTCAATTACAGATTTATCAGCCAGTTCTTTGAGTTTCATTCCTCTTTCCTCGTCACTCATCTTCATATACTCGATTACGTCATAATACTCGAAGAGTGTATCTCTTATATCATCCATAATAGAGATAATTTTTTGGTCAAGTTCTCCTTTATAATTTAAATGCAACTTTATTTCTGAATTTAATTTATTTACATGATCTAAATACACAGTTTTTGCCTCTAAATCATAATCAAGTACAATTTTGTGATCGTGGATAGTTGTTTGTGCAATATAATCGGATGATAATTCCCTCAATTTAGCCATCCACTTTACACGTTGAGTAGTAACAGCATTTATATACTGTTCTTTTCTTTTATTTCTAGATGTCAAAATCAAGTTAAAAATTCCAATGATTAATGTTACTACTACTGAAGTTAACATTACAATTTCTCGCCACGTAAAAGTATCTACAAAGTTAGTAGCAGTGGCAGAAAATAAATACATAGTAATCACTCTCCTCTCCCCTTTTTTATCGGCATAAATCTTATTATACTTTATATATACTATATAACTCATGAAAACTACGTATAACTAATCTTATACGTAGTTTAAGGAAAAATAAGCAACTAAGTGAACATGTGTTCTCTTCTTAGCTGCATAGTCTTTCTTAATTTATGATTTTCCTAGTGTTATACGTAGTTTTTATATTTGCATCTCCCCTTTCATCTCTAATTTCATCTGTTACTTATAAATAAACAACAGAACTAACATACTTAAGACATCTAAATTTACATTAAAGTTAACAGCTATATCCATCATATCTATCCCCTCCCTATCTTTGAACTTGTTATATAGTAGATTTTTCACAGAAATGTATAACAAGTAATTTATAAAAATAGTCCGAGGTGTGTTCGAGGTTAAGAAATAATTATTAGAATTTTTCAAATAGGGCTGTCAGTTGAAATGAATTTATTTTTTGTGGGTGTTGCTCCATTTCATTGCAAAATTCAAATCGACACACAATCTGTGATTTTTCACTAAACTTATGAGAGATGAATGTGATAAGATATATACTATACGATTTTGTTCAAGGAGATGTTAACTAATGACGCCAGAACAAAAACAAAATATTATGACTCGTGTAGATAAACATTTAAATGACTTACCTTGGTTCATTAATGAATATATTGATTATCGAATAGATGCAAGTGCGAACACACTATATAATTATGTTAGGGATTATTATAAATTTTTTGATTGGATAGTTAATGAAGGAATACATCCAGGCCCAATGACAGAAATTGATATTTATACTTTAGAAAAGTTAACAATGCAAAATATAATATCTTTTGAAAGGTATTGCATGAGAAACAATAATCGAGTTGATACTATAGCAAGAAGATTGAACTCATTGCGTTCTCTTTTTCACTATTTGTCACAAGTTGCTGAAGATGAAGAAGGTTATCCATATTTACATCGAAACGTAATGGTCAAAGTAAATATTAGAAAAGAGAAACTCTCAAATAAGAAAAAAGCAGAAAAGATTGCAAACAAAATTCTTTTAGATGATGAAATCAGTGCATTTCGAAACTTTATCCGTGAGGATTATGGAAACTATTTATTGGAAAAGAATCAGAAAAGAAAACACAGTTCCTACCTATATAACAGGGAACGTGATTTAGCGTTAATTAGTTTTATGCTTGGATCCGGATTACGAATCAGTGAAGCATTAAGTGTTAATGTAGATACAATAGACTGGAATAATAACCAAGTAGATATTACTCGTAAAGGTGATTCGGGGGATGTTGTTTCCTTCAGTAATGTTGCAGCAGAAGATATGAAAAGATATTTAGAAATTCGTGACGATCGTTATAAAGTTAGCCGAAGTAATAAAGCTTTCTTTTTATCTAGAAAAACCGGAAATGGTGGTCTAGCAAATCGTTTAACTGTTCGAGCTGCACAACTTATGATTAATCACTATGCAGATGCTTTCGGAAAATCTTCATTAACTTTACATAAACTAAGACATAGTTTTGCAACGAATTACTATAAAGTAAATAAAGATTTAGCAACTTTAAAAACAATTCTAAATCATGCGAATCTGGAAACAACAATGATCTATACTTATATTTCAAACAAGCAGATAGAACAATCCATTAATAAAGCAGACAGCCGATAAGCTGTCTGCTATAATTTTGTAGCTTGCATAATATGATCACTGTTTTTCTCCCATATTGTAGTCGCTTCTTCTTCCGTATAGTCATAACTTTCCATTTGATCAATGAAGTTTTTATGAACCCACCAACTAGGGAGTACTTCTGATGTTTTTTGTTGTTCTATAAATTCCATGATACGCTTTTTGGTTAAATAATTATCAGCATTTAGATGTCTTGTTGATTTCTCAAATTCATTTTTTCGAGATTTTAATATTGTAGTTATGTATGCATCTATCCGTGATATACTCCTATTTTTAGCATAAATATCTTGGAGAACATATTTTAGTTCATCTATTCCATAAATTGTCCAAGTTTTTATTACTCGATTAGGAATATCGTATCCATATTCTTTTAGTAATGGTCGAGCTTCTTTAAGGAAATTTTTAATTTCATCTTCTTTCACATTCTCGTCCATAGGTATCGTATCAGTAATTTTTATATCAAATTCTATTTGATCTACTTTTCGACCATGTTTAACTTCTTCGAATTCAAATGTAAGTACATTTATATCTTTGAGTTCTTCCTGTGCTTTTAGCAAAACTCTTGATTTAAAATGGCCATACTGTTTATATTTATCCCCTACTCCTAAATGCTCCTTTAACTTGTCCAATTTAAAAGTTCGCCTTCCAATCTTGGCATACTGTTGTAAAAGTTCAAACAAGCGAATAGTATAAGGACTTTGCATCTCTCCAATAGTAGGAAAATCATATTTGGTATACCGTCCACGCTCAGTTAAATTTATTAGATAGGGTTCAATAACCTCGTTAAACTGAATATGTACCATGCCACCTCGATAGACAATACCTTTAAACCAGGGGAACCACCCAACTTCTGATTCCGTTTTTATCATAATTCGTTTCTTTGTAAGCTCACCTGCAATTTTGTTTACCCTTGAGTAATAACTATTTCCTGATAATCCTGCAGCATTAACAAATTCGGATACGGTAAAGGAGACATTTGGAAAGTGTTCCGGTGACTTAACAATTTTACCAGCTGCATATCGAATTATTTTGTGTTCCGTTGCCGTTAGATCATCCTCATATATTGCCTCTACTAAATCATTCGACTGATAGACTTGTATTTTTTTCTCTATATCTTTTTTAATTGGCTCAGTCATATAATCACGTTCCCGTTTATTTTATTAGTTTTTATTATTTCATAATAAAAATTGCTTATCAATAGATTCAGCAAAGTATCACAGATTGTGGGCTGTGATAGTAATTCGTCCTATCTATCACACTTTGTGGGTTGTGATAATAAAATCAACTCTAACTATCACACTTTGGGTGTATGTGAGGGATAAATTACATGAAACCATCACAGATTGTGGGTTGTGATGGATAATTATAGGTTAATATCACACTTCGGGTGCTTGTGAGGATAAATTTTGAGATTAACTATCACACATTGGGTTAAAATTCTATGTATTAAGGCAAACTATCACAGATTGAGTTACTCTTGACCCACAATGTGTGATGGATAAATAAATAACTATCACAGATTGGGTTATTTTTAACAGATAAACACCCAATGTGTGATAGTTAGCTACAAAAGAGAAGTGATTTTACTCCTTTACCCACGATCTGTGATAATAAAATGCTTTCATAATGGGATTTATTACCTATATTTAAGAGATAAGCCCACAAAATGTGATGGATGCACCCAATCTGTGATGGTTTTTACCTTTTCTGTGATAGTTTATAACCCAATCTGTGATTATTGGAATTCAATCTGTGATAGTTAAAACCTTTTTTGTGATGATAATAACCCAATCCGTGATATTAAAACCACAATCTGTGATATTTCGACATATCAACTCCTTGTGTGACAAGGGATTTGCTGATCCGAAATGTTTTATATGTTTTATATGTCTCTAAATGTTTATTAAAGTCTCATTTAAAGAAATTTGTTTGCTTTATTAAATATTATGTCGTAATAAAAAAAATATGACTAATAAAAAGAACACTCTTAATTAAAGAGTGTTCTCTTACTTATGCATAATGACCACCTATTTTCTTACTTCTATCTATAGTGATCCCTGCATCTGTATAACTACTAGCCCTCAATATAGCTGTTGATCCATATTTACTGCGAATCTGATCCATAACATTACCGATATCATTTTTCTTAGCAGTATCCTCAAATAGATTCAATTGAATACTGTCTACAGACATTAAGTTGGTTATAGATACACTAACCCTTCTTATATTGCTATGACCATCATAAAACTTATGGAATAAATTCATACACTCTTTATACATATCTATTGTGACATTTGTGTAGTCAACAGTAATTGATCTTGAAAAACCTCCACCAATTTCTCTTGCATATCCAATGCTAAGATGTATTGTTCTGCCTGCTACTTTCGATTCTCTTGCTCTTCTACATGCTTCTTCACATAAATCTAGGATAACCGTACCTATTTCATTTGCTGAATAATCTCTTAGTAAAGTTATACCGTGTCCGAAACTTTTCTGCTCCGATTGCGTAAAGTTTCCAATAACAGGACTTAAATCAATTCCCCATGAGTGCCAATACAACTGTTCTCCCATGACTCCGAATCTTTTTTTTAAACTTTTTAAATCATACCTTGCAATCTGACCTAATGTTACAATACCCATTCGATTTAAATTGCGTTTCATTCTATTTCCAATCCCCCAGATATCTTCAATCGGGAATGGCCATAATTTGTCTTGAACATCTTCATACCTACATTCAGCAATTCCAACTTTCTTTGCGTGTAGATCCATTACAACTTTAGCTAAAAATTTATTATCGCCTATACCTATTGAACATGTGATACCAAAGTTATCTAAGATATCCTCTTTAATCATGTTTGCAATTTCCAAAGGAGTACCGAATAGCTTTTCTAAACCATTAACAGTAACCCATACTTCATCCACTGAATACTGGTGTATGGCTTCTAGTGGTGCATATTTATTAAGTAAACGTGTTATATTCATTGAAACATTTATATAATCAGCCATATGAGCCTTAACTATGTGTATCTCTGGATCATTCGGTAATTCAAAATAACGACTAACATTACTTATACCATGCTTCTTTTTCAATGCTGGAGACGCAGCTAACACTATACTCCCGGACCTATTAGGATCACCAACTACTGCAAGCATAGTTGTCATTGGGTCTAAACCTAATTTAACAGCTTCCACTGATGCATAGAAAGAACGCATATCAATGCACAATATATTGTTGCGAGGATAAGTTGAATAATCCATTTTAATCACTCCGAATAAGAACGTTTGTTCTTATTATATCCAAATAACAACTTCTATACAATGGAAATTTATGCTATAATGATTGATAGGTAGTTATATATGCAGGGTGGTATGTGGCACTCGCCTCCTAGAGCATGTTCTCTAGGGAAGGGGGTGATCACATGATTATTACTACAGACCATTTAATCGTGATTTTCACGTTCGGTACTTTAATTGTAGCGATAATCAATGCAAACACAAAAAAGTAATCCACCCTGCACACCCATGTAGGAAGTAGATTACTTTTCTTTCTCATGTGCCACCGCTATCTATCTTGCGGTATAGCTACCACTTAGACGTTAGTGTTACAGCACTAGCGTCTTTTATTATTGTATGTTGTTACTTTTATTATATGCTTAAGATAGGAATTTTTCAACATTAAGTCGAATTATTTCTATCTCAATATAAGTATTCCTTAATAATTAAATTTTAAAACCTTAATGATCGAAAAGCAATTAATACCCTTTACGCCTATAAAGGTCCATCTCTTCAGCATAATTATAAATGGAGGTTTGAAGCATCTTAAATTTAGTATGTTCTTCATTAATATTATCAAGTATGTCCTCTATAAGAAGTTCTTGATTTGCATAGCCTAACTCTTCAACGTTTAGATCGAACAAATAAACAGACACAAACTCATCTTTAATTTGTTCAAACTCATAAGGGATGTCTATAATAAAGTTATGTTCTTCATATTTGTTATGCATATTTTGTTCTACTCTCTCGATGATCATTTCCATTGCCATTTCAGTTAGATAAGATAATTTTTTCGATTTCAGTAGGAACACACCCTTGCTTAAAATGATTTTACATTTATTTGCTTATGCATAAAGGATAAAAACTCTGGGTTTTCTTTCTTTTTAAGCCAGCTAATATATGCCATATTTTCTACTCCATAGATACCAGATCTCTCTTTTTTGCTTACCTCGTGTTCAAATTGCTGCCAAAGTTCTGTGTGTAATTTTGGATGAAAATCAGCAAACACGTTTGTAATAAAGATAGCTTTATCAATTGTCATGCCCATTATACAGGCACCTCTTCCAACTGAAATATATTCATTTGGTTCTCATCTGTTTCAGCAGACAATATATAAAATACCTTGCCATCTACTACTCGATACACTTTATTATCATAGATGTATTCTCCGTCCCAAAGATTAACTTCATCTTCACATTGCAACTCTTCAAAAAATCCTGGCATTATTACTTTGTCATTTTTATCATAATATTGGATATCATGAGTTAAACTAACGGATGATTCAACATCAATGTTAATCTTTAGTCTTAAATCTACGTTATATGATCTTCCACAACTGCAAATCACTTCTTTATTTAAAGAAGAAATAGGATTAAATGTATCTAATCGCTCTGAACACTCATCAATTATATTTGAAACATCAATTATAGTTCCACAAACACATTTTAATTCCTCGGAATTCCAGTCGATTTCAGGATTAATGTTCACTTAATTCACTCCCATCAATATATAGTGAAACGTGCATAAATCACACGTTTCACTATGTGACTATTCTCCATCCTCTATTTTGATTTGAATATCCCCTCGAAAATCCTCAATTACAACATCTTCTGGATTATCGTTACCAGCTAACTTTACTGGAAGTACTAAATCTAAATTGTCTTGATCACCATCAACTAGACGTATGATAATTGGTCTTGAATTGCTTACAAATTGCATTTTGATAAGGGAATTAGGTGAATGATGATTTAAAGTATCTAACAAATACCGAATATTAAGACCTAACTTTACATCCTTTCCTTCCCCTTCAGTTGGTGATATATCCTCTACAAAACCAGCTTTCTCTGACTCTCTAGAGATGAAACGTGCTTGTAGAGCTTCTGCCTTAACAAGAAGCTGCACAGAATTTTCTTGATCAACAAGCATTGCACGTTTTACAAGTTCTCGAATTTCATCTACTCTAAATTGAATTTCAGTTGTAAATTGATCTGGTATTAGTTTTGAGATATCCGGATAAGGACTATCGATCACACGAGATATGATTGTAGTACCATTATCAAATGAATAAGCTACTGATGATTTAGAGAAACGAATGGAAACTTGAGATACACTGTCATCTAATTGCTTCTGAATTTCACTTAAAGCTGGAGCAGGAATAACGGTATTAATTTCTTCAACTTCTTCGTCTAGCTCTTGGGTAATTGTCGCTAAACGATAAGAATCGGTAGCTGCTAGGGAAAATCGTTTATCTTTAACTTTATGTTGCACACCTGTTAATGCTGGTCTAGTTTCTAAGGTTGATGCAGCAAAAGTGGTTTTAACATACATACGTTTTAATACATCAGAATGTAGTTTGACTTCTGGACCTTCAATATTGTCCATGAATTGTGGGAATTCAAGAGAATCCAATGTTTTAAGTTCAAAGGATGTACGCCCAGCACTTATTACAGCATTACTTGCATGAATCGATAGTTTAATGTTTTTTCTCGGCATGCTATTTACCATAGATGACAGTTTGGGATCCATGAATACGGCACCACCAGAAGCTCCCTCTAAAAATGTATAGTTATCTTTTGTTTTTTTAACAATTACTTGAGTTGAATAATCATTATTTAGAGCACGTGCTGTAATTTGATCTTCTCCAAAGTGAAGATATATCCCCTGCTTTATAGGCACTACACCTTTCTTTTCTTTAGAGCGTTCTACACGTTTAATGATGTTTTGCATTACATCTTTTTTAATTTGAACCTCAACATGAGTTTGTAAACTTTCTTCTACTTCATTGTTTAGCTCAACTATTTCTTCAACAGCTGTTGTCATACTTATCACTCCTAATTTTATTAGCTTGTTCTAAAATCAATCTATCGCAATTTTCATCTGGAATTACCTCTTTAATAACACCGTGTACGATACGATTATCAACGTCCAACATATAAGGGAAATTCATTTGATGTCGTTTAAACCACTCATTTTGAATAAGCTCATTGTAAGAACTTATTTCAGAGCCAAAATTAAGCAGCTCATAATTAGACATATTCGTTACATTTTTATTTACTTGGGACTTTGTCATTGTAATGCCTCTCATTCAAATATTTCTTGGCAGCTAATAAACCTCTATAGTCAGATTTCTTTTCATGCCATTCATACAGCGAGTAGTAACTAATTGGGTCATAAATTAATATTAAATGATGATAATGATAAAGATACAAATATGGTCGCTGAACATCTTGCTGCCATTCCAAAAATGCTACCCATTTCTTTTTTAGTGGTCGTTTATTCTGGAATGCTCGATCCAAACATTCTGTAATTTGTTTCATAATAAACTCCTTTATAAATCAAAAAAATTAAAGGTTAATGAAAAAGATAGTATTAAAGCAACTATATCATCAAGAACTCTATAAGTTCTTTCACCATATATCAATAATTCTGCGTTTTGCCATAAAATGCAAATAACTATATATATAATAAATACCATAAAAATAATATTAAGAACTTCTTTTAGTGAAATGCTTATCATCTTCCACACCTCCTATATAGTAGTTTTTAGGAAGTAACCCTAGAACAATGCTAGGGCTACTTGTCCTTCTACTACTTTTTCTTTCTTCTTTTTACCTTTATTATAAGCTTTTGCATCATCTACAACTTGCATCATTTCATCGAATTTCTCCATATATGCAGCTAGATCTTCTACTGTAGCAGTGCCAGAAGAAACCTTTTCTTCGAATTCTTTAATCAGACCTTGAGCAATTTGCTTAACGGTTTCCATACCGCCTTCAATTGGATTCACTTCATAATGGTCGTAATCTTCATAATTTGCAGTTTGAAGTTCTTCGTATGATTGATTAAGTCGTTGGAATCGTTCATGAATAGTTTCAACGTTATCTAGCGTTCCTTCATCCAACAATTTCTTAGCTAGAGAATGAACACCATCATTAGAATCAGCCATTGAACGTAGACCTTCTTCACTGAACTTCCCTTGCATTGCCATTGCTGCATCTATTTTTGTTGCAACATGCTCAAGTACTTGATCTTGAATAGAATTACGGTAAGAATACGTAAATACTTTCACATCTTCCGTTTGTTTAATCCTCCAAGATCTTCTTGATGACTGCATGTAATCATAGGTACTGTAATCCATTTGATAATACATAATATTAGGGAAATCCAATAAGTCTAAACCAACCTTAACTAGTTTCGGATTTGTAATAAGAATATCCCAATCATGTTGTTTCATCTGGTCTTTTAGCCATTGCTCTCGATCTTTAGATCGCTTTGGCATTTTAATCCCGTCATAGGAACCTGATGAGCGAAGTATACCAACGTTGTATCCAAGATGTTTTAACTTATTGTAAAGATACGTATCCGCTTGATTATATGAGTTAGAGCCAGTATATTTTACATAGATAAGGCACTTTCTCTTCTTTTCTTGATTAAATAATTCTTCATCTATATCCATTAGCATTCGATCAAACTTAGGTGGGTTAAACTCATCAGGATTAAATGAATAAGGTGTAGCTAAAGTAACTGAATTTCCATTTTCATCATAGCTATTAATATCATTAAAGTTGAAAGGAAGATCTGAATACTGATTCATGGTATTAATGTATGTTGAAACATATTTCATTCCACCCAAGAACGCATTACTTCTCATCTGATTTCCTAATTCTTCTTCTAATTTCTTGTAATGTCTTGCTTGCTGAGGATGCATTTCAACAAATACTGGAATCTCCTGATAAGGAGGTAATGCATAACCTAAGTCGCTTAATTCTAAGAAGGCACAGTTTCTCATAAGATAAACAGGAAATAAGTGTGGTGATATCCCTGGCTTCTTATTAGAACTGGTTTGTCTTCTGCCATTTTCACGATTCTTTGATTTCTTTTCAAATACACCATAACGTTGTGTAAATAAAGCTTCGTCTTTGTAAGTGATACTTTCTTTCAATAAACGCTTTGGATCTAGACGTGCAAGTAAGTAGAATATGTCGCTAGCCATTCCACCCATTAATGTACCAGTTAGCAATATCTGTTTCTCGGTATGATTAATGAGTTGTCCAAAAGCTTGAGCAGTTGTAGAGTCACCAGATTTATACTCATGAACTTCATCCGCAATAAGATATTTAAAGAAGCCTCTACGTAAGAACTTATTAATTGCCCAAGCTGGAGAAACCTTTCTTTTCTTTGAACCGGCCTCTAGCTTTTCTGGCTGCCATAATACAAAACCACATTCTTGTTCCCGTTTACTTGGATCAATTATCTCTTCTTTAGGTAAGTACTTTGTTTGAACGGTGTTTTTACAAACATAATTAGTATCTTTCTTAATCTTTGTTGCCCATTTACGACCAGTACGTTGTTCAAAGAAATGAGGTCCTGCTGAAGTGTCCTTCTTTTCTTCTAGTTTTCCACCACATTTAGGGCAATGAAAGGCTGTTTCAGTCGATTTATAAGTCGCTGTATCATGACCAGTTACATAATTATGAATAATATCTTTCTTAAAACGTAATTTAGGGCGGTTCATTTTTGTTTGCCCATTTAAGTGCATATCTTCTTTATATCTTGACCAATATGCCTTTGCATCTTCATTTGAGTAGCGCCAATCCTTAACTGGTTCCATTGGATACGTGTATTTCGGTAAATCGCTGTTCATTACATAATATTCAATTTTAGTTGGTCGATAAGGCTTATTCTTTAGCTGTAATACATCTTGCCAATGGGAGATTTCGTGTACTTCACAATTAGGAATACGTTCTTTAATCTCTCGCTTCCACTTCTCAACCATAATGCTAGGAGAAAAGACTAATGAGCGATACGGTTTAACGCTCCCGTCACGACTAGATACAGCTTGTGCTAAATAAGGGGAAACCATTCCTATTGGAGTTTTTCCCGCACCCATTTCACCTATGACAAAAGCATAATTATCTTCTTTAAGTGTATTTGCTACTCCCATAACAGTGTCAGCTTGTGGTGGAAACAAGCCTGTCAGTCCATGCTCATTAGCAGTCAGGTTTACATCTTTGAATGCTGGATGGTGCTTATCTTTCTTAGGATCGAAACGCAATTCAATATTTTCTTGAATGCATTCTGCCAGATCTCCAGCAAAGTGACTTAAATAATCATCAATTGAATTTAAACCGGACAAAACATCTTCCTGTGTGGGGTCTTCTAATAAAGCAAAATCTAACTCATATGATGTAATTCCTTCTGAGATAATACTCTCTAATTGCCTCTCGGTTACTTTAATTAATCCAGCTTCAACAGGGTTCTCTATACCAAATGTATAAACTTCCAATGGTTTGTAATACCCTTCATCAATCAATGATTCAACAATAAAGTCTTTCCATTCTTCAATCATTGGCGTTCCATAACGATCATTTAAAACCTTATATATCTGTGTTTCAACATCACCATCCCAGGCTATGACTAATTCAGCTAAATCATCAGGAATCATTCTATTAATAGTAGGATTACGTCTATCCTCATCCATTTGCCAATCTTGTCTTTCTTTCGTTTTAGGATTGATGCTTTTTGAAACTAATAGTGTTTGTGATACATCACCAAGCTTTGTTTTATGTTCTGTGTACTGATTCTTCTTTGCATGTGTGAAAATATTCCTTTTTATATGATCATCTTCAAACACATTACCTTCTGCTCTTCTAAAACGACCAGTTTTCTTGCCTTCTTGGAACAGCCAAGAGACTTGCTTCACATCATTATCAGATCCACTAATACTTGCTAAGTAAATTTCTTTACTTCTAGCCTGTGAAGTTATTAATAGATCAACAAATACGTCTCTGTCTCCGCCAGCTCTTCCATTATAAACTTCAAGCTTATATATCTCATCTGAATGAAATGTAGCCATACTCTACCTCCTTATATATTTTTTAACTCAGCATTGCTTTTATGATTTTTTGTATCAAATTTACACAAATAAGCTTCTTCAATTTGATCGTCTGTGAATTGTAACATTCTACCCAAACCAAGGAAGTAATTAATCAATTGCTGATAGTTGCCTCTAGTTCTATAACAAGCAAAATCCCCTATTTTATTGCCTATATATATAAACTGATCCAATACACTATCCATTTTTCTAGGTGTGATATCTGCTCTTTTATAACGGGGATCGTATAACCCAATACTCAAAATAAAACTTAGGCAGTCTACGTATTCTTCTAGTAGTGGGTTTTTATCTTTTTCAACATCCTCACATAATGGACAATTCACATCCACTTCGAAAACATCATAACCATCTTCGGGGTGACCGATTGCTGTTTCTCTTGATATTTCTTCACTACCTTCACATACCTTACAAATGTATTCCGTTCTTGGCGCCCTATCCTCACTCCAAAACTTAAACCCACGCCATTCATTAGCGGATTGCCCCACCTTAACCTGTAATGCTAAAATTTCTTGTGACAATAAGTTCTGATTTTGTAGGCTATGCTCTTTTTTTACTTGATCATTGTATTCTTTTTGAACTGAGAATAATTTATTTAATTTCACTATTTCCTCTCCTCCCTGATTACATTAACTTGTGAAATTCACCTTTGTTATTTAAGTACTTTACTGAAATGTGATAGTATTCCCGTTCTTTTATTGTTTCGACACCATCATCATCCGTTTCACGACTTTCTCTGGTCATCTTAATAGCATTCCCTTTTACAAGGTGTTGGTTTACGCCTTTTCCAATGTAACCATTTAGGAATCCACTTGTAAGTAATAACATAATGTGACCTTTATGAAGTGGAGTCGGAGCTACAGGGTTAGGGTCCGTTAATACTTGTGAATAACTTTCTTTATAAGTATCTAACAAAGAAGACTTTTGAACGGCTTCCAATACTTCACCTGAAGTTAATGGTCCTACTCTAAATAATTCAACTGCATCATTGCTCTGTGTTGGCACAAAATATATGCCTTCAGCTTGTGGTGCAATTTCTTTAAGCTGCGAAAAGGGAGTTAGCTTTGTTTCTGCTAGAGAATAACCTATGGTACGGTCTTGTAAACTTTTTTCTTTCTTTTTCTTAGCTAAAATAATACACTTTCGTTTATCTAAGTACTCATCTTCTTCTAAACGAAGTATTCGAATATCTTCAAATTGATTCCCAAGTCTTAAGGTTACTGCTGTATCAATCATTTCTTTAGGTGTAATCATTACCAGAACACCACCAGGCATAAGGTGTTCAGTTGCTTTTGCTAATAAGAAATTATCGCTTCTTTCTAGAGAAATCTTTTTCTCTTGTTCACGTAGTGCTCTTCTAAAAGCAAGACGCCTATTCTTTATGGATTTTTCTAATTTCTTTTCAAAATCTTCTTTAGCCTTTTCTTGTTCTTCTTCAGTTACATCTACAGTATTAAAATCAAAACCAATATTATTATAAGATTCAGCTTTCTGGAGTCTTTCTCTTTCTTCTTTTTCAAAATCAGGCTCTACAAATGTATCAACTGCATCAAATAATTCACTTTGTACAACATTAGATATAATTGGATCAATAATTGCTAACGAGAATGCTTCTTTTGATATACGGGCTTCCGATTTATAATGTGATGTTGATACTTTTTCATACTTTTCACTTTGTCTCATTTGTGAAGTAAAGTAAGAGTCTTTTTCAACAGCGTATAGATGCTTTGGCCCCTTATGTTTGCTTGTTAATTTTTCAATTAATTTCCCATCTCTTGCTCTAAAATCAACAGCTGTTATTGGTTGATCTTCAGGAAAGTTTAGATACATGGATAAAATTTTCATCGCATATTCACTTATAGGATCGTTCAAATAATAGCTTTTGTACATAGATATCCTCCCCTTTTTAATTAGTGTAGATTAGATGCTCTTTCAAATCTTGAATAACAGCATCAATTAATTCAATTGGTATACCTTTATGCAGGTAGCCAAGTGTGTGTTTTACTTTTCTTCCATGATGCACGACTTTATCTGTAAATACTTGCCCATTATCTGTTTCTGCCTCTGTAATAAAGAAAGGAATTGGTGTATTTAATACATAGTTATCTTGACTCCTTTCAAAGCGTATTCCAACTTTATACCAGTTTTGATCTATCTTGAAACGTTTATTCAAAATTTGAAACTTCTGTGATCCTCTATTGTCCTGATACCAGTTGTTCTCTTTTAGTTTATAAAAGCTTTTTGCAGATATATTTTCAGATGGTATGGGGGAAGTCATATACAGATATGCTGTGACTAGTTCCATAATGTATTCACTCCTGAATGTAATGCATTACATATTATATCATGAATAAAGCGATTTGCGTATATTGATTGAGCAAATCGCTCTTATTTTTGCATTATATTGTTTATTTTTTAATCTTTTCTTGTAAATGTGCTAATAAATCTTGAGGGTTTTCAAACCCCTCTGGCTTTAATTCCATATCATAAAAAGCAAAACCTAAAATAGTCTCCATTAGTTGGGATTTAGTTATGGGATTACCACCATGTTTTTTATTTTGCTTACTAAAAGACGTAAGAAATTCGCTTAACTCATAATTATATAATTGAAAGTTAGTGATATCTGGTTTGACACCATACTCAGCTAGATCAACATCATCTCTTTTTACTTGATACATTCCACTAGAAGGTGTTTGTTTTTTAGGCTTTGTCTTTTTAGGTTCAACAGTTTCTTCTTTTGTTGGTAGTTCCATCTCGACATTTTCTTCTTTAGGCTCTTTCTTTTCTGGAACTTGTACCTTACCAGTCATATGAGATTGTCTTAATAGATCTTTTGCACCCATGCTAACTCCTCCTCTTATTATTTACCATTTAATCATAGATTCTAGAAGGATTGCAATTTTTATGATGAAATATTTCTTAAGGATTTATCCTGCATTTTGTTGTAAGTAGTTTAGAAATATATTCTTAACATGGGCCATTTGATCATTTGACAGATCTGAGAAATTGTTTATTTGACGACCGGCTATTTGTGAACACTGTTGTTGAATGTAAGCTGGATCGTATCCTTTATTAATCAATTGTGACATTAAGTTATCAAGTTCCATTACTGCAGCCTGTCTACTATTTAAGGCATCTTCTGTGTAAGCTACTTTCTCCATTTCTTCTCTAGATGGTGCGTTGGAATGATAACCTAAATTATCTAGGGCACGACCAACGGCTGATTCCTCTGCATTTTCCACCCATGAAGCTTTATCTGCACCCTTTCCTCCAGCGATTGATAAAGAATAACCACTTGAACTTGCTTTTGATGCAATTGCTATATTAGTCATAATGATACCAGCATTTTGAGGTGTAGCAGCCTTAGAAAGTTCTGATATAGTATTTAGAGACTCAGCAGATAACTCTTCAAATACTTTTTTATCTGTCCATATTAATGCACCAATAAGAGCGTAATTAAAAGCAAATGAAGTATCAGAAAGAAATATAGGCATAATAACACTATTTGGATAATCCTTTATTAAACGTAATTTTCTTTCTTTAACCCTTTCATAATTATCCAAGTTATTATTCCAGTTCCCCATGATCAATGTCCTCCTTTTTGTAGTCTACTAAAGGTTTTATTTTTGAAACCAATAGGGGATCATTACTTTCAATTAGTTCGGAAATTCTTATTAAAAGATCACCATTTGTAATCCTTTTGTTTGCATATGATTTCATCAAATCGTACAGTTCTTTTGTAGAAACTGACGGTACTTTATTTGTAAGGACTTCAAATGAGGTATAAGAACTTTCTGATCTATAGAAAACGATTTTTGTTATTGCTTCGGGATCCTCCGGATGAATATCCTCTGTGTATCGGTCAAACGGAATATCTTTTTTAACAAGCAAATATTCAAGGTCTAGAAATTCACCATTTATTGCATATGGATCTTGGACCTTAACGATATCAAGATGTTCCAATTGTTTGTAAATAAGACCTGAATTCAGTTTAGATATTAAATGATTAACTTCCTTATCTAATTTAGATAGTGGAAAATATAATGTTGCATGTAAATAATTGCTCATATCTCTGACCTCTCTTTAAGCAGGCGTAAAAGCTGGATTTATACTTTTTGCTTGCTGTTGTGATTCCTTTTCTCTTCTATAACGTATCTTATCTTTGATGGCATCATACGAGATCAAAAGTAAATTAGATAATTGACGAATATAAATATCCAATTCTACTGGATCATTAATGGTTATCAAAACATCTAATACTTTTTCTAAACGATCTTCTTGTGTCTGATTAATAATTCCATAATGATATAAAATATCATCTTGCGTTTCTTTATATATTTTTGCTATTTTATATTGCTCGATTGGTTGCATAAAACGATAGATTTGTTTTAACAAGTTCTCATTATAGTAACCAAAGGATAAACATAAGTTGTCTGGATCCATTCCATTTTCTAAAGGGTAAATAAAACATTTGATATCATGATCAAGTAATAATTTGTGATCTCTTTCTGTTGCAAGTATCCCTGCAGCATCTCCATCTCTCATTAGAATTACTTGCTTTGCACCAGCTCTTTTTAATAAATTGATCTGATTCTGAGTCAAAGCTACCCCCATCGTAGAAACAGCATTTTTAGCACCGTGGCGGTGCAGGGAAATAACATCGGTCCAACCTTCAACAATAATAGCAATTCTTGATTGGCGTATATATTCTTTAGCAATATGCATGCCAAATAAATGATCCCCTTTATTTACGCCATGAGTATCCTTATATTTCGGTTGTGTTTTCTGGTTTTTCTCTTTTGCTTTTTCATTTAACTGTTTAAGCAATATAGTGGAAAAAGGCACTCTTCCCGTAAAAGATACAATATCACCATTGTAATCAAAAAGTGGGAAGACAATACGATTCCTTAAATTAGCAAAATTTTGATGTGTTTCATCTCCGCAATACCCTAGTTTCCATATATCAATATCTAAATGAGTTATTCCTCTGTTTCCAAGATACTGAAGAGAATTTTGATTGTTTTTTAAGTTATGGTGAAAAGTTTCACCTACTTTTGACATTAATTCAAGCCATTCTGAACGTCTCTCTAATTCAGCTTGTTGCTGGGGAGATAAGTTGGGCAGTGATAAACCAACTATAAGCGCTAATTTCTCCACTGCCTCTGGAAAAGGTATCTTTTCTATATGTTGAATAAAACCAATAGCATTACATGCTTTAACTTCACTGTGGTTTTTTGAGCCGGCAGCACAAGCATGGCAATAAAATGTATTTGTCTCTGGGTTAATTTGAAGACTCGGTGTGTGATCATCATGAAATGGACATTGAGCCAAGTAATTTTTTCCCATCTTTTCTACTTGCGTATAAGATGAAATTATCTCTACAAGATTTGCTTGTTGTTGTAATTGATCTAGAAATTCCGTGGGATAATGTCGTTTCACAGAATAAACACCTCCATTTTTATCCCATAAAAAGCCGATAGGCTTATGAATTTTATTTCTCTAAGTTTAGAATATACCGGAATGCATCATTGATCTGGGTAGTCATTGCTTTTCTAAACTCTTTTCTACCTAGAGCAAGTGTATGATTTGGTTGGTCTAAATACGTATCTAAAACATTAAATAGGTTTTGCTGGATTAAACGTATACGTTTTGGATCTAAATCAAAGTTTCCTTTTTGATGTTCTAGTTGATTGCGTAGTATATCAATTTCATTTTGCATTTGATCTTTTTCTTTTAAATAATCATTACGTTCATCGATAAGCTGTTGTATAAGCTCTTTGTTTTGAACGGTAGACAACTGTTCAGAGAGATCTTTTAAATAGATAATATGCTGTTGAATACTTTCGTTCATTACTGATAAAACTTCTCTATCTTGTTGATTTAAAAGCTTTTCAGCAGTTGGTACATTTCGAGATTGATATAAAAAGTTTTCGATTTTAGCATCCAAGGATACATCATCATTATAATTCGAGTTATCATAATAATCGATGTAATTTTCATCTAATGATTCTTCTTGCTTTTCATCTTCTTCTCTAATTGGAACAACCTTATTTGTACCATAATCTACTTGGTTCTCAATATCATTTGATTCATCTTCAACAGTTGTTTTATCTTCTTTCTTCTCTTTATCAAGATTAGAAGTAAATGATTTATTTTTTAACTTGTTTTGAAGCATGCTTTTATATTGATCCATTTTACTTGAAAAGTTAGTACTATCATCTGACTTGTTTTTAGAACTATCTGTAGGAAGTTTATAAATCTTTCGATTGTAACGCCCTCTTTTATCTGATAACAATAATTCTCCATTTTCTACAAGTTTTTTTAGATGATAATCCATTGTTGCAGCTTGCACATCAAAGATATCGGCCAATTCAGAGGCTGAGATTTCTTTTTCATTACCTGGTGCAGATTCTAGTATTTTATATACTTCATCATATACCTGAGAGCGATCCACCCTGTTTGTTGTCTTAGGCATATATATTCTCCTCTCTATAATAGAAACTCTTACTTATTATACACACGTATAAGTGCATATAGTCAAGTATGTTCCAAAAAGAGACTTAATACATTACAATATTTCTGATTTTGTTCTAATATCTTCTGATATTTCATCAATAAACCGAGAAGCATCATAAGATTGAATCCCTTTACCATCAGGACGTGAACGCTGATTAGAATAAGATATAAATAGTTTTTCTTCAGCCCTTGTAATTCCAACGTAAGCTAATCTTCTTTCTTCCTCCAATTCAACTTCTGAACTACTTCTCCAAGAAGGAAATATCTTTTCATTCCAACCAACATTAAAAACTACAGGGAACTCCAACCCTTTGGACCCATGCATTGTCATCATCTTGACAACATTGGTTGTATCTTCTCCATCTTTTTGATAATCAGTAATTAAAGACATTTCCTGTAAGAACTCATCCAAAGGTTTATTTGGGTTTTTCTTCTCGTAATGATCAATAAGATTAATAAACTCTTCTAGATTTTCTAACCGCTCATGACCATCTTTCTCTTTTTCAGCACGTTTTCGATACATGATAAAAATTCCAGTTTGTTCAAGTACGTAACGCACGTATTTAGAAAGCCCCATGTTGGATTGTGATTTTTCTTCTAAATGATTGAGTGTAGACAGGAAACTTTTAATCTTTCCGGCTGCAGATTTTTTTATTGAATCAATATTATCAACCGATTTTAAAGCTTTATAAATACTTATGGAGTGATTGTTGGCATAATCTTCAACTGCATCTTGAGACGTTTTTCCAATACCACGAGTAGGCTTGTTTAAAACTCTTAACATAGCTGCATCATCTCTACGATTAAATATAATTCTCAAGTAAGAAGAAGCATCTTTTATCTCTTCTCTTTCAAAAAATGAAGTGCCACCTATTACTTTGAAAGGAATAAAATTATGGACAAACAACTGTTCAAATGGCATTGATTGAAATCCTGCCCGATAAAGAATAGCGAAATCGCTCCAATTGTAGTTCTCCGCTAAAACCATATGTTTAATTTTACTAGCTACATAGGCTGCTTCTGTAAACTCTGTAGCTAGTTCAATGATCTCAATCTTATCTCCTTCTTCTTTATTTGATCGTAAAACTTTGTCATAAGGGGCTGGATTATTTGAGATAAGTGAATTACCAGCTTGAACAACAACGTTTGTAGAACGATAATTCTCTTCCAATTTAATAATCTCACAAGGAGAGAAATGCCTTTCAAAATCCATAATAATATTTATATCTGATCCACGAAACCGATATATTGATTGATCAGGATCACCAACAGCAAAAATATTCATATGAGGTTCTGCAAGCTTACATAATAGAGCGAATTGAGCTGGATTAGTGTCTTGATATTCATCAGACATGACATAATGAAATTTTGATTGCCAATAGTCTGCTGCTTCAGGATGTTCTTCTAATATAGTAACGACGTTCATGATTAAGTCTCCAAAATCCATAGCATTAGATTCTTTCATAATTTCTTGATACCGATGATAAACTCTTGCCATAGCTTCTTGTGTTTCAGAATCAGCATTATTATACAAACAATATTCGGTAGTCCATAAATTATTTTTAGCATTGTCGATATAGTTCATAGCCAGTCCTGGCTTATATTTCCCATCGATATTCATCGTTTTATAAATACGTTCTATAAGTTTTAATACATCGTAAGAGTCATAAATTACAAAATTACATCTATTCTCTTTCTGCTCGTAACCAAGAAGGTGAGCATGCTTTCGCAGGATACGTACACACAGGCTATGAAATGTTCCCATCCATACCTTATCTGTATTGTCTTCACCAATAATTTTACTTAATCTTTCTTTCATTTCTCTGGCAGCTTTATTAGTAAACGTTGCACAAAATATATTGTAAGGTTTCACTTGATTTGCAATCATGTTAGCTATTCTTGTAGTAAGTGTCTTGGTCTTACCAGACCCGGCACCAGCTATTACTAATATCCTTCCATTAATGGTAGTGGCAGCTTCTCTTTGCTCTTTATTTAATTCAGCTAACATCCCTGCCACTTGAAAAATATTAATGCCTTCAGCTGCTGCTTTCATTATTAGTCACCTCTTCGTTGTTTAATTGGGTTCCTATTTTCATGAGAAGGTTTCTGAAAGGTACAAAGTCACCTTGATTTTGATAACCTGGATGCCAGGTATATGTTCTTGGTTCACATAAGTTATGTGATTGGTATTTCATATAACGCTTAGCTTCATCTAAAATAAAGAAGGATGCAACATATTTCCATTCGTAATCTTTCCATGCAATTGCTCGAAGTTCTATATCATAAGCTTCAAAATAATCATCATAATCTATAATCAATTTTTCCTGTCCATCAGCCGTAAGTATTTCTTCCCCATCAACTTCAGAGAATGATTTTATCTCTATTGGGCAATCCTCTCCACGAGAATCATACCAATCCCTAATTAATTCAGTTTCATCTTCAAACCATGCGTCATACTCATCATCAGAAGTAAATACAAGTGGTAAATCTTCATAAAATTCAGTAATATCCGAGCTATATGGAATGTATTTATATTGCTTCGTTTCTACCGCATGAAAAGGATCAGCAGTAATAAGATTATCATCAGCCCCTGAATACTGTTTTGAAGCAAATTGTTTAAGAAATTTTTCTTGTTCCTCGGAGATAGAAATCGTGAGATCCTTCATCTATATACCTCCCTAAATATTTTATTTAATCTTTAATCATCAATTGTCCATTTTTTGCTTAACATCTCATGTAAATTAATACTGTCATAGTAGATTTCTTTAAATTGCCCTGGTTCAAGCTCATGCTTGAATGTGTACTTTAAGTTACCATTATGATGATAAGTAATGGTTTTCTTTTGTTGCATATGTGCTTTGAAAGCTTCTTCGTACGTTACATAGGTTCTAATGACTCTCCATTTTTTCTTTAAATCATTTAAATATAGTGTTTGTCGTCCTCCTTTATTGTTAAGAAATGTAAACACTAATTTCTCATCAACCCATCTGACAACCCACTCTTTTTCTTCATCTTCAGCATAATCATTAGACTTTAAGCAATCTATCATCTCACCTAAAGAGAGCCATTCATTCATTTCAAGCCTCCTCTTTCTTTTGTTTAAAGTAATCTAAATTATTTAAAAACCTGATTTCAGAGTCATTTTCTATAAAAACAAAGCCAGTTACGATTTCATTAAACTTATCAAAAGATGCATTTATATATTCATCACTTTCTTCGTCATATGTCTCAAACCATCGTTCTACATTGTCATCAACCGACGTTCCTTTGAAAACAAAATAAGGGTGATCATTTTCATCAATGCTAAGAATTGATTCAGCTACTTCATTGAATCTATCATGAATATGATCGCCAAAATCAGAAGTTAACTCAAAATTAACATTAAGAAAGTTTTTTAAACATGAGGATACAAGTTGTTTATCTTTACTATGGAATACCTGTTCATTTGTTAATATCCATAAGATTTTATCCTCCTTAATGTCACTATTACAAGCTAGTTTATTAAGTTCCTCAAATATAGACGGATCAAAATTAATAGCTGTCATATAGCGTTGCCTTCCAAATGGACCTTGAACCTTATGAGGAAGGTATTTTTCAAATAAAACATCCCAAACCATTGGTGATACCAACCATGAATTAGAAAAATCTTCATATTCATTTCCATTAAAATTGTTATCTATTGTCCATAATGAACTACTACTCATATTTATACTCCCTTAATATATCAATATTTTGTTCTGCCTCAGATAATAAATTGCATACTTGATCTGTTATCCATTCAGAATTAACTTTCCCATCTGGTGAATACCGACAATGATCAACTAATGCATCTAATTTCATAAATGTTAGTTCATATAAAGCAATTTGTTTCTTTTGATATTCGTTGTTTCTTGATTCTGCTATTAAATCGTGAATCATTGCACGCATATTCGAATGATAATGAATATGACTTTCTAACTTACCATTTTTTCTTGGTAAATTAGGGACTAGATTATCAATATAAGTACTAACTTGGTCTAACTTCATTTCATTCAAGATATCCGCTCCTTTTATTTTTGAATGATTGCTGTAATCTCTTCTAGCTTATTTAGTTCTAAGTCTTTTACTGATTCGATGATTTCTTTTCTTAAAGAATTCTTCTTTTCGTACAGATCAACTAGATCTCTATATTCTTTTTCACTAAAATATGCTTGATGCACCTCAAAGGAATGAGAGGTTGATCTCATTGTCCTTTTATCAAATCTAACAATGTGATCTCCATCAGTAGGATGGGCATAAAAACTTCTAGTGTTAACTTTTGTAACTACATAATTGCTTAAACTTGGCTTAGAAGTGCTAAAAGCGATATTAGAAGCTACAAACAATATTTGGCCAACTTTTACTTCCCTTTTTTTCATAAAAAAAACTCCTTTATGCTAAGAAGCCTGAGGGGTAATCAGGCTTTTTTATTTTCTTCTTTTTGCAGCACTAATTAAGGTAGGATGGTATTGTTCAATCAAGTTATATAATGTATTAAACGTACGCTTAATATCCCATTGTGCTTCCTCAGAGGTTCTAAGATTAATAAGGTGGTAAGCCTCCCATAAATCAAAATTAGCTAATACTCGCCTTTTATGGGCGTTTAAAACAGCATAGTCGGCTAGAGACTTATTATTGATATCAGACTCATGAACCTTATGAAAGATCTCCATTGATTTCTTGTGCATACCCTCTAAAATATAGGATAACCCTGCTTCCTTAATTCTGGGGGGTATTATGAATCCATGTATTGGTGTCGGATCACTATAAATAAAATTTGATTTACGATTATGACGAAGCAATTGATGCCAGTTCGCCTCTGAAACTAACAAATCAGCGTTATATTTGACTCTTTTAAATGCTTCTGGAGGATTATCAAAGTGAGTCATTCTAAATAAAATGCCTTTCATGGCTTTTATTCTTTGCTCACCAGTCATTTCCAGAACACGTCCAACTGCTACAGAATAAGGGACACAGGAATGTTGAACATAGTGAGTAGTTAGAATTTCCTTAATCAATGAATCCTCTGTGTCAATTAAACCAGTAAGACTTACTTCAGGTTCATGAGATACTGGAGTAATAATATCCTGGTAAGTTTGTTGTATATGTTTTTTAACTCCAAGTTGATAAGGCGATGCATCAGCATATTTTAAAAGAACTGGCAACACTTTAGAAATTTCTGTTTTTAGATCATTCTTCAGTTTTAATGATTCGGGGTAATTGCTGGTTTCTAATGTGGCCAGACCATCCCTCCATGCTCTCCCATTTGCACTCATACCTAACTGTGTATACATAGCAAGTGGTAATACATATCTTGCATCTTCAAAAGCCAACTTTAATTTTTCATTATCAGATTGTTTTCCTGATTGAGGAGATAGCAGGTCTTTATCTTTCTTCTTTAAATGGTTATAAACACCTTTAATGAGAGTTTCGAATGCATCGTAAGACTCGTTCATATAGTCCTCGAAGTCAGTATGCAGTTCTGAACTTTTTTCAAATGGATTATACCAATCCCCTCTTTGTGGCTTTTGATAGCGTTGACTGTATTCCGTAATACTATAGAATGTGTTACTTAATTCTAACTCCGCACTAATTAACCGAGATACTTTTTCAATGCCAACGTGCGCTACAGCGTGTTCTGCAACTGAGGAGTGTCCATAACCAACTGTCCATTTTTCATGGAAATCTTTCGCTTTCTTATTTAGCCCTTTAAAAATATCGTGAGTAGATGCCTCGATTTGAAATTCATCTAATGCCTTGCTTAAATTTTCCTTGAATGATTTAGGTGAACGGGATACCCATGCGAATAGTGTTGCAATAAATTCTTCTGGTAAGTTCGTAATGGCATAAACGTTTCCATCCACGTTGCTAATGAAAGGTGATAGGTCTCGTTGTTTCTGTTCTTTAGTGCTCGTTTTGGAGTTTTTCTTTGCACTAATAGTAGTTTGCTTTGATGATTTGTTTTTCCCATCTGAACTTTTCTCCTTATTTGTTTTTACTTCTTCAGACGTTTCTTCTGTTTGCTTTTCTTTTGTGTTAGACATTTCCATCCTCCTATGTAGCTTATTAAACTTACAGCGTAGAGCTGAATATGCTGAAACTACCGGTGTCAGGGGTGTTTCACCATCCTTTTATATATTATTTTTCAGCTCTACGCTCTAAATAAATAGAGCTATTTGTCAAAATAACTGATTGTTTTCATACTCTTCTTTTGAGATTGGTATTACATGCTTAAGATCTTCCATTGTTAAATCAAGTCTGTGAAGTGGCAGTTTAAATTTATGCCATAGTTGTAGCTTATCTTCAGGTATTTGCTCATCACAATTGATGGTTACTTGCCCGAAACAGTCACAGGGCTGTTCTGTTTGATGATCAATAGCCATTTTCAACTCTTTTTTAAAGCAATAATAAAATGTATGGCTAAAAGAATGATCCACCCATCTATTCCCTCCTTTTTTAAATTGCAATAGGTAAGGATTTACACCTTACATGGTGAAGGTCATCCAACCCAAGCTTCTTCCTTTCACCTTAGCGAGCCTCATTAAGGGAGTGCCTAACGTCTACTTATTCCGTCACTATTGCTATATTTGTTCTAGCAGTTGTTTCTGCTACTCTTTCTTACTATTTGTAGGGTTAGTTTGAAAGAGCAAAAGTCAACCATTCCCTATTGGATAAACAAGAAAACTTATTTACCCAATAGGGAACTCCAGATAGCCTGGATCCCTATTCACTAACCTTTTAGTTCTTTTATAATTTGTTGTTCTAATTTTTCATTTAATGTACGGACAATACCAGGCACTAAGAATAAATCAACGAGAATCCATACCCCTACAACAGCTAATGGAATAAAACCTATTAACAACCAAGAAGTTATTAGACCAATTAAAAATAGCGACAACAATGTTATTGCAGTTCCTACTCGACCTAAGTAAAAACGATGAATACCTAAGGGTCCCAAAAATATTAGTAGCAAATAACTTAGTAGGATGCTTTTACCTCTTTTTTCAATTTCTGAATTTACATATATTTTTTCTTGTGTGTTTAAGTTTTGCATTTCTTTTCCCCTTTTTTACTTTTTAGATTTTTGCAAGGTATTAACATTACTTATCTCATCATATTGTTTGACGAGACCCTTTAATTTTAAATCTTTGGTTTTGTATAGCTCTATAACTCTCTTAATAGGCAATACAGAAATAGAGTCACCGTTATTATCTTTTATGGGCAAACGCACCCGAAGGGTTTCAAGACTAATTGACTTATAATCCCATCGAGCTCCTTTAATTGTTTTCGATAAGGTTTGTGCATAAATAACTCCATAAGCAAATAAAAGGGTTGTAATATTCTCAGATACTTCTTTTTTAGAAATACGCACAATGTGTTTTTCAATCTGAGTTAATGTTGCTCTAGTATACCCAGGCAATAGATCTGCTTTAAAAATTTTAGGAATAACTTTCTCTCTAAACTCTTCTACAGATTTTTCGAAGTTATCAAGCTGCATTTTCATTCCTCCTAGTTTAAATCATTAAATACAGATATACCCCCGCCGCCTTCATAATACTCAGGCTTCTTACCTTCATCTGTCTTGCTACCAGCATTAGCTAATGATACTTCTAAATCTTTTGTTGCTTCCACACAAGATTCACCTTCACCATTCAATACTTCCATATTAATTTCTCCACCTGGTGCTATTATAAATTTCACTTTATGTTGTGACATCTAATCGTCTCCTTTTTTATTTAATTTGGAAAAAGTCTGTTTCCTCTAATAGTGTTGGGCGGTCAGCTTTGTCCCATTCTTTGGCATAAGCTAAGATAGCTTCTACATCACTTTTGGTTCAAATTTCATGTAAAACATGTAGTATCTCCCATAAAATTAGATATTTGCTTGTCTAAGAATTTGATTAACAAATTCCGGATTAATGTCATCTGTACTCAAAGGACGGTAAACATAGGACTCTTCATTATCGATAGAAGTAAGTTCTTCTGTAGGAATGTCATCTATATCTGCATCTACTACAACTACATTTGTATATTTATCAGATTTTATATCCTGAATGACGCCACCCTCCATAAATATAATAAGATTTGGTGCCTTTATGGATAAAGTATTAGTTCTTAGGTTATGAAGTTCTTTAAGTTCTTTATTGATCATACTTAAATGTTCCTGAGAAAAATGCATTACAATTCCGTTTGAATTTGTAATATCTTCTCCTCTATCTTTCACTAATTGTTCTTTTCCGTGATTGTACTCATATGCTTTTGAAGCATAGTATAAAATCGGACTTCCTTCCATGATTATTCTCCTTTAAATTAAGCTAATTTACTACGCTTATTAGTTAGTTTTTTATGTTCAAAGTACAGCCAACCTGAAAAAATTAAAGTAGCTGTTAAGTTAGATAATCCAGCAGTACTTGAAGAAAATGAAAAGATTGTTAACAGAACCCAACTTACTGCTAAACCATAACTAATACTGAAAATCCATCCAATAATCGGAATATAAAATAGACGTGCTAAAAGTTTACGAATTTTATACACTGGAGCAATAGTTGCTATTGATGCAATGCTGGTAAATAAAATAAACGTTAAAAGCATTTTATTACTCTCCCTGTTTTGAATATGTATGAGCGGCATTACACCGCTCAATATTCAATCAATTAAATTGGGTTGCAACTAATTCAAATTCTCCATTTTCATTCATAGTAAGATCACTCATATTATAGTCCCAACGATTTTCTTGACATGCCTGAAATACTTGATATTTAGAGTGGTGTTGGGAAATTCTATTAGTGAAATCTTTTTCAGAGAAAGGAACTTTAAACCAGTCTGCTTGTAATTCTAGAGTTTTTGTCTCTTGATTTTCTACCCAACCAAGAGGAAGCAACCTCCCATCTTCACTTACTACGGCTAGTTTGGAATGACGTGCTTGACCATACCAATCTTTAATTGTGGTATTTTCTTTAAAAGAAAGTCCCATTTCTTGTAACCCTGCCTTAATAAAATCTAAATTAGATACCTTGCATTCATAAGTTGCAAAATGACTCATAAATGTATTCCTCCTTAATTAAAATAAAATTTATAATAAGAGCTTAATGCTACTTATTTCGAATTATTTCTTTGCACTTAGATATGTTTGAGCTACTTTTTTAAGTAAATCAGCTCGCTGCTTCTGAACATCTAAGACTTGATTATATACAGAAGTTGGCATCTTTTCTAACTCACGCTGATCGTAATTCTTCTCAATGAGCATTTTTAAATTTTTTAGTTGATTAGCTGTGTCTGTTTTTAAATTTGATTCCATCATTTCTCTGAAAATGATCAAGTGATCAATGGATTTAAAAAAACTATCGAACGCTAATGCTAATTCTTTGTATTCACTAAGTGCAAAGTCTATAGACTGATAAAACAGTTCATTCTTAGAATAATTATAATTCTCTACAGAAGCCTCTGAGAGCATTTCGTATATTCTCATCTTTTCTTCTTTTGGGTTAAACGACATGACACTCACCTCTTAAATTTCAATATCATCAAATTCAATGATTTTGTTTTTATTTGTTCCATTTTTATGATGAATGATGTCGTGTTCAAAAGATGAAGCGCATTTTGCAGCTTCTTTTGCCCATTCTCGAAGATTATAGAGAACTTCATTATTTCTCCTGCTCATAGGAATTGTTTTAGCTGCTTGAGAAATTAAATCATCTTTTGTCATGTAATGCATATCACGAATTTCCTTTTTATATTCTGCATAAGCACGTCTTCCTGCTTCAGCAACAACTTGCTCAATTTCTGCTCCTGTAAAACCATCCATTTCTTCTGCTATTTCAGCTAGGGTGTAGTCTGGAAATTCATTTATTGCAAGTTCAGCTTGTTCCGAAATTTCATATCCACGCTTCTTTAAATGAATGGATAGAATATCTTTCCTCTCTTCTGGAGAAGGAATAGAAACAAAGAAAATTTCATCAAATCGTCCTGCTCTTGTTAACTCGGGAGGGAGATTTGTAATGTCATTTGCTGTTGCTACAACAAATACAGGTGCTACTTTATCTGAAAGCCAAGTTAAAAGAGATTGTACCACTCTTGAAAGTGTTCCTGAATCACTTTTATCTGATGAGCTAATTCCACTTAAGCCTTTTTCTAACTCATCAATCCATAAAACACATGGAGAAACGTCTTCTGCAAGTTTAAGGGCACGATCAATATTCTTTTCAGATTGACCAACCTTTGAGTCCATAATTTGGCTCATATTCATTTTAAGTAAAGGTAAGTTCCATGAATTTGCTAATGACTTTGCACTTAGACTCTTACCTGACCCAGGGAACCCGGCCATTATAACCCCTCTGGCAGGATCAATATTATACTCTCTTGCTTCAGGAGCAAATGCATAGTATGCGTCAGATATCCAGTCTTTAAAGATATCCATTCCACCAACATTTTTCATATCTCCTAGTTTTGTAATGTATTCCAACAAACCAGTTTTA
Organism: Virgibacillus salexigens; assembly: GCF_000723585.1. NCBI lineage: Bacteria > Bacillati > Bacillota > Bacilli > Caryophanales > Bacillaceae > Virgibacillus > Virgibacillus salexigens. Next base: position 429,909 of record NZ_CCDP010000003.1, on the reverse strand, counting down.
CGAATAACCTGCTCTTTTTCAGCGGTAATTTCTTCGAGCGAAATTTTTTTATGCTTAGATACAGATTTCTTCAACACATTATTAATTTCAGTTTTTGTCATACCTACTAGTGAGTGAATAATTGCCTCACGTTCTCGTCCCTCAGCAACAGGCAAGTCGTTAGTAATTAAAAAGTTATTCAAACCTTCAAGCTGCTCGATAACTTGTGCTCTGCTTGGAAGTTCATAACGAACTGTTGTAATTAATTTTTCCAACTCTGCAGGTATACTTATGAATGGAGACAAAAAAATAATTGGCTTATATACTTCATCATTTTTTTCTAATACATCCCTTAAAGCACGCTTAGCTTGATAATTTGTCCAAATATCGTGAAAGTCTTTCAAGATAAATACATTCTGTTCTTCAGAATTTTTAATTGCATTCATAAGCTTAATTGGGTCCGAAAAGTTAAATTTTTCACTTTTAGTTTCTTCTATTAAGTCAAAACCACCACCTGTAATGGACCAAGTTACCGCTCCCATTTGTCTATTTGTAATGATTTCTTTTAAATCTTTTTGAACTCGTTGCTCTTCATAAGTTTCAATTAGAATGGCCTTTCTTCTTGCGCTAATTAGCATATTGATTTCGTCTATACCACTTAATTCATTTGTTGTATGCATATTAGTTCCCCCTTTTATAATTCAATATCAGCAAACTCATTGTAAATTTCTTCTTTTCGCATTTTGTCTTTAAAATTTGAAATTATGTTGATACGTTTATTCTTAAATTCTAAGTATTTGCTATGGTTTAGTGGATTATTTAAATCTAGACCCAGGATCATGCTCTTTTCCTCTTGCTGCTCTTTAATAAAACGATATCTATTATGATTCTGTGGAAACGGTTCTCTTGTTACAGAGAAATCAGTAACTTCTAAATTTGAATTATCAGCATTTGAATCATGAAAATTATTAAAAGTTAGCAACTGATTTCTTTCTAAATCAAAGAATATAAACGAATGATTAGAATTAACTAGCCACTCAATGGATCCATTAAGAGTTATAATATGATTGAATTCAACTTTAGGATGACCATTATCCTCTAAGGAAAGGAATAGATCCTCAAAGGTTGCAATTTCTTCCTTCGTTTGATTCTGTACCAATCCTAACCCCTTTTGCATATGAATAGAGGAACTAAATCCGAGCAGATAATCAGAAGTGTTATTTTGATTCATACATAGAATAATATCATCCATCAATTTATTCTTGGCATACTTAAAAATAGCATGATCAGAAAACAAATGTGATTTTTTACTATTTCTGGAGCTATAAAATGACTCCGATAATATATTATAAAATTCTTTTTCTGGAAAGTTGTAGCAAGATGTTACATCTAGATCTTTTTGAACTGCTTTTAACTGAATCATAGCATCATGAATATATTCTAAAGTAAATTCAATACGTAATTCTTCTTTTGCTGGCAGATTAAAAACATATTCCGATGAAACATTTAATAAATTTACTCTAGATGGATCAAAACTTGTTATTTCAATGTCCATGCTTCATACCCCCTCATTACTAATTAATTTCATGTTTTCCTTTCTTTGTGTATATCTTGCTTCACAAAGTTGAGTGCAGTAACTATCTTCAGCTTTTATAGACTTACCACAGCTCTTACAGTGATGATTGGATTCATATATTTTCATGTATTCATCAGAGTAATGAAAAATTAAATCATAATTTTCTCCTAAATTTTTATAAATATCATATTGTCTCATGGTATTTGGACCATAGATAACACGTTGATTCGAAGAACCGATAAAACCACCATCATGCATATATTCTGCTGTAGTTAGGCGAAGTTCATGCTTATATTCTCCATCTACGATAATATCAATGTAACGCATAAGCTCTTTTACATCTTCTGGAGTTAAAATTGTATATTTTACTCTTGTAGGATTGTGATCTTCATCAAACGCTTGTATATCGTAAGAAGATGAATAATCCATTAGCTGTTTAAGCATTGCTTGCTCATGCTTCTCTTTCACCCATGTGAAGTTCAACCCATACTTCATGAGGACATCTAATTTATACATAGTATACATGACAAAATGAAATGTTGGATCTATCTTCTTTAATTGCTTTGCTACTTCTGTTAGAGTTCTAGCTTGAAGTATCGGCTCACCTCCACAGAAAGTAACTTGTCTATTCCATGCATCTTTAGATATCATATCAACTAATTCTTGAATACGATATGTTTTATATTTCCCTTCAAATGACCAAGTAATGCTGTTAAAACATCCCTCGCATGGGCTAACCACTCCTCGTATACACCCTTTTGTAAATAGCTCTAATCGCTTACCAGGACCAGCTGTCAGAGCATCTTTTGTAACACCAATGAATCGTAAGATATCATTCATTATATTAGCTCCTTTTTACCCTAGTTATAATATTTTGTAATGCATTACTATATTTGTAATGCCTTTCTTTTTATATTGTAAAGTAAAACTTGGGGAAAAGCAATAGAAAAAAAGCGTATTCTTAAAAAAATAAGAGCACGCCTTTAAAAAGATTAGATATTATGTTTATTCAACAGGTATAAGCTTTACCTTCGCATGTGATTCAATTACATCCGTCATTTCTGTGAAGAAGACATAATCTCCATCACCATGGCCATCTCCTAATATAGTGTTTACTAATACATTCCCATCTACGTCATAAACAAAGAAATTTGATCCACGACCTACATTTGTAGCTCGGTAGCGACCTGCAGGAATATCTGTACCAACAAAATACTGACCAGCAGATAGTTCAATTGGCTCTTCCTCTTTCTCCTGAATTACATTCGAAATATCATCCAATTCATTTTGCTTGTTCTCAATATCAGTTGCTAATGTTTCAACTTCAATTTTCTTGTCGGAGACATCATTTTCAAGATCTTCAAACTCTTTTTGCAGCCTTTCTTTATTCTCAACTAATTCAAGTACTTCATCGACTTCTTTTTTCTTTTCAGAAAGTCTCCCATCTTGTGACTCAATTTCTTCTTTGATATCAGCCAATTGATTCTTGCTATCATCAATTTTAGCTGTTAACTCTTCGTGATTAACCTTAGACTCTCCCAGAGCTACTTTAGCACCATTATTTCCAATACTATAAACAAGAATGATTGCGATTAATACGCCTAAAGTCACCCATACTTTTTTGTTCTTGAAAAATTTCATTACAATAATCCCCCTTTTATGATATATGTAGGAAAAAAATCCCACCAACTATTATATACGAGGTTGATGGGATTATCTACTAAATATTAAATCTTGTGGTTACTTTTTCTTCAGGCATAATTAACTTGAACCCTTCAGGTAAGTTTTGCTGTAAATTAGGAAGTTCTCTATCAATTGTTTCCTGAAGGATTTCCTTTTCACGTTTTTTTGTGATTTTCTTTTTCTCACTCATTTGAATTTCCTGATTAATGGTTGCTTCTGCAAGTGATTTAACATGCTGTTCGAATTGAATCATGAAATAATTTTGAGCACGTGTCACATCAATTGAAGGTTCTTTTAATACTTCCTGTAATACTCCATTATTCTGAAAATAGGCTTTGGCTTTATTTTCGTCTTCCATTGTGACCTTATGATTATTTCTTCTTAGAGAAGCTGTGCCAATATCGAACGATAATTTTTTCCCGTTATTTTGGTGCTTAACGAAATTATCTATTATAGAATCAATAGCTGCAATGTCGTCATTCTTCTTATTAATTCGTTGGTCCCACTCTTTAACGATAGCTTTTTTCATCTCTTTCATTTTTTCAATATCTTGTTTCAAATAGTGTTTCGCAAGCATCATTTTTCGAATTGTCATTTCATCCAATTCTTCTCTAACATAGCCATCATTATCTTTTACGTTTTGAAGCATACCTTCCATCATATCTTGAATGGAATGAACAGCTTCTTTTGCTTCATAATTTAAAGCTTCTTGTAATGCAGCACTCATTTTCTCAATCCCCCTTATTTATACATCAATAAACAAGCCGACAGGCTTTTAACTTGTTTTAGTGTGTGATAAACCTTTTCGTTTTCTTATGGCTGTTATTCGTCTTTGCGTACCTTTCGATTTCATGACAGTTCTATCCCCTTTCTTGAAGAATCTTATTTTGCTCAACAAGCATTTGGATAGTTTGTACATAAGAAAGTAACATTTCATACTCCATTGCAACATAATCCGTATCACTTCCTTTAAAACTAAAAGGAAGATAATAATAATCTTTCCCCATATTGTGGGCTTCTTCTTTAATACCATCAAGCCACTCTTTTTTGATGGTAATCTGTTTGGATCCCTTAGCATCTTTAGATCCCCTTTCTTTGAATTCCGCTAAAGATGCAGTTAGATCTTCTTCAGTTATCATATCTCCTAGTGCAAAATGCAAAGCACCAGATGCAATTTGTCTACGAGCTGCATCTTTTGATTGCTTAATTGCAGAATTATATTGTTTAGTTCCTCTATTTTCAAAGTCAATCCCACTTTTCTTCTGTTTATTTGTGAGAGACCTTGCACGTAGAGGTACTCTTTCTTTTTTTGAACTATACATATTATAATCAAAGCATTTATAGCAAGATTTATTCGCATTTGCACATTCGGTTATAAACCTACATTCACTCATAATGTAACTCCTTTAACTACTTGGGAGTAATGACCTTTCAATATTAAGTATTGAGTTATTGGTGATTTTAGCACTCGCCTTATGATTTAAAGATTTTAAGGCAGCATCTAATGCATAGTAATAAGCATTTATTTGGTCTTCAAGTTCAAATAAATTCACAAAATCCTCCGGGTAATAAGGTTTTGCTGTATCTGGAACAGGATATCTTTGTGCTAGTTGAATTCCAGCTGCCTTTCTTGCTAAATCATTTTGACCTTTATATAGATCCTTTAGCACATTCTCAATTATTCTTGAAATAGCATCTTTATTTCTTCTTGCTTTACCAAAGTAGTAATTAACCTCGGTGAATAAATCACTTAAATCCATATTAAATTGATGTAGAGTAGTGGTATTGTTTTCTAAGGGAACTTTAAGGTTATTGTTTTGTTCATTGAGTTTCTCGCATATTCTTTCCCATTCATTGATGTCTTCTAAAAGCAATCTGTGTAATACCATTCAATACACCCCCTGAAAAATCAATTTAGACTCATTACGAGTGTTTTATTGCTTTATCACACAACTGGTTTAATTTATCTTGAAAAATGCGCTCAAGACTTGTTAATATCATTGGATAAAGAAGAGGGTCTTCTCTTAATTCTTCTTTAAGGTGATCCAGAAACTCAGGAATATCATTCTTTGAAGAGTGATATTCCATATTTGATATCATGAAAAAAACCTGGTCTGCAATCGTTTCTGCTTTCTCGTTTAAATTTATTGAATCAATCAGTTGCATATTTAAAAGACACAACCTTTCTTATTTTTCCTTGAAAATTAAAGCACTACTTCCGTCATCAAGTTCGGTATAGCCAATGATTTTAGAGTCACTAAAAACAGGCATACCTTTTTCGTAAGAGGCAACAATTTGTGTCATCTTTTCAGCAACTTGTTTGTAATTTTCTAATTCTGTCTGCTGCTCTTCTACTTGTTTAATTAATCTGTCACGCTCTTTTTCCATTGTACGAATCGTTTGATCTTTGACTTCCATTAAAGTTTGAAAACGATTAATACTGCTTGAAAGATCACTAGCCATTGAAATGATGGTATTTACTTGCTCCTCTTCATCTGGGACACCATAGTAAACAATATGATTAGACTCTGCCTTTTCTTGAGAAGGAATAATACCGATAATGCCATCTTTTTTTAAGCGTCTAACCGCACGATGTACAGTAGCTTCACTAATCCCTAAGGCGTCTCCAATTTTACTCATAGATTGTTGAAAGCGTCCATCAGATTGAGCAGATTTTTCCTTAATATAATCGTGAACCTTTAATTCACTCTTACTTAGATTCTTTAAAAAAGCCTCTTTTTCAGCCATATAAATACCCCTTTCTATATGATGACATTACAATACCTCATATCTTGTTTTATAATACATTACATCTTTACATTTGTAAAAGCATTTCATATAGAGGTTAAAAGGATATCAAATTTCAAATGAGTCATTCATACGGAGAGGCCTTAAACTTACGTGAGATCATTTGAATTTTAACTTATTTTAACTCCTCGAATGTCACTAATTAATTTTATCTCTTTTTCATTATAAGTTCTATAATTATTTTTTGGATTTCTTCTAGGTTTAGGAATCATTTTATTTTCTTCCCAATACAAAATAGTGTCTCTATGAACATTTAACATTTTTGCTACTTGTGATAACTTATACTCTTTCATAACTTAAGCTCCTTTGTTGTTTACGTATTTCCCACTGGTTGCATGCTATCTGTAAATGATTGATGAATGGCTGGTAAAGTGAAGGACTTTGCAATATCTCAGATAAGCTATTTGTAACCAATAAATCAGAGCCGTTGGAAAGAGTAAAACCCTGTCCAGGTGCTTGTACATGATCTGTAATCGCTGCGCCCACTTCATAACCTAAAGCGATGATCATAAGAGGATGAACAACAATTAATTCACTAGACAAATGATGGTCACAAACCCTCTGAGTCTCAACTGATTTTCTCGCAGCTGTTAAGTAGATATCATCAAAATTCACATGTACTTGTTTCAATGCTGTGGCTAGTATTTCACCGTTACTTGTTTCAAATTGAACATCAGTTGGTGATTCTCCAATAATCATTAAAGTGGCATTCATATTATTTAATGGTAAGGGTTCATTTGAAAGATACATGCCACAAGTTTCACATGTTAAGATAGATGTTCTTAAATGAAAGTGACTAGTGCCATTATGCAGCGTCGTATAGCTAGGTTCATAATCATAATATTTAGGATTAAAATAAATAGGATCAACATCATTCATGTCAAAAGGTATTTCATCTTTCATATCTATTCACTCCCTCATCATTATACTAATAATTCTTCAGGAGGTTCTTCTTGTGGTTCTTCATCTACGAATTGTGCATCCTTTGGAATTCTACCCTGCACAATATCATTTGTATATTTAAATAAAGCTGGGCTTTGTTTTAAGGCTAGTTCTACCGAATCTTTTCCCATCCATTTGAGTTCATTCCCCATATCATCTTTATAAGGTTTTTTACTATCTTGTCCATAATAATAATAAGCCCCTGCTCGGTTTATAATACCCATTCCCATTGCAACATTCATAATATCCTTGGTCATATCAAATAAAGTGTCATAATAATAATCTACCTCTGACTTTGTAAATGGTCGTGCTACTTTATTTTTCTTAATGTTAAAGTTCATGGTATGTCCTAAAACCACATCACCTTTTTTAATTTCCTTTTTATTAATATGCATCCTCACAGAAGCATAGAAACGTAAAGATCGTCCTCCAGGAGTCGTTTCGGGATTACCATACATCACTCCAACTTTTTCACGTATTTGATTAATAAAGATAATTAATGTGTTGTTCTCTCTAGCAGGTCCTGTAATTTTACGAAGACCTTTAGACATAATCCGTGCTAGTAATCCCATTTGTTGATCCTCATTACTTCCTTCTAATTCCTTTTTAGGGACTAAGTTAGCTACAGAATCCACTACGATCAAACCTACTTCACCAGAGTGAATTGCGGTCTCCATAGTATCGAATGCTTGCTCCCCATAATCAGGTTGATTAATAAGCATGCCAGTTTCATCAGAAACATCTACTCCAATATTCTCAACATGAACTGGATCTAGAGCATTTTCAGCATCAATGTAGAGAACCTCTTTCTTTTTAGAGAAAGGATGATCTGGATTCTTTGCTAACTCTTGATATTTTGCAATAGTTTGAAGTGCTACTGTTGTTTTGCCAGAAGACTCAGGACCATAAATTTCTACAATACGACCTAAGGGAAAACCGCCTATACCTAATGCATAATCTAAACTCGGGATTCCGGTAGGTACTGGTTGAATTCTTAATGTTTCACTATCCCCAAATGAAAAAACGGTACCATCACCAAGTTTTTTATTTAATGTTTGTTTGAATTTTGACATTAACTTTCACCTCTGTATGTAGTAATAAATTCGTCAGCAGCATCTTTTACTTTCTTGATTGAATGAAGAGCTATTCTAATCTCTTCTTTATTGGAATTGGAGGGATCTTTTTTAAGAGTTTCAGACAAACTTATACCACGTTGATTTAAATGACGAGATGCGTGTTGCATGGTTGCAATTAAAGCATGGTCAGGTATGTCTTTTTCCTTTTTTGCAAAATCTAGACATGTTTCATATGTCTCTTTGTACATGCGCAACTTTGCATTGTTTTTAGCCATACCTTTATCTAAATAATAAGAGAATATGCCTTCCATAAAACGATGAAAGGCATATAAAATTTTAGGCTTCTTACGAGACATCATTAATCATCCTATCTTTGAATGAATTGTCCACTTGGAGGACCAAAACCTTGTCCGTTTGGAGCCCCTTGTTGCATTCCTGGAGCACCTTGTGGGGCACCAAAGTTCCCTTGTGGAGCAAATCCTCCTTGCTGTTGCTGTGGATTAAAACCACCATTTGGCTGTGGTGCTTGTTGATTAAAATTGTTCTGCTGCCCTTGTTGCTGATTACCTTGATTACTATTGTTATTATTATTTGACTGACCACCAGCAAGTCCAGTAAGATTAGTTACTTTAATTGTTGGATAGTAATCATAAACACCTTTTCCGTTTTGATCTAATACATCTTGACCGTTTATTTGTCTTTTACGACGTTTGAGGTAAGGTTCTCCTTCAATTAGCAGCTGACGACCTTTCTTACAATAATCTAATAGGAAATCATGTGTACCGGAACTATTTCCTTGATTTACCCATACTTCAATATCCCAGAAATCAGTTTGATTGTTTGGATGATTAACTGCGATGCTTGATGAAGCAACTTTGCTATTATTCACTGTTTTACCTTCAGGATCTTTTGTTAAATTTGCTAAAACAACAAATTTATTATATGAAGGCTTATTGGAATTTGATCCAGAATTACCTCCTTGATTTCCTCCGTTCATGTTTTGATTAGGATTGAAGTTCCCGTTAGGTTGTGGAGGGAATCCTTGTTGTTGTCCAGGGTTAAAACCACCGTTAAAATTGTTGTTCATTATTCATTCTCCTCTCGAATTTTCATTTTTTATAATTTCTACTAAATAAGCCGACAGGCGGTTTAGATTAGTATTAAATAATAGTAAATAGCACTTTCTTGCTGAGAAATATTAGTTATTTCAACTAAATTGGTAGTGCTATCTGACATTCGTACATAAAGTCTTGTTCCTTCTTCAAGAGTTCTGTCTGAAGGATAAGTGAAGTCTAACTCATAATTATCAGGAAAGACTAATACATTTCTCAACTTGAAAGCTCCTGCAGCCGAATATCTTTAGCTTCATAAGCTACAATAGAGCATTCTTTATGATTTTCTTCACCAATTTTCCGATACAATACATTTACATATCCCTTTAAGGAAACAAACTGATTTGATTCTAAAAATGGATAATGATTTTTCATGAGTGATGAAACGTAAACAAATATGGATCCCACTTTATCATCAATTTCTAATATATAATGAGATGAAAGGTATTTCATATTTTCGGAAGTTGGTGAAATAACAGAGAGAATTTCACCTGCGATTGTCACCTCATCTAAATGTTTAGACTCCATCTTAATCTGTTCCGAGAAATGGGTAGAATTATTTCTAATTTCATCAAATAAATTTATGATAACCCCCTCCTTTTATCTTGAAAATCGGCATGAACCTCTTTCAATATTCCATTTATTTCTTTCTGTGTTGTGATTCCTCTTTCAATAAGAATGTTCATAATTACATTAGTAAGGAGATATGAAGTAGTAATATAATCGGCTTCTGTTACTTTTGTAGTTGTTTCTTCATTTTCGAATTGTTTCTGTTGATTACCTTCTGGTAGAACCTCGCTTATAAAATCAAAATTGTCTTCTCCCTGCAAAAGAATCGTCCCCCTTACAATATTTTTACTTTCACATTATGCTTTCCACTAGAAAGTGTAGCTTTAGGAACATAGATATCTATTTTATTCCCATTAATAGCAGATCCAGTATCATCAGCTCTTCTTTTTTCCACTCTTCCATCAGGATACTTAACTAAAACCCAAGAACCTAATGGAATCACATCAGGATCTACAGCAATCGTTACTCCTTCAGTTACTGTCCTTCCACTCGCTGTTTTACCATATCCGGTATCTCCTGGATATTTTCCAGTGGATTGATAATTAGCGTCATAATAGGTAGCTTTAAAATCTTTCCAACCACCATTTGTTGAAGTAGTTTTAACAAGTGTAGTTAGCTGACTAGTTTGCTCTACTGAATCTCGCTTTACTTGAAGCTCTTCTTGTAGTTTGTTTCTTTTCTCTTTTAGTTCTTCAATTTTTTGTTCCTGTTCATCAATTACTTTATTTTTGTCTTCAATCGTTGACTTATGCTGTTCGATTTTGGAAGACTTTTCTTCGTTTTCAGTTTGTAATTGATGAATAATTTTTTTCTGTTCTTTATTCTTATTTTGAATATCCTTATGTTCTATTTTCAATTGATTATGGTTCAAAATATAAGAATAGAACTGATATGAAGTCACTAAAAGCAATGAGAATGCAATAGCGGATACAATGATCGTTTTTCCTCTGAATTTCTTCATTAAATAAACTCCTTTGTGTTCCCCCTGCATCTTACCTTATGTTATCACTTTCCCTAAGTTTATGCAAGGCATTACAATAATAAAAATGAAATGCATTACAATTATTAGCAAGACTTTTTCAGTAGCAATCTGCGCTCTCCTAAATCTTGAATAACTTCTTCTTTTAGTATATTTATTTTTCGTACATGATTATCGCTTGATGGTTTATTTATATAACCTATGCAAAAACAACCTAATTTGAAATAATGGTAATCTAATTCAGTCATAAATAATTGCACAAGAACACCTCTTTTAAAGATTGAAAGCATATTGACCTTCTTTTTGTTTTTTATTGTTAGAATTGATCATTATGATATCTTTGAAATCATTAAATCCTTTTAAATTATTTGGATGGAATGCATACCAAGGAGCGTACCAATACATCTGGATAGTAGCTAAAGAAATTGCTATCTTACTAATATCTTGCCCATACCCTCTTAATGTATAGTTTGAGGCAGGTAATAGCATGGCACCACAACCTATACATGGATCATTAACAGTTTCTGTTTTGTAGCTTTTGTCATCACTAAAGGACATCTTAACCATCATTTCAGAAATACTAAATGGTGTTGGATAATATCCTAATCCACTCTTGTAACCTTTTCCGGTCTCTTCTGTGAGTATGTGACTAAGGTAATCAGTTGGATATTTTAAAACAAGAAATAAATCAAATGCTCTATAATAATGTTCATTCAGGTTTTGGGAGATGTGATTTATATTTGTTTCTTTATTGATTGATAATCCCCAAATCAACCAATCTGCAAAGTTATCTATATTAGCTTCATAATGGTTTAAGCAGTGTTGTAACATTTTACTAGTTTCTTGCACTTCATTACTTCCTGTATTTGCCCACTTGATTTGGGGGATTGGACCACTACCATCGATAGTACCCTTTTCAATAATTTCAAACCAATAATCCCATCTTTTCCAAAGGAGAGTATCATAGGAAAATAAAAAAGGAAGCATCCAACCTCTTTTGTTGAATACTTCCGAATGATTCTGTGGTAAGCCGTTTATTGCTTTAGCATGGGCATTAATATTGGAATATAAAGATATAATATCTAAGCAATGATATTCTTCTATATTATATAGCCTTTCTTTCTTCATATTATCATTCCTTTATTAATTAGTTGAATCAGAAGTTTGTAAGATAGCTTCCATTAAACGAGTCATAATTGAGTCACTCAGTTCACTGCCAGCAGTCTTAGCTCTACCTCCTCCTCCAAAATGTGATGCAATATCTTTCCCTAAATCAATGTGATTATGGATCGTTCGATAACTCACTTTTCTACTAGGCAAATTAATAATTGCAATAAAGTCATAAAATGGATTTCTCTGGTGTAATGCATTTCCTAACTCAGAAATATATTGTTCAGCAAAGAGGAATCCTCCTTTGAATTTTCCGATAGGAAAAGGAGCTATAGTATCTTCCATTTTATTAATGTAATTTTGTATTTTATCTTGTTCCAGATCCAGGATCATTTTCTCATTATCACTAAAATCAAAGACATTCGTTAACCTTAATTTATCCATGAATTTACTTATAAATCGATCTCTGCCATAGATATAAAATAAATCATTTAGTGATTTAGCTTCATAATCGTTAAAGATAGTTTGCCATTCCCATGTATCATATCTTCGCACAAGTTCAATGTACTGTTCAATGATCTTTTGATTACAAGAAGCAAGTAGCTGATAAAACAAATCATTAGAATTATGAATATAGTCATATAACATAGATGTTCCACAAGTTTGAGTTATATCACTATAGTATTCGTTAACTAATGCCCACTCATATTTATTAAGCCAGTCTGCAGAGGAATGATGATCCAATAATTGAAATTTATTCGATAGATCTAAAGCCTCGATCATCTCTGCTGTTGCTTCATTAACATTAATATCTGTAATGAAAACTCGATCAAATTGCAGTAAATTATCCGATAGGATAAAGTCTTGTATAGAATCATCTACATCATGATAATCACAATAAACAATATCAATAGCTTCAAAAGTAAGTTTTGCTAGTAAGGCGCAGCTAACTCCATCCAAATCAGTATGAGTAAACAGTTTTACTTTCAATTATATATCCCCCTTTACATACCAAGCACCGTCCACAAATGCCGCAAATGGAATAATGACGTGAGGATCTTCTTTTGATATAACATACGATTGTTCATAATCAATCATAATTTCTTTTCCTTGATTGAATGCTTCGATTGCTGTTTCTAGTTCTACAAGCTTGAATGTAGGTTCTTTTTTAATATAATACACATCATTCATGACGACTGAAGTCATTCGTATTGGACTGCCATTTACATCAACATATTCTCCATCTAAGTTTTTAATAATGTTAACTCCGCTATTTTTCCCTTTAGCAGTTTCATTAATTTTTAATTCATGAAAGACATTATATATCGTGAAAGGATGTTCATTGGTAGTTTTCTTCTCTATTGGTTCTATATTATTTTTTGTTTCCTTATTATCAATATTAGATTTTTTAAATTCTTCATATTCATTAAGCATTTGCTTTGATAAATGTGACATATCTATACCTGAAATATCTTCAAGTCGACTTACAAAAGCATTTATCACTTCAAGAACATGTTCTTGGTCACTCTTAACTAAATCATGAAAGCTAATTGTATCTAACCCTTTTATCATAACGTAATCTCTCCTTCTTTTGTAATGCCACTGTTTATTCGTAACGCTAGGTTTATTTCTTCTAAACGAAAAATTTCATCAATTAATATATTTGCATATTCTTTTGGTAAGTACTCTTTATTTTGTATAACGGTGAATGCTCTTTCTTTAATAAATTTCAAGCGCACTCCACGACATTCATCACAATAATTATCTTCTCTTTGATCTGCATATGGTGATTCTGATATAAGTTCTTTCTTACAGGTACAACATGTTACTTTAACAGAATCAATCAATTGAGCTTAACCTCCGATCTTGTATTTATTTTTAGGGACACTACCTATAGAAATTATTTATTTCATTTTGTCTCCATACACTACATAAGGCTTTTCTATCCCATGGCCACAACATGCGCTTGTTGCTTCCTCAATATATCCAAGACAAGCATCGAATCCTTCTGCAGTTGGCATTTTTCCGCATTTCTTGCAACTTCTACTACCATCATCTAGATCGCCATTCATATAGCGCCAATGTAGACCGTCAAAGTAAATGTAATGACCTCTGCTAGAGGATGTAATCATTCCATTTCCTCCTTGGTTAATTCATGGTATTTATTTACATCATCTTCTGTAATACATCCTGTTTTGAGTTGCATTTGCCAAACTCCGCCACTAAAACCATCAGCATAATAGTACGGATAAGGAATGTACCCTAATGCCTTTGCGATTTTTACACTTTCCTCTCGTATAAGTCCTGTAGGAGGTTGTGCATGCTCTTTCCACTTACCGAATGCATTTTCATACTCAACAATTTGCCCGGCTTTTCCATGACCGCAACAGCATGCTAGAGTAACTACTCCATGACGATTAATCATACGTATTTCATTAGCTATACAAGCGTCTATAGGGACAGCCTTCTTCTTATCGTTGACCCACACGTATTTTTCAGACCCGTGTTTACACATTGTCCATTTCCTCCTTTATCTCCCATTAAGGGAGGATTGGTTTATACTAATTCGCTATCTAGTTCAGAAATCAAATTATTTGATGCATCTTCAATCTCACTTGCCAATTCTTCTAATTTTTCAAAGTCTACGTTATCTTCATCTTCTGCCTTCCATAATTCCCTGTCTAACTTCCTTGCTTTTTCGTTAATTTCATCGATCATTCCAGTGATTATGAACATGTCTTTACTCATCCCTCTACTCCTTTCAATGTTCCGTATCCTCTACATTTAAAACAAGGTGTCATGTGATCGGGTATATTTCTTGAATGGTCATATCCCGTTCCGTTGCAATCAGAGCATTCGTATAATGCCTTACGTACTTCCTCCATTATTTCAAGTGCCATATATGCATATGGATTAAATTCTTCATCATTTTCTATTTCTAATATGTTTTCCAAAGCCTGTTTGTAGCGTTCTGTTTTCTCATGCATTGACCTCATAACAGGTAAATTGTTACTATTTAAATCTTTTAATCTTTTATTATCTTTCTCCAATTCCTGCACACGTTCTGCTTGATCTACAAGCCACCGCATATCATCATCAATTAGTGTGTATGTTATTCCCCAATACCCTTCCGAATTATTGATATATTTGAAATGAACCTTATCTACAATTGCATTATTTTTTATTTCTTCCAACCGTTTATCCATTGGCTTCTCCTTTCAATGCTTGAGATAAGATGTAAGCTACTTCCGGTTTGGTATATCTACATCCGCCTATTGCTTTTTCTATAGCCTGTTCTAACTCTTTAATTCTTTCTTTTTGAATTTCAGACCTATATTGATATTTGTCTTTCTCCATTCGTTCACTGAATAAATCATGATTGAGTTCCTCGGATAGTTTGTCTAATTTCTCCTCACGTTTTGCTCGTTGGATAAGCCAATTCATGTCGTTATGAGATAACTCTCTTGTTGAACGACTTTGCGAATTCACAACTGCAATTATCTCTTCCAACCGTTTATCCATTGGTTTCTCCTTTCAATGCTTCTTCTGATCTATCCATAACTCTTTTAATAGAAGCATCTTTATGCCCGACATCTCCAGTAAGGTGGGCATAGTACAGTTCGTCTACTGCAAACTCTAAAGCCTTTTCGTAGCGTTTAGCAAAGTAATAATTGTCATCAGCTATTTGTGCATCTGTTGTAGCGTCCTCTAGTTCCTGCTCTAATTCTTTTACACGTTCTTTGTAGCGTTTGATTTCTGATTCTAATGCTTCATTTTCTTCTTGAAATTTAGAAGCAGTGATCCACCACTCTTTTGCATCTTTTCTTAATTCAAACTGATGTTTATTCATTTGCTTGCTTTCTTCCTCCAACTCCTGCACATAGTCCATAACAACGTCAACAACATGCCTACCCAGTGTGTTTAGAGGTAACTTTCTCTTTTGCAAAAACTCATTCAGTTCTCCGTTATACTTTGAAGCATACTCCAGTTCTTTGTTTCTTTTTACTGTTTTTTTCACACGTTCTGCTTGTTGAATAAGCAATTTAAAGTCAGAAGGATCAATTGAGCTTATGGTTGCTTGCCCTTTGCATAATTGATTTATCGTGTACTCATTTTGTGCTTTTAGTCTTTCTAACTGTTCATCCATCCTTATACCTCCACACCTACTGTTTTTAGTGCTGCTTTGCATATTGCTAGTGGTGCTGACTTGTCGTATACATGAAATCCATTGATATTGCAGTGATATTGACCTATTAATTCTAGTTTTCCAGCTTTAACATGGATGTCGTACTCATTAACTGTGTTCATCGTGAAATCTTTACCTATTTTCTCAACAACATTCCAAGCATCTTCTATTCGTTCAGATGGTTTGAATTCTTCTATTTCCACAAGGAACTCTCCGTCATCAATTACAGTAGTATTAATATTCTTATACTCAAAGACTTTCCATCCCATAACCTTTTCAGCTACTAATTGATCTATCTTTCTGTTATCCATTCCTAGACCTCCAAAATGTGAATTGGGCTCCCCTAATATTTTTGCTCCCTGTAGTTCCCATCGCCTAGCTCTTCAAAACAGCACCCTTTTTCGACCATTTCGTCATAACATTCAATGCAACAAGCCCATTCTGTTTCACAGAGTTCGCCACCAGTTATATGATCTTTAGCTTCGCTGTATGGCCTTCCGCAATTGTCGCACCTTATATTTGATAGAACCAATATTAGTCCTCCTCATCACAATCACATAGTTCCATACCATCATCTGTCCATTCTCCACACTTATCGCATTGTTTCTCTATTAACCATCCTTCAAATCGAAATTGTGGTTATGATATATATGTTTTTCTACAACTATCGCATTCTACTTCTTCTTCAGAATCTGGCTCCCAATTTGATAAAGCATCTTCAGTTTCATAACCACAATATGGACATTCTTGAGCTTGTAATAGTTCCATTATTAATCTTCCACTCCTTTATGGTAATCTCTGAAATATTCAATAACCGCAATACGATAACACTGCCTACATACTTTATCTTTTAAGTGACTTGGATAAGGAAATATACTACCTCTTTTGCATATGTCACGTGTTTCACTCCCACATTGCTGACACTTTTCAAAGACAATCTTCGAGACTGTAAAAGATGGATCAAACTCAACATACACCTCAAATTCTTCTTTGCACTCTACACATTCAGTGTCAAACTCATTGCCATTAAGTTCAATTAGATCATCGGTCATATCATTTTCATAGCCGCAATACGGACATTCAACGCAAACATTCATCTTAGAAAATCTCCTATTTGAAATTTAGTAAATCTAAATGTATATCCTTCTTCTTTTTGTATTATATCTAAGAACATATCCTTAGGCCGCACCCATTGTTGTCCTGTATCTAAACTTCTATATACAACCATTTGCTCACCAGTTTCTGTATGACGAGCTACACTGTCTACAATATATAATGCACCTTTATAATGTTGATAAACTTGATTTAATAAGGCTTTTCTATCTTGATTTGCTAATTCAATTATTTCCTTATTTTTGGTATATTTTATTTCCTTCACCATCTGATCACGTCCTGTTAAATCTAGTAAAATATATTCCACAACTGTTAAGTTAATGATTCCATTTTATTGACTAATGCACTTCGTTCCATACGTGCCATATCAATAATCCAAAAATCTTCTCCATTTTTCATCACGTCTATTGACCATTTTCCTTTTAGACTTGTAACGCCTTGCATTAAAATAGATACTTGTAAAACAACATTCTTCTTGTATTTGTTAAAATCAGATACAATTGTATCTTTAATACTTTTATAAGATGTTAAGTCAGGTTCAGATAACCATTCTAACATTTCATCAGGATGCCAGTAATTTGAGATACCAATAGGTTCGTCAATATCGAAATCATAAAAAACTCGGAACTCGGTATGTAGTGGCATACCAGAATAAATTGTAGGTCTATCTTCTTTATCTTCGATGTACTCTCTAATGACAATTTCGTTCGAATCAGGAACACCAAAACACATAGCGTCATAATAGATGTTAAGAAACTGTTTTCCTAGTTTTTCTCGATCTGATACAACCGTATTTTTGAATTGAAACTTATTGCTAAAGTTTCCTGTTTTAATAAAAAGCTTTTGATCAATTAGGAAATCACCTAGATCTTCAATTATCGATTGATTAAATTCTTGAATAGTTTCTTGTGTATAATTATCACTTAATAGCCATTCATATGTTTCTAAGTTAAGGGTGATAGTCTTAGTAAAAGGGATTTGTAAAGAAGATACATCTCTAGCGGATGATGCTTCCACTTTAGGCAACCAATAAGACATGTTTTCTAAACACTCACTTGCAGATTTATATTTATCTTTTCGAATTTGAACTGCTTCTTCTGGTGTCGGCAACTGAATTTTTGGTATTTCGAACATATTATTTATCCTTTCTTGGCACCTTTTACAACAGGTACTATTTGTTTATTTTTCTCATCAATTAGCATTTCAGTGCGATCCTTAGATAACTCAGGAAAATCTGTCTCTAAATAACTCCGCACAGTATCCATTGTCATATCTTCTTCTGGTACTGGAACTTGATGTCCAGCATAATAAACCGTGTATTCCATTCCAACTTTTTGAGATGGTTTAGATTTCTTCTTAGGTGCAGTACTAGGCTTCTTAGGTGCTTTCTTTTCTTGCTTAGGCTCCTCAAATAATGAAAATTGCCCATTCTCTTCTAAATTTTCTTTTGGTTTCTTTTCAGGCTCTTCTTCAGGAATTTCTGCTTGTTCAGGCTCCTTTGGTTCCTCTTGATCTAAGTTAGTCCCAAATGTAGGCTGCTGTTCTTTTTCTTTATCAAACTCTAATGAAGACATATTTATATTCCTCCTTGATATATTAGTAATTAATTAATTTTGAACTCCATGTATTAAAATCAATTGATTTTTTCTTTAACATTGTATAGTCAAAAGATCCCCCCTGTGTCTTTTCTAATAATTCTCGTAAGGGCAAATTAAAATTGCTATTGCTTTGATAATACAAGTGATCATTAAATGGTTCACTTAACCATGTTAAAGGGAATGTCTGTAATTGAACGAGATCCTTTATTTCTATATTGGTGTGATAACACATACTCCCATCAGAAAAAACATTAGAAAATGGAAAATAATACAATTGAGAATCATCTCGTAAGAATCGATCTTTATAGCAAAGTACGTGTTTAGCTACCAAGCGGTGATTTCTAACCATGAAACAAAAAACCAAATTAGGTATTGGAACTTCTATAAAAGTAGATTGATGATATTTAACATCTACATTACACTCTGGATGAACAAGGAATATAATATCTGTTCCATCACTTAATTTAGAGTATTTCACTGTGTTCGTTGGTAAGGATGGTGAAATAGTAATTGGTGTAGATTTCTCCTTAAATTTATCATCTTCTACACTTAGTGAGGCTATCATTTGTTGTAGAAGATCTTGCATATTTAAATATTTCTCATAAGTTGCACCATTTTTTTGGAATGTTACCTTAGCAGGTTTGTGCTCGTTTAGAACAATTGTGGTTTCTATAATTCTCCCCTCCTTTATAACATTGTTTCTATTTCTTCTACTATGTTATTTAATATGAAAAAGCAAGATAGTGAACCTTCTAAAGAGATAGTTATGTTGTCATAATCAATGTCCAAGCTACCAGATAAATGCTCTGCCATAGCACCTTCTATGGCATGAGTAACTGATTTAATAAAGTCAGTATCTTTATATTTATTATTGAGTTTAAGGTAAATATTATAGAAATATCCATCTTGCTCTGAGCTTAGTGAAAATACAGGATATCTGTCTAAAAATTGTCCAAGATAATGATCTAATATAATTGGTGAACATGCTTCTCTGTAATTGATATAAGGTATTTCAAACGATCTTTCTTTCATAAGTTTGCTCATTTGGATAACTTGTGTTATATCCATTAATTCCATGCGATATTCTTCTGAAATCATATAAAAGTCACCTCTTTTTGAATGCCTTTCATATCTGAAATCTCATTAATTAATTCAATTGTTTGGGAATACTGCATCATTTCATGATCATAATCTTCTGGTTCAATCTCTGCCTCTATAGATGGCCAATATTCAATAAAATTATAGTACCATTCTAACTCTTCTGCGGTGAAGAAATCTAAAAAATCTTCAGTGATTACTTCATGATTATCGATATGCTCATCAATTAAAATTAGTCTCTCATGCATTTTTACTTGATCAAAAGGTAATGATTCCTTTTGATCTAATCGATCAATAAAAGTATCTAATTTAAAATTCATATAGCAAGCTGCCCCTTCTTAATATAATTGGGAGAAACTAAATTATTTCTTGCATTAAAGTTTGTGTAATGCGATACAATTTCATTATCAGATAGAATCGTATTAAGATATCCACTCATAATAATGGCGGCCATCTCATTAGTTTGCATCCGTTGCGGATAATAAACCATTTGTTCTCCACATGCTTGTGTAGGAAGATGAGATTCTTTATCGGCTAATATATCAGGGTAAATACCTCCTACAGGGGAAAGTAATTCTTTATCTTTTAACCGGACTCCACAAACAACTTGCCCAGAATACCCACTTTCCTTAGATCCATTTACATCAACAGCATCAATGCCACTATCGATATAAACAATATTTCTACACCTATTAAAGTATTCATGCATGATCTGACGAGTAGCGTTATTATCAACGCAACCAACAAGAATGTAAAGCTGACGATTTAATGAGTATTCCTGATCAAATAATTGATGAACATCATCTACGGAAAAAATATAGTCGTTTTTATAATAAATAGGTATTTGATAGGCATTACTATAACGTTTAGCAAGTATCTCAGCCTTTGGACTATCCAAGTCCTGCTCAATAAATGGTTGCCGTTGTAAGTTCCCTTCTTCTACTGAATCACCATCAGTAATTTTATAACTAAAATTTAAGGTTCTATTACTATTTAATGCATATAACAGCTTAGATAAACGTTGTGCTAAATAACCACCGTTTCCACCTGCTCCGACTTGAACAATATTAAAGAATGGTTGAAAGGAATATCCAATATTAAAGCTATGAATTATATCAATCGTTGGATAATACATTAAAATCACTACTTCCTATAAATTTTACTTTACAGCCACAATCTTACCATTAGTAAGATCATATAGTGTACTGTAGTCATCTTCTTCATAAAGATATTCTATATGTTCCCCCAAATGTAGTGCATTACATATTGTTTTTATGTTCTTGATCAAATTCAAATATTTCTATGCCAACAAGTGATTGTACTAATTCATCATGTGCAATATCAGAATTGAAGAAATTGCCATTATCAGATACAAGCACAACATTATAGTATCTTTTGTCTTCACTAATAACAATGCCATTTTCCTTTAATGATTCTGATTTAACAGCAATGTCTTCGATAAAGTCGGAAACTCCTCCAAAGCTACCTGCTAGAAGTTGTCCAAAATTCATTGAATGAGGACCTTCCGTATGAATATGATGCTCTAATTTTAGTGTATGTTCTTCTATCAAAAAAGTTAATCGTACTTTTGCTAATTCTTTTGAATTAATAGCTCCGGTAGAATAATAGTCAAAGTTAGGCGTAATATATTCTTTATTTTCTATGGGTAAATAATAATCAATAACTTCTCTTTCTTTACCTGTTTTAAAGTTAAACAATCTTTCGTGTTTCTCTTTAAGAATAGAAGGTTCATCTTGAATAATTTTATTAATAGCGGAATCATTAGCATTAATTATTTCATCATTGTCTTTATATTTTCTTTGCACTTGAAGACTCACTGTTTTATGATGTTTTGCCCAGTTAGGTAATGTTGTTTCAAAGTCTTTAATTCCGAATTTAACCATGTTATTTTCTCCCCTATGATAAGTTTATATAGGGAAACAGTATATACTGTCTCCCCTTTAAGTTTTAACTCTCTTCTGCTTTCGCTTAAGCATGCGCTCCATTGCGAGCTTGTTAAAATCTTGTGAGGCTCGTTTCATTTTTCCGCCTTCTAATACCGAACTGGCTAAGTCAGCTTTACGATTAAGAAGCTCGAGTAAATGCTCTTCATATGAATCGCCCATCACGTAATACTGTATTGTGATATTCGCATTAGGATTACCTGTACGATCAATACGCCCATTCCGTTGTTCTATCAATGTTGGATCCCAAGGTAAGTCATAATTTACTAAGTAATTGGCTACTTGTAAATTCATTCCTGTACTTCCTGCGTCGGTAAGTACTATAACTTTGCTATTTGGATTATTTACAAATTGTTCTTTGGCGTATTCTTTGTCTCGCTCAGACAGCTTCCCTGTATAAAGCAATGAACCAGGAATGTTCTGGTGGATTAATCGTGCCATCCGTTCAAAGCGAGTGAAGACTACAATCTTTGAGTTAGGTTCATCATTCATTAATTGATTATAAAATCCAATTAAATGTTCTAACTTAGGCGAACGTTTTATTTTATTATCGGGTATACTTAAGTCTTTTAATAATCCTGCAGCAAGTTGGGATTCTGACATTTGGAACAGCTCAGGTGCATCAGCTGACATCAATAAGAAAGATGTGTAACCTTGAATAAGTCCGTCATAATATTCTTTTGCCTGTTCTGAATTCATCAATTGACCATTGATAACTTTCCCATCAAAGCCTACCTTTTTGGACTCCTCCTTCAACTGTTCAATCTTATCTAATAAGTAAGATTCTATTTGTTCTTGTTCTTTGGTTGTCTCCAAGAAAATATGATCATGCTTTACTTTCGGTAGTTGCTGTTGTATCTCAGGCATTTCTTTGGTTCTTCTAATAAAGTATGGTGCAATTCGATAATATAACTCACCCTGGTTAAAATAATCACTAATGCCATATCTTGGGTGATATTTACAGTATCGTTCACGAAATTCTTCCCAAGGGCCCAAAATAAATTCATTTAAGAAATAGTATAAGCTCCATATTTCTTCCGCCTTTGATTGTATTGGTGTTGCAGTAGCAATAAAGCGATATGGAATCGTTTTTAACTCGAATGTCCCTAATGCATTCTGAGAAGGCTTCATATCGAGCATCTTATCTGTTACACCAGTTTTTATCTTCTGAGCTTCATCTAATGCAACAATATCAAAATCAATGGATTTTATTAGGTTCAGATACTTTTTACTTCTCAGCATTTCATAATTAATTACTAAGAAACGTATATCATCTCTTTTTGCAAAGCCTTTAATTAGCTTTTGCCGTTTAGACTCTGTGCCATATACAGCAATAGCTTCTTCACCCATAAATTTATCTACTTCTTTTGCCCACTGACGTTTAATACTATTTAGTGTGATGATAAGTGCTCTTTTCGCAAGGCCTTTATTAAATAAAATCTGAGAGGCACCTAATACTTGCAATGTCTTACCCAAACCTACTCCATCAAAGATAGCTGCTTGACCACGATCCGCAAGAAAGTGTGCACCTACCTTTTGATATCCATAAGGCTTCATCTTCCAATGTTTAAAATCATCATCATTTTCCCAATTAAGATGTTTTTGTACTAGCGTATCTTTAACAGGAAGATCCTTAACAATATCTTTTAAAGGTTGCATCCATACTATTTGGTTTTCAAAGAGCCGAAGTAAGTCCTCTATTTTTTCTTGGGGAAACATCCACTCCCCTGTATCTTGCTTAAAGGAGCGTTGAGGAATATCACGTATCTTATCTAAGGTGAAATCAAAAGTTTCCATTGTATCAAGAATACGGACATATATATTCCCATATTGCTTCCGAACTTGAATCATAGGATTTCTCCCTTCATTTTACTTATGTATAACAATAGTATAACAGATAATTATAGAAAACAATCAAAAAATGAAGAAAAAATGAGGATTATTTTAAAGGTTATCATGAAAAGCATTACAGAGAGCGCTGAAACCCTCTGTAATTAGATTTTCTAGAATACTGGAGTATTATCTAAATTTAAAGCTGGATTAAAGGGATTCGAATTCAGACCTTGATTTGTTTGTGGTGCATGAAAGGCATTTTGCATATGGGGCATTGATGATTGATTAAAGCCATTCATTGGTTGCTGTGCTTGAGAGTTTGCAGTAAAATATTCATTTGATTTATCTAAAACAATCTCTAAAATAGCTTTTTCATATATACCAGCTAATAATCTTCTTTCATTTAATACTTTCTGTAAATATACCACTTCTGTTTGATCATAATCGATTTCTACTAAACCTTCATTATTAACTACTCCAGCAGCCTTAATTGTACCTATGTTATCTTTGCGAGTAACTGGCACATATGCATGTTTATTTGGGAGCATAGATGCATTTAAAAGTTCGGTATAAGTATCTGTGTTATGGTCATATTGAGAGTCATACCCTATCATATATGGTTGTCCGTTTTGATTTGAAGCAGTAATAACAAAAGTGACACTTAACATATGAAACGGTGAGTTATCATCAGTAATAGTAACTGTAATTGCTACAGAGTTCTTTTTGTCCCTAACAGTAAACCAAAGCGAATCATTAGGCTGATAAACTGCGAAATTAGATCCGTCATTTCTTTTTTCTACATTAACTCCTTGCTTGAATTGAGAATAAACTTGTTGAATCATGGTGTATAAATTACTAAATGAAGTCATTTTAAGCTCGGAGAAGCGTTCATGCTTGTTAAATGCTTTTCCATTAAATTGCGATTTTTCTATACGATACGTAAGTTCCCAACCACTTGTAACACTATTTGTAATGTCTTTCACAGATACAGGATATTTTCCATACTGAACAATTCCTTGAATATTAACTTCTACACCTTTTTTAACAGATTCTTTGATTTGATTTAAAATTGCTGACATATATATCATCTCCTGATTTTTAATTTAAATTATTTACCTCTCTCTTCATTAGCATAAGCACTTTTAACGGCTGCATCTAAGTTCCATCGCTTTTTCCAACCACCAATTTCTACATGCCAACCAGGGCATTCACGATTAGACTTATCCATTTTATCTATAAGGACTAAAGCTTCTTCATAAGTTGCATTTCCAAAATCCAATGTAATTTCCGTACCACAGTTGTTACAGGTTGTTTGAACAGTTCTAGACATAATTTAGCTCCCCTTTCTCTTATTAAACCATCCTTCTAACGCATGCAATATTAAAAGGAATGGCAAAAAAATTAATTTCCCTGACATACATATAAGAATAAATAATGTTGCATAGATCATACATTCAACGAGTAGTTAATGATTAATTTATTTTCTACTTCCTTCAACACGTCTTCAATAAGAAGCTCGATTGACATTTTCCATATTGCTAATTCATTGTTGTTTTGGATTAAAGCTATTTCTACCTCTTCTTCAATTTTAGAAATCATAAATTCTAGCTCTGTTTTCTGTTCTTCTAATGTAAATTTTTCTAGATGATTAGTAAGTTCCTGTTTCGAATTAAAAACTATAGACATAGCTATCACCTTTCTGTATATAAATTTTTCTAATAAAAAAGACTCTAACTGAGTCATCACAAAGAAGAAATCATTACTATGAGAAATGGAGTTGCGAGCTCCTTCATAGGATCATCAACAGATAATCCTATTTACAACTAGCAATTATAAGAACGGTATCATTAACACTCCAAATATTACTCCACATATGAAAAGTCCAGAGAGAACTTTTATTAAAGGAATATCATCCCACGGATGGTTCTTATCATTTTTCATTATAGACTCTCCCCTATCAGTGAGAAGCTAATAATTTTGGAATAAGGTATGTTTTACCTGGATAAACCTTATGAGAATCAAGATTGTTCTTTTCCACTACCATATATATGAGATCTCTCATATCATAAGGACCATCATACTTCTGATTAATGGATTCAATGGCATGTGTAATATTGTCACCTTTAGACATTGTGTATTCGATATATTCAACTTTGTAATCACTTGGAAGTACATTACGTATTAATAAAGCAAATGTAAGAACAACTAATATGGCTATGACATAGATCAGTAAATTTACCCTAAAGCTAGCCGATAGGCTTTTCTTTTTTGAATATGTCTGTCTACTATGTTCCAAATATTCCATAACAGGTTCACTCCTTTACTAAGATGAAACAGCAACTTCATGCAAATGCTTTTTAGCTTGCATGGTATATTTACTTGCCATGTGTATTACATAAAGATGATTGTCTTGACTAGGAAATGGACGTTCAAGTTTTACTCTATAACTTAATGATTTCTCATCTAGTAATTCAAAGACTTGCTGCCATAGATCAGCATGCTTTAGAAATTGACCGTCTTTTCTTCTCCAGTCATTTCTCTCCCATACATACATATTTTTATTTAAACCAACTGATATCTGTGGCAATGACGTATAGATATGAATAAAGGATTTAGATTTAATACAAGTTAAACCTTCTACAATTGCTTTTAATGTCATACGAGTAATCGTTGTATCAGTAGCGTACCCCCCTATTGTTTTCTTAAATGGAGTTTGGTTAATTTGAGAATATAATAAAGCACTATAACCCCCATTTCCTTCTTTATCAGCAGTTCCGGATACCCACATATCAATACGTAATTTATCAAAATCAGTTTTACTCAAAATATTGACCTCCCCTACTCTGTTTTTAAGAGATTATAAATAGTTTTCTCATAACTAGCCGATAGGCATCTATTAGTTATTAGATAGAGCAGCCAACTTCATAGGCAATGAACTATCAGTTATGAGATAGAGCGATATCACTCATAGACTACATTCTATTAAATATGACATAGAACGACTTGGGGAATAGGTTATTAATAGATTATCTCAGAGTTCGAGTTATTAAATATGATATATAGCTAACTATTGAATAGACTATTAATTATTAGTTATGAAATAGCTCGATCTATCAGGTAACTACTTCATAATCTATGGAATAATTCATAGGTTGACATCTTACATAGAACGAATTATTAAATAGGATTTGAGCTATTAGATATTACATAAGGCGAATTAACTGATAGATAAATTGTAAGTATGTTCAATAGTGAACAATGAGTTATATGTTAATCATCTATGAATTATGAAGTAGAACGACTTTCATATAAGCTCGGTATGTGTTTTAATAGAGCTATATGAGAGGAGTGTGTGATGCTATGGCCATGGACGTTGAATTTGTCACGCTGGGCGATGCTGCGAAACGAATTGAAGTACCAGCTCCAACGCTAAGAGGCTGGTCAGATAAGCTTGAAGAGCTACATGTACACTACTTAGAGCGAAATCATAGGGATGAACGCATATTCTATGAGTCTGACTTAAAGATCTTTGAGTTTATGCGAGATGCTAAAAGTAGGTATGGCAGAAAGACAACAACAACGGATCTTGCATACGTAATATTAGAAAATGAAGATCTGGAGTGTCGTCAGAAGGGTCAGGTTCCAGAAGTACCTAAACATAAGATGGAGCTATCTGAGATAGATATGCAACACATGTTAGAGAACCCCGAATTCCAATCCTTCATGCAACAGATTATTCATAAAGCAACCGATGACATTTCGAAAGAATTATCAGCTGAAATATCAGAGAATGTATCTAGAGAAATGGCAGCTACTATAGATGATATTGAGGAAAGACGTATTAAGAAGCTGGATCAATTCATGGAAGAACAGCGAGAGACAAGAAAATTAATGCACGAATATATGAATCTACCAGCTTACAAAAAGATCTTTTCAAAGAATCCATTTAAAAATAAATAATGATTTCATTAAAAAACAGTAGATTATTTCCTAATTTACTGTTTTTATTTTGTTTTATTTCCATATAAAAGTAATAAATATAAAAATATTTCCTTAAAAAATAATTAAATTATGAAATAAAACTATAGTTTATAAGCAAATATATCTATCTTGAACTCTTCAGAGTAATAATCAAGGATTAGTTTTACTTTATTCCAATATCCACCAGCTAAACCAGAGCCTAAACCATAGGGGACTCCGACCTTTACAAAAGGAAATTCCTGTCTGACATGCTCTGGCATAGACTGTATGGTACGCATCATCTTACTTATAGAGTTAGATAAAGCATTATAATCAGTATGACGTCCTTTCCCATAAGAATATTGTCCATAGAGATTGAATATAAGTAGGGGAGGGGAGTCATAAAAAGCAAAAGTTACTTCACCGAGTCTATCCATAGGTGAGTAGGGGGCTTGTTGATCCATGACATAGGCCAAGGGATATTTATTCTTAATTTGTTTAGCTATACCGGCTCCCATAGTATTAAAGCAGTTACACTGATGTGCGATAACCGTACAATCACTCTCTAATAGGTCTCCTTGAACTACATGTAGCATATGAATACCTCCTTTAATTACCTATACATAATCTTCACACACAGGGCATGTAATGTTTTCATTTTCAAACTGAATCTCACGATAGTTACTACAAACAGCACATTTCATAGTATAGCTCCTTTTATTTAATATTAGATAGTTTGTTTAGATTGATATCAAAATCCAAAAATTCTTGGATGCAAGTAGGGGAGATATCCTTGGTATAAAATCTATATTCTCGGACATCTACTATCTCAAATATATAGAGATCCGAAGGATAGTCACTAAGGCTATCATTTGAGAATGCTGCATAATCATTTGTTTCTGCTAATTTATAGAATCCATGACTATGACATAACTCCTCATAGGTGATAGGAAGGTGATCTAACGGATCTCTTTGTTGGAATTTCAGGATTGTTTCTTTTGTATATTCTCCGAAGTATGTAAAGGCATTATGGAATTCAGCTATATATAAGCTATGATTGCTGCGCTTATAAACATACATATGTGTAAGCCTAAAATCAAAATGAATTTTCTTATTTTCCAATAGTTCTTTCCAAATAGGGGAGTGATACAGGTGACCGATTAAAAGATCATTCATAGGTGAAATATTGGTCATGTTGAATCATCCTTCATAGACAAATTAGCCTTAAAATCAGCAGACAACTTGTTCAGTTCTGCCTGTATTTCTGGATCAGACCAACCTTGAGCACCAAGAAGTATTTCATACTTATTTAATAAGTCATAGAAAACAGCCTCACGATTATCGGACATATCATAGCTCCTCTCATAACTGATCAATAGCCTTATGATGTGTGATACGAACGGAATTATTTACAAAATTATAGATATTGCTATAATTATCACCTTCATACTTTGTTTCCAAATGAATAATCTGATCAACAATATTATTAACAATTAAATCCATAAATTGATCGATTGTATTAGCTTTATCTCTTAAACTGCATTGGAATGTCCATAATCCAGTAAGTCTCTCAAAGGAGGGTTCATACATGACATGAACATTAAATCCATGCGTCTTATCATACACTCCCCATTCAGAAGGGGCATATGTCAGAGCTCCAAACGGAATATGTCCAGAACGTGGTACTTTCGCATATTGCTGAACAAAAGGAAGAGTTGAATGTAACTGGCTCCATTGCATAATTTCAGAGTTATTCATTAATCTATCAATAAGTGGTTGATACTCATCTTTTACAAACATTTTTGCTCTAATCGATGTGAACATCATGTAGGATAACCCTCCTATGAAAGTTTTATAGTTTATTATTTATCGTCAATTTCAGTCTTGAATTAGAGTAGTAATCATAAATAATTAATTACTCCACTACAAACTAAGCACATAAAAAAATCCTTCCTGTTCGTTTAAACTATTTATTAATCCCATGTGTTGTTAAAGTGCTTCTTTTAATACCAACTATTGGTCCAGTGTAACCAGCTATTTCTAATTGCCTTTGAGCCTTACGAAATACATAGTCTATATTTTCACCATACTTTATAGTTCCATCATTAAGTAAATGCTTATTAGGTATCCATACATTTTGATTGGTATGATTAATAGTAAAACGTTTAGCTTTATTCATTTTATATGAGCGACGTGAAATGCAATTAAGCAAAATGCCTTTATAATATTGATCAGAACTGTTGATACGTATACTACTCATAGCTCATAACCTATTCAGTTTATCTCTATAATTCATTAATAATTTTCCGAGCATGTTCTGACCAGTATTATTTTTTCCTGCTCCCCAAAAGTAATCATAAGGAGAATCCTCAATAAGTACTGCATCGCCTGTGTCTACTAACATTTTCTCTAGCTCAGGGTTTTGTGAAAATTTAGCTTCAACTGCCGTCATCATTACATATAAACGAGTATCATCCCAATCATTACGAATAGGATATTGACGAGATTTACCTAGTCTTTTAGCTTCTCCTGGAGTAGAGGCAGTACGTACTTTTTCAGAGTATGAGTGATCAAGAAACTTAAGAGATTGAAAGTAATGCTCTACAGTTGGATAAAATAAGTTGCCTGTAAATTCATTGTGAATTGTAAATCCATTATTGCTAAAATTACTAAATTCAAAGTATTTTTTACTCCGAGAATAAAAACGTATTTCATTTGACATATTAAAAATCTCCTTTTACCCAGCAAATTTCATAAATATTCTCCCTAAAGTTTTGAGGGTATTTCATTTCTTTTTACGTAATGCATTTCATAAGAGCTGTCATTTATTTCAAGACAATTTAACTGACCACCATACGCACATGCTCCGTCAATTCCAATCTTCTTATCATCAAAGTATATGTCATGGCTATCATGCGCTGTAAAACAAGGTGTGTGTCCATGAACAAATGTTACGTCATGTAAGTGAGGCTGATCTAGAAAGTCTTTACGAATCCAAAGCATATCTTCTAAACTAGTTGATTTCCAATCCACATGTAGAGGATCAATACCAGCATGTACAAAAACATGGTCTTTTATCTCATAATAATAGGGAAGGTGGTATAAGAATGTAATGTGATCTCTGTAATGCGTATATATAATTTGCTTTGCTTCCTGTAATTTATCATTGATGATTCCATCTTCAAAGAAATCATAACCTACATAACTTTCTATTGTGTGAATACCACCATTACTTAAATACAGTTCTTGATCTATAATGTTATGCTTAATCAACCAGTTAATAAACATTTGGTCATGATTTCCTCTAAGAACAATAGCACCATGCTCTTGTAAGTCCATTACACGTTCAATCACTTGCCTGCTTTTTAACCCACGATCTACGTAGTCTCCAACTAGAACAAGACGATCTTTTTCTGGACAATAATTAACTTGATCTAATATAGCATTTAATTCATCAAGACATCCATGTATGTCGCTAATAGCTAAAATCCGTTTCATATAATACAACTCCTATCTATTGTTTAAATCTAAAAGCATCTTCTATACCATCTTCATAACCATTCTGATAGCCTAAGATACTCTTACGTTTCCAATATTCAATTCCAATAATGAATCCGAAGCCAGTGAATATGCCGGCAATGATTAATATGAGAAATCCCATTTAATAACACACTCCTATTAGATAACTTTATGGTGAGCACCACATTTACAGACAGCATGACCATTTGATCTAAGCTTAACTGATTTATGACATGAAGGGCATTTAACTTTCATTTACATCATCCTTCCGATATAAGTTCTATTAATATAAAACTACATTAGTGTCTTGAATAACTGTGCGATTAGTTACTTTAACTATCCTTACAGGAACATTGTCATCTAATGTAATAAGGTTCCAATATCCTAAGTTGTTTACGATAAAATTATATGCTCTTTTTGCTTCGGGCAGCGTAGGGATTAAATTAACCGATTCTAACGTAGGAGTAGAGCATACAACAATATTCTCATACAAAACATGATGAAGCGTTAAATATTCTCCATATTTATTAACGAATGCATAACCTTCGGTGCACATATCAATCACCTCGATTTAAGTTTCCTTGATAATCAAATATTAAGACTTCAAGATTATGTTTATAAGCAAGATCAATCATATGTCTAGTTCCACGTGAGTGGCCATCCCAAAACGCAATTAATGCATTAGCATGTTTAGCCATTTCTGCATTACGAAGATAACCCGCTTTCTTCCCATAGCGTTTCCAATCAGCAGGGATGGGGAGTATAGAGAATGAGTTATCTTTTGCAAAACTCTCTCCTAATGAATCTGCACCACGTGCTGTTCCACTTACTATGGTTATAGGAATATCTGAGTGGATATAATTTAATAAAGCCCACTTAGCACATTGATAAAGCACATCATAATTATTAAAATCTCTACCGCCAGCAATAATTACTCTAAAGTCATTACCGATATTGAAAGTCACCTCCTAAAAAAACTAAGCTCACTCTTTTAATAGAGCTAGAAGAATAAGCTTAATAAATCTACTTTGCTTCCTCCGCCTTAAAGAAGATAAATGGAGGGCTAAGTGGGTCGTCTGAATTGATATATGGAACTGATAATGTAACGGAAAATTCAGATAATTTTCCAATCGCCCCCAATTAAAAAGGGACGTTATACATAAAATGACTTACTAGAAGAAATGTAATCAGGACCACTTCTTAATGGTCTAAAACTATAGCGAGAGGGGAGACCATATACTTTATAATTAGATAGGGAATAAGATGAACTACGCTTATTAGGCAATAGTTTCTCATCTTTATATGTAGTAAGCTTATACAATATCATTCACCTCCATTAATCATTAGATAATCTATCTTCATAAGCAGACAGTACTACCATCTTACGTATTGTCTGTAGTTCATCATATGTAAATTCCACCGATACAGACTCTCCTGAAACACAATTACTTATAGCTAGATCGAGTTTCTCTAATAGATGCATGACATACTTCCTCCTTAGTAAGATAACAGAGAGGGAAGAGTATACCTCCCTCTATAGAAGTTTAACCTACACATTCCTGTAGTTCTTCTTGTTCTTCATATAACTCTGTAGAATAAAAATACCATTCATCTATCTTTCTTTCCAAACGATCTAGCTTCTCTATATGAGCAAAGGTAGTATACTTCTTCTGTAGTAATTCTTCGTAGTATCCCAGACGGTACTGAAACTTTAATAAATCTCTCTCTGTCATTTTCTTGCACCCCTATTACGTGATATCTACCTAACTTGCCGACAGGCAATGTAATACCTATCATAACATAAAGTCAGTATAAAGATACCTCTTTGTTCGCATTTTCACCTCGATATATTACGAACATAATGTGAACAATTTGTGACAATTATATCGAAGTGTAGCATTTCCTAAGGTTTTTCAGGTGTTAATAATATATGAGAGGGTTTTTCTTAAGCATTACTTACTTATGAAAGGCACTACATACTATATAGGGGGTTTTGAAGATAAAAGAAAGAGTTCATCAAATAAACAGTAAGTCTTACTTAGTAAAAGTAAAGCTAACTGATACAGTCATACTACTACAATAAGCATACAAAATAAACAGTAAAGCCAACAATAAAGAAAGCTAGTACCGCAGCTCTTATGTAGTTGTCGGCCGTGGGGAAGCTCTGCACTTTTATAAGTAGCGCAAACGAAAAGATCGGATACAATGGGGGGTTATGCTCACATAAATAGGGGGCAGAGAGGATAGGCTACTAAAAGATACAGTACGCTTACTATGTTGGTATGAACAGAAATATACAGCAGAGGATGAGCTAGCTAATAAGCTTATAGTTGCAGTATGTAGACTATAGATAAGCAGAGCTACGCTGAGCTTTCTTCTTCGGCAGAGCTATCTATATCGGTACGCTTGCTACATCTGCACACACACTTTTCCCTCGGCAATGCTCCCACCCCGCCCTCTAGGAGGCAAAATGAGAGCCGTGCAGATAGAATGCAGAGTTACCGAGGGTTTACCCATTAGTGGGCAATAGGAAAGCGTGAGCGAGCTATAGTGGGGGCTATAACTCAATGAGCTAGCCGACAGGCTGACAAATAGTGGACAAGTGAGCTGTGCTGAAACATAACCCGCATACTACTAGTGTAGTCGGTGAACGTGCTGTGAGAGTGGGCGCTAGCAAGCTTAACTGGCAAATAGAAGGAGCGGGCGGAGGTGGTCTGCTGTGCCGAAGGCAGTGTCGCTATGCAACGGTAGGGAGGAGAGGGGAGCATTGCTATGCTGATACACCTATCCGAAGGATTTCTTCTATATCCGAACATTATCCTTGCAATATAAGATAACATTCGTATATAGAAGACCAACATCCTAGTTAGTCCTAAGAGGAACTAGCAATGTTGGACTCCATACACGAACAATGGTCGTACTACTTTAGATATGCTATACTAACAGCATAGGAGCTTGTAGGCGTTAGGCTCCTATCTTGATTAGTTCATTCACTTCTAGGTTAACTGTACGTGTTCCACGGCCAGGTGTAGACGTACTGATATTAAGTTCATACTTATCATGACCTAGAAGTGACTTAATATTCTTAGCTGAATTAAATACAAAGCCTACTTCAGTTTGACCAATGATTAGTCTATACTTATCACCTACAGCTTGAATGAATGATGGTTGCTTATGCAATCCTTCTAATACTTTCTCCATTGTAAACTGCTCTTGAATCGCATCAGGAATACATACAGCAAGTGTAATATTATTGTCTACAACTTCATTCGCAGTAAGTTGATCTTGCTTCTCTTTATTCTCCACATAAGAAAGTGTCTGAATAAATGCTTCACGTGCTACAGTCCATGGGAAAGAGAGAGATGCTTCTTTCTTACGATCTACATATGTTACATAGTAAGATACATATCCAATATCTTTAGCTGGATACATACTCATAAGCTCTGCAATCTTATCACGAGCCATATCTGCGATGTCTCCAATATAGTTGTTTAACTTCACTTCAATTTCTTCAAATTGGAGATCACGTATATGATCAGGTGTATTTGATTCAATAATAACTTGCTTCTTATCTTGAGCTGCTTGATGTGTCTTACGAACAGCTGAACCATAAGAAGCTTTTAATTGTTTTACATGATTAGCAAGCTCATTAAAGTAAGCAGGATCTAATTGGAATGCACTGTTTAGTTTAGCTAACAGAGAAAAGCTATCTGCTTCTAGATGCATTCTTTCCAATTCATTCGTTAACATATTGTCTTCGAATTGTTGAACAAGATCCATAAGACGTGACAACACAGACCCCAGATCATGACCTTTCTTTCCAACACGTGCTGCTAACCAATTAGGCTTATTCCATACACGACGACCAAGACCTTTGTGTAGATATGATAATGATTCAGGTGGGTTATCCATAAAGTCTAATGTTTCTTTCATGACTTCTTGATAGGCACCACCATGTTTAGCTGCATCAATTTCCCAACCTTGTACTAAGCGTAGGATGTCAATCCAGTTCTCATACTGTTTAATCGTAGTCATTACTTGATCTTGAGATACATTATTCAAATATAAGTCATAGCCTAAGCCACGAACAGCATCTGCCAAGATAGATGCAATGTTAGTAGCAATACCAATTTTGTTTGGCTTTAATGTACGTATGACATAATCAACACCTAGCTTATGAACCTCTTCATAGAGTTCATCTGTATTTTGTTCTTTTGTAAATGTGATCTTGTAATTATTTTGCTTGTCTACTAAGTGTTCTGGCATACGATATACACCAGTCATTTCTTTTGAATAAGGAACACCATCTCCTAAGAATTCGATATTGCCATCTTTCTCAACAAAAGAGATATCCATTACTGGAGAAGTTTCTTTACGCTTTAATGCTTGTACAATTGTTTCATCTGTTACAGTTAGTGCAGTATCTCCATCAACGTCAGCTCCACCCATAGCAAATAGTCTCATGTCATGCACACTCATAAGTGTAATGTTACGGAAAGCACCTTTCTTATAAGCACGGTTATACATATCGATAGGGCGATGACGGACCACTTGCCACTCACCTTTTGCAATCATTGGGTTACGTCCAGCTGCTACATAGACATTTGATTTATGTTCATGAGCAGATGGGACAAATGCTTCGTTTGGTTGAATGTGATAAGATCCACGATTTGTTATCATTAGATCTCCATTTTCATTGCGAACGGTATACTTTGTACCAGCTTCTAGTACAGCATATGGATCTTGCATTAAATAGCGATAATGTCCTTCTACAGGCACATTGCCGGTTTTCCAATCAGCAATCTTTTCTTTGAGCACATCTAATGCATAGCGTTTCATATGCACATCTTCATAAGTCCAATCAAACATATCTAAGAACGAAGTAAACGTTGATACTCGAGACTGATCAATCATGTAGTGTTCTGTTTCCTGATCGAATAGATCAGCATCAATGACTTTATCTAGCCCTACATATTTCTTCATGATACTTGGATCGTGTAATGCATTGCCTACTTTTTCTAAGTGTGGTTTCATAACTTTCCATAGGTCACTTGTGTTTAGTGAAGAAGCTTGTACAAATTGATAAGGCATATCCGTATACGTCTTTTCTTGATTAAGATTACGGTTAAACATAGCAATACGTAGTTGTGGTTTGAAGTCAGGATTAGCTGTAATTAGATTAGCAAAGTCACCTTTAACAGCAGACTTAAATGCAATAATATGATCATCATAGTAAGCACGTAGATTTGGCACGAACACCATAAGACCTTTAACAAATGGAGTAATGCGAATTTGCCATGCATCGTTAAATTGACCGAACTCTGCACCAAGTGTATGATAAATCTCTTCATCACAGAAGATCGCACCATCTGCTGCTGTTAGTGAGATCGGATGCTCATTTGCATCAAACTCTTTAAAGCATTGTTTCTCTTTGTCCCAAGCACGATACGTACCTGTTTTAATTTCAACTTGTCTATCTTCTACAACACGTAGGGTATGCACACCACCAACTAAGCGTTGTTCACCTTTATGATTAATCTCCACGATATTTCCAATATCAACTGTCTTAGAAGCAACAGTATTTGTACCAGCTAGACCTGGACGAGTAATCATTTTGTCTACTTTAACAACATAATTGCCTTCATTATCTTGAGAGCCATAAGCAATTAATTCATGACCTAATAGTTTTAACGCTTGAACAGGGGACATGAAAGCTGTATCAATAAAGACTGCTTGTAACACACGTGCTTGAGATGGAGTGCGTAAGAAGAAGTAAGCATGTCCTTCTTCACCATTTTCGTCTGTAAAATAAAATCCATCTTTCATTACTCGTTCACGAAGATGAATATTATCAAAGTCTTCCTGATCATAGTCCGCTTCTTCTTCAGGGAGCTCCAAGCCTAAGCTCACGAAGAAGACATGACGCATAGGAAGCATCATGCGTTGTTTAATAAGTTTTCCATTACGAGTAAACTCAATCATCTCTGGTGTAGAAGCTAGTGTTTCACTCAAGAACGATTCACTAATCTCTTTATAAGAGTCTACATTTACTTCAGAATAATCAATTGTTGAGTATACTTTATCTTCTTGCATTTCCATTAGATTAATATCAGCAATTGGAACAAGTACACCTTTACGTGTTGGTTTATATACACGTTTTGCTAGTTTGTTGTTTTCTACAAACTCAGTAAAGTACCGAACTTGATTATTCGGTACTCCTGCTAGTGACGGATTAGCTAAGATATCAAGTAATGCCTTTCCTTCTGACATTGCTCTTAGTACACGAGCAAAGTTCTTTGAATCACGTGATTTGAAACCTTCTGATTTAGATAGGGCAGCAAGAATGTCCTGAACAGTGTATAGATAACCATTTTCTTTTAACATTGTACGATTTTCCATTTTAATAACATCTCCTTTAGTTTGGTTAGATTGATTTGATACAGTCGCAGTTTGATTTTTCATAGTAATCATTTCTCCTTTGTGGTTAGCCTTATTTATAAAGGCCTAAGATTTCTGTTATAATGTCTTGTGTGAGTGATTCATCGATTAACTCACAGATCTGCATACGATCTCGCAAATCGTACAGATCAAAATGAAAGACTAATACTGGTCTTTCGAATGTTACCCTGGCGTTACGGTTACGTTTGGACACGGAGACTGTAACGCCATCCAATAAATACTTCTTAATTAACTTGCAGTGATCTTTACTTTCATTAATGGTTACATCAATAGGAACAGACCCAATGAAGAAGTCTGTCCCTCGATATAGATCATCTTCTTTTGTTGCTTCAACATAAGTTGTTTCAAACAGTTCTTTGAAGATTTCTTTGACGTATAATTCAACATATCTTCCAGTTGGCATATTATAGTTCATCTACATCATGCTCCTTTCGTAGTATTGGATATTCAATAAGAAAATGTAACGCATTTCCATGAACACCATAGATTTGATATACTTCCTGTTCCTTCTCGTCATATCTAACAAAGATGGAATACAGGTATCCCATATGACCACAGTAGCCAAGATATTTTCCTTCGAGAATTAATTGTTTGTAAGTTACGTCCATCGTTCATTCCTCCAATTGTTTTTTAGTGTGTTAGTGCAAAGAATAGAAAAGCTAACATTCCAACGAATACAAGTTGAATCTTCTTATCTGTAGCGTCCTGTTGTACGAATTTGATTAATAAGTTTTTCATTTTAAATTCCTCCAATGATTAATTTGTTTTAAATCTAATTGATTGGTATTACATATAAAGCTTCTGTAATGACGAGCGGTTACTCTACAGGAATCACTACAGGCACATGATTATCTCTTTGACGATAGAGCAGGGCATGTACAACACCTATCGATCACCTAGCTGTTCATACACTCTATAGTAGCTATGTGATGTGTCGCTATAGAGAGGGGCAGAGGTACACTACAAGGCTATTAACCTACTAGTAGATACAGCACATACATCCAGTTAGCAGCTAGGAAATGTCCCAATTCAGCAGATAGCGTGATTAGCAATGTGCCACCTATTAGATAAGCAAGTAGTAAGCCCATGCCATATACGAATCCAATACTACTTTCAATAAACAAATTGATAGTTGCATCTTTGAATCGCACCTGTTTATGGCTTAGGTAGTAGGCTAGTGTCTTTATGCCACCATATAGTAAGGCGCCTGCGCATAACGCACTGCCTAGCCCAGTGGTTATCGCACCAGCACCTACTGTTGTAGCTGTGGCAAGCGCAGCATTCTTCCAATGTCCTTTAATAAAAGCTTCTGTTGCACGGTATGCTTTACCTAATGCAACACCTGCTTTCTCAACTATGGATTCAAATCGTTTTGACTTCTTTATCTTATTGACTCCTTCCTTTGCACCTGCTAGTACAGTAGTTAGTGCATCCTTATTCATGCTCGTTGTAGTCATATTGACTCCTTTCTAATGCTCGGTTTCATGTCATGAGCTGGACAATAGTGTGACCTATCTCATCAGTACAGGGTGGTCATGTCCTGCATACACCTTCCTTTCTTGAAAGGTGTTTCGATTCATTAGTTAAATACAACAATGGTGTATCCTTCTCCATCTAATCCTAGTTCGATCTCACATCTCTCTACAGCTACCTTGATTAGATCAGCATTAAATCCTCTTTTCATTAAGTCACCGAATCGGATACATTTGCCTGATCCTTTTAATTGGTTGAATAAGTTTACTAATGATACTGTTTGCATTGTTCATCATCCTTTTCTAATAGTTTGTTAGGGGTGGGGGCTACAAACGCCCTGGAAAACTCCCTATATAAAAGGTAGTACCCCGAGCAATTTTTTTTAGAAATTTTCCCCTATAAGGGTTTTTCCCCAGGTTTAGGTAGTGACTTTAAATTCAGAGTAAGATAAACTATTTGTAATGCATTACACTTAGGTCTAAATAAGAATAAATGAAAATAAAAAGGAGGATTTGTATATGGAAAACGGGAAGAAGCCTACATACATCAGAAGAAAGAAAACAGAACAGAAAACACTGCATGAACGCTTAGTAGAAAATGGTTCTGTAGACTTGAGGAACAATTCAGAGATAATCGATTTAGGTTATGGCTATTCTAAAATAGTGCCAATAGATCGTAGTAAGATTTACAAATAGTAAAGGGGGAGAAATGGTGAAGAGATTACAGTTATCTGAGTACAAGTACGAATCACAGGAATATAAAAAAATAAAAAATAAACGAACTTGGTGGCCAACAAGAATATCTGTTGAGTATTGGTGGGAATGTGAGAATAGAAGTGACTTTAAAGTATGGCACGATGATTACATTAGAGGTGAATTACTAATAGCTTCAGGACCAGTTAATTTATTGAAGATCTTCTATGATATACATCAAAAACTAAAATATAACTATCACACTGTTCTACTTACTCTAGCTAGGTATCTTCAAAGAAAAAATAAAGTGAAAATAGAAGAAGGGGTTATGCTATCCCCGAAATATCTATGGAAAAAAAGAATTAAAAAAGGGGAGAAATAAACATGAACAAAAATCAAATAGCTGAATTATGTCATAACGTAAATAAAGCATACTGTGAAAGTATTGGAGATTTATCACAACCAAAGTGGGAAGATGCACCCGATAAGACGCATCCTTGTTTAGTTCCCTACAATGAATTACCTGTAGAACAGAAAACGAAGGATTATTTATTTAAGGCAGTTATTGATACTGTGATTAAGATAGGTGTAAATTAAAAGTTAGGAGATAAAACATGCGGACACTGTATGAGATTGCAGTAGATATGATTGAAGGTCGAAAACCTACTCATAACGAGTGCTATTATGCACTACAGGTATATCGAAATATGTTTAATATCGAACACCGTCAACATAGAGAAGAGTTATTAAAAGAAAATAGGACACCTGAATGGATTCGTAAACAGAAGGCAGAAAATAGTTTCAACATGTTTAAAGGAGCTTTAGGTAAGTCCCCAAAAGAATGGCTTGGAGTAAAGGAGGAAACAAAATAGTGAATATGATTATTTTCTGCACAGCATTTATTTTTCAGTATGTAGGTCATAACATAGGAGATTATTTATTTCAAACTGACTGGCAAGCACAGAATAAAACAAAAAAGCGTTTGGCAAGATTCAGGCATTGTTTCGTATATTCACTAACAATTGGATTACTGTTACTTATACCATTTAATTGGGTGGTAGCAAGTATCGTATTTTTAATAACATTAATCGAACACTATCTTGTTGATTCAAGAAAACCAATAATAGTCTGGAAGAATTTCTTAGAAAAGAAAATAGCAAAACAAAAAAACTTTGAAATAAAGAACGTACCCCAATTTGTTATTATCTCCATTGATCAGACTGTTCACATCGTAAGGATATTTATTATTGCCATTGCAATTAGTTGTTTTATATAGAAGGAGTGTTATTTGTACTGAAAGTATCTTTGCCTTAATAAAGTAATGCATTACAAAAAAGGAGAATTAATTATGAAAAAAATATTTAAAAGACTATTTAAGAAAAAAGATAAATGGGACTTATTTCAAGAAGCTAACTGTAAAACATTAGCTGTTACTGCTGACAGAGGAAGTGGAAAATCCTATAATATTGCCAAAAAAATAAACAAATCCGAATGGAACCATGTAGTATTGATAGGAGGCACTGTAACCTTGAATACAAGGGTCTATAAAGACGTTTTCGAAGAGCAGGGAGTTAATGTTATTTATTCTAATTCAAACACGCTATGTTTAGATAATGGAAAACGGATTACCTTTTTTGGTGTTAATGGTGATAGCCATCTGGTTGCAGGACTATCTGCAGATGCAGTTATTATGGAAGATATAGAGTTTATTGATAATAGTTATTTCAGGAAAATACTTAAGCTGTCTCGTGAAATTCTCCATAAGTCTGAAGGACCAATATATGTAGTTGGAGGAAGGGTAGAGAACGATTATCAAGCTTTCATCAATAATGCAAATCTACAGATGAATATAAAAAGAGAATAACAAG
Organism: Virgibacillus salexigens; assembly: GCF_000723585.1. Taxonomy (NCBI): domain Bacteria; kingdom Bacillati; phylum Bacillota; class Bacilli; order Caryophanales; family Bacillaceae; genus Virgibacillus; species Virgibacillus salexigens. The sequence continues at coordinate 388,311 of NZ_CCDP010000003.1, read as the reverse complement.
ATGTCTAGATTAAAAACTGAATATAAAAAAAGTTTAAAATATTATAATAAATATATTGAAAGACATTACATTTTGTAGTATTATCTATTTAAGGGTTTGTTAGAAGCATATTTATTCTTCTCTTTTTAAAGGCAAATGTTCTTCATTAGAGCATTTGCAATATTGAGTAGTAGCTCAGCGGTAGAGCAATCGGCTGTTAACCGGTTAGTCGTAGGTTCGAATCCTACCTACTCAGCCATATGTTCCCTACTAGTTAGTAGTCAGTCTATAGTGAGTTAACTGTAGATGGTAAGGTGCAACTCCAACAGGGAATGTCAACTAATAAAATATAGGAGCTGATGGTATGGATTTCACAGAACCAGAAGCAGTGTATATGTGTAACTATGCAGGTGGAAAAAATGGTGTATTTACAGAAATATTACATTTTGCTGTAGAACCTACTCAAAACACAAGAATACAGTTTTATCCACCAGATGAAATGTATCCTAACCATGGACCACGGTTCGTTGATAACTTTATGAACTATCCTGGAACAGGAGAACCTTTCACTATAATGGACGCAGAGCTAATTCATGAAGAAGTAATAACAGATGAGGAAAATAAAAGAGTAGTTAATGTGGGTTTTCTTCTACCAGATGTTAATCAAAAAGCAGTTGGACAATATATTTATCATTATTTTGATGATCCTGCTGCAGGAGGATGGGTTACTGACGAAAGTATGACTCTTCATCCATTGCCTGCTTTATAAAATCGGGTCAATTAATCTTGACCCGTATACATAATGATCTTACTGGAGAATTCTACTACACTTACTAGGTGATGACTGGTTTATTGCTTAGCAAGAGGTGGATATAGGTTCAATTCCTATGAAGGTCACTATTTTATAACAACTCCACGGCTCAGCCTTCTGATACAGGCAAGAATAAAATTGAGCAAAAAAATGTATTTTACATTTAGCTAAGGCGTATCACCTGACAAGAGTTAGTGCTAAACATGAATACAGAGCAGTTGTTAGAGTGGTTTACAACTGCAAGGATACAACTCGATATAGCTCAGTTTGCGTAGAGCGCTGCGTTTGGGACGCAGAGGTCGTAGGTTCAAGTCCTGCTATCGAGATTATATGCCCTTTCCTTTCGGTGGATGAGTCAACAGATAGATGGCCATATGCTGTTGTGGGTGGGTTCAACTCCCAAGAGGGCGCTTATATGTTCTTGTAGTATAAGTTAATGCGCTTGTCACAAGAGATACTGGTGAGAGTCCAGTCAAGAACACAACTATTACCCCCTTTGCCTTGATATAGGAATAGGGCTAAAGAGACTATCTTTCATTCATATTACACTCCTTTCATTTTATCTCATATATCGTTAATATTAATATTTGATGTCTCTTTAGTTCCTGTCCATATCGATTTGCAGTTGTTTTAAGGAGCTTGGGTTTCCCTGTTTTCCTAGGCTCTTTAAAAGAGCTGCAAGCTCTAAAATTCCATTATCCTTCCTTTTCCTAAAGAAAGCATCGCAAAAAGCGGTGCTTTTTTATTGGTAATACTTGCATCTATCAGCATTTATAGGTAAACTAGGAATATGTTCAAAATGTTAACAATTTAAACATATTATACTGGAGGGAGAAATAGGGAATGACGAAAGAGAAGAAGGTGCCATATTTAGTAGGGGTAGACGTAGGTTTTGGTGGTTTAAAGTATATGTCAAATGCAAAGCCAGAGCCACATGTAATACCAAGTGGCGTAGTTAGTGGGACACCAGCAAGCCGTCCATTGCTATCCTCTAGTGAAATAAACATACAAGAATTAGTGGTGAAAACGGAAGAAGGAACATATTTCGTTGGAGATAATGCTTTAGGTATGCCAGTAGAAGAAAATGTAAACGTGCGTACTGAAAAACGTAATCGTGCCAATGATGAAAAGAGTAGGGTTCTTTTCCATACAGGAATTGGGTTAAGCCTTCCTGATAAAAGTGGAACATATGAAGTTACTATTGTTACGGGGCTTCCGAATACAGATTACGACATGAAGATTAAAGAAGACTTAGAATCATTCTTAAGTAAAGACTTTACCGTAGAGTTCTATTTAGACAGTAAAAATAGCATTAAAAAAGACGTGAAAGTCAAAAGCGTAGTTGTGTTAAGACAACCAGAAGGTACCGTTACATACAATCAATTTCGCTTTGATGAAGAAAGCTTCTTAGCACCGTCTGAACATCGTGCAGAATATTTAGGAGTCATTGACTTCGGACATGTATCTACGGATTATGCTTTATTCCGTAATGGGGTTGTACTAGAAGATGACACAAAAAATAAATCAACAATTGGAGTAACAGAAGTATATAAGCGTCTTCGCAGATCTATCGAATTAAAATTCGCTGATATGGGTTATATGTTCCACCCGTCAGATCAGGATTTAGACTATGCGATTCAGACTGGAAATATTAAATATAGAAATACTGACTTTGATGTATCAGATGAAATTCAAGCTGTTATTGCTGATCGAGCTAAACCTATTGCTGATTCAATTACAACAGCATGGGGAAATGAGTCTAACCGGTTACAATTGATTATTGCCACTGGTGGGGGGGCTCATGTCTACGCAAAGGAAGTTGGCAAGAACTTTGAAAAAGAAAATATCCAAGGATTTATTATAATGGAAAATTCCCAATTTACGAACCTTCTAGGATTTTATATGTATGGTGTTCTTGAGTTATCAGATGAGCTTGGTCAAGAGAAAGTATTAGAGGAGTATGTAAGTCCTGTGAAGGAGATGCAACCGCATGTCGCAAGACAATAATATGCTTGTAGCTCGAATTCGAAAGAATGACGACTTGCTACGAAATCATTTTAAGGACATCAAGCCAAATGATAGAGCATATGAAATCAGAAGACTTCTTGAAAAAGCGATAACTGAAGAAGCAAAAGAGAAGGCGTATATTGAGGAACTAAAGCAAAAGGAAAAACAGCAGTAAAAGTGCAAAAAAAAGAATAACAAAGCAAAACATTAACAATGGGTACGACCGTCACTGTAGCAGGATGCATTAGAAGCATCCTGCTTTTTTTATTCCTTCTTAGAAAAATTTCTTAAAAAATACAGGTATTGTAAAATTAAAGAACGGGCAACTGCACCGCCTCACAAAGCACCAGCAGGTTAAGGGGGATCGAGTGAGTATGCCCTTTTATATTTAGGAGGAATTTCTATGAGCAAGACAGGACCTAAAACAGAAGCTGGATTAGCTGCTATATCTGCAAGTGCGAAAGAATTAGACCATACAGCATGGACTTCTAATCCAGATGCTGTTGAAGCTATTCAAGTAGCTAAAAGACTCAGAAATACAAAGCATGGTCTATATGCGTCAGTTCCGATCATTTGTAAAGCGGAGGCGTGTCCTTATTCTCACTCTTGTCCTCTAGTAGAGATGGAGAAAGCTCCATATGGCGAGAAGTGCCCCATTGAAATTGCTGCAATCGAAGACCTATTTGAACGATATGCTGAACATTTCGAAATAGATCTAGAGAATAGAAAAGCAAGTGACACAATTGACTTAATGATCGTAAAAGATCTTGTAGATGCAGATATTGGCTTGCTTCGTTGTGATAATAAGATGGCTTGGGACGCAGATTATATCGTTAATAACACAGTAGGAATGAGTGAAGATGGGGAACCGATTACGAGGCAAGAACTTCATCCTCTAACAGACTACAAAGAAAAACTAATCAACCGCAAGAATAAATCCTACCAATTGTTGAACTCAACAAGAAAAGATAAAGAAGGTCAAAAGTTAACCATCAAACAAGATCCATCTGTACAAGCAGCTGAAATGGTTAAAGTAAATCAAGACATGGAAAAAAATAAGCAGTCGGAACACGAAGCTAAAAAAGCCTATTACAAGAAGATGAATATGAAAATGCCAGAAGAAGACGACATCATTGATGTTGAACCTATAGATTATAACGAGGAGGAGTGATTCTCTTGAACCCAAAGTTATTCTCAAATCAAGCAGTAAATGGTTTTAAGGCACTTTATGGAGATGTCAAAAATACGGTCACTGGAGATGGAAGACCAATGACGTATGCTATTCGAAACAAAGAAGCTAGACAAGCCTACGATAAGCTTAGTCCAAGTGAAAGAACATCTCATAAATTTAACTCGGGAACAATTAGTAAGAAACGTGCGGCGGCACTAGCTGGTTCTGCTTACATCGCTGGAGATGCTGCTTATCGTACAGCAAGTGGCGGTTCTGCATATCGAAATAGCAAAGGCCAAAGCGATATTGTAGGAATTCCTATGGTATAGGGGGATAAGGCATGAAAAGATTTATGAAAGGACTTGCAAAAGAATTTAATCCCAAAGAGCCTTTTATTAAAAAGGTAGATCAAAGGAATCTAAATAATTTATGGACTGGGCGAACCGTGGGTGGTAAAGGAAAAATAGCTATGGGAGTAAGTGCTGTAGGATTTGGCGGACATCAAATATACTCTGCTCCATATCAAAGATTAGAAAATGAAGCGCAAATGAGAGAACCTGAATCTCTGCCTGGATCAAGAGGAGACGGGTTAGACTATACGCCAAATTATACAGGAATAGAAGCAAATGGCGATCTGGCTTTTGCCTTGCACAATCTTAGACATGGAGGGTAATGTATGGCAACTCAACAAGAGCCTGCGAATGGCAGAGGCTCTATAAATAAGTTAGATAAAATAAATACAGGGCTTGGAGTTGGATTCGTAGGATTAGACTCTTATATGCGTATGAAAGAGGGCGAGTCCGCACCAGTGGCAGTTGGTAAAGCATTACTAACAAACGCAGTATGGTCAATGGCCCCTGGTGGTCTTCTTGGAGGTCTGGCAATTTCTGCTGGTGCGGCAGCTGTACAGGTAGCACCTGATTTAATCAACGCCGCAGAACAGAAAAAAGCAAAATTTCATGCAAACCGAAACAGGTTTGGAAGCAACTATCAATCCTCTCAAGCCCAACAGTCTATGCAATATCAAGGGTTAAATCAAATTCAACAAGCACGCCAACATGTTACTGCTAATATGGCAAATCATGCTAGAGGAGCTCAACGAGTTTATTAAAAGAGGTGAATAACACATGTATATGAATAGCAATGAATCCTATCAAAAAGTAAATCCAGATAGTGCTGTTAATGGGATGGCAATTGGTGCTGCGGCAACAGCAGCATCTGCAGGATTTGTTCATGCAGGTGTAAGTTTAGGTGCAAAGCGTCAAATGCGCAAGTTTAGAAATCAATCAGTGCAGCTAAGAAATAATTCAATGTCTGATACAGCAAGAAATGATGCTAGGGCTCAACTTCGTGATAATTTTAATAATAGTCCTTCAGTTAGAACATATAATAAAAGTTTTGGTTCTGGTTGGAGAAAGGCATTAACATATGGAGTTGGTGCCGCTGTTGGTGGAGCAATTGGTGGTATGACAGATACTATGGTTGATTCCTAATAGAAAAGGGTGATTCAACCTAATGAGTGAGGAAGCTATTTTAGATAAAGAAGAAATGCAGGAAGTAGAAAGAGAGATTCGCTCCGATCCTGTGAAGTGGGCTTATTGGAAATTAAAAGATCCTAAAGGAAATCCATGGAAAGCCAGATGGTATCAAGAAGACATGATCAAAGATATCATGAATGGCACTCGGAGAATTGCAGCTCGTATGGGAAGACGTGTAGGTAAAACAGAAACAATGGTTGTATTCTGTTTATGGTACGCCTTTCATCATAAAAATGCACGACTTTTAATTACTACTCCTTATGAACATCAAGTCCGTTTAATATTTATGCGTTTGCAAGAGTTAATAAATGATTGTGATGAACTTGCTAATTCTTCTAGTTCAACGAAAAATCCTTTTATTACATCTTTCAATAATGGTTCAAAAATCATGGGTTTTACAGTTGGAGCTACACAAGGACAAAGCGGCGCTAGTGTACGTGGTCAGCGTGCTGATTTTATATTCATGGATGAGATTGACTATATGAATAGGGATGGTATTGATGCCGTTACAGCTATCGCTATGGAAGATCCAAAGCGAATTGGTATATGGGTATCTTCCACACCTACTGGTAAGCGTGACTTTTTTTACGATGTATGTACGAATCCGGACACAGGTTATAAAGCTTATCATTTTCCTTCTATGGTAAACCCTGACTTTGATGAAACCATGGAAGCGGAAATGCGTGCTACCATGACCGAACAAGGTTACATTCACGAAGTAGAAGCCGAGTTTGGTGAAGAAACTGTTGGAGTATTTAATAAAGCTGCCGTAGAAAGGGCAAAATCTCAATTTTTATATGCTTATCGTGAACTGAATGTTTATGAAAAAGCACAATATAAAAAGAGTGGTATTGATTTAAATGATATAACGTATATGCCGGAATATACGATGAAAAATCAAGCTCCTCCTGCTGTGCGTATCGTAGGAACTGACTGGGATAAATTTGGTGCAGCGACTCAAATTATTGTAACGGAATTTGATGAATTAAGGAAAAAATTTAGAGTAGCAAAACGTTATGAAATAACCAGAGGAGAATGGACATACGACAATGCAGTACAAAAACTAATCGAGATAAACACAATTTGGAATCCAAAATTCTTTTATATCGATGCCGGTCACGGTGAATATCAAATAGAGGCACTTAGAAAACATGGTAGAGATAACCCAGAAAGCGGTATGTTGCAAAAAGTAAAACGAATTCACTTTTCAGAGAAGATTGAAATACGTGATCCAGGGTCCAGAGAGATAGACAAAAAAGATGCAAAGAACTTTATGGTTAATCAAACTAGCATATTGCTTGAAAGGGATCAAATAATCCTTTCTCCTTTTGATGATATGGTCTGGAAGCAAATGATGGATTATCAAGTATTACGTATTTCAAAAACAGGTAAACCTGAATATACATCTGAAAATGAGCATGCATTAGATGCATTTATGTTAACTATACTTGGATTTACCATTGAGTTTCCTGATATCGCAAAAATTTTAGAGAAAATAAATCCAGCAAGAAAGGCTTTTGTTAAAGAGCATGGCAATTCAGATCGTCTCCGTGAGAAAGCGTTCGGAAGAAATGATGATGTATTCCAAACAAAAAAGAAACGCATTCCAGAGCCTAAGGATAATCCAAACTGGTATATGGAAAAAGTGCCTATGGGATATTCAAAGAAAAGAACGAAATCATCATTTGGAGCAAGAGGATCTAGTAGAAGTAAAGGATTTAAGCGATCTACGTTTTAGGAATATCTGAACTAATGCGTTGTCCCTGTTTTAAGCAGGTGGAAGATAATACCCTGCATCTATTTCTAGATATCTTCTCCCAGCGCAGCATCAGCTGCGTTACATATTGAAAAGGGTGGTTTTTAGATGAATAAACATAAAACATGGTATGGAGACATTGGAATTGATACCAATTATGAAAGGCATTTAATTAGTTATAGACCGAACATGCAATATCCAGATAAAGAATCGAAGTTCCCTTTAGGATCGGATACAGTAAACAAAATAGATCGTTCTCAAGATTTTTTAATAACTAGAGCAATCATTGATTATCAGCAACTAATTGATCGAATGAACTCGCTTTTAGAAGTTATTAAAAACAGACAAAACAAGGAGCAATTTAATGATTATTTAATCTTGTTAGAAGAACGAGAATTAGAAAAAGCTTTTCAGGTAGAAGACACTTATTGTGGTTTTGATGGAACTGCAGATTTAGAGATTTACTCAATGTTATTTTATATGAAAGCTTCTCTAGAAAAACAAGTTACATTCATTGACAATCATTATCGAACACAAATCACTTCTGAAACGGAAACTGAAAAAGTAATTAAAGCAGAAAAAGACTCTATATCGACATGGATTCTATCTGAATACAAGTTATTAGAAGCTTATGAAAATCAGATGCATGGTGAATTGGATGAAATTGAGAAGGAAATAGAAGAACTTGAAAAGCAGAGAAGAAATTTAGATACATTTCATACATCGTTGGGAGATATAGCATATGTGCATCGTAACAGGGCTATTCAATTTGAAACGATTATTGAAGGAGCAGAGGAGATTATTCATAATCCTCAAGAATTAATAGATGGAAATGTAGAAATGCTTATAAGACAATTAGCAGATTTAAAAAATGTTCAAGCATTAAAATCACATCTAATACTGAGTTTTAAAGAAATGAAATCTGTACACAACTCGATTAAGCAGCAGTATATGATGATTGATGATAAGAAAGAGGCATTTACATCACAACGAAATTATTTCTATCAACAAATCGTAAACAAAGCAAATAACGATCTTAAGGACTGGCTATATGAACAGCCCGAAGAAAGTGGAAAATCAACGGATCGCATAGCGGATATTCTTGTTAATTCAATTCAAAAGACAAGAAAAGATTATAATGAAAGTGTCACAGACATGATCAATATTTATAAAAATGAGAGTGTATTTTATGGTCGTCAGCTATCTGCAATTCAAAAAAAGGAAGAAATAAGACTATTTTATAGAATAGTTGAGGATTTAGAAGGAACTAACGACGTATCGGATAATTGGATTGCTGAGTATGCTCGTACCAATGGATACTCGTTATCAGCGGTTTAGCTCATATGACAGTGTATCATGTATAATTATTGAAGAATTAATAAAATAGGCTCTATAGCTTTATATAAGGAAATATAGGTTATTGAAGGAGGAGATAGATTGTCAAAATTATTTTATAACTTGTTCAATAACATTAGATTTAATAATGCGACATCTCCTTCAAGTTCTTCTGGTTCAAGGAGTTCGATTAATCGAGATCCTAAAACAGCCAAAGCGAAAAGGGTGGGTTATCAGATTAGTAATAGTTCTGGTGGCGGAGGTGGTAGGGATAACTTTGAAACACATGATGTTGACCTAACTACCATTGCTAATGCCATTAGAAAAGACGGGTATCTTACTCAAGGGGTTATGAAATATGAAGAGCTCATATTTAAATCCGGTTGGAACTTCAAATCAAAGAATGAACAGGCATTAGATTATCTCAAACTACGTCTTGAAATGATGGAAGTAGCTACTGGAACTCCTGTAGAAAGTTTATTCCATGGTATAGCTAGAGATATTGTCTGGTCATCCAATTGTTTTATCGCTAAGGCACGTGCAAAAAATGGTGCAGGTCTACCTCCTGGAGTTAGCCTAACTCCCGTGCCTCCATCAAAAGAGCCAGTAGTTGGTTACTTTATTCTCCCACCTCAAACAATCTCAATTGCAAGAGATGAGAATGGGACGGTAACAAAGTATCAACAAGAAGTTGAGGGCGGTGGAGATGCAATTGAATTTAATCCTGAGGATATCATTCATATTGCTACTAATGTACGTTCAGGATCTGCTTTCGGTGATCCTTGGCTAGCTCCAGTAATTGAGGATATACGACTTCTTCGAAAAGTAGAAGAGAATGCTTCTTTACTGTTGTATAAACACATTTTCCCTTTATTAAAATATAAAGTAGGCGAAAATAAAGATGGATTTGAAGCCACCGATGAAGAAATAGAACAGGTTCAAGCAACAGTTGACGGAATGACAGAGGACAGTATATTTGTCATACCTGAGCGTCATAATGTTGAAGCAGTTAATGTAGATGCCATTGACGGAAGGCCGTATCTAGATTATTTTGAAAATCGTGTATTTGCTGGAATGGGATTATCACAAGTTGATTTTGGTAGAGGTAACACGGCAAATCGCAACACTGCTGATGCTATGACTGGACAAAAAGCAGACCGAGTAAAGGGTTGGCAAAAAGTACTTCAGACAGCCATTGATAAATTTATTATTGATGAATTATTAATTGAGGGTGGATATGATCCTTTAGTCAATCCAGATTTTAACGTAGATTTCGTATTCAATGAAATTGAGCAAGAAAGATTGATTGCAAAAGAAAATCATGAAATTCACAAATTCCTTAGTGATATTCAGACTTGGGAAGAAACGAGAGCGAATATGGGACAGGAACCTACAGCTGATGAATCTCGTTTACGTTATCAAATGATAGGTGCTACCGATTCTGATCCAGCTGCAAATGCAACACAGAATAAAAATCAACCACAAAATCAACACGGAAAAAAGGATGGCCCTAAAAGAGCAACAGAGTTTACAAAAGATACAATGAATGGCATTACTAATGAATCAGAAACGAATTTTAAGCGTTCTTTGATTGATTCCTTATGGGAAACAGAAGAAACACTAAATCAGGCATTTAATCATATGAAGGCAAGTGTGCTGGAACAAATAGAAACAAAAATACAAAGGCTAACATTTCCCTTAGAGGAGTCTTCTAATTTATTTTCATTTAATCGATTAGAGAGAGATCGTTTCCAAAATGAGTTTCAAAAACAAACCATTTATTTATTTAATAAAGGCGTAGATGAAGCACATTCCAAGATTAAAGGTGTCGGAAAAATTAATGAGTCTTTAGCTCATAATACAATTAAAACCGAAATAGAGGAACAGCTAGATAGAATAGAAACACGCATTTCATCAATAACTCAATCTAATTTAGATAAATTTGAAAGTGAGAAAGATGTAATGTCTAGTGTTGCTTCAGCGTTTGAAGCTGTTCGTTCAAGTGTTAAAAGTAATGCTAAAACATTACTTGCAAAAAGCTACAATTATGGATATTCCTTAGTATTAATGCAAGAAGATGAAGAATACGCATCTGTTTACTATGAAGGTGATTGTAAGGCATGCCAAAGAAAGAATAAAGAACCTATTCCTTTGAAACAACTCTCATCTCTTGATGAAGTTGCTATATTTTATAAAATACCGCCTTGGCACCCTAATTGTGAGTGTGAGGTTACAAAATTTAAGGGAGGTGAGATGTGATGTTATATACAATTGAAGAACATCAAAACAAAAAATTAGTATCAAAAAACGCTTTAGAAGAAAACACGAAGTTAGTAGGTAAGATTCAACCTGACACAGTTAAAATGCTGAATGAGTCTGCAAAAGATAAAAAGAACCGAAAGCTTATTGTTAAGATGGAAGCTATTCATGTAGGGAAAACAAGAAATTCAACGTACTACACAGAAGAAGGCCTAAAAGGTGGTCTTAAATCTTGGACTCAACCCTATAATAAACCAGTATTAACACATCACAATCAATACAACGGTGAAGCAATAGGTAGAATCTTGAAAGCAGAATATGCAGAACAAACCTTATCAGGTAAGAGTGGACTTATGTTTACCGTAGAAATTACAGATCCAGATGCTGTTGAGAAAGTACTTGATGGTCGATATCAAACCGTTTCCATTGGTGCCTCCACCGATAAAGTAACTTGTAATATTTGTGGAACTGACCGCACACAAGAATATTGCGGGCATTTTCCAGGAGACACATATGACGAACAACAATGCCATTTTATTATCGGAAACACATTTGGTCGAGAAGTGAGTTATGTAAATACACCTGCCGACGAAAATGCAGGCAATCGCTCTGTAGAAGTAGTAGACGAATCAGGAAGTAATACCAATGAGCAAGTAAACATGGAAGTGATTCAAATGGCAGAAGGTTTATATCAAAACACTGAGAATCCAGAGGTTAATCTTTATGAACATCTCAATGAGGATGTAAAACAAATGGTGGATCTTCTAACGAATGTTAAAGAAGGGAGTGAAACTAATATGCTTGAGGATGAAGAAAACACCCTGCAGACCAGTAATACTAATGAAGATAACACTACAACAGAAAATAAATCAACTTCAGATGAAGATGTAACTAATGAATCTGAAGAGAACAATACACAACCATCTCAAAATACAAAAGATGTTGATGAAACAATAGAAACAGATGATAAATCATCAACTTCTGAAGATATTACTGAGAATAACAAGGAAGTTAATGAACTAGAAGAAGCGCAGATCAAAATAAATTCCTTACAAGAGAGCTTATCTAAGTTTGTCATGAAGAATCAAAAACTGGAGAGCAAACTTGAAACTGCTGAAGCTGAGGTGCAACGCTTGTTACAAGAAAAAGCAACATTGATTGAATCCAATCATAAAGCTTTAGCAGAAAAAGTAGTCGATCTAAAACTATCTCTACGCAAATCGGAAGTGATAGGGGTGGATCGTGAGGAAGCAGTTTCTGAACATGAGAAACGATCAGAGGATTCATTGAAAGATACATTAAATGATTTACTAAATGAATCTAAAAAAAGGGTTGAAAAAGATACTACTGTTACCAATCCTGGATCTGTAGTAAATGAACAAAATAAGAAAAATCCTATGACTTACGATGATAGTGTAAAGATATTCACCAAAATGTTCAAAGGTAAGTAATATTAATTCAATTAAGGAGTGAAGCAAATGGCTTTATTTAAAGGTGCAACCCCTGTTCTTGATACAAAAGATCAATATTTTCGTAGTAATACTAAATTGCAAGCAGGCACCCATGATTCACCTGGGGAAAAATTCTTAGTAGATCCACGCCTAAAAGGATTGTTTCGATATCACTTTGGTGGAGATGGATGGGTCGTAATTCCTAAGGGTCGTGCAGTTGCGATTTCAACTGATGATGGTGGAGAATTCAAAAATGGAACAATCAATGATTTTGATGCTAATGTGCAGCGACCAGTTCTTACTTTAGCTAATGGCGGTAAAGATGTACTTGAAGTTGGGAAAAGTGGACAAGATCATACCCGTACAGCAAACAAAGCGATTGGTGTTGCATATGGAAATCTCTATGAGGAATTTGTAGATGGATTTAATGGTATGCAGCCTACAGTAGAAAATGAAATTTATATTGAATTGCCTTACATTCCTTCGAGAGCTAATGCAGAAGAGATTGAATGGGGAAGTTTTTATGACAAAGACATCGATAAGCCGGTAAAACACGGTGACTATGTGATGTCAGATGAAAATGGACGATTAATTGTAGCTGATTTTGAGGCTCAACGTGATGTATTAAAAAGCACAGAAGCGACTGCGGATCAAAAATTTGCTGCAATTGCTGAGATTTCAAGACTTCAAGAGCAAGTGATTGGCCAAGTTTGGGCAGTTGAAACTAATCTTCCTCCTCAAGGATGGTTACAGTGGGTAGGATCAACAGATGAACAGCTTGCAGAAATAGATAGCTCTAGTGGTATGACAGCAGATGATATTCAAGACAATAAGTTCCCTGGATATCCTTATGAAAAAACATATCGTAACTTTGATGCAAAATCAAGTAAATATTATCCGCAAGGTATTCCTGGATTGACAAATGGTTCTAGAATTGAAGTTCCTTTCAAAGATGTTCTTTTAGGAAGTGTTAATCCTGGATCTAGCGGAAAACAATATTACCGCATTGAAAAAACTCCTCTTGTAGAGGGATCTGTTGAGATTAAAGTTGGCGGTCAAGTTGTAGAACCAGCCAACATTCACTATGAATCTGGTTTAGTTACACTCGAAGTTAATAATACCGGTAACTCTCCACAAGAAGTTACAGCAAGCTTTAAAGCTACTGGCCAACTTCCTGGTGTGCCTACTGGGTGGGATTGGAAAGGTTCTGTCGGTGCAGTCCGAATTTTACTTCAAAAGTAATGCACTAGCAAATGAAAGATATTAAGGAGGAACATGAATGTACAATACAGAAAACTTAGAGCTGAGCGAAGAGTCTAAAAATATCTTGGAACGCATGGAGACTCAACTTAACTTAGAAGAAGATTTAACACAGATTCCAAAAGAAAAACTTGTTACTGTTAAAGAAGCATTAAGTACACAAGATGCTAAGATTTTACTTCCACGAGTAGTAACTGGCATGATGCGAGAAGCTGCTGAACCAAACTATATTGGTTCAGACTTGCTTCAGAAAGTTCGATTAACTGAGGGACGTTCTATTGAGTTTCCTTCCATTGGAGCTATGAGAGCACATGATATTGGTGAGTCTCAAAGTTACCTAGAAGAATCTCCAGATTTCCAACTACACCGTACACAAGAGGTTAAAGTTGGTAAATCAGGTATGGTTGTTCGTGTAACTGATGAAATGATTAGTGATTCGCAATGGGATGTTATTGGAATTTTGTTACGTCAAGCTGGATCAGCTATGTCTCGTTTGAAAGAAGAGAAGATCTTCAGACAATTTTCAGCACATGGACATACTGTATTTAATAACGATATCCGCCAGGATTATAAAGAAGCAGGTACAAGTGGACTAGACTTTGAAGGAAACCCTAATAATACATTATCTACAGAAGATTTAATTGATATGTTTATTGCTGTCATGGCTAATGGATACAATCCAACGGATATTATTATGCATCCATTAACGTGGTCTGTATTCTTCAAAAATGATATTATGAACAGTCTTACACATGCTGCATTAGGTGGTTCTCAAGTAACTAACCTTGCAATTAAACCAGATCAAGTACAAGGTCGTATACCATTTGCAATTAATCTAAACTTTACACCGTTTGCTCCATTTAATCATGAACAGAAGAAGTTCGATATGTATGTGGTGGATCGTAACAATATCGGAATCTTACTTGAAAAAGACCCGTTATCGACAGAACAATTCGATGATCCAATGCGTGATATTCAAACCATTAAAGTTAAAGAACGTTATGGTGTTGGTGTCCTAAATGAAGGTAAAGCAGTAGCAGCTGCAAGAAACATTAACTTTGAAAAATCATATCCAATTCCAGAAAGAGTTAAAGTAGTTTAATTAAAAATATATAGAAACCACAAACACCCGAAGGGCGAGCGATAAGAGGTTGCTCGTCCTTTTAATTTAAAGGAGGATATTACAAAACATGAAATATCTAAAAGTTGGTTTAGCACGAAATAAGAGTGGGTTTTATGATGAAAAAACAAACACATATATTACTCTAGATAATCCTGTACAAAAAATATTCTATAACGACTCAACAGATTTAACAGGTATTTGTAATGCTTGCTGCGCACATGTTCCCGCATTGATTTTGTATGAAGGTAAATTTCCAGATGCCACTTTAAATAAATGGATGTCCAAGTATGATATCTTACGTAGAAAAGCACAAGAACGAATTGACTCTGTGCAAAATAATAGTGTAGCAATTCCAGAAGTACCTCAGGAGCCAGATCCGGAGCCAGATCCGGAACCAGATCCGGAACCAGGAACAGGTGAAGGTAGCGGAGAACCAGGTGCTCAACAGGTAGAAGCAACTGCATTAGATGTAGAAGAAAATAATGAGATCGTAGTAGAAGACACTAATCAGGAAAAAGAGGAAGAAAAGAAAACAGAAGAAAAACAAGCTCCAAAGAAAAATACGAAAAAGCAAACCAAAAAGAAAAGTGAATCTAAAGAATCTAAGTAATGAACAGAGGTGAGCAAGGTGAGAAATCAACCTGTAAAGGACTCACATATTGATCGATTATTTAAAACGTTCACTTTTCAACCTGAGTTCAACAATCAATATCTCCGTCTTAAGGCTATCGATTTAAATAATCAAGAACTTTTTACACTACACAGGAAGATTATAGATACAGGCATTTCAGAAGAAAATTATAACCCAAACAAGGATATATTCCGCCTTCGCTCCAAATTATCAATGGCCACACATGGAGTGAAGGAATCCCATTGGGTTACTCATAAACATTTTAATGAAGTTGATGCTAACGACTTTAATCATTTTCGTATTAGAGGAGTATCTAATACGAAAGTAAGCGATTGGGTCTATTCAAACATTAAAGGAATCGATAATGAAACGATACTATTTGAGTTACTTCATGACATCATTGATGTGCTTTTAACAGCAAATGATTCAAATTTAGAGTATACGATTAATTCAACAGTTGAAGATGCTATTCAAGTATTATTTAAAGATAAAACTCCTTTATTAAATAGGAATTATGATAAAAAGTATAATAAATCAACAGTAATTGAAGAGGTCAACTCTCTTATATCATCTTCGATTAAAAAAGGTTTACATGAGGATTTAATTGGTTCGGTTAATTACTTTGCTGAATTAGTTAGAAGTTACAAATTATTAGATCGTTTTAATGAGGACCAAGAGGATTTCGTTGCTATCCTTTTAGAGTCTTTCCTGGATGATCAGTTAGATCGCATTATTCAGGAGACGGAATATGAAGCAATCTTGAGAAATGAAGAAGAAATAACTATTCTTTTACAAGGCATATATGAACTAGAGATAAAAAACGCTATAATTACCAGCTTATATAACTCTGAGCTTAATGATAGCTTTGTGTCTTGTATAAATGATGCTGTAAAATTAATATCAGAGCCTATCGTCTATGAGGAAATTGTATACAAAAAAAATGAGCAATTCTATAACTTGTTTAAAAGCGTTTTGAGTGACATTTACTTACCGTTCTTGATTGTTGATCAGCAGGAACTTCAGTTAAATCATGAGATGCATGATATAAACAATGTAGATACTGTAGAACAAATAGGCCAATACGAACTTATAAAAGAAAAAGAGAATGAAAGGCACATTTTAATAAAAGATATTATTGATTTACTCTTAGATGACTGTAAAAAAAGAGATGTTGAATACCATGTCGATTTTTCTGATTTGATCCTTACGCCATTAATTGAAAGTAAAATCGGGCTATGGATAGATTATGCTCCGACTGAATTTATTGAAGTCCTTTCTAATATTCACGAGAATTTAACAATTAAAAGAAAAAAACTCAATACGGCTGTACAATTGGATAAAGAAACAACGACCTATGAAGTTACTGTATTAGAGCACAATAACGTTTGCAACAGTTTAGAGAGTTCATATATTAGTTCTTTCAAAGATAGATCTTCAATTATTTCTACCAATAATTATAAACAATATCAAGAATCTTTTCTTTTAGAAGTGATTGATTCAATTTTAGTGTCTTCAATAACAAATAAGAATAATGAAGTAGAAATCAAGGAACTTCAATTGGAAGAAAATTTAGATATAGAATCATCTAGATATGATTTTATAAGAAAAGCATTACAAAAGATTATGCTATATGATCATAGCACTTTAGATATAACTGTAGATTATTCTAAACTTAATCATTCTATGCTGTTATCCGTTGATGGAGATTTTATAAATACTTATAAAACAAATATTTATGATCAAAGTATTAGAAAGATAAAAGATCATTTAGAGTCTGAAGTGCTGCCAATGCCATATGATATATACACGCTGACTGAAGAAGAGTCCGTAGTTTATTTTCTAGGTGATTTAAATGGAGATATAACATTAGGAGATTTTATATTAGGAACAAATACCCTAAAAGGGCAATAAACATGATTCCTTTAAAAATAATGCGAGGTGTTGGTTTTGAATTTTGAACGTATTAAAAAATTAATTGCATCTTTACCCGATGGTCCTAAGAAAAATAGTGTTGTAAATAAGTTAAATCTTCTTCAAAAAAGAACTAACAACAAAGGCCGTGAAGGTTTACATGATGAATTTTCAATGAAACCTAAAGGTCATATTCAAATAGAAGAAATTAACTCAAATGGAGAGGTTGTAGGAGTCCTTGCCGATCAGCCTAACTTGGTGGTGGATGGTGCAGAAGAAATTTTACTTCGTGCATTTAGCGGAGATCCATCACGAGTTTTATATAAGAATAGAACTCTTAGGTCAGATTCAAGCAAGGTGTATCATTTGTCGGTTGATAAAATAACTGAAGTTGAAAATGATACAAATATTATTGTAAGTCACCCTAACGATATATGGAATGTAGTTGATGATGAAGAATTTAATATTGAATATTCATATTATCCAAATACATTGTATTTGAAAGAGGAGCCATCAGTAGAACCGAACCAAAAGGCTTTTAGTTTGCACTCTGCTGCTAATGCATCAACTGCACCATTATCTGCAGAAATCTACTCTACTTTTTCAAACTTGTTTATCGGTTTAGGTGATGGTGTAAATTATGATGTATCACTAGCAGACGAAAGGTTAACTTATACTGGTTCATTCACTGGTGATGAGATAAAACAAACTACTCAGGTTAACGATGAGATTACATTTACTCAGAAAATAAGCAATTTCGAATTATTGTATCAAACGAGCAATAATGGAGGACAAATTGGTGTTTTTATAAATGATGTATTAGAGACAACGATAGAGACATTAGACACTGATTTAGCGGATGGAGAAGTATCTGAAAATCATCTCTTGATCGAAAATTTAAATCAGGAAGAGCAGTCAAACGTGAGTATTAAATTCACTGGTGCAGATGCAACTGTAACAAATCCTGTTGTTTCGATTAACGGATTAAAATGGGATGCATTTAGTAAAGATATGAATGGTCTGATTCATGAATTTGAAAACTTCACTAATAAATTTATAACGCCAACTGCTTATAACACAACTTCAGTTGCCCCTTATACTATTCAATTGGAACATGCTCCTGTTAAACCAGGTTCAGTTGCAATCTCTTATAATAGTGTAAAACTAGAAAAAGTGGAGACATTAGATGAAGTTGCCGAAGGTAAATATTACATGGACGAGCGTTATGGAAAAGCATATTTCAATCGAGCATTGACTGGGTTGATGGTATCATTCGAAACTACAGGTCAAATTATGCAAGATGAAAAAGTGTCTAACCTAATAACAAAAGATATTGAACTACAGGTTATAGGAGAGACACCATCTGGAGATTTAAATGGTTCCAATAGAAGATTTGATCTTTCGTTTGGAAGAATTGAAACAATTACTGTGAAAGTAGACGGAAATGTAATTAGCGAAGGAATCCGTAGTGATGAATATAAATTAAATTCATATGACGATTATGCTTACATTTATTTTGGATCTGCCCCAGCTGAGGGAAGTGTAATCACTGTAGATTATGACATTACAAAAACAGTGAATGTTCTAGAGACAGATTATACTATTAACCCTTCCAAAGAATTACTATTGTTAGATCAAAATAAATCTATTCTTAAATTTAAAGAAGACATACAAGAACTTCGAACTAATAACGTTTATGTATTAGATCCTGAGGACACATCAAATAAAACAGTATTAATAAGTCAGGAATTAATGAACAATGAAATCTTAACGAACTTGGAGTTATATTATTACTCTGATGAAAAGCCAGGAGTTCCCACAAATTATTCAAGACAAGTTGTATTAAAACCAAAAGATGTGAATGAGTATCCTTGGTACGCTTTAGATAAAGGTAGTGTTCAGTTTGTAGCTGAATTTGAAGAAAATGTTCCAAATAGTAGTGTAACTATTCGTGAAATGGGACTGTTTGATGGTCCTAGAATGGATGATCATATTAAGGGATTTACAGGTTATCCTGTTAAAGCATTTTCTCTAGTTCGAGTAGGAGAAGCACGAAAAGATCTTGCAACTGGTTTACGTGTTACTTGGACAATAACACTAACTAATGAGAACGGAGATCCATTTCAAGGTGGCAAATAATTAAAAAGGTTATGAGGTGTTCACATGCTAAATGATGTCAGTGCAATGAATCCCAAAGGAAATGTAAAACTTGAATTATATAATGAAGAAGGTATCTTTTTTACTAAAGAAAAAAAGAATTTGGTTGTTACGAGTGCTAATGAAATAGTTGCAAATATGATGTCAAACCCAGCTAAGACAAGTCGAGTTTTAGAAACTGAAAAAGGTGAAACAAATAGTATCTCAAACGAAGAAGGCTATTTTGTTTATAATATGAAGATACAACCTGAATCAATAAAAAGTGCCAGTCAAGACATATTATCAACGAATACGGAAAAAACATTTAATATAACTGATATGAAAGACGTTACAGAATTACTGTCAGTTCAAGTTGGAGATAATAGTTTAGTTATAAATGAGGATGTATTTATTAAAGACGCTGAAGTTGGGGTTATTGAGTTTAGAGAAGCTCCAAAAGCTGCTCTTACGGTAAAATATCAAGGACTCCAGGGTAAACAGAGTAAATTAATTGAAGGAACAGAAAGTGTCTCTATAAATGGAGAAAAATGGACTAGAGCAAATGTACCTAACGATACTAATAAACAATATGCAATAAACTATTCAACTGGAGAAATTAGCTTTCAAACATCTAAATCCAATGTAGAGGTTTCTTATAGCTACTTGAAGCAGTATGGTCTTGGATTTATGGGGCTAGGCGGTAAACCGGAGAGCCATCCTGAGCACCAGCCAGTTTCATTCTCTCAAATGGACAAGGCCTTAATTAGAATGGATAATGAGTTTGAAAATGCAAGAATGCCTGTATTATATCCTTCTGTTATTGAAGAAGGTAAGCCAGAATTGGAGGTATTGCCTACAATACCAATGGCCACTAAGAATATTACTGCTAATTTTGTATCTGGAGATAAGGATGGAGACACAAATATTGATGTTGTGTATCCATTGGATGTTAATGGAAAGAAACTCTTAGAAATCATATCAGCAAAAAAATTAGCTGGTGAAGGTGAAGAAGTAGATCAAGACCTTGTTGTAGGGGATGATATTGCAATCAAAGATGCCAATGCTGCAACAGTTGAATTTACTGAAATTCCTATGGATGGTAATGAATATCAGGTTGAAGTAAAAGTTCAAGATAATAACTTGCATCTTAATTATCAGTTGAGTACAGCTCCGATTGTTGAGTTAGTTCGAGTTGTTCATGAAGATGCTAATACAAATGAAG
Organism: Virgibacillus salexigens; assembly: GCF_000723585.1. Classification (NCBI taxonomy): domain Bacteria; kingdom Bacillati; phylum Bacillota; class Bacilli; order Caryophanales; family Bacillaceae; genus Virgibacillus; species Virgibacillus salexigens. Next base: position 367,721 of record NZ_CCDP010000003.1, on the reverse strand, counting down.
TGGTATCCTATAATATCCAAGATCGTGGTATGAGAATTGGATCTGGTGATGTTTGGATGATGAACGCAAATGCAGGAATTATGCAATTTAGTTCAAACCCAAGTAATGGTGTCCCAGTGCATACGCCAGGGCAATTAACAATTGAGTATAAAGTAAATTCTGGTACCGTAGTAAAATTTATAGCTGACTTTCCAAAAGGAGTTCCAGGAGCTGTAAGAACAGAAAAAACAGAAACGTTCACATCTTCTGGTGAATCAACTTTTATTTTGAGTAATGCTATTTCAAAAACGAAAGAAGGATCATTTGAGGTTAGTTCAGTAACTAGAAACGGAAATGCTGAAATATTTAATGTACAAGCAGACGGAAAAAGAGTCGATGTAGATAGTGTTGTAAGTGGCGATAATGTTGTAATCACTTACTTCTTTAACAAAGAAGCTCATGAAATATACCAAGTAGCCATGTTTGATGAGAAAGAGGCTTCAACTAGTAAAATGTTTAACATATCAGGTATAGGTCCTGTTACAAAAGATGCAAATACTGGTATGCGAATTACTTGGTCGGTCACATTCTAAAAGGGGGTTACTATTATGGATGTACCAAAACATATGGAACGCATTACTTTTTTAGATGGGCAAATACTTCATGATTTTCATTTAAATAATATGCAACGAAACATTGCTGAGTTTGTAAAAACAAAAACAACTAAAGAGAGATACGACATGCTTATGCTTGTATCTCCCTACAATTATTATTTTGCAGAACCTTTCATTAACAATAACCATAGAGATTCTTCGAGTACAGCAGAATTAAACTCATTAAGATTTTCAATCAATCAAGATCAATGGATAACGAATTTTATGGAGCTTCCAGTTGCTACAGAAGAATTTTATATCTTGTCTGAATATGAAAATAATCCTGATAGCAATAGTTATGTTGATTTTTATTATAGAACAAGTCCTACAAATAGTTGGATAAAAATAGATGTAGATGCACCAGTTTATATGCCTTTAACAAAATATTTTCAGCTACAAGTAGATTGTCGATATTCAGGAACTACTCGGCCAGAAGTTTATGATTTTGCTGTTCTGTTCAAATAAAGGGGGAGTACTATATGGCCATCGTTCGATCTTATCCTGGTTATCCTGCATTTAGAAAGAAGTTAGGTGTAATGCCTGACTTCTCTGGTGCTAAGTTTTCTTACGATGAAACACCAGCAGGAGAATTAAATGGAACTAATAAAGTCTTCACACTGCTACATCAACCATTACCTGAAAGCTTACAGATATTTAAAGATGGCATGTTCATGCGTAAAAATATAGACTATACGCTTAACATCTCTAACAAAAACATTATATTTTCGTCTGAGCAAATTCCACAAGAAAAATCTGTTATAAGTGCTAATTATAAGCATTATTGAGCAAAGGAGGAGGTGGAAAAATGAATTTTGTTAGTAGGACGTTTCCATATCATTTATCCGATAATGTTTCATTGGATCAACAGATTGATATCTTCTTCTTTTTAGATATAAACAAAAAGAGACTAACATCTGAAAAGATTATTCTTTTTAATTCCACAGAAGAGGTTAGTGAAGGTATTGAATTTAAATATAATAACAAACGTTTAACCATCAAACCATTACAAAATATGAAACCAAATTCCCATTATCAAGTTCAATTATTAGGTGGTACCAATGGAATTGAGGATATTACTGGAATTAAGTTAGCAGAAACGTATATTTGTGAATTTTATACTAATCAGACTGAAAAGATTAATCCACCGATATTAACGGCACCAAGTGATTTAGTAGAAATCAGTGATGATATAACTTTTAATTGGAAACCTTCAATAGATGCTGCTTATTATGAATTAGAAATATCTAATACAACCAACTTTCAAAACTTAATTTGGCCAAATTCTACTACTCCAATATATGAAACGAGTGTTACTCCTCATATAAATTATAATAAAGGAAGATACTATGCACGTATTAGATCAGTAGATGCAGATGGTAGAAAAAGTCATTATAGCCCTACTATACGATACTATTATAATGGTCAAAAACAAGTAACAGAAAAGATAACTAAAGATAATCAAGGTGTTAAATTAAGCACGAAAAGTAAATTGGTAAGTAAATCTTCCGCTATAGAAGCACTTCAACAACATTTTGCATTCGAAACTAAAAATGCTTCAATCGATAATCTTGAAATAATAAACAGTACACCAGCGAATGACTCAAGGAACATTCAAGAAATAGAAGATATTATAGTTGAATTTAATCAGTCAATCGACCCAAATACAGTTTCTTCAAAAAGTATTTATGTCATCGAAGAAAAAAATTAAATGGAATGAATTTAAGGTAGGTGATGGTGTTGAAGAATATTGGTGAAATAGCGAGCAATTCCACAATATTATTAGAAATAGTAACAAAAGATACAGGAGATAATGTGCTGAGTGTAGATCAACCAGTTACAGCTATCATACAGCGTGGAATCGGAGATAGCGCAGTAGTAGTTGATAGTGTTACACTTAATACATTGAATAATGGATATTCGTATCAATATGAGTATAAGTTGAATGGCCTTTCAGAAGATGTGTATTTCATTATTTATAAAGTATTGGTAAATGGAAATTCTTATGAAGAAACAGAAATGTTTTCAGTTAAAAACAATATTATTGTAAATACATTTGAATCTAGTGCTAATATGGAAAGTTCTGAAACGGATCAAACGGAGCCATATGCTAAAAACACAAAATATGTATTGCCTTTCGATTTCCAAATATCAACAACATTAAAGGTAGAAGAAAATAAAGTACACATAACTTTAGACGAGGGATTAAAACCAAATCACACATATATCATTTATGTTACAAATCAAATTCAATCGGTAAATACTGGCGAAAAGCTAGGAGGTAATTACGCTTTAAATTTTAGCTCCTCTTATTCACCATTATATGCAAGTCCATTAGAAGTAAAATCGATATTAAAAGATATATTTTTTTACTTCAAAATGGAAGACATTTATATAGCATTACGCAATGCTGGACAGAAAGTTCATCAACTCTTACGTATGACAGCCAGTGCAAATCTTACAGGTTTTCAACTATTAACTGAAAGAGATAACACTTTTTTTCCTGCTTCTAAATATTCAGTTTACCAGGCTGCAAATCAACTTCTAAATCAATTGATTATTAAAATGATTTATACAAGAGAAGAAGATGATGATAGTACAACTATTACCTCAGTCGAGGGTTCTAATGACAGTTTTGTATTAGGTGATTTTGAGGTAACGAAGAAAAGCACAGAATCAACTGGCTCTTCAAGTGGTAGTGATGAACCTCCAGAAGTAATTGTGTTACAACGATTAATAAAAGAGAATGAGCAAGAATTAAAATTCTGGAAAGATGCTTTGATGGGTCGTAATGCAAGAGGCTATAGTAACCCTATTTCTGCAACTAGCAGAGGAGGCGTACAAGCTCCTGAAAGTAGGGACATCTAATGGATATTCGTAAAGATTTAAGGAATGTATTAGATAAATATGGATATGATGCTATCTATATTCGCAGAGACAAACGATTTCGCTGCGAATGTTACTCTGAACGAAGTGGAGGGCAATCCAGAACTGATTGTCCGAATTGCTTTGGAACGGGGTTTGTAACAAACATTGAAAAAGTTAGAACAAGGCGGACAATATCATCGGTTCCGGAATCTCTGGTAAGAGCTAGAAAGAATTTTGAGATTGGCAACCTATCTGCAAAAGCTTATGTTTATTATTTAGAACATGATATCAATCCAAAAGAAGGCGATCTCCTAATAGAAGCTGAATGGAAAAATGGTGTACCTTTATCCATACTAGAGAAAAACGTAATTAGCATAGCGGACCCGCAAAGAGGAAACAAAGGAAGAACAGAGTTCTATCAAATATATTCATATTTTGAACCTGTTAGAGAGAGTGATCAAAATGCTATCTCCTACAATTGAGTATAATCGATTACCATTAATTGATAATTATCATGGGATAGATGTTGGTAAACGATTAATTATAGCTGCAGAATCATATGAAGGACCATTATATGAACCTACCTTGATATATAATTTAAAATTAGCCGAGAGTATATTCCGTTCTGGTCCTTTAATAGAGCGATATAAAGATGCAATGAAAGTAGATGATTCTATTGCAGTTATCTTTGTGAGAATGCGTGATAATGATTATTCAACAGTTTATAGATGTTTGCAGTCGTATTCCTTTGATCTTATTTATCTAGACGAATTTAATTATAAAGATCAATCGGAAATTGACGCCTTTATCGAATTTGCGACTGATAAAGAATTGCAGGGTGATTTAATCCATGGATTCTTAGATATAGACACTGCCGAAGATATTCAATTTTTGAGAGAAGTAATCCAACACCTTACTTTCGAGGATATAACTGACATACATGAAATGGGGAAATATATTTCGTTAGTTTCTGATCAGGCTTTAAATCATTCGTCAGCAGTAATTTACGCAGCTTTGATTGTGTCAATTGAACCAGGTGTAAGCCCGGTGAATAAAACCTTAAATATTAAACTAGAAAAAGTTTGGAATAAGGAAGAGTTGATTTTATTTCAGAATATTGGTGTAGTTACATTTCGAGAAAGTATAAAGAACGGTATCATTTGCTCCAATGCAACATGTGCTGTTAGTACTTCTGGAAGTGTTCATAAGCATATATCAAATTTTAGGATCGTTCAATATTTAATACAGGAGTTAAGTAATACCTTTCAATATTTTATTGGAAACATACAATCTGAATCCCAAATTAGAAAGATACAAGAAATAATTGAGGCTAAGATTGAAGAATATATAACTCTTGGAAGGCTTAAGAACGGTGAGTATGCCATCATGGAAAATGGATTTGAGGGAAGAATTTATATCAATTTGGATGTCGTACCGATTTTTTCTGTAAATCGAATTACTGCACACTCACAAATAAGAGTTATGAGGTAGGTGGTATTTTGGAATATTCTAGTTTTAGCAATAAGTCAGATCCTTATGAATCGGATCGATTAAGATCAGAAAGTGGCATTAACTTTCTTGGATTTATTGATGTGTTAAAAAAGCTTTGGGAAGCTGCTGGCAAGGACAGCGTAATTAAGCGCAACTTTGTGAAAGATGACGCAGAGAACAGTCGAAGTATTATTACTTATAGAACTAAAGAGAGAATGCCTCTCGAAGAATTTAAAGAAAAGTTTGGACCAAGGCACAGGTCATTGACTAGACATGATTTACGCTCTAATGAATTTATAGAAACTAAGGGACAAGTACAGAGAGTGATGGTAGGTTTTGATATTTACTCTAAGAGTGATGAAGAAGCAGATCGTATAATGGAAGAATTTGAATCCTTTATTCTTCAATATAGTAGTTTCTTTAAGAAGAAAGGAATTCAGCAAATATTCTTTTTTAAACAAGAAGAAGATGAGAATTATACAGAATTTAATGCTTCTTATGCTAAACGACCATTAATTTATGAAATGCATTTCGAGAATATTACTTATCATTTCCTAAATCAAATTGAACAACTAGCTATTCAAGCTGGTATATATAACAATGAAAATAATGAGGAGGAATCCTAATGCCAAGCCAATTTGACAAGTATGAAAATTTGCCTGGAGTTAAAGTTGAATATGAAAACGGAAACTTATACTCTGGTCAGCAAAATATTAATGCAAGTACTAAATCATTGCTGATTTTAGGTACTGCTATTGATGGGCCAGTTGGTGAGCCTGTATCTGTGCAAGCTATTGGTGGTCCGAAAGCCGCTGAAAGATTATTTGGTGGGATGCAAAAGAAAGAAGAAATTGAAACTGGCGATTTAAATCCTAACACTGGTGAGAAAATCACTAAAACTGTAAAGGTTCCTCATCAAGGAAACTTAATTCGTTCAATGTATGAAGCTCTAGCAGCAGGTAATGAGGATGTTCGTTTAATGCGAATTAGTGGCAGCCGAGCAAAAACTGAATTATCCGTGCAAGATATTGAGCGAGCATTAGAACAAGTACTTGGCGTTAGTGCAGGTAATATTGCCTTTTCAAAAGCAATTGAAGTAGAGGATGCTGGAAGATTATCCAGTACTCCAGTTTCTTATATTAGAGAGAAAAAGCAAGATGGAACACTTGTTAAAGAATACACTGGAGCAACTGCTATTGGAAATACAGTCTTAAATGTTGATGACACAATCGGTGAAGAAACTATATTTTTTAAACCAAATGTATTTCGACCTGGACATAAAATAGAAGTTGCGTTCAATTTTAATAAGAGAACCTATTATGAAGTATTACGTTCAGATCCAAGTGGTTCATTGACTCAAGATCCTACAAAAACGAATTACTTCTCAAGTCAACATCGATTCTTTTCAGATGATGTAGCAGCAGGACATACAATTAATGTGTATGTTAATGGAGTAGGTGTTCCTCAGTTGAATTCTAAAGGTGAATGGTTGTGGAGACCAGGTAGGGAAGATGACTCCATAGTTGATCCATTAAAGGATGAGTACACTTCTCTAGAATATGAACAGGGTGGTATTCGGTTTACTGACGCTTATCAAACAGAAGTAGAAAATGGTACTTATGATCCTCTTAACTCTTCAGCTGAAGTATCAGCAGATTATTTCTACTATGATGAGGCAGCAATAACTGCAACAAATGAACATACAGTACCAGGTGAAGATAAAACTTATGTTTTAAATTATTTGCCTAAACAAGAGGATTTTAAAGTATTTTATGAGATTGGAGACAACCAATACGAATTAACTCCAAAATCTACTGAAAACCCTAATGGGGATTTTTCAATGGTTTACCCAGAATCTCCTTCAGATAAAGCGAAAGTAGTCATTACTGCTGGTGCAGTTCCTGTAGGAATTAAATTAAAATCTTCTTATAAAACGACAGAATCAACGGATGTTAATCCTAAATTGGTAGTTGAAGGTTTGTATGCAGGTGAAACATATGGTGGTCTTAAAGACATTCTAGATCCAGACTCATTGCAAGGCGTTTCAATTGATATCCGTAGTGATGTAACAGCCAATGATCCATCAGGTAATGAAAAGATCATTTATATTATAAAACCAACTGATAAACGTTTGTCTATAAGAGATGAAGTTCTTGAATATAGAACCAGAGACTTGAAGGGTATTCGTACAATTAATGAATTTGCTAATTATGTAAACAATGATGCGAATAATAATATTGTTCGGTTAAGTGTACCTGAAGGAGGAAGTGCTTCTGTTAAAGGTTTAGTTCCAACAGATGGGCAAGTATTCCTTGGCCAGAAGTTTAATGAAGTAACTGAAGAGTATGACTTACACATTGATGAGAATAAACTTCCTGATGATCCTGCAAGATATCTATGGTTGGGCTCTAATGGATTCTTTAATGTAGATGATTTGAAGAGCATGAAAGAATTGTATGATGTTTTAGGTGGAATTTATGAGATTGTACCAGGAACTCTGGATGAAGTAAAGCTAGTGGTTCAAGGCATATATAGTAAGCTTGAAAACTATCCTGTAGATTCCATTGTTTTAGTAGAGGCGAATGCAGATACTCTAATTGGCCGTGAAACTTACGAGCCAAACGGATCTATTATTATGGTAGAAGATCCAGATAAAAACTTTGCAACTCAATTAGCTCAACACTGTGCTGTTGCAACAGCAAAAGTTTGGGAAACAATTGGTTTTATTGGAATGACTCCTGTGAAAAATGCTAGTTTACTAGGGATTCAAGACCATATAGACCAGCTAATGGCTTCTGATATAAATAATCACTTCATGTACAACGAAGGAACACATGATGTTGTCTTGAATGAAGAAAATGAACCTATTGATATCGGTCATTACGTTAACGTAGTGTTTGGTCCTGAAGTTGGTTTGGTAAATGAGAAACTAGGAAGTTATGTAGCAAGTGGAGCAGTGATTTATGCAGCCTTGAACTCATTGCTAAATCCAGAAGTGTCTACCACAAATAAAGAGATCTCTATTCAAGGAATGCGTTACAACCTCTCAGAAGCGCAGCATAATCAACTTGCCGGTGCTAGATTTGTAACATTTGAAGAAAGAGTCACACCTAATGGATCTAGACAATTTAAAGTAAAAGACGGTGTAACTGCAGGACAGCCGAATTCTGATTATGAAAGACTTTCAACAGTAAACATTACACATGCAACTGTTCAGTTAATTAGAACGAAGTCAGAACCGTTTATTGGACTTCCGAATGGATTAGCACAGCGAAATTCTCTTGCAACAGAAATTCAAGCTGGTTTAGATACTCTAAAAGAAAGAGGAGTATTACAAGACTTTAAATTCTCTATCTATACTAGCTCAAGAGAAAAAGTACTTGGTAATGCATTTATAACATTAGAATTAGTTCCTGAATTTGAAACTAGACGAATCCACACTTCTGTAGCATTACGCCAAAGCTTGTAAACAGCTAGGAGGAGGGATATCCCTCCCCTATTTATATGATTTTTAATCCAATTGAGGAGTGAAGTGGAAATGAATACTGAAGAATATACTAAAACATTTAGTTCCTACAGTGGAGCAGATATTGCAGCTACTTTCAATGGACGTGTAATTGGAGAACTTCAAGCACTTAATTACAGTATTTCTAGAGAAGTTGCTCCAATATATACAATGAGTAGCGCAGACCCTCGATCTTTCTCGAGAGGTAAACGAGGAATTTCTGGATCATTAGTATTTGTAACATTTGACCGAGATGCCTTATTAGAAGAAATGCGAAAAGACTATGGTGGAAATGCACCAGCACTTATGAAGTACCAAACATTTCGTGCAAATGCTGGCAGTATTCAAGATCAAATTCTAAGTGGCTTGAAATCAAGAAGTGCTGATGGTGCAGATACCTATGGAATTACAACTTGGGATGAACAAATGACAAACTTAGGTTATGGTTCAGCTGGAGATTTTAATCCAGATAATTTAACAGGATTTTATGAACCTGAATATGCAGATCAGTTAATGCCTTTCAATATTACAATTACAATGGCAAACGAATTTGGTAATAGATCAGGAATGGAAATTCATGGGATTCAGTTATTAAATGAAGGGTCTGGGTTCTCCATTGATGATGTCGTAACAGCAAAAGCTTATTCCTTTGTTGCTCGGAAGATTAAAGGAATTAAAAGAAAAGATAACTTAAGATATGAAGGGCGCTCAAGTGCTCGAACATCTGGTGGAGATCTTTTAGCATAAAAGAATAAAACAGAAGAGGAACAGCATAATCAGCTGTTCCTTTTTTTAAAAGGGGTATTGCAAATGGAGCTACTTATCCAAGCTATGTTAAAACTGATAAAAGAAAATAGCATATATATAGAAAGTGGTATAGCTAAACATCAACTAGAACTTAGATTAAACTACATCCTTCGAGAGATGAAGAAACAAGGTTGGAAGTGGACGATATCAGAAGTATTTGCTTCTATAAGTTATACAATGGGAAAAGCAAGGTCTTATAAAGTATTAAATTACCTTCAGAATAACTATGGAAATGAAATGACAGATAATGAGTCTTTTGAGTATGGTAGACAATTAGACAATTTAAAAAATGAATTAGATAAAGATGGAATTATAATTGATGATAGTCCGCTTCATCAAAATAATAATAAGGGAACGGTAGAAAGCAAGTTTCCATCTAATTCAAATAATCAAAGAAGCCAATTTCAAGATAATTATTCAAACAATAGTTACTCTGGTTCTGACATGGTAGCTAGCATAACAATACCAGGAAGAAGTCCAGTTGTATTTGGAGAGTTGTCTAATGTTTCATATTCTATTTTAAGAGAAAAGGTACCAGTTAGAGGTTTAGGTAGAGTCACTTCTAAAGGATACACAAGAGGAATGCGTACAATTACTGGAATCCTAACATTTGTTGTATTTGATCAAAGTGCAGTTTATCGATGTATAGAGGAGCTAAAAGAACAAGGACACAAAATGCTTATGGATGAAATGCCATTATTCGATATTAATTTAACCATGGCAAATGAATTCGGAAGTAGATCTACACTAACTATTTATGGTGTTAGTACATATACCGAAGGAATGGTTATGAGTATAAATGATATGATGACACAAAATGTATATGAATTCTATGCATTGGATATTGATCCAATGACAAAACAAATATAGAGGAGTCTAAATTATGATTATTCAAGGAAGCGGGTTGAGTAAAAGAACTTTAATGCCACAGCGTGATAATTACAACAGAAAGGACACTAGAGTTGAATATCAACTATATAGTCAAGAATATTTTTCCGGAGCAGATATGCACATTTATTTCGGAGATATATGGGTAGACGAAATAACAAGCCTAGAGTTCTCTTTAAAAGAAGAAATTTTGCCTATCTATGGATATAATAGCTACACTTACGATGAAGTGGTAAGAGGGAGAAGACAGATTATGGGAGCTTTTAGCATGAACTTTAAATCTGTTAGCTATTTACAGCAAGTATTACAGCATGCAGAAGCTATTCAACATACATTAACTTCTGTGTCAAATTCTAAAGGAATTAATATAGAACATTATGAAAAATATAAACTAGATGAGATTCTTCGTCTATATGGAAAAGAAAGCTTTGAGCAAATTGCAGAAGAATATGAACGTGCAATTTGGGGAGAAGAAACAGAAGGTGAAGACCACCTATTGACAGATGCTTATGCGCCATATTTTCAACGAAATAATCCCTATGGATTTAATCTAAGAATTAACTATGGAGCAGTTGAAGAGTCTTATAGAAATAATCAATTTTATTCTTCTAAAGATCAATCAATAAAGCCTAATTTAACAGTTGAAACTGTCAATGGGGTTCAGATAACTGGAGTGCAAAAGAGAGTAGCTACAGCAGATCAAGGTGCTCCTATTCAAGAAGTTTATTCTTTTATGGCACAGGACTTAAATGGGTCTTCCAATACACTTTAAAAACTAATATAATAGTATTATGTAATGCATTACAATATTAAAATGAGGAGCGATTATAATGGAAAATCAGGATAAACAACTAGAGATGTTCTCAGAAGATAAAGAAGAACAAGAAAATTTAGAGGAAGCAGTACAAAAGAAGAAAGAAGATGTAATTATCACCGAGCGTGGTGAAGAATTTTCAAAAGAAGAGTGGGCGCAAGAAGTAGTTCCAAAAGGGCCTACCAGACAAGAAGTTGAAGAGTGGAAGGATAAGTATGGAAATATTTATTTTGTTCCTTTTGATTCTGACATATATATGTTTAGACAATTAAATAGAGCTGAATATCGAGAAGTAGCATTAAACCAAGATTATACTGCCTTTGATAAAGAAGAGATTATAACTGACAAATGTGTTATATTTCCTAGAAACTTTTCCGTTTCCAAGCTAACAAAAGGAAACGCTGGTTTACCTACAGTTTTGAATGAAATGATTATGAGTAAATCTGGCTTCTTTGCACAAAGTGCTCCAATACAATTGTAAAAATTGGGATGATAATAATGAGATTGCAAGTAAAAGAAAGTCTAGTACATGAGTGGAAAGAAAAATACGCTAATATTTATGAGATTAATATCGGTGATGAAGAAAAAGAATTGGATTTAAATTTTATATATAGAGAAATAGGTCGTCAAGAGTATAATCAAGCTCTAATAAATTTTCAAGACGATATTACTAAACTTCAAGAGCATGTGTGTAATCTTTGTGTATTACATCCTAAATATGACTTTTCTTCAGGACCTGCCGGAGTAGCTGAATCCTTATCAAACAATATTATCCAGACATCTAATTTAATGGAAGGACAGGCAGAAGTGCTTCTGCAACACTATCGTGAAGAGATGCTTCATTTTGATTTTCAGGTAGATTGTATTATTCATGAAGCCTTCCCTTCTTTGTCTATTGAAGAAATATCGAATTGGCCAATTAATAAGAGTATGTATTATCTTTCAAGAGCAGAGTACATTTTAAAAGAGTTAAAAGGAGTACCACTTCAGTTTACTCAAGAAGAACAAAATCCTGCTCAGCAGAATTATCAATATAACTTCACTAATGAAACTGATACTAGCCAATCACTTTCAAAGGAGAAGGGAGAAAATGGAGAGTTAAGTGAAGCTGAAGTGATAGCTATGCTAGAAGAAAATGAAGCAAAGAACGGAAGATATATAAATTATAATCCTAATGAGGAATTAGATATAATTCCTGAACTTTCTTGGTTTAAAGCAGAAGAAGAACTTAAAGGGGATTTTGAATAGGTGGGAATGCTATGGAAGAGTTAAGAGTAGAAGATTACCAAAATTCTAATCATGAATACCGCCGTTATTTGACTTCTGAAAATGAAGAGATGCCTTTATATCAAAAGGCTGGTTTAGGTGCTGTTGCAGCAGTTGGTGCATTAGCGATTGGGCATAGATCAGGAGCAATGCGCCAACTTTCTAGATTCTTAAATAGAGAAGTATCCGCTTCCCGACAAGCCTTTAGAGAGACGATGAATGAAGAAGGGTCGTTTGCGAAAAACTTTAGCTTAGATCGTTTAAAGAAGTCAAGAGATACATATCAAAACAAAAAAGAGGATCTTTTGTCTCTCAAAGACAAGCAAGAGAAGAGCCTACTGTCTAGTAGAGAATTTGATATGACTCGTTATCTTAGACAACGACAACAATTGATTGAAAATGATGTACCTGAATATATGAGTGAAGGACTTCGACTTCAATCGGTAATGCAAGAGGTACGAAAATCAAATAATATAACGAAAGATACAGCAGATCAAATTGAAAGAGGCATTGGCCGTGGATATAATGGTGTTCTCCGAAAAGGAAGTAACTCTGATATCCGACATTTATTAAACCAAGAAGGAATTCAAGATAAAGGTGTTATTGATTTAGTTAACGATATTCGGTTAAAAAACAAAAGTAAAGATTTCTCTAAAACGTCTCAACAGGGAAAAGAATGGATAGAGGGAATACAAGAAAAGTTAAGAGCTGCTACTTCCAAAGACATAGAAAGTATTACTAAAGCTAATGGTACAATAAAACAAACGATTATTGGATCTAACCTTAAACAGGCAACCATCCAGGATGTATTAGATCTACACAAGAGTCAAAAAGCAATCTTGCCAGAGGATGTAAAATCACAAATTGATAGTGTATTAGGATACAATAAGGATTTCAAGGACGCTATATTCGATAATAATTTATATGTCAATTTGAAAGATGGAAAAGCAACTGGATTAACAGATTATAAGCCGTTAGATCAAGTGAAACGGGACGCAATGGAATGGTGGTCTCACACTCTTCCAGGTGGATTAATGCACTTAAGGGATATCATAAATATTCGATCAGCCAGAGAGCAATCTAGCTTTAGGATTTTTAAACGTGGTACCGTTCAACCTATGCTAAATGGTCATCTAGGTTTGAAAGCAAATGAGCCACTAACTGAAGATGTTATTTTTTCAAACGGAAAATTTATGCGTTTATTTGATCACCAGGCTATTACGAGTAATAAACCACTTGAAGTTCTAAATCCTGAAAGAGATATGTATTTGACATCAGCCCGATTTGGAACAATATCAACAATTTCCAGACAAATGAGTGGAACCATGACAGATGGATCTAGATCTATTATGGGTATGGATGCATCCAATAGCAAGTTAGCTAAATTATTAGATATCGGTGGTCAGGAAAAAGATCCAATAGCTGTTGAAGGTTTTAGTGTATTCTCAAAATTTTGGGATAAGGATTGGGATCGAAGAAAAATAAACAAAGCACTGCAACATGGTATTGATTCGCCAAGTCAATATCATGACATGCAACGTTTTCTTGATCAAAATTCAAAAGGCTTATCATCAAGAGTTTTTAATGAGATTAAAAGTGATCTACCTACTTCTCTGCTTAATAAAATTAATGAAATGAATATTAATTTCTCCAGAGACGATGACATGATTCGTCTATTTAAACATTTAGGCCAAGACGAAAATATTGATACAAGTTTTGCATTTAATCAATTGTATCGGAACTTTGAAAGAAACCCAGATGAAGTACTTGGCAAAACCATTCCTCATGGTCAAACAAGTATGATTATGGGTGGTACGATACAAATTAAAACAGGAATGGATGAAATAAACCAAGAAGTTGGTAAAGAATTAATCAGGCAAATAACCGAAGTGAAACCAAATGGACTATTGAGGTCAAAAGAAGTTCAACATCAATTAAGGAAAAAGTTAAAAGATAGTCAAAAATCTGGAGCAATTTTAAAAAAGGATCTACAAGAAGCCGAATGGCTAATTAACCAGCAAATGTTTGAGCAAGCTGGTAGACATGTTAATGGGAATTATGAACGAATCTTTGAGGATGTTAATGGACTTTTGCTTGAAAATGACGATGCAAGTAAAAGCTTTCAAAGTAGTTTAAGTCAAATGGCGAAGAAAATAAATCCACTTCTTCATAAGAATACAAATGCTCAACATACAAATCAAATTGCAAATGAATATATTGCAGTAAACAAAGCAAATATATTTAAAAACCTAGGTAGCGGTGAAGGAATTGCTGACTTATTAAAACAAAGTAGCTTTCGAACAGGAAGAAGAAATCCAGAAGATGTAACTACTCTATCCATATTTGGGTCGTATTATCCTGTATATCGTATTCAAGAAGCTTTAGGTAGTTTAGGTTTAGGTTTGTCAGATGCTTCTATGGGAAGCCCGTTACAAATCTGGAGTTCTCTGTTGCTGAAAAGAGGGCTTCCAATTGTTGGAGCAGCGGAAGGGTATCAGTACACAGATTATTTATTAGATAAACACACTGGGGCTGGTATCGAAGAACGTTGGGAAAATTATAAAGCTAATCAACGAATCGAAGATGCTGAATTACGAGAGACTTTTGGATCCACTGATGAGTTGCGTAGAGAAAGAATGTTAAAGCCAGGAATAGAGCATTTTGAAGCTATGCCGGAAATTCATATACCAGGAATAGGGGAAGTTGGACCTGGCCATCTGTTAAATGGATTGACTGGTGCTGCACCATTAAGCGAAGAAGACACTATGACCGTAGAAGAAACCTATGATGATCTTCTTCACGGTACAGAAGAAATCCGTAAAGGTCGATGGTGGGCAATTGGTTCTCGAACAGCTTATCGAGGAGATCGTATTATCGAATTTGCTCCTAATAGTTATCGTAAAGCGCATAGCGATTGGGAGTATTCTGAAGTAACTTCAAGTGCGGAAGAAAAATACGCACATTCCCTGTTTCCTACATTTGAAAATCCATTAGGTGCATTATCATTTCTCATAGGTACAAGAGATCCTTACTGGTGGGAGAAAAAGCATTATTATGATCGACCATATATGTTAACAGGTGATTTATTTAATAGTAATACACCTTTTCTAGGTGATATCGGAAATATGACAATAGGACAATTAATTAAACCAACAAGAGAAATGCACAAAGAATATTGGGGAGATCCTGAAGTAGTACAAGAGGAATTCGATTTATTAGGAGAAAGACCAGTTGAACCTGTTACAACACGGATATCCCCTTCAGGTCGAATTGAATATAATGTTGATGCTTCACCAGAAGATTATGGCGCACGTTCATCTTATTACATTGCAAGAAGGCGATATGATGAAGACAGTGATCCTACAGGAGATATGATCATTGGTGATCCTACAACAGGCAAAACAATTTATCTACCTCGACGGTTAAATGATAAATATGTAGATTTAAATAGTGCATTTATTGCTGCAGAACAAAATGATCAAAGAAGCGTTGAGACAGAACCTAGAGGCATGTTTGCTCCTTCATATGAATATCAACAACAAGTAGATAAAAATAAAATTAATGAACTACAAGACCCTAGAAGCTTTGAATGGAGGGGACAAGAGCTTGCTAGTAACTGGTTAGAGCCACATGGTGTTTATAACTGGATCTTCATGGATGAAATATTAGGGAGAGATCCATATGTAGGAAAAACAGTAGTTGCCAAATCAGACGAGGCTTATAATGCTTCTGATGCTTTTTGGGAATCAGAACTTGGTTCGCTAGGTGGTAGCTTATCAGAAATTGGTAGGCGATTTATTCGTAGAGATAGTGGTCAATTAGATAAGTATAATCCTATTCCAAATACAATGCCTGATTGGTTGCCAGGTGGGAACTATTTTATTAACTTTCAAACAGGTGATCCATATAGTCTTATACCGCATGGAGAGTATAGATTACCAGGAGAAGCATATGAAAAACTAAATCGATTGCATCCAGATGAAACAGGAACTTATGGTGCTTTTGATAAGTTTAAGATTCTTGCTGATGTTGCTCCTTGGTCAGATGAATATAAATTTTGGAAAGACTACGTAACAGAGTACGTTGAAGATGATCAGTTGAGAAAGCAAGCAGCCCAAATAAAAAGACAAGTATCTAGAAGAAAACAAAAATATGAGTTTCAAGAATATCTCTATAAAGACGCTGAGCTTGAAAAAGAGAAAGTGACAGTTACACGCTTTTTAGATGACTACACATTTTTAACAGAAGAATACGGGGATCAACCAATTCGTTTAGCAGGTGTGGACTCTAGAGCTAATGCAGAAGGAGTGCTTGAGGAGTACATTGATGTAGGTGATAGAATAACTATTGGTATTGACGCAGATGAAAATAAGCGAATTTCTAGTGATACGTATGGAACAATGCGAGCAGTAGTCTTTCAAGGCATTAACAGTCTAAATAAACAAATCATTGATGCTGGACAAATGAAAGAATTAGAATCTGATTTTTCATCACCTGGAGTATGGGCTAGATTTTCCCCGGAAGAAATAGCAAAAGGTTCAAGGTGGGAAAGTATTGCTCATTTTGATTCTGCGCTTAATACGAAATTCTTACAAGTTAGAACAGCATTAGAAGAATATGAAAGAGATCAGATTTATGGTCAAGATTGGTCTACATGGGAAAACTTTGGTATTACTGATTATGGGATACCTGCAATTCATAAGATGGCTGGTAAAGACAACCCACTGCTTGCAGGTTTAAGTGGAGCGATGTTTGGTGGAGTAGTAGGTCGTATTTTTCTAGGTGGGGGAAATAGAACAAAGGCCGGAGCTATTATTGGTGGTATAACTGGTTTAACCGCTAATGCCTTTGCAAAGTTATATCAATATAGAAATGATGAGCGATGGATACCAGAAAGAAGAAGAACTGAACAGGACATAAATGAGTATTTCGATATCTTGAAATACATGAAATATGCAGGTCTATATGAAAAGGCAAAAGAAGAGCTAGATCATTTGGGTTATGACGCTGATGAATTTTTGAGAAATGTTGAAGAAAAAGAACAACGTACAAAGGAAGCTAGACGAGAACTAGAAGAACAAAAGAAGCAGCTGTATATCGAGCAACCTAGGAATTGGGAAGAAAAAAAGAAAAAGATAAATATTGAGTTAAAGAAGATAGAAGAACAATGGGATGAAATTCAACTACCTACACCTGTTGCTCAAGCGTTATATTATAAAGAACAACGAGATACAACGCTTTATGGAATTGATCCTCACGAAGACCGAATGAAGGTAATGCAGTCACTTCCTTATAAAGATAAATGGTTCTTTAATGAATTTGTTGATGCAAATGCAGCGGATAGGAAAAAGATATTAGAACTGGTTCCTGAAAACCAAAGAAGAATTTATAAAACAATATGGGGAATGGAAGCAGAAGAGAAGAAACCTCTTTCTTACTATGCTAATAAATATGCAATACCAGACGCAGATTGGGAAGGTTGGTCTCCGGAGTATAGTTTAGATGATATTAAGGTAAAAACTGTAATGGAAGAGGGAATTGATTTAACAGATTTCAATTATTGGAATGATGATATTGAAGCTGCAGCGTTAACTCCAGATCTTCCAAATGATTACAATGAACCCGAGTTTCTTGGTTATCAAAGTGTTGAAAAGAATTTAAGAGATGTGTTACAAGGGCAAGGCCTTCATAATGTACAAGTTATTGTAAAGCCAAGTAATGGTAATGAAACACATACACGAATTAATTATCAACAAGACCGATCAAAGGAAATTGAAGATGAATTTCGTTATAACATGGACGCTTATTTGTAGAGGAAGTGAAGACTAGTGAATGAAGATCTGATTAAAAAAATGGAAGATGCAGGGATACAATATATGTCTCCGCCACAAGGCAATTATAACCTTGTGGCTCAATTTAACCCTGTTAATAAAAGGAGTTACCAGTATAATGACAACTATGCTACTAATGTTACTAAAATGGCATCATTGGTTAATAACTCCCATAAAAGTCAATTTGATCAAGATATAGCTGGGCCAAATGGACAATCTATATCTCGCCACTTTAGTACACCTTATAATAAAACAGGGCAGCTTCAAGTCCAAAAATTTAATGAATTAGCGAAAGCCAATGAATACTTTACTTATGATATTGAGACACTTGGGGATGCAATGAATAGAAAAAATTTTAGTGTTTCTGAAATTGCGATTCAAGGGTTTAGAAGAAGTGGTAATACGTTTGTTCCTTCTAATAAAAGTCTAACACAAGTAATTGCTCCATCTGTTGATGTTCAAAATAATATTGTAACGTTAATGGATAGATTAAAAATCGACCCTTATCAATTTAATCTTCTTTCTGATTCAGAAAAACGAACACTGGTTGATATAACAAGATACTCAACATTATCAGAAAAAGGAATAAGTCCCGCAAATTTTAAATTGGAGAATAATGACCTTATTGATTTCTCTCATAACACACTAGCAAATAAGCTGTTTCAAGATGAGAAAATGATTAATTCTAGGGTTATCGATAATATGCAATCTGTACTTAGACATGCAGAATCAGGACTAATTAATATAAGTGAGAAATACGGTATAAAAGCTAATCAAGCTATATCTTCTTATAATGATTTTATAAATGCGAATAAAGATAATTATTTTGTATCTTACAATGG
Organism: Virgibacillus salexigens; assembly: GCF_000723585.1. NCBI lineage: Bacteria > Bacillati > Bacillota > Bacilli > Caryophanales > Bacillaceae > Virgibacillus > Virgibacillus salexigens. Next base: position 348,780 of record NZ_CCDP010000003.1, on the reverse strand, counting down.
AGATTCTTTTGATTTACCTGTCTTACAGTCCTGGGGTCAAATAAAAGGGAATAGCCCTGTTAATCAACCCAAAAAACACCTTGACTATTATCAAGTTGTTCAAACTGCTTATAGCAATCCTATTGATCTTCATAAATCATTAGGTCGTGATTTTTCTAGTAATCCACTAAAAACTGGTATGACAAAACTTCAAGAGTTTAGAAGCACCTTAGGATTTGATCTAGAATCTGCTCATAGTGCTTCCCATGATATTGGAACAGAAGGATTAGGAGGAGTAATTAATCATAGTATTGGTACAATCAAGAATAAAATAAATGCATCGAAAACAAATATTCAAGCGGGATTTAATTATCATGAACCTGGTTTCAGCTGGTCAAATCAGTCATTGGAAACAGGGCAAACATTATTTGCTGTTGGAGGAGTTAGAGCTAAAAGAGATGGGGATCTATCATTTTCTGCTAAATTTGACCCTGAAACAGGATCTTATAATCCAATAAATGACTCATTTAATACAACCATTATTAATGCAAAAAGCTTTTATGAAGTAGAAGGTCTTATGGACCTATCTGATAATGAAATGAAGAGATATGGTCTAAGACTATATAATAAAGAAAAAGATATGCACAGCTTTATTGTGCGTGAGGGAAATGAAGCATTTGATGAGCTGGCCGGCTTTGTCCAAAATCGTTTTTATAACTGGGATGGTTTAACGAGTAACCAAAGAAGGGAAATTAATGATGCTAAGCTAACAGATAGTGCTAGAAGAAGATATGAGCGCATGTTTAGTTTGGAAAAGGCTGGTTCCGGAAAAACAGGTGGCTACGAAGCGGCAAGGAGACTTTATGGTAACGCAGAAATTCTTGAAAAGAGATTATTAGGTAAACATAAACACATTTCTGGTTCTAATTATCAGGAACTTATTCGTAACCGAATAACTCATGAAGAGTTAATGAATCAAATGGAAGGAAAATTTAATAGTCTTTGGGATTCAAACTCAAAGAGTTGGGTTCATAATCCAGTCGAACAAGAGGAATTCTTCCGTATGGGAATGAGACTAATATCAGAAAGACCAGTATATGAAACTGCATTAAAATATATTGGTGAGAATTTAAAAGATCCAGCTCAACGTGATATGGCATGGAGATTATATTCGAATAAAGTAAATGAAGCATTTCCAATGCAGCAAGAAGATATCAGTCTTCAAGATTTTGAGAGAAAAAGGATTTCCTTTACGGACTATTTCTCTAATACAAGTCACACTTTAAATATGACAAATACTGAATCAGTAGAGCAAAGTATTAAAAACTATGTTTATTCACGAGACATCTCTGGATCAGACTTAGATAAAGATTTGAAAGAAGACCGATATCGTGAGCGAATGAACCGATTTATAAAGAACTTAAATAACAATAAGGTAATAAATAATAATATTGCTGGAAATCTTACAGACATAAACAATGAAAGTTCCACGGTTCATAACGCTATTGTACAGATATCAGATATTCTTCAGCATAGTAATATTAAGTTTGATCAATCGGTTAAACAAACATCATTGGGTTATAACTCGGCTGTTCAACAATTGAATAATGAAACAAATGAATTAATGTTTCGTGAAGCAGTTAATACTGTAAAAGAGGTAAATGCTACTAGGTTTAATCCAAATGATGCTCCTGGTACACGGGTTACTTTTAGTTCAACAGTAGAAAAGGCATTATCAAGGTTAGATGAAACACATTTGTCTGGTCTACAGCCAAATAACCGAAATGCGTTAGAAAAAGTTGTATCAAATTTAATTGAAAATGATGCTTATAACAAATACCATTTTGCTGTTTCAATGGATGAACATACAAAGAACGCAAGAATTTCTATATATAACCCAAGTCAAAGTACAAGTGTCATTGATCATCTTTCGCAAGGAATGAATCATCCAAATGCTGTGACAATTAATATGCCTTTGATAGGTCAAAACGGGATACACACGATAGGAAATCGTCGATTGAATGCTCGAAGCTTTGCGACGTACAATAATGGAAATATCGGTATTAAATCTTCGGCTGAAGTATTAGCAGATAACTATACTGATAAAATAAACTATATTATGAATCCAATGCTAGACGGAAACGCTGAACTTGCAAATACTCGTTCAAGAAGAGTTCTGAATGAGAGTGTAAATCAACTTTCTGGTATACAGAGGAACTTGACTAATAATGATACTTTCAATTATAACAATAATCAATCTGATTTCTTCAAACAAGGGAATGTAGATATAGAAAATGCTATGATTCAGGACTGGTATCAAACAGGAAAGCTAAGACAGGAAGACATATTCTCCAACGCATTTGAAAATGGTTATTTAAAGAAAAACGTAACTTTTGATAATATTAAGCCTCGGAAATCTTATGAAATGTTGCTGGCATCAGGTGAATGGCTGAGTCAGAAGAATTTAGATTTATACGCAGGAACAAACAAAGCTGATAATGTAGCATTAGGCAGCTTTAATAAATTAGATGTTAGAGATTATCTTCCTTATGGGCATTTCACATTCCAGGGAAGAGATAATTCCGTTCAATTTATGAATGCACATCTCATATCTCCAAAAGTCGCAAGTGATATACAAGAAGCTACAAGGGATACAAATGCTTTTCTTCGTTTTGATGACCTTGTAACTACAGAAGCACAGCGAGAATGGAGTAATGAGTGGAGAAAACAAGCTGGTGGAAATCATATGGGAGTGAATCTGAAAACAGCTTTTATGAATGATCAGCAACTGCTTGAACGCCTTGAATCTATAAAGGAAACAAATCCTGATCTATTAAAAAGAGAAGGTGTTATCAATGAAGATGGGTCTTGGAATCACACAAATATCCCAACGATATACGAACAGCAAGGGCTTGTAGCTAGTGATATTCAGTCTAAAATGAGAGCTACTGAACAAAAAGTCTTATCTGAAACGGATAATGTGAACTTGTTTCGAAATATGCAGCCAGGCGCAACTGTTAAACCTGGTCAGACATTAGGAACTGAAATAGTAGAAGGAAATGAAAGACCCATAACGTACAACGGTAAACACGATGCTACTGTCATACAGCAGAATGGAAGGATCGGTGTGTCTTGGGAAGAGGATGTATTTAAATATATCGTAGAGGGTGAAAAAGCAACTGATGTTTCAATTAGCAGGGACTTGATGTCAGCCATTACTGGAGATGATTCTGTAAGTATGGTTTTAAATGCTAATATACAAAAACACAGAGACTTTGGTATGTATCTATCTGGTAAAGCTAAGTTATTAGCTAACCACGCTCAAGAAATAAGTAGCGAGCTTATTAAAGCCAATACAGAAACACACCCTAATGATAAGGCAAGCAGTCGAGCATTGGAAAGAATGGAACTACAAAAACAATTTGATAGAACTATTCGAATGGCTTCCAAAGTTAACTTAAAATGGGACGATGAAACCCAAATGTTTATCCAAGAAGGAAATAAACCGATACCTGCTCAACGTTTCAATCGAATCTTCAACTCATTAGGAATTAATGATAAAACGGAATTGGAATTTGACACAGCAATATTAGAAGCACGTGCAAGTAAAGTAAGTAATTATAGTACGATGACAGATGAGCAGGGCCGAAAAGTATTACGGTTAGAGCATGATAAAAATGGCAATGTGATAAAAAGATATGCTAGAACAGACATTGGTTTCGAACATGGTGGAGTAAATTGGGGTCATCGTGAAATGGGAGTACTAAAAGACCTTAAATTAGATAATACGTATAATAAAGTGTATGAAACGATGATGTCACAAGCTTCAAATAAAACTAGACTACAAGAAACTAAAAATATCATTGCTTCAATAACTGGGGCGGTGGACAATCAGAACCAATTACTTAACAATGCACCCGAGTTAGAAGTTGAAAACTTTCGTTCTTTACCTAGTATTGATGCTGATATGAACACCTACAAGAAAACGGTGTTTGACAAAGATTATATACATGCATTAACAGGTGGAGATAATGCACATGGGTATTGGTTGAAGTTGCCAAGTGTAGAAGCTCCAAATGGGAATAGTAGAAAAGTAGCCTTGAATTTGAATGGAAATACAAGTGAACGAGTAGCTATTGATAATATATTTATACCTTTTACAAATAGAGAAGAAACGAATGGAAAAGTCTTCTTACGTGATTTACAGAAGAAGATTGGGGATATTTATAAGCGAGCAGACGATGTACAGCGGGCTGGAAGTATAGAAGCAAGAAACACAGCTATGGATAGCCTTCAAGCATCGGTAGATGATTATTTTAGACAAGCTACAAAAGATGTTACTTCTTCTAAAGGACAAACAGGAAAAGAAGTATTACGTGCTGGGATGAATACTTCTGGAAATGGACTTTTTAAATTGATGGATCCTAAAGTTTCGATGGATTTAGATGGGGAGTTTACATTTATATCTCCCGACGATGCAAAAGCAATGGGTGTTTATGAGGATCTGGCTAAACGTGCTTCCGGGGAGATTGATGGTGACTTATTCGTAATGAACACACGTTATCCAACATTCCACAGCAATGCCATGCAGATAGCAAAATTAAGAATGAGTGATGATGTTAAATCAGGAGAATTCCGAACAACTTCATGGATGTCTGATTTAATGAAAGCTGATTCAGATGGTGACTATGATAATATTGTAGTTATGAAGGACAAAGAGGTTCAAAAAGAATGGGAATCCAGATACAATGAGCAAGAAGCAAGAAGACAAAAAGCTTATGAAAAGCAGATAAATAAAGATTCTAGATCAGCTAGGAGTTATGATCCTAATTATATATTGAAAGGGCAAGATCGCTTTGCTCCTTTTCAACCTAATACTCAGGAAGAACTTGCATCGAAGATCGGTAAACGAGTAATTGGTCAGGCTTCTAATTTAAATCTTACTTTACGACAAATGGCCTTTGAATATCTTGATCATGGATCATCAGAACAACGAGCTGTCTTGGATTTTGGTCAAGATTTAGAGCAAAAACCGATATCATCTAAACACGGTTTAACTGTAGAAGAAGGAAGGGCACCTGCCATCGAATTGGTTAATTCTATTTATCGAGGCAATTGGTCCAAGACAAGGGAAATCCAGCAAAGATATTTTGCTGACGATTTTGATACAGAAATGATGGAAAAAGCATTCTCTGCAATAGATAAAGTTAAAGGCAATATGGAGAATGGATTGTATAATAAATCATATAAATTTGGAACTAGTAGTGGTTTAGATCCAGAAATAGGCCTGAAAAACATTACAGATATTATTAATGGTTCTGCACCAAATGAGCAGCGTACAATGGGGAATACGTATTTAAATATGATCCATCAGATGTTAGGCGTAGATGCTTCAAAAGAATATATAGATTTGGAAGGGAATGTCCATTCAAGAGTAAATCCTTACGAATCAATGGAAGCAAAAAGAAGAGAACCACGTTCTACGACTTTAGCGGGTGCAACAGGAGAATATGCTAACGATCTAACTGGGAATGTATCTGAAAGTATTGGGAGGAAAGTTCAAGAATTCTTTGAAGCAATGAGTGAAAATAAGAAATTAAGGTGGGGAGTTATTGGATCAGGTCTTGCACTTGGAGCACTAGGAGGATACAATATTCTTAGACACAGTGAACCGATAAATGATCCGACTGAAACTGATGGCCATTATGAAATAAATCAACCACAGCCAGCATTAAATATGGAAAGTAATGCCTTTCAAGGGACGCAAAATGCTGACATACAAATTCAAGCAAAAGGAAATTCTGTTACTCAAGATCAGCTTTCCCATCTTGTAAATGAAGGTATTACAAACTCTAATATGAGCCCATCGCAGTCTCGTATATCTATAAATTACTCAGATAATACAAACCAACTTAATAGAATTTGGTACCGAGATAAAGTAGAAGAAAGTATATAGGAGGTTATGTTTATGGCAATAACCGCATTTGATGATCGGGACGTCCGTTATGGGCATCTCGGTGATCATTTTATGCGAATTGGAGATACGCAGTTTTTAACACCTCCAACCAGTATAAGCGTACACAGACAAATGAAACATCAGAAAGTATCTGTGATGAGAGGTAGAAATAGCCTTCCTAAGGAGTCTGGATACTTTGATCGAATAATTACACTAACTCTTTTCTTTCCCAATGAAGATTCCATCAATTTTGAATTGAGACCGATTTTAGCTCAAAGTAAGAAGTGTCCATTCTTGCCAATTGAGAACACGTATTTAAACGAAGCTCATCAAATAGAAGCTATAACAATTCAAAATGTAACTGTTCAAACAACACCAGGTTTTCCTAATACATTACAAGCTATTATACAATGTTATGCTTTTGAACCTGCTACTTATATATATGGAACGAGTGAAAGAAGTTTTGATGAAATGTTTCATTGGCCAATGTTCAGGTGGTATTATGAAAGGCATTTAAATAAAACAACAGTTAAAGACCCTGTTGCGTCTGCCTTATATAAATCAATGACTAAAGGTGAAGGTGCAGATGCAGAACGTGTTTTAACTTATTTTGAACCGTTAACAGATGAATTAACAAATGATTATATATTTAAAATTGCAGCAGAAGACGATCTTCAGGCAATTCGAGAGTGGAATAAACAAAAGAAAGAACTTATAAAAGAATGGACTAGCGATAAGAATGACTTAAGTTTTGATGATTGGCTGAAAGTAAAAGTAAGTAAAGATGGCGGAGTCAAATTTGGTGATAATGCTAAGGAAGAAGAGTTCAATGAGGCGTATGATGATTTATATAGCAAAGCAATGTATGAGTATGATTTACATTATGAATCATGGTCTTTAGGTAACATGCATCTGGAAGACTTCAGCATTAGTTTCGAAAATTCGATTACATCAAATCAATTACAGATGCATCAGTCCCCAACTCATCAATACTTAGGTTCACAAGATACTGTAATGGTTGCACGCTTCCAGTGCACAGATATGGAAGCTATAGCTAGTTTAGAGAACTTAGTTCGTCGGACATCGTATCTAACTCGTGAATATCATAAAGAAGTTGCTAATGGGTTTCTGCAATTCAATCATCAAATAGCAAAGTTATATGGAGTCACAAATGTAGTTATTGATGATATGACTGTAGATACTGTTGATGGGATGCCTGGTGTATATGATGTTAATCTTACATTAATGGCATACAATCGAGCAGAAAAGAAAATGCATGAAATAAATGCAATGACATTAGATTTAAACTGGGATATTGATTTAGTGAATGGCATTCCACCATTTATCAAAAATATTACTAGTGGTTTTAAGAAGATTAAAAATGCAGTAGGGGTGAGTAATGATGCTAATGATCAAGCAATTTATAATGCATGGGTTCTTGAAACTTTCAAAGCAGCGGAATTATATCCAGATTTAGAATTACCCACATATGATGAAGTGCAGCAAGCTGGATTTAGTGTAATTAACACAAATGATGGACTCTTTGTAGACCCTGACTTCTTTATAAACTATGATACCGAAAGAGACTTTGCACAGATATTAAATAGATCTGTTTTAGAAGGCGCAGGTCAGATTGATTTATACGATGCTACTGGAGGAACTGCTACTTTAGATGATAGTGGTTATTCCTTAGACGAAGTTGCTACTCAAAAGAGGGATGAAACAAAGAGTCTTTCTGAAGAAAAGATGCCTAATATATCACCAAGTGCAGATATTTCTAAAGAAGTTGATAACGATAATTTAACCAAGGATAACATGGAAGCGTTGATCAGAAAGTCTGCTTCTGTGTATGGCATAAAGGGAAAGTATCCTACAGCATTTGTTCAATCGTTTGATCCAAATATGAGACATTTTTATAATGCCGGTTTAAATCAAGAACTAGATGGTGTCAAAGTAGGAAGTAAAGGACAGGTTATTATGCAAGATGAAAACCTGAATTATAAATATCAATCCAACCCTAAGTATATAGGAGTAATGAGAGTTAGGGGTAAATATGGGGAGTCAGATCAAAAGAAACACATACGCAACAGTATAGAGTACAACGTAGATTTAGGGATGCGTTATTTCTCTTACTACTGGGGATCATCAGAGGCGATTATGAACGATGGGGAATACAACATTGACCGTGTATACGATCTATTTGATTTGTCTCCTTCATCAGCTGAAGACGCAGAGAAAGTACAGTTTATTTGTACGGTGTTACTTTACCTAGACTTTAAACGGGAACTAACTGCTTTGTTAAAAAATAATAAAGCTCCAAATAAGCGTCTAGTAAATCAAATTAATAACATGATAAACACTTTGGATAACACGGAATCATGGGATTACGAAACTATTCAATCAAAGTATGATAAATTACCTATTAAAGATTATAAAGCTGTAATCGTAGATGATTATGATAAAACAGTTATTGATCAGTTATCTAGATCTGATGAGGAATCCTATGCGGATAACGGAAGTAAAATATCTGAAGCAAGTATGATGACGGATATGTTAAAGCATGATCGAAGGGGTAGATTAGTACGTGCTTTCCCAACATTTTTCATGACATTTATAGATGAAGGTCAGTTTATAGGTACTGCTAAAATGTCAGATCAGTATTTTCATTATAGAGCGGTTACTGATATTACCTACAATAACAGTAGAAAACAAGCTTCTAGCACCTTAGTGTGTGAATTAAGCAACGTGTTTGGATCATTAGACGATCACGAGAAAGCGCAAGACATTACACACTCTAGCTTTGGAGACTTATTCTTGGCAGCTATGATGCCTGGGGCAGTTGCTAAGGAAACGGAACGCAGTAGACACAGAGATCCAAATTATTATAAAAGTATTTATTTAAGAACTGGTGTAAGAGTTCATATGCGCATGGGGTATGGTTCAAACGCTGCAAATTTACCTACAATCATGAACGGAACCATTACAAGTCTTCAAAATAACGGTGCAACTATGACAATGATTGCTCAAGATGACGGAATCGAATTAACGAATAAATTAAATGCAATGATGGATATAGATCCTGAAGATGATACAAGTGGATTTTTGAGTTCTAAAAAAGAACCTACTGAAATTGTAGATGAGTTACTTACAGATTCGAAAGGTTTCTGGTCAAATATATCCGCATCTTTGAGCAATAGAGAATATCAAGATCATGCATTAGGAATTATGCATTTTGGTGAAACTGGTTTACCTCAAGGGGTTCAAGATTTTCAAGACTTATTTAGCCTAGGGGTTATGGAAGGCAGGGAAACAGCAGAAATTAATATGAATGTTTATCAAACAACAGGATTATTAAATGCTGAGCAAGATAAATGGTATAGAAAAATTCAAGATGGGCTTGGTATGGGTGATTCAGATGAAGTAAATATAAACATTAACTTATTCGATAAAACAGTATGGGATGTACTTAATATTACAGCAGCTGTTGGTCAAGACATGATTACTGCAGTTCACCCATTCGGCCTTAGAAATACAATATTTCTTGGAAAGCCATATTTCCCTATAAGTCATGATTATGATATAGATCTTGAAGGTGAATCGATTAAAGGAACCTTAAAAAAATCCTTTAAACAGATGCATATTTACGACAGCTATACTTCGATTATTCACAATCAGATAAAAGCAACTGAAGAAAATATGTATACTGTAGCAGTTGGAACATACATGAATGAAGGTAAAATTTCCACAACTTCTCCTGTTTATGTAGATACAGACATATGGCCAGAAAAGCAGAAGACAGTAAATATAGACACGACTTTAAATGCTAAAGGTGTTTGGGCAATAGACAAGATACCTTTTATAGGAGATGCGTTAAATAAACCAGCTAAATGGTTCTTCGATGAAGGTGTTGCATTAAAAATTACTGCAGCTGGTCTACGAGATTATGTAAAAGATATGTACGATGGATATCTCACGGTGATGGGCGATCCTACTGTAAAACCTTACGACACAATGATTATACAAGATTATTATTCAAATATGAGCGGTCCTGCAGATGTTAAAGAATCCATTCATATTATGAACCATGATGTAGGTTTTATCAGTATGATTAAACCTGATGCAGTCTGCTTCAATGCGGATAAATCGATTTTTGATTTACTCATGCGGGCGACAACCATTGGAGCATATGCAATGGCTAGAATGCATATTAGAGCAATTCTTGCAAGTAGAGGATATACAGGGTCTTTACCTATTCTAAATGCATTATGGTCAAGTACAGCCAAGCGGGCAGGGAAGATGCAACAAAAGGTCAGAAGCTTTAAAGGTGTAAGTAAAGCGGAAGATTATTATAAGAAGAATGCTGGAAAAGCAACCGAAACTGTTAAAAAGTCTGTATCTAATTTACCGAAAGCTGACATTCAAGCTGACTTAAAACGTTGGAAAGCTAACGGATTATTCAATTCATTGACCAAATCATTAGATGGTTTAAATGAGAAAGATATAGAGAAAGTGTTCAATAAAGGGGGAAATTTGTTTAGTCAATCTAAACTATTGAGAGATTTTGATTCTAGAAAGATGGCTAATATCAAAGGAAAAGCTAGTTCTGCAATGTTGAAGGGGGCAAAAGGTACTTCTGGACTTCTAAAAGGTGGAAAACAACTAGCTGGTGTAGCAAAAGGATTATGGAAAGGAAAACATGCTTTATTAGGGCCAGCGGGGATTATTACATTTGCTATAGAAACAGCAGCAGTTGGTGTGATATCTTCCACAGTTGGGGAATTAACTGAGAGGTTTCTAATGAACCGACAAGCTGTTCTAATTGTTCCGTTAAAGAAAGAAGGAGTTAATTTTACTGCTGGTATAAATGGAAACAAAGGATCAGTAGTAGGGGAGCCCAAAGAAGCAAACAAGGTATTTGACGGTATCCCAGACTTTTTGCTTGGACTTATAGGTGTGGAAGATCGAACAGTCAATGGAGAATTACCCGGTCAAATTCAATCTTTTGCTACATCTCCTACAACTTCAGAGAAAACTTTTACAACAGATGAATTAATAAAAAGTATCTTTGATAGACCTAACACCTATGAAGACAATGGCAAAATTGAAGAGTATTACAAACGTGATGTAGAAGCAGCAAAAGAAGAAATAAGTGGGAGAGCGGAGTTCTTAGAAAATCGACGGGCAGAAAACAACAGGCCAGATTATAGTCACTTGGAGCAAAAGTTGAAAGAAGCAGATAGCATTCTCTCTAATCTCTTTGATTTATTTACAAGAGATAATTCTGATAGTGAACAATGGGATGGTTCCTCTAGTATCCCTTTAAATGGAAAAGCTGTTAATCTATCTTCCCACTTTAAAACGTTAGGACCAAAAATAGAGGCAGAAGCCAAGAAACAAGGAAAACCAGAGTACGCAGAAATACTAAAAGCCAAATGTATGCAAGAAACTGGAGGGAATTATAATCGATACCCTGATGTATTTCAAGCTTCTGAGAGTCTAGGCTTACCTCGAAATTCTATAGGGTTAGAAAGAAGCTTACAACAAGGGGTAAAATACTTTGGGCAAATGATGAATAAGGCAAATGGGGATGTAGCTTTAGCGTTACAATCATATAATTTTGGCGGTGGGTTCATCGACTATGTTAATAATAATGGCGGTAAGTGGACACAGGAATTAACAAATAAATTCTCTGATAAGAAAGCAGCAGAATTAGGTTGGAACCGATATGGAGATAAGAAGTATGTTGAACACATTATGCGTTATTATGAGTATCCAAAAGGGGGTACTGATGATGCTCCAGATGTAACTGGTTCAAAAGGTAAAGACAAATACCATTTAAGTTCAAGTCAAGCTAGATCAAAGCTTGTTGAGTCTAAGAATCAAACTGGTAGATCCTTTAATATTACAATTGTTGGTGGAACTAGTCTTATGAGAAAAGGAACTTACGACTTACTGAATGCTGTTGCCAAAGATTATAAGTCTAAAACAGGGGAGAAGATTGTAGTAACAAGTGCTTACCGTGCTAATGATCCCAACTGGCATGGAACAGGATATGGAGTCGATATTGATACACCAAACACAATGAGAAGATTATCAGGAGGTAAATTAGGATTTCCTTCAGGTAAAGATAAAACCAATGCAATTAAATTGGTGGAAAGCTGTGTGAAAGCAGGATTTGATGGCATCATTTTCGGGGACTGGTTCATCATTCAGCAAATGAAGAAAAAGTATCCTAAGATACAATTCATTTATGAACCAGGAAACCACCATAACCATCTACATTTATCATTTCCTAAAAAAGCATAGAGGGGGTTGACTATGAGTGAAATAAAAACAACTATTGCAAAGGATGCGGCCGGTCGTTCTTTAGAACGAAAGACTTCTGGCCTCATCGGTCATGTTTTAAGGTATCATCCTGAATCACTACAATGTACGTGTGATGAGCACGGGTTAACTAATCCAGTAAAAGATACAGAACGACATACAGCAGATATAAAAGTGAATATGGGGAAAAAAGACCAAGTACTCAAAAGAGTTCCTTGTATGGTTTACTCGCAGGGAATTATCTCTAATGGTTTAGTTAAAGGTGATCGGGTTTGGGTTCAATTTATAGATGGAGATAGCTCACAACCTGTAATAACTGGTTTCTATCGAGAACCGACACAATGGGAAGTTGCTTCAAATACCTTCAAATTTGCGGTAGCTAATGTATTTAGTTTTATGACGGGGGGTTAATAGGTCATGTCTTCATGGAAAGAAAAACTTTTAAATATGGATATGGAACTTGAAAATAACGTGGATAATTTATTTATTCAAAGCACAGAAGCAAAAGGAAAAGATATTGGATTAATTAATCCTACAAGTGGGACAGGAGTATTAGCTAGAGAAGATGGGAGAGTAGAAGCTTTTGCTGATTATGGATTAGGTTTTAGGATGGATCCAAAAACCCAAAGCTTTTCTATTTTTGCGCCGAATCTTAAGATGTTTTATCAGAAAAAAGAAGAGATTAGTTACAATCAAAAGCTAAACTTTATACAGGGTGAGTATAAAACGGTGTTAGACAAACTAACGGAAGATGGTGAATAGGTATATGGGGAAATATAAAGAAATTGATATGTCCTTTTACGGAAAAGAAAAAATGGACTTTATTGATATTACCCCCAACGATGCGGGATATTACCTTACATGGGAGTTACAAAATGAAATTGGTGGATATGCAATTTATCGTAAAGATGTATCTGTGGAAGGATGGGAGTTAGTTGTTACATTAGATCAAAATGTAATGCATTACCAAGATAGCAAACCTCCTGTAGATAATCTATATGAATATCAGATATATGCCGTTATTGAAGGAGATCTTATATTAGGAGAACCTGACAATGCGGGTGGAGTTGATTTGGGATTAACAACGAATTATGAATCTGCGGAACAAGATGCAATGAATAGAATAAGAACTCAAAAAGGGGATTGGCGATCTCACGAGAATATAGGAGCAGATATGGAGTTGTTAGAAGGAGAGCCTAATACAAAAGCAACAGGAATACGTGGAGAAGAATCTATACATGAGACATTAACTTATGATGGTCGTTTCATGAGAGAGGACATTACTGTGAAAGCTGTTCCTACAAGTATTGATCAAATTGATTTTTACACAGTTGTAGATAGTGATGCCGATGATCCTATTATTGTTAAATCACCGCAAACTATTTAGAAAGAGAGGTGTGTTTCATGCTAGTTAAAAGAAGTAAAGAAGAGATTATTAAAGATGCTCTGGATGTTATTGTCACAAATACGCCTATTACCAATTTTAATGCAGGAAGTATTGCACGATCTATAACAGAATCATTGAGTGGAGAATTTGAGAGTCTTTATGAATTTGCTGAGGAAGTGCTTAACAATGGTTATTTAAGCAGGGCTATTGGAACGCATTTAGAGTTAATGGGCGAGATGTTTAATTATCCGAGGCGAACAGAAATTATCATAAATCAAGATACAGGTGTCGAAGAAGAAAAGCTAATTGATGATGACACATATAGAATAGAGCTATCAAAACAAGTAAGTGCAGCTGTCTCTTCTAATGAGGAGGCTGTAAGACTCGCATGTTTATCTATACCAGGAGTTCAGTCTATTTTTGGGAAGGAATATACACATGGGACAGGGACATTTAGCTTTATTCTTACTACTTTAAATGGATTTGACTCAGAAACAGTTAAACAGAACATGGAAAGTGTTTTGCAGCAAGTAAAAGCCTTTGGAGTGAAGCCTTATGTAATCCTACCTGATGAAATCTATTTAGAGATAGAACTACAGCTTATATTGAAAGAAGGCACAAGAGATAGTGAAGGCATACGCCTAAATGTAAAGAGTGAGTTGAATAATTATTTTGGTAACTTTTCAATAGATCAAGACTTTATTTATAATGATTTTGTTCAAAAAGTAATGAATTTGGACGACAATATTGTAGATTTTAAGGTTAAGTACTTTTATTTGAATGATACACCAGCACTTCTAACTAATCATGTGATTTCTGAAGAAGAACGGATTCGACCACGGTTAATCGAGATTCTATAATTAAATTAATTGGAGGTTTGAAACATGAGTCGCCCTACAAAAATACTGCAAAAGGATTTAGATGTTACTTTACAAACATTAATTAATCAACTGAAAGTTATCCAAGGTGACGCTATTACTTTAAGTGAAAAGTTATTAAATATTGATACATCAATGATGGGTAATGCAGAGGCTGAAGTTATTAGCGATTTAAAACAAGCTTATTTAGATAGTGGAAAGCCAATATCCCAAAGGGTAGCTGAACTTGAAGATGAGTTAGAAACAGGTAATTACAGTGAAGTATTTACTTATGAGAATGGAAATGTAATTAAACACGAATCTTCAGGAGATCGGGTTTTTACAGTTACCTATAATTACAAGGATGATGGAAGTGGAGAACTTATCAATTCAGTAAAAACATTCAGTAATGGAAATGGAAAAAATGTGCAAGTAACAAAAACATACTCCTATACAAATGGAGATATAACTGGAATTCAAACAGAGACTCTTATTAGCCCAGAAGAGCCTAGTGAATAAGAGGGTGATCATATGGATGTAATATCATTAAGTAAAGCTGTAAATGCATTGAAGGATATAGACTATCTTAATGAACAGATAATCGGGAATAAAGCTGAGTGTCGATTTAAAACAGTGGATCATCGATTAGATTGGATTGAAGGACAATCAGATAAATTGCTCGTAGGAAACAGTTATAATATTGATTTTAAACATGGCGTTTTTAACAATTTGGAACCATTAGATAATAAATTGCAATTAAAAGAAATTGGTAAGATTTTTGCCCCTTCAAATAATAATCTTTTACTAAAAAATCTAGATACGACATTTAGCATTACATTTAGTTCAAGTTTAGAATACTTTCATTTTCAAAATAGAATGTTTGATGGCAATTACTCTACAAGTACTAATTCAAGTATTTCCACTAGGTTTCCAGGGTGGTTTCAACTAAACTTCAACCAACCACACCTCATATCAAAGATGAAGTTTATCTATAGCGGATATGGCAAACCTAAAGAATGGATAATAGAAGGAAGTAATGATGAATCTGTCTATGAGACTATTTATCATGAAACTGATGAAACTAAAAAAGAAATAGAATTTATTATTGAGGAGCCTAAAGAATATCAATATTATCGTATTACTTGGTCAAGTATAAGAGAGGGTAATCGAATAACTGTAAATGAAATAGAATTTTATGAACTTGAAGAAACTAAAACTTATGTCCCCCAAGGTTCATGGACTTCAACTGTAATTGATTTGGGAGTAGGTTGGAATAAGACAAGTTTAGTTGATATCACAAATCAATTAAGTGAAACTACAAATATTGAAGTAAAAGTTGCTACTTCACAAGACGGAATCTCTTTTACTGATTTTGCTTCTATAGATATTGATAATCCAGTTCAAGCGAGATTTTTGAAATTAAAAGCTATTTTATCTTCAGAAGTTATATTTCCAACTGAAGAGACTGTCCAAGACGTTGCAGTAGAAACACCAGTAATAGATTCTATAAAGATAAACTACGATGAATTGACCATTGAAGGAAGGATGAAAGAATTAGAGGAAACCAATGTTGTTAATCTTTCTAAATTAAATTTCAAAGCTAATTCACTGATGCTATCTGAGAAATATAGATTACATGATTTAGTGATTGATACATTCGAAGATACAAGTGAAGTAGAAGAAGCAACTGGAACTTACGATGAAACTAATAAGTTGTATAGTGGTCAAGGAGAAGTAATTTTAACTCCTGAATTAATAAAAAATTCAAAGAGCTATTTATGGGTAATATCTGATGGAACAAAGGATGTCATACTGACATATTCGATAGACTTAGGAAATAATTGGGAAGAAATAAAAGAAGATACTATAATAAATATTGCATTAGAGGCAAATACAGAATTACAAATAAAGATCTCGTTACCGAATACTTCTTCTAAAGTATCTGCTATATCATTCGGTTGGGCGTAATCGCCCTTCCATCTATTTTAAATACAATGTATAATAATTGTAATGCCTTTCAATTAGGAGGTAGACGATGGATATAATTAGCTATCAAAAGGCTGCTAAAGCAAAGAGAGAAATTAAGTTAACACAAGACAAGTTGGGTATGAACGGCACTGAGCAAGATAAAGATATCAAAGATAAATATGAAAATGTAGATAATCGAATAACTGCATTAGAAGAAAAAGATCCTGGAGTGGAACTAGTAAACCGTGTATCAGATGTGTCTATACAGACTTCTATAAACTTAAATAAATATAATTTAAAAGTAAATTCACTGCTTAATCTCCAACGATACAAGTTAAAAGATTTAATTGTAGATGATTTTGCAGATGAAAGTGGTATAGACTCCAGCTTATCCATTAATTATTTCTACGACAAGGACAATAATTTAATTAGAATTGCTGAAGAGGGAAATAATGCTGAAATTGTCACCATAAAAGAAGATACAGAAGGCATTCCTGAAATGGTTATGGTCTCAAAAGAAACTAGTGAGCCTGGTATCATGCAAAGAGAGGTAGATTTAGCAAAGGGTACTTTTACAAATACAGTCTATTTAAATGGACAGCTTAAGTTAGAAGCAACTGGTGAACAAGTAATGGACGGTTATAAAAATGCAGTGCCAATGATGATTTCAGAAACAGCACCTGAAGGATTAGTGTTTGCAAGTACTTATTATGCATCCAATTATCCTTATCAAGCTTTTAATGGCGTTGCTTCAGACTTTTGGAACACAACAAGCTTAGGTAATTTTGTAGGATATATATTTGAATCTCCAAAAGTTATAAAACAAATTAGTCTAACAGCAAGAAACGATACTTTACCGTCCAGAACACCAACTTCTTTCAGGATAGAAGCATCTAAGGATACTACAAATGGAACAGATGGCAATTGGGTTGAAATAGCACAGTTCTCTGAAGAATTGAATTGGGCCATAGGGGAAAAAAGAATATATCAATTAAATAACGAAGAAGATTATATATCTTACCGTATTCTAATTCTAGATGCACAAAGAACTGATTACCCAACAATAGCCGAATTAGAATTTATAGAAGAAAATTATCTAGATAGATACTACAATGAAGGAACTTATGAATCTAATATTATTGACCTAGGACGAGTTAGTACAATTTCTGAACTTTTTTCAGGGTATAGTGATAATTTAGTACCAGTGCTAGAGCAGAATGAATCAGCAGAAGGCTTTGCTTTTGCAAGTGATTATTATGACTATGGAGATTATCCAAGAATGGCATGGAGAGCTTTTAACAATAACGTTTCGGATTTTTGGAATACTGAAAGATTAAATAATTACGTTGGATTTTGTTTTAATTATCCTCAATTAGTAAAACAAATCTCCATAAGTGCTAGAGCAACTGGGTTTCCAGAAAGAACACCATCAGCTTTTAGAGTTCAAGGTTCTTTTGATACAACAGATGGTAATGATGGAATATGGGAAGATATACAAACTTTCCACAATGAAGAAAACTGGTTTGGTGGAGAAACAAGATATTTTACTTTAAATAATTCTAAAAGTTATAAGGCATACAGAGTTTATGTGTTAGATGCTGAAAGAATAGACTTCCCTACTATTGCAGAGTTGCAATTTTATGGTTATAAAAACTCTTCTAGTAAAATTGATTTATTGATATCCACTTCATTAGATGGAATCAACTATTCAGAATACAAAATAGTTGATTCTGGAGGTAAATCTGAAACGGAAAAATGTCGTTATGTACGGTTAAAAGTCATTCTGAAAAGTGGAGAGAATAACTTAGGAACACCTAACATAGATCGTATTAAACTACTGTATAAGCATGAATTCCAAAAGCAAGCTATTCTTGTTTCAAGAAATAATGGACTTAATTGGGTTGAAACTAAAGAAGATGAACTTACTTATTTATCAAATCAACCAGAAGGAAGTGAATTAAGAGTAAAAATAATTCTTGAGAGTGGTCAAGAGTTACACGGTTTAAGCTATGCCTGGATATAACTAGTAAGAATAAAAGAGAATAGTTGGTGATTATAATGGATATTCTTTCATATGGAACATCAAGCAAAGCAGACAAACAAGAAAAAGTAACTCGTAATGAAATATTAGGAGAAGGAATTACAGGATCTTTCTTAACTATGAAAGAACGAATAGATAAAATCGATAAATCTATCCAAAACGTAACAAGACAAGCTGATAAATTAATTATTAATAATGCTGTAAATATAATGAAAGCTAATGCTAAATTAAATGCAATTGCTCAAAGTAAAAAGTATCATATGCATAATATGATCTTTGATGATTTACTAGATTTAAGTGGAATTGACTCTGTAAAGAGCAAACACTACAAACATGATACAAATCTAGGTACCGTTACAACTGAAGATAATCAAGAAGATAATTTCGCAACAATTGTTACAACCATAGAAGAAACAGATGCACATATAGATAAGGCAGTTTTATCAATTGATGCAATAGAACCAGAACCTCCAAGTATTTTAGACTTAAGCAATGGGGAGGATAATAGCTTTAAATATATTGCACCCAATGGAGTGACAGTAAAATCTTCTGCTAAAAAATATGAATATAAAGATCATCCTGAATACTACGCTTTAAGTCATTTATTTAATGGTACGATAAGTATATCGGATGGTAGTATATTTCATTCTGATCCACACAGTTATTGGTTAGCAGATTCAAAAGGCAGTCAATCACTAATATTTGATTTTCAGTCAATCGGAAATCCAGTTATTGAAACTATTAGGGTATATCCAAGAGCAAGAAATGATGCTTCTTCCAATTATAGGATACTTGTTTCAGATGATGATATTAATTATGAAGAAGTTGTTCCATGGGTGACGAACACTCATGATGATAACACACCATATGAAACAATGCGTGAATATGAATTGTTGCTAAGTAATAGATTTGTTCGATTTGAATTAACACGGAATGGAAGTTGGGGAATAATACTCTCGGAAATAGAATTTATTGTTGATTCAATTTCAACAAAGATAAAATATTATATCTCTCGAAATGGAGGGGAGACGTGGGAAAAAATTAAACCTAACACACTATTCTACTTTTCTGATTCAGACCAAATTGATAACAAGCTTTGTTTAAAAGTGGAAATACCAAAAGGAGCTAAATTATCAAGCTACGCTATTACATGGTCATAAGGAGGGATGAAAATGACAAGAGAAAGAATTAGTCTTATTTCAGATGACGACAAAAAGATGCAACAGCTTGAAGATAGGATTCTATCAGGAGAAATTAATAAAAACAATTATGAGCAGTTAAATTTAACACAACAAAATGAAGTCAATAGAATCTTGTTTGAAATTGCAGAAGAAAAAATAAATCTAAGTAAAGGAGTATCTGCTGTAGAATTTGTTTTGTTTGCATTCATTCGTTTGATTTCAAAACAAGTTAATGGCGTTGCAATGACAGCTGAAGATAAAAAAATAGAAGCTGGATTACAAAAGGTTTTAGATTTACATGAGATTTATAATGAAAACATATCTATGGAAAAATGGCTATTTAATTATATGGAATATGCAGAAACAGCTGCTATAAAAATACTAGGAAACCGGGAGGATCATATACAAAGAAAAAAGGGTGTAACTGGTCATGCTTAAAGGATTGATTCAATGCTTGCTTCATTAAATTAAAGTAAAAGGTTGCCTATTCATGGCAACCTTACTATACAAGCATTTATGGCTTTTCATCAAGCTGTAATCTCGGGCCAAACATATTACTCGGCTTGATTTTTTTCTTTCTTCTTTTCTTTTTCCTTTTTTGTAACTTCTACAAGTTCTTTGAACTTACCATCCAAATCTTTTAAGAACTTTTGGCTATCATATTCTCCGTTACCATTTAGAGCAATATCAATCCTTGCATAAACTTGTTTCAAGAATGCTTTAGCTTCTTCCTCTTTCATTTCATTTACACAGTTGAGTACATTGTCATAATGATTTACAGATTCTTCATCAGCTAACTTCTTTTCAAACATATACAAATCCTCCTGTAAATTATATAAATATGTCACAAGTCCAGCACCACACTATTTTGCGATGTGATATACTATATTTTACCATATTTTTGGAAGGGAATGTAATTAGATGAACAAAAGAATTATAATTTCAGTCTTTCTATCTATTCTATTTTTGGTCGTAAATTTCCAAGAAGTCGATGCAGCTGTAGATGGTGAAGGAGACCAATATTTCGTTACTTTTAAAACAGAGGTGAATGAAGGTATTATTACAGACCATAATGGTGAAATAATTAAAGAATACACCATATCACCATCACTATTAGTAGAATTACCCAAAGGTAGTGTAGAAGTAATTGAGGAAGCAGATGAAGTTGTTAGTGTTGAACCTAATGTAGAGGTGGAAATTAGTGGTTATGAAGATATTGATTGGGGCTCAATTGATATTGACCCGCAAGAACAATTAGTGCCATGGAACATAGATTATATTGGTTCTACAGCTGCCCATCAACTTGGAATAAGCGGAAAAGGAATTAGGGTTGGAATTATAGATTCTGGTATTAATCCACATAAAGATTTAAAAGTAAGTGGTGGAATAAATATATTGGATAATAGCGAGAACTACTTTGATGGTTATGGCCACGGTACTAAAGTAGCAGGAATTATAGGGGCCTTGGATAATTCTTATGGACTACTAGGAGTTGCATCAGATGCGGATCTCTATTCTATCAAAGTTTTAAAGAATGATGGAAAAGGTCTTATAAGTGATGTCGTAACAGGAATAGAGTGGGCAATTGAAAATAAAATGAATATAGTAAACTTCAGTCTACAAACAAATGTGGAAACAGATATTCTTAGAAAAGCCATTAAAAAAGCAAACGAGAATGATATCCTGCTCGTAGCATCC
This sequence comes from Virgibacillus salexigens, assembly GCF_000723585.1. Taxonomy (NCBI): domain Bacteria; kingdom Bacillati; phylum Bacillota; class Bacilli; order Caryophanales; family Bacillaceae; genus Virgibacillus; species Virgibacillus salexigens. The sequence goes on along the minus strand of NZ_CCDP010000003.1, from coordinate 327,389 downwards.
TCAGGTAACATGGGAGGTACTAAAAAGGACGATACTGTTACTTACCCGGCTGCTTATGATGAGGTTATTTCAGTAGCAGCAATAAATAAAAATGGTGAAAGATACGTCCATTCTAGCACTGGGAAGCGAATTGATATATCTGCTCCTGGTGAACTAGTTTATACTACAGTCCAAAGTGGATTATATTTCTTAGCGAATGGCACATCCATGTCTGCTCCTCATGTTAGCGGTGTAGCTGCTTTAGTGCTACAGAATAATCCAAAATTGAATATTGAAGAAATAAGGAAGATACTAGTTAAGTCAACAAAGCCGTTAGGAAATCCTCATTTATATGGAAAAGGCTTAATTGATGTTCAAAAGGCTATCAAGTTCAGTAATTAAAAAAGTAAATATTTTACTATGAAACTATTTACAAAGTATTAGACATTTAGTATTCTATAATTGCTTATAGTAAAAAATTACCAAAAAAGGGAGAGGGAATTATGTTAAGGAAATCGTTTATTAGTTTCATGGCGCTTATGCTACTGGTTTCTTTTCTAGTACCAAGCGCAAGTTTCGCTGCTGAAAAATCCAATAATATGAAGGAGCCGGTTGTATCTGATAATTACATACAGGATGAGCCTTCAAATGTTGATGATGGAGAAGTTGAAGCTGCTGGTAAAACTGGTTGGATAATTAAAGGTGCAATGCAAATTGCTGAACTTGCAGTTAGATATGGTGGTTCTGGACTATCAAAAATCGTAAAGTTCCTTGATGCAGACCAAGCAAGATATCTCTCTAAAAACAGTGATAAAATCGCTGATGGAATTGACGATGCTCAGAAAAAAATTAGTGACTTAGAAGATTATTCACAAAAACGTTTAAGTGGAATTATTCAACAGTCACTTGACAATATGGGTGTTTCAAAAACATACTATGTTCCAATTGGCGACGCAATTGCAGCGGGAGTAATGCTACTAATTTAAATTGATGCGAGTAAAGGGTTTCAATCATCGAAAAACGAAGATTGAAACCCTTTTATTTTGAATGATGTTCATGATCGTGCAGATTCCAAAACTAAAAGAAAACTTAGGAGGATATCGTGTACATCGTTCTAAAATACATGATAGCTATAAACAACCATTAGAAACTGGGGATGCAAATTTTACAGAATATGAAGTTGCAACAGTTGTGAACTAGCCTACTACATGTTGTAACAGCAATAGATAATTCCTTATAATTTATAAAGAAAAGCGTATTTGTAATATCGTCAAGTACGCTTTTTAATGTTATAATATTGAAAGGCATTACAATTCGGACGGAGTGAATTTGGAAATGACACTATTAGAGTCGCAAAGATCATCGCAGGTATATGCAACAAAATATAATAAAACTGGTCATTCTGCGAATGTGGATTTGATTGCTAATGGCCCATTAGATTTGACTGTAAAGCAAGATAATTATGGGTTAAACGATAAGCCAATCATTCATAATAATGGTGAGTGGTACACAGATTACCGTTTAACCGATCTGCAATTTGAATTAAGTACAAATGAAACAGATCCTAGTATTAAAATCACCATACCTTATTCTAATAGGTTAACAGCAATAGAAGCTAAGTATGCTATTATTTGTTTTTATGACCCTGAAACCCATGAATGGAATGAAATTGATTCCATAAACAATACGGAACAGATGAGCTTTGAATTTGAAACAGATGTTAATGGGATATTCGGAATATGTATTAATAAATATTGGTATTCAACATTCACACAATCACTTGCAAATGAATATCCGCAATGGACGAGAATCCGTAAATCAAAAGAAAGTATCGGACAACAATTTCTTAACTTTTTTGGGATCCATCTAGAAGAAGTAGAAGACTGGTTGAATTGGATTGATGAGCAGAAGCATTTAGTAAGTGCAGAAACAAAAATGCTTGATTGGATATATACCTATTCCCTTCCAAAAATAAATCAGAATGATGATATCCGTATCTTTTATCAGAAGGATAATAAAACCTATTTACTACCAATATTAGAAAGCATTCATGAATTTTTCTATAACGATGCAAATGAAGGTGGGATTATTGATTACCGGGAAAGGAAATTTTATTGCCAAGATAGCTACGATCAAATAAGAGGGATTGTTAAAAATAAAGATGGAGTATCTGAATTTAAGGCGACTCCCAAACCTTATCATATTTGGAATACACTAGATGAATTCGGTCTTCTACTTAATTTAAAGCGAAATTATCTAGAAACGAACACTGCTTTTAAAAATAGATTATTAGATGTTTTTCGTTATCCAGCCAATACTTCAAAAGATGGGCTTTCAAGCGGGATAGCTAGAGAGCTGAATTTAATAACTCATAATGAAAATTGGCTGGATGATTCGAATCCCTTCTTAATTTACAACAAAAGTGGATGGTTAGTTGATCTTAATTCAATCAAAGTGGATTATCAGCCACTAGAGTCAGATCAGTTTGAAATATTAAATGGTAATCATATCCTTATCTATCCATTGAATCAAGGGAGAAACCATACAGTTAGTTTAATTGCGGGAATAGAGAAGTATGAATTCCACGATACATCTAATCCAGAATTACATTATTTAATGTTTAAAGATAACGGTCAGGCAACAGAACGAATGATTGATTGGGTAGCTTACATTAACACTGTTGCACCTATTATGTGGAATAAGTTTAAATGGGGTGAGGGATACTGGGATACAGTTTCTAAGGAATTAAGTGGCGTAGGTTATATTCCAAATATGTGGGATACAGACACAGAAAATTGGAAGAACTATTCATTTACACATAACCGATGGGAGGATAGTGCGATATGGAAGAGAATATAAACCCAGATCCAATTAACGTAGAAGAAACAGACGAAATCGAGCGCAATGATGAAGATTATCAAATCGATCCGTGGACAGAAGACAACGAAATGGCAGAATACATTCCTCCTCGGGGGCATCTTACAGAAATACAAACAGAAGGAAAGGAAGAAATCGAAAAGGTTAATGCCTTTCATTCTGGTATTGGAGATAATGATGATCTCTTCTTAAAAACCCCGGAATCGGAAGAGCTAACGATACCATTCAAATATGCAGCAAGACATAGAGGTAGAAAAAAACATCAAACAACTATCTACCCAGAGATACCTTTTGAATATGGAATTCATTATGAAGGTGAAGAACTGGTTACGGATAATGAACAAGCCTATGATCATCGAGTAGATGCTTACCCTGGTAAAACCATGAAATATTCTGTAAAGCAAAAGGATCCACAACCAACAAATAGAGATTGGGAAGCGCAGCTAAATGTAGAATCTAGAGTAAAGCAAGAAACGTTGGAATATGCAGTAAACTGGAGAGGGAAAGCTGCTGTTGAAGCAGTGTCTGGAGCAGCTGATCTTTTTACTAGTAGAAACGGAAACTTTATAGGGCCCGGTCCACGATCTGTTTGGAATAAATCTGGAAACTATGTAAAGGAAATAGATAACCGTTCACATGCTAGTGGTATTATAGCTAAAGAGTTCTATAACTGGACGGATTATGAAGCTGAATACGAATTCAAAGCAATTAAATCTACAGGTCTGAGAAGTGACCCTTACGCTAAAGTGGTGACCTCATCAAACAGATTAGTATCCATGCCTGGTGCCGATAATGATGTGCTTGGCTTTATCTTTCGTGCAGATCGAAATAATAAAGATTTCTATATTTTTTTATGGGAAGGCGATGAAACCTGTGTAAGTTCATGGAAACCCAAAAGCTATAATGGATACAATATGCTAACTGGTAATTTAACTGGGGGCTATTCTCATACAAAAGCTGAAAATAAATACTCTAGATATACTGTTAGTACAAATCTAGCAACAATTGGAGTTGGCAATTATTATAGTGGGATGAAATTATCTTCTAGTCAAATGTCTAAGTACCGTAATATTAGCAATAATTATGGTTGGGGGAAACAGCATTATAAAGTATATAAAGTAACCAATGGTGTAATGCGGGAAGTAAAGATTAATTATAGAGGTAATGGCGCTGGTTGGAAACAGGACTGGTTTAATATGAACTGGAAAAATAGTGTAAAAGTAAGGTGCACAGGTAATCAAGTAAAAATCTACACTCAAAGTTACAAATCAGGTAGATATAGTGAAAATAACTATAGGTTAGCAGCCCAATTTAATGTAAGTAGCAGCTTTTCAAAGGGAAGTGTCGGGTTAGCAACTTTTTCTCAATCTGTACAATTCGAAAAGATAGCTGTTACTCGATGGGATGACATTTCAGGTAGAAAGCCTGAAAGTGGGTGGTATAAATATAAAGACCCTGGTTCTAAAAAGCTTGCGAGCTCTGGAGCTTCTTATGTAAATAGTGAAGCTAGGGCTGCAGCAAGAGCTCAAACAGGACTTTCTAATCCCGACTACGAAGTAAATTCAGTAACAAGAATAGTTAGGGATTCATCTAAGGGAGCCATGAGTGCTTCAGCAAATGGGCCAGTAACAGTTAAAACATACAATCCTCCAGATGCTGGGCAAATCAGAAAACATAAAATTATAAAAAAAGGTACTGCTTTTATTACACCAGAACAAATTTCACCATCTACCGCAAATGTAGTTTTTCGAACAGCAGATGAGATATTTGGGGTAGATTTACAAAGGTATCTGGATAAAAATCCAATATTGATTTATGAACGGTCTAATGTACAGATTAATGTTCCATCCAATCCATTAGATGATTGGGATTTAGAAGGTGAACGTTTTACAATGTGGGAGAGGAATCCAGAAGTTATTGAAACAACGAAAGACTTCACTGATAAAGTTTATGCTTATCAAGGATGGTATCAATCAATTGATTGCCGTGAAGAATTTGATGGTCTACAATGGGCCACTTATCATTTATCCGTGGTTCCACAAACGATTAATGATGACTACGATGAAATCGAGTTAAAGAATGAAAAGGTTTATATGCGTACTACAGAATGGTATCAGGGAACATATCCAGCAGATATCAAGAACGAAGGAATTGTAACAAATAGAGAACATAAATTTGTAGATATCCCACCTATGCCAGAGCATTACATCGAACCTAACACTGGGGAGGTAATGTATCATGGTTATGAGGATGTAGAATTCCTCCTTATCCAAATAAAGCCTAATGCTACTAATGAAGTCTGGATGGGGTTTAAAAGTAATTTTGAAAATGAAAATACCAACATTACAACAGAACCAATAAACATTATTAATGGACGACCGCTTATTAAGACAAAACAAATTGCTGACCAAGTGGAAATTCATTGTGAGGATCGACCTCGATTGGTGCCGTGGATATCTGGCAAATACATTGGATACGGAAAAGTTAATGGGAGAAGACCATTCTTTAAAGATGGCCTGGGGAAGGCAGATATGATAGATGTACCAACTGATGTTGTTTATATTCCAGATCATTTAGTTTCACTTACCGGACCTTATATAGAAGTAAATGATGAGCGAATAAACTGGAATCTTTCAGAGGATAAGAAGACAGTTGATTTTTTCTCTGATCATATGGATGCATATGTGTGGTACACAGACTGGTATAGTGAATGGAAAGAATGCAATACAGAATTTACTATTTCTTCAAATGAAACATTAACAATTGAAGACCCAATTGAAATTGATCCAAAAGAAGATCCCTATTATGATATGGCTGATACAATTATTGATAAATTTGAAGTTATTAGTACAAATCCATTTGTAGATGTATGGACAGAAGAAGTGAGAGGTGAAGGAAGTGGATGGAATGGGTACTATTATCAATATCCTTTGCTCTCACATATTATCGCTGAAAGTATGCAAGCCATTGGTGACTATCAAGAAATGATTCAAAGCTATCAAATTAAAGATTACATGGATGAAGTTGAAGTGGATATTGATCATGACGGATTTCAAATTATATCGGTTATTAGAGATGATATAGAACTTCCAAATGATAGTGAGAATGGATGGACGCAATATAATGATAAGATTATCTTACACGGTAATGCCATCCAACCAGGGATGGTTCATATTCATTATAGTCTAGGTTCGGTAGAGAGAGAATTTGTTTTAAACAAACCTACTGGAAAAGACATTCATGTTTATCACAATGGGATTCTTTTAAACAAAAGTCAATATGACATTGATAGTAATCGGTTAAGGATTTATAGCAGTCTAAATAAATATGATTGGCTGCATGTTCAATCATATATATCAGAAGACCAGTTTAATCCTGACGCTAAAAATTACCTTGGAGAATTAAAAGGGACACGAATTGATCCAGAAATATGGTTTGATTGGGGAAATGGATCTCCTCTTCATGAATTTATGGAACAACAAAGAACATCTATTTCAATGATGGCATTAAATCCTAATCTACATTTCCGCTTTCATCTCGACATGGAAGTAGTTTACCCTATTCAAGAAATAATTGATATTTCTAATTTCACAGGTGAATGGGTTCAATGGGATGAAGACCCAATAGAGCAAGAAGGATTGAATGGCCCAGGAGATTGGCATGGTCCACCAGAAGAAAACTATCAAGAAGTTACTAACCTGAAAAATCAAAATCTAAGGTCAGGATGGTACAATCCATCTGATTTGAACCGTACAGATTATAGATTTGGATTTAAAGTTCAAGTGCGAGATGGTGACGATGATATGTATGGAGCTATATTTAAGTTTGATGACACCACCCAGAATTTTTATTCATTTGAGTGGGATGGCGGAGGCGTTGATGTAAAAGGTATGGCAGTCTTTAAAAACACTTGCTTAAATCCTGAGGAAGCTGGAGTAAGTAAACTAACATACGATAAAGTTATGTTGGCTCATAATAATCTGACATGGACCCCAGATGCCAATGAAATTAATGAAATTGAAATTAGTACAAAAGGCAGTCAAATTAAGGTATGGACAAATGGAGTCCTTCAATTTGATTTAACAGATGTAGACAACCCCTTTTTAAAAGGAGCTTGGGGTCCTGTTACTCGCTCACAGCCATATACCTATTTCTGGGATTTTTGGTTGCAAAAATACCAGCGTATCACTCCGAATGAGGAGCCTTCATTCAGTCAAATAATGAGCTATGAAATAGAGCGACCTGTGATAGAGGATAATCCAAATATCGAAGTTCACATATCAGATAGAGTTCAGACCTTGTTATATGAGCCATTAAGTATCTTTGTAGAAGGTCACAATCTACAGGTAGATGAATTAGAAGTAGAATACTTTATTCGAAATGACAGTAGTGATTACCAAACTTATTTCAAGAACCAGCAGGAAACAGGGCAAACAATAACACAGATAGGTGAGTCAGAGGTATACGCAACTGTCCGAGGTCATAATCCTCCTCCGCCTCCACCAGAGAATAAACCAATCGATAATAAGGATGAACCTAGTATCGAACCAATAACATTACCAGAAGCTAATCCGAATAATTATTTTGCTATTAGCTGGGATGGTTACTTATTTGCTCCTGAAACAGGTTTTTATGAATTTTCTATTCAAGTAAGTGATGCTGTAAGAATGTGGGTGAATCACCAACTTATTATTGATAAATGGGATCGTAATACCTATAACGAATATACAGATACATTCTATCTAGAAGGTGGCAAATGGTATCCAACTAAATTAAATTATGCAGACTTAGAAGATAGTGCCTTGATCCAATTAAGTTGGAAAACCCCAAGTGGTCGTTATGAAAAGCTTTCTTCGTCTAACATCTCACCTTATTTAGGATATAACATAAAGGCAGAAATAAAGGAAGAAATGCCAATGCCTTGGAGCCCTAAAATTCACAATGGATACTATTATTTCCAAGAAAGAGAACATTATCTATTTGCTAGGGAGATAGAGCTTAATAAAGTAGTCCAAGAAGAAGAGCTACTAATTTCCCCAAGACCTAAACAAGGGAGCCCTATCATTATTGAAACGTTAGATGGAAGACTGCTACGTAAAGTAAATTTCTATAACGAGTATAATCATATTTCCTTAAAAAATAAGGAAATAATTAAAGGGAATGGTTCTAAAAACTATTACTTAAAATACCAAGATATAGATAACTCAACACTAACTGTTAGTGTCAATGATCAAGCGATTGATGATTATGAGTGGGATCAAGAGAAATCCTGTATTTGTTTCAAGGAAAAGATGCTTGCTAAAGATAAGATAGAAGTGTCTTATAAAATTCAAGACAGCTTTTATGTGATTGAAAACCAGAATGTGAGTAAGGACCAAGCAGCAGTTGTCTTTCATAATTATCAAGAATTAAATGAAGTAAAAATTAAGTATGAAGGACATGAAGCAAGTCCGTTTTATAAGACAAATGTAATGACCAATCCTTTGCTCAATCATAATCATAAAGGGTTCTTCTATTTAACAAATAAAGTTGATAGAAATGCTAAAAGTATTAATCTTAATATATCACCAAATAGTTTAGATACTAGCGGAACAGAAAAGGTATTACTAACAGTAAGGGTATATGACAAAAATCATAATCCAATTCCTAATAAAGCATTTACTATATTTAGAGATGGCACTCGTATATATAATGGTTTCACGAATGAATCCGGAGAGTATTACTATATGGACATTCCTCCTGTTTCTAACGAGTTGTTTTCTACCTACAGAGTAGAATGTGAAAGCATTGAGAACAGCATTTTATTAAACTTCTTTGAAGACAATATTAAACAAAGAGCTTTTATCGAACTTAAAGCAGGAAAGTCGACTTTATTAGGGAATAGTGAAGATGAAGTGGGTATTTATATTACACTTCGCAATCATGAATGGTCTGTGATTAAAAATTCAAATGTAACAGTCTCTTATATGGATACCAATCAGGTGAGTCATTCAGAAACAATCACTACTGACCAATATGGTCAGGGGATGATCATTCTTAGCGGTCAAATTGAGAAAAATGGAATCATCTATGTTACAGCTACTTATGACATGGGAGAAGAGCATGCTAAAACAGATTTATATTTAAAAGTCATTGGAGGGTAATTCCCTCCAATGTACATATAAATAGATTGGAGGATTACAATATGTCAGATAAAGAAAAACAAACGCATGCTTATGATGAAAAATTAGAAGATAACACATATACGATGCGTTTAGGTGGAGAGGTTCCAGAAGGAGACGTTAATCTTGGATATATTCATACACCTAGGTTAGATCACAATGAAAATATATCGATTATAAATACGTCTTCTATCCCTGAAAATGTAATACCTCAAGAACAAAAAGTTTCCTTAGCAGCGCCAGATGAAGAAGGAAAGCTAGTATATGTATCTACATATACTGGATTAGATTCAATCCAAGAGAAACCGCCATATGACTTATTCCCATCAAGGGATATTAACGTTACAAGACAGTTTAAAAGTAATAAGCATTCCACTGATGAGGCTTTGTTTTATAAATTTGAAATTAAATACCATTATGATAGTAAGCAGGGTGAGCCTAATAAAGTTGTGAAATACAGGGGAGACCAAATCAAAATTGTAGATGAAAATGGTAATCCAATTGATGACATTAAACACGATATCTATGTAATGGCTATGGAAGATAATCCACATATTCATTGGGTGAAAATATATCTGCATGAGAATACAAATGAAATTGATACGTTTAAAGTAAGATATAATCATATTGACAAAGTAGTTCCAGAAAATGCAGTGCAAAGTTCAACAAACGAGTTAGAGCTTTACAGTAACGCAGATAATACGATAGAGGCATATGGTAGAACCAAACAATTAATTGAGGGTGGAAAGCTTCGCATTGTAAATGGGAATAGCGCTTTTCAGCCAGTAGAAAGAAAAATATTAGACCAATCAGACGCAAATGACGAGTACTATTATCTTGAAGAAAAACCAGCGAATGATGGATACGAAGTATTTGTTACTCAAAAAGCCGAGTTTGATCCAAGAAAGAAAAACATGTTTAATTATAAAGTTATTGCAAGATATAAAGATCCTACAGGAAAGGATCAAATAGCAACAGTAGGATATATCAACGATTGGGTTGTAAATCCAAATGCATTATTGAATCATGAGAAAAGAGAATACACCCAAGAATGGAAGCAAATAGGGATGCCTTATGGAGAAAGAAAATTAAATGTAAAAGATATGATTGAGCTATCACAACCAATCGGAACTCCTTCCATTCCTCAAGAAGCTACTTATGAAATCCTAGATGCCAAGGGAAATCTAATGTATACCACTGTCGAAGCAATTGATAATGAAAATGTTGAAACATTAATTCAAGAAAGACTAAATGACTTTGCTGCTGCTAAAGCAGATAATGTAAAGCCTGATGAATGGACTAGTGCAAAACATCCTAATGTAAAACTCAGAAGTCTGCCTATTAATCATAAGGTAAGTGTAATAGCAGAAAGACAAAAGACACAATGGGATTTTGAATTTAAAGTAACAGGTTCGGGTATCATCGGAATACCTACGTTATATACAGGAAACTGGTGGGTAGTTGGAGATGTAGTTATAAAGGATGAAAGTGGGGAACAAGTTGAAAGAGTTGATATCTCAACAGACCAGCACCCAGTAACATTTGATAGTCATAATCAAATACGTATTATAAATCAAAGAGTTGGATCAATGTTGGAGCCATTCATAAAAAATTATATAGACAAATACAATAATGCATCTTATGAAGTGAAATCTTATACTGCTAAAAGTGATAAAGGTGATATCTTTCTAGATATTGATGAAGCGGGTTATGGATATGTATGGGGCCACACAACAAATCCTAAAGCTGGTGGAACTGATATAGAGCTATGGGAGACATCTGATAATAATCTAGATGTTCATGGCAGCGGGCATGTTAATTATCATGCTGATGGGAATTTTACAATTACTGCAAGTCCTACAAAATTGCCTACAGAGAAAGTTCCAGAATTTGTTGAATCTTTTGCTTGGAATATGCCAGTAATAACAAAGGGAGAAAACGTCTCTGTCACTTTAGATGATGATGGAGAAACCATTCTTGTCTCTGCTGATAAGCCACCTATTATCCCTTTAGATAGGTCAATCACAATTGAACCAGAACCTATTCATAAGCTAGATGGTATTAAAAAGATTGAAGAATTGTTAGGGGAAGGGAATATTATGGAGCAATTACAACTTCCTAATGATGTGCCAATACATGAAGTGCTACTTCGAATAGAAAGAGGAGAACTAAAAGGCAATTCAATGATTGATCAAGACCATCGGATAAATTATAGATTTCGACAGCAACAAGATGGATTAATTCGCTATCCTGTAGATCAGTTTAAAGATGAATTAGGAGTAAATCGACTTCGAATGTCAGGATTATATCATGACTATTTACCAGTTGAATTTAAAATTGATTATGAAGTGGCAGTACCAGTTAATAAGAAAACTAAGATGCAAGAACTTTTCGCTCGAAACGCTGTAGGGGCAGTCATGATAGAAAAGACACCAGGTATTGCTTCTTGGAAGATAGAAAATGGAGTTTTAAAAGATGATGAAAACCAAAGTGCATTTGTTGGTGCATATAATAAGATGCATCTAGATGTAGAAAATCATGTTACAGATTTTTCATTTAAAACTGTTGGAACTGACGATGATTTAGTTGGCGTTCTATTTAGAGTTCAAGACGAAGAAAACTTTTACTTTTATGCTATTGAAGGAGATAGGAACGGGACAGCTGAGGTCTCGACTCGGATAGAAGATGTTCAACCAGCATCACTTCATGAATGGGATATCTTTCGAAGGCCACAGGCTAGTTCTGATCAGGATTATCTGACAAAACGAGGGTGGAGACTTTATCACCAGCGTGTTTATAAAGTTGAAAATGGTAAAAAAAGTGTTGTTGCTGAAAAGTCTACAATTACGAATCAGGGACACATTCGGAACTGGCAAAATAATATTCGGGTTGAGTCACATGGGAAAACAACAAACCTCTATTTTCAAACTGGGACTATTGCAGAGGAAGATTGGAAACGTGCATATCAAATCGAAACGAAATGGAATAAAGGAGCTTTTGGTGTCTTTAATTATAGTCAAAACGTTGAGTTCCTCAATATCCAAACAAGTGAATTAAAAACTGTAACTGGATCTATTCCAAATTTGAATTATACTGGAAGACCAAGAGCAATTATGGCTGAGAATACTCGAAAGTTTTGTGATCAAGATGTTAAGAATCGTATTGCTGGTTCCGGTTATAATACTGACTCTTATACGCCAATATCTTATGTTGGTACTGTTACGGGAAATAGCGGAGAGGTAAGTGTTTCTATAACGGGAGAGGGACCGATACAAGTATTTTCTTTTGTCGATGAGACAAAGTTGGCAGCAGATGTTGATCTGGTTGCTTGGACTCATTATGAAGATTTACAAGCATCTCCTTTATTTGCTATTAAAATAGATGATAGTAAAAAATTGGACATAGATATGCCTAAAGTAGAGGATGCGGATTTAGAAGTTGAGAACTGGTACCTAAGAATAAAAAATGGAAGGTTTGAAAAGAAACTGCAGTTACCCTATTTTGAGCCACAAGAGCGTACACCTTCCATTTATAAAACATATCCAGTGCTATTAAACTACGCACCCAAAGAACCAGATGACATCGAGGAAGTCACGTTACAATATGCCGTTCCTGAATATACTAATCAAGAATTCTATAATCGTCCAACCACATTGGTCGAGAGAGAAACACCTATTATATTAGATGAATTTGCAATAAAAACTAAGTATTATCCAATCTGTCTTAAATCAGAGCAAGAAATAAGCTACATTGAAGTAACTGCTTTTAGGAATAATCAAGCTAGAGTATTACGAGTTAAAGATATTGATGCTGCCAAAGGTATTATATATCTCATCGATCGAATAAGAGAGCAAGATAAGGTTATTATCAGGTATGCTTATGAAGAATATTGGTACACTTACAGAGGTTTTCATAAAAGAGAAATAGAATATGAAGTAATACCAACGGAAGTTCCCATGGCATCAGAAGTGACTTTTGAAGTTTATGCAAAGGGTGAAAGAAGAGAAATTGAAATAATTGAACCTGAAACTAGAACGGTTTTTGGTTTAACGTCTGGCTTTAATATGAATGATGTGTATTCTGACACTCAAGGTATAAATGGCGTAGCTAACAGACTTCCATATAGATGGGATTTCTATAGAGAGCAACAAAGCATTATAAATAATCCTGTAGATCTTTTATTGGCTGGAAGATACTTAAATCAAATCACTGACGGGGTTACTCAACCAAATGAGTCTGTATTTGAAGACATAAATACCTATTTCTTTAGTAACTTAGGTGATGGTATTTATATTGTTCCTATATTAGAAGAAAACGAATCGGTTCGTGCAGAAAACGCTAATCGCACCTTAAATGAATTTGGTGTCTCAGTAAACCATATCGGAGATTACTCTACAAATGATGCTTCTATTGAAGTGAATACAGTACACCCTATTTTTGAAAGTTACAATGGGACCGAAAACTCGATAGAGATTGAAGGAGATTGTGAGCTTGTTATTTCTAATTCAATGGTTACTCCAATTGCTTGGATAGATGAAGCAAGAGAGCATGTCATCATTGCATTATACGAGAACGGAGATCAAAAAGTCCTCATAACCTGTAATCAATCTAAATATCTATTTGAAAATGACAATGGATATAAAGATATTATGAATCAATATATTGAAGCAGTTCTAGGAAATGCATCAACAATCGAAAATGAGATTATTATAACCGATGAAAAAACATTTGGCCCAGTAACACAGAAATTAGAGGAAACCTATGTTACTGGCAGATACCAAGAAGAATACGAGATAAACCATATATTAAAACCAACAGAGCTATTTGGAGAAGAGTGGGTATCTTTTGTCGAGGAATTTAAGCAACACCAATTGGAATTAACGCCTAATATCTCACATCAAATTATTGGAGAGGCTCCATTCAATTCTACAATTAATTATGTTTATGACCAAAAACATCCTGATCAAAGAAGTATGGAATATAATGATATTATTTCTATAAATTCCATTGTATCTATTGACCCAATTTTAGGAGAAAAGATACTGGCAGATTATTTCTTTCATTTAGATTTAAATCCAAGTCCTGGTCATACACACACAATCAATACGAACGGTTTTCTTGAATGGATTCCACTCGATCATGAAATTGATTCATATGAGAAAAGAGAAGCCACTTCAAATGAGTTACTTGTAAAACCGATGCATATTTACATTCGACCTGTATTAATTCAGGATAAAAATGGCGATGTAATAAACGGGACTCAAAATAGTCAGGTAATACGGCACACCGATCAATCATTTTGGTTCGATGATAAGGACTTTAAATACGATGCGAGTATGTTTCGATTAGGGAAAGTGATTCTACAACCTAATAGTAAAATAAAGGATTCTGTTATATTAGATACAAGAACCAGAGGTGGAGGTCTAGATGAAGCTTTATCCAGAAAGATAATTGAAGAAGTAAATAAAGAGTCGCTGCACCATTGGGATATTGGATATTTTGATGGCCAGGCTTATCAAGAAAACGGAATAATTATTATACGTTTACCAAAAACCCTATTAAAAACTAAAGACAATCCTTCAGGGTTTTATGAAAAAGAAATACACGAAGCTGTAAATAAACACAAAGCTTTCGGAGTGTTACCAATTATTGAGTTTTACGATCCTGAGGAGCTCAAAAAAACATCATTTCCAGATGAATTAGATTTACAAAATACAGAAATTTTTGAAATATAAAATGAAATGTAATGCTTTTCATGATAAAATAGTAACGAGGTGAAGAAAATGCCGGTTTATTCAGAAAGGGAATTGATTCCTTTTGTGAACGAATTAGAAGCAAGACTTATGTCTGCTAACAGGGAAATTGAAGACTGGAGTGAGTCAAAAGGAAGCATCTTAAATAGTATCAGTAAAGTTGGGTCAAATACAACAAGATCAACAACTGCACTTGTGAAAGCTGATGAAGCCTTAGCAGAAATAGGAACTGCTACATTCGATATTGTTGCAAGTAGAGGACAGCGTTTAAAGAAGCTAATTGATAATTTGAAAGAAGAAATGGTAGAGATTGCTAAAGACACGGAAGGCAGATCGAGCTCGGACCCTCGTATTAATAAAGAAATTGATAATGCAGTAAGTGAAGTGGATGGCATTATTAAAGATGGATTAAAATTAGATTATCGACTTCAAAAAATTACTGACATTGCGCTAGAAGGAAAAGATATTAGTGATAAGGATCTTATTATTCCTTATGTATATGAATTACAAGAAGTAACATCAAGAGAAATTCAGATTCCTTTATTAGAGGGTGCTGCATTTGTTTCTGGAGAAGTCACCGTGTTAGACCAGAATAAAAATCCAATATTGCATCCTGCAGGAGAAATTATTCATGGAACTATTACCAAAGAAGGAATCGTATCATTAAACTATTTGCCCCTTGAGGTTATTAAGCTTTATTTTCCAGTGGAAATGGCTTTGAAGGATGTTCCACATGATATTATGTTTTACATGATTGACACGCTAGTTCAGAAGAATAGTCAAAACATGCAAGATCTTCTTACATTCCAGAAAGAACAACAGGATATACTATCAGATATTCAAGCAATGCAGGGGCAGGATTGGACAGTAGACTTCTCAATCATGCAAAACCATAAAGAAATTATTCAAGAACAAATAACACCAAAAGGGTTGTACATTGAGATAATAGATGGAAAAGCACATGCGTTTTTTTCTTATAACGATCATAAGAATTTGAGTCATTTTGAGCTCGAAAAATGGGATGAAGAACAAAAAAAATATGTACCTTTTGATGGGGATCGAGGAATTATTCCCAAATAGGGCAGCTCAGCTGCCTTATCTCTTTACATAAAGAAACGTGAGGTGAACGTAGTGAGTAAATTTTTAAATGACTTTCTAATAACAATGCCCACGTCACAAAGACGGCAATTATTAGTACTACTAGAGAGAAAACAAGCAAACGGTTTGATTCGTTCTGACGATGAATTTAAAAAGGAAATGGAACGCTTAATTAAAGAGTTGGATGAAAGAGACGGAACACCTACATTTGAGGCTATTCAACAGCAAGATCGAACGAATTCAAAAGATTATAATGCAAATCTAGAATCAATTGCTTTTGATTTAGCAACCATATTTGAATCTTCCAATGAAATTGAGAGATTACTAGGAAGTCATCATCAACTTACAAAATCATCTTTATCAGAGATAAGGAAAAAGATCACTGATATGCGAACGAATGTAAAGCAATATCAGCTAATGTTAACACAGGACAAAGACGTAACTGAAAGCATTCATGAAGAGTTTCATTCTCCAAAATGGACAGAAAGTAAGCAAGACCTCCTTTCTGTTTTTAGAAAAGATCGATTCGGAGAAACAAGGTCGTCAATATATGATGCAGAGAATGTCGGCAATTCAATTCAGTTGGCAGGCATTCAATCATTAGATCAATTAAAAACAAATTATGGTAGAAAATTAGCGGATATAAAAATAAGAAATCGAATCGGATTGCAATCAGAAGAAACGAAATATCCCATTGGCAATGCGATAGACGGATCTGCCAATACATTCTGGGCAGAGTCAGTACTAGTAGAAGATATCATTACGCAGGATATTGAAGATATTTGGAGTCATGATTATCATGATTACCCTAAAGATGGTGCATTATGTGAGCTTGAGATAATGCTGAATGGTATTTCAACTGTTTCAGAAGTTCGGTTTGATCCCTTTGCTTCTTATCCATTAGAGGTGGTTAGCATACATGGCTATGAAAATAAGAATAGGACTGGCCAAATGTATGAATTGATATCACCTAATCATCCTACACTTCACCAGAGAAGTCAAAAATCAGTGGATCGAATGGTCTTTCAGTTTCCTTCAGTTGAAATATCAATGATTCGTATATTGGTTAGGCAAGAAAATTATACAAAAGAGAACTATATGATTGATGAAGACGAACTTAATGAAACGAAGCTATGGGATAGTTTAGCATCAAATGAAGATTTAATTAAGGATTATGCAGAAGAAGGAGAGACTATAGCTTCATTTGATAGAAAAAATGAGGTAAGTGGCTGGAATGTATATCTGGATAAGCTAAAAGAATGGGCCGAAATATTTAGGCAGGATAATTTGTTAGATGCAGCGAAAAAGGCATTAGAAATTGTTCGTATAGGAGATTATAAAAATCCTTTATTACTAGCTTTATATGCATTAGACAAAACTGGCGAGAAACGCTCAGTAACAGACGAGAGAAGCCCTGATTTGGACAAAAAATGGAAGCCGATTAATAAAGTGTCTTATGTATATGGAGCCTATGACATAAGTGTATTTGGTAGGAAATATCATAGACAATCTATTTATATAAGTGAGCCGCTTCCTATATCAAGCAATACCGGTAAGCTTGCTTTATCAACTGATGAGAAACACCATTATGTTTCTGTTGCACCAGATGAAGTTGATCCGAAGACAGACAAGCCAATTATAAATAGTTCAAAAATAACTGATATCGAATATTATGTTACAGATAAAAGAAACCCTATCCCTGCTGATTGGAAAGCTATACTGCCGTCTAACCATGCATATGTAGAAGGTGAATTATTATTTGGAGATGACAATATTGAACCGTGTTCAGAGTTAATGCAAGGCACTACAGTTAATTTCAGTTTCCGTTTTCCTTTTATTTCAAAGGATACAATTGTAATTAAACGTAATGGAGTGCCAATGGATCAAAGCATGTATATCCTATGCGATAGCTCCATGAAGGTAGGAATTAAAAATGGTTATTATTCTCCAACGAGTGTTTATACTGTAGATTATAAGCCACATGAATCAGCTTACCTAGTAGACTTTCTAAAAGATGCAGAGTTAACGCCAACCCAGTTTTTAAATGATAAAGGAGAGACTGGTGAATACTTTGATAAGGTTGATCAACATAATGATATAACACTGACAAATATACCTTATTTGCATAGAGACTTTCTATATAACTACAATAACAATACTGGTAAGTACACTGATAATAAAGAAGTATTAAATGCCAATAGCTTTACTTATCCGTTAATAGTCAGGGTTCAAGGAGAAGAATATAAAAATATCACTGATTATACAATCAACAGCTATGATAGTCAGAGATTAAATGAAAATAACGGTAAAGCATATGCTCATATCAATAATCAAATTATATTCGGTCATCCAAGTGATGGAACTCAGTTAAAAAATATAACTGTTGACTATTACTATATTTCAACAAGTATAAGGCTGAAAGCGATTTTGCGTAGAAATCATGCAGGATATGAAAGTGTTACCCCGGCACTATTCAACTACACGATAAAGCACAGTTCATTTGATCAGAATCGATAGAATAGAGGGAGAGTATGGATCAAGTTAATAACGAGTCAAAATTATTATATTTACAATCAAGATACCAATTTGAAAAAGCAATGGAAAAATTCAATTCAGGACAAATAAATACGGAACCACAATTGGTTCAAACGGTATTTCAATCTTTTCAAGATTTTTTCACACAAATGGGGTCTCCGAATCTTATTCCTAGATACGCTTATGAAGATGGGCCTCCTTGGAGTGAAGATTATAACGAGATGATGAAAGAAATAAAAGCCGATTTAGAGACATTATTTCAAGAAGTTGATATTTTAGGAAGAAGCCTCTACTCAGACTTCAACCATAACGTAATGCAGCAAGATATCATTAATAAAGAATATGAAAAAGTATACGATAAACTAAAAGATTTGGAAATGTATGCAGGTTATGGGAATAACGGTATGATCCGCTTTGGAAGAGATGATTTTCTAAATGGATTTAAAATAGATTATGACCGAATTTCAGGAATTCCATTAGAAATCTCTACTACTGGTGTGTCTTTACCAGTGAAAGGCGATGCAAATAATGTAGCTGAAAATGCAAAGATTACAATTGTTCCTGGAAATCAAAAGCACAATGATTTTATCTTAGGATCTGATTCCAATGGGTTTCCTGGGAACAATAATGAAGTTACCATGGTATCCGATGATTATCTTACTGGTACAAGTGGATATGAGTTTGTAGGAAAAAACGATAATCATGGAAACTATGCTGCCGCTTTAGATGGAGATGCAAATACATGGTTTGAATATGAACGAATTAACCTGCGAGATCATGAAAAACGAAAAATAACACAGAACCTTGGTTGGGAGTATGTTGTAAGTGGCAATAAACGATTAACATTTGCTGAAGATCCTGATGATGGAGTACTTCGTTTGCATTTACAAATTGTATTAGAGGAAGAAGAGATTATTAATCAAATTAATTTACAAATGTATACACCTCCTAATTATGGATCACAAGCTGCAATAGTAAAAAATATTTTAGTATCTAATGACACAATGGCACCTGTTTCTGTTCTGAATAAGAAAAAGCAAGATACGGATTACTCCTTTCGTTTTGATCCAATAAAAGCAAAAGTAATATCTGTGTTATTTGAACAAAAGCATAAATACTACACCGATATTGGACATATCTTTTATGAAAAGAAAATGAATATCAGTAATAGTAATGACTATGTTTTTGAGACAATCCAACATAAAGATAAAGCTGAATACGCTCCAAGAATTGAAGGACCATTAATCAATTTAGAGAGTCTTGGGATTCAAATTGATGTGAGTGAAACAGAAACAACTGCTTTTTATCCGATGAAAAAATCAGAAAGTAAGGGATATGAGCTTGAAAAAATAACTAATGATCTTATGTCTATTGCAGATGATAGTACAGTCGATTCAGGAATTGAAAGACTGGAAGGTTGGAGATATTGCATAGGCATTCGTGATATAGAAATATTATCTTGTGAATATGAAGAAAAGGGCGAACTAGTTACAAAACCTTATTACTTTGATAAACCAATTGAACGAATTTCAGTATCTGCTAACGAAACAATTGGTGATCTATTATCAGAAAATAGTCTAATTAAATATAATTGGATTACGTACTTTGTGTCTATTGATGATGGGAAACAGTGGCATCCAATTACACCAATTGAACATGAAAGTCTAGAAAACAACCCACCTAAACTATACACAATACAACAAGTAGGATTGGAAGAAGAAGCAGTCGAAGGACATGAAGGTTATATAGAAACAACTAATCAAATATTCTCTCTTAGGTTAAAAATTATAATTGAACGACCTACTGATGAAGAAGATAACATGACAACGATGAGTAATATCAATTATACTGCCAGTGATATAAAGACAAGTTATAATAGTTCAACAGTCCAAGGGTTTCGCTTTCAAGTTGAAACAAAGCCAACAGAAGAAGATATTGAAGCAGGTGTGTATGAGAAAGAATATATTGAAGGAGATTACGAAACATTGCCTCCTCAGAAACCCAAACCTCCTATTATTCCAGATGAAGAGGATGATAACGAAGAGAATGAAGATAATGATCTAGGGATACCTCCTGGAGGAGGATATGATCCTGAAGATGACTATGAGCCAGTCACTTTATTAATTGAAAATGAGCCAGATACTATTTGTTTAGATAAATCTATTTATATAAGCGGAGTTGCATCTAGTTCCAATCCTATTACCGGTATAGAACTATGGATCAATGGTACGTTTATTGATATTGCAACAATTGAAAGCAATGAGGATATAAGCTTTCATTCTTTGGCAAATGTAGCCACCAGTAATCAGCGAATATTTAATTGGGTTATTCCTTATTCAAGAATTATTGAGCTAGGATTAGCAATAGGAGATATTGTTACGTTTCAAATCATAGCAGAAGATGAAAAATCAAGAGATACAGAAATGTTTTCTGCAACAATTGAGGAATGCGAAGAAGATGAGACAATCTCTTGTTATGAACTCTTGTCAGTTATAGTGCATTATTACAATGAGTATCATAATGAAGTACAGGAAATAGAGTTGGCTAAAGATATTTTACCTTATGAATTTGATAATGGAGAAGGAACTTTAGTAACAGTCGGATGGAATACTGAAATGTCAGGTCCTACAGTAATGATATCTAATGGTTATCACGATGGAAATCGGGCTTTTGTTTTACATTCAGTTGGAATACGTTATTTAAATAAAAGCAATGAGCAGCAAGTACAGTGGTCTTCTAAAATCACACAACAAACAGATGGAGTATTTAATAGTCATTTAATGATAGGCTCACCAGATGACAAGCCAACAGAATGGATAAATGATATCGCTAATGGTGATTATATCTCTGCTCCTACTCTCAACCGCATCAATGATTGGCTAACTTTTAGTATTAATTCTGGATGGGAAGAAAATAGTTGTCCTATTGATTTGGATTATCATCCATTACTGGATATAAAGCCAAATGATCCTATCATAGATCCTGATCAGGAACACATTCATGAGTGTATAGAAATCAGGAAAATTTTTATTCAGTACTATAACCAAGTTACGAAGACATTTGAAATAAAACAGGTGGAACTCGATCGACCTAACTATTTGTTTAAAATAGGCGACATAAATATAGAAGCAATTATAGGTTGGTATCAAGAACATCATGGAGTTGCTATTGGCGTTATTAACGAAACAAGTGAGTCATTATATGTTAGCGCTATTGGAATACTCATAAGAGATAGATATGACACGGTAAGAACAGAATGGTCGACCAAAATAGTAATTGAGACAAATTACACAACGAATAGCTCTCAATTAATTGGTTATAAAAAAGCTGAACATATAGTAGATTGGCTTCAATCAGACGGACTTCCAAATGGTTTTGCTCCTTCTCTAGATAGTAGCAAAGCAGCTATAGTGGTCGAGTTTTCTCGAGATATTATGAACCAACTATGTACGGTATCAAACACAATTGATGATCATGAGAATGCACCATTCTTTGACATCATTTCTCCTATAATTAATTTAAATGAAGTCCCGAACCCTTTTTATTACCAAGATCTAATCGATAACAACTTGCCATTGGTAGGAAGCGTGTCAGATGAAACAGCCTTAGGAAACTGGGTGATTCGAAGTTTAAGTACCGAATTTACCGAAGAAGCAACCAATAGGGAAAAAGAATTGATCATCGATCATCGTCTACCAATTCAAGTGCCAGATCCAGTCGAATATGAGGAAGAGATTAGTAACAAAGTAGATATGATATTTGTTATAGATACCTCTGGAAGCATGGAAGATAACATCACAAATGTAAAAAACAATATGGATCTCTTTTTAAGTAATTTACAAAATAGAGGGCTAGATGTTCATATTGGATTTATAGGAAGTGCTTTCAATGAAAAACAGCAAAGAGGTAATATGACGTCAGCTGATACTTTTTCAATTCAAGATTTAGTAATCAATGGTGGAGGTTGGGAGAACTTAGCATTTCGTCAAATTACTGATGAAATTTATGGAGCCGCATCATTATATGACCAACTGAGAGATGATGCACAAAAACATATTATTATGGTAACTGATACCAATATTACTGAGAACATAACACAAGGTTTAAAAGATGACATGTTACAACGAAAAATTCATGTAAGTGTTATTTGGGAGAAAGAAATTGACAGTGAGCCAGATTATATAACCTTAATAAATGATACAGAAGGGATTTCTTTAGATATAACAAATGCAGCTTTTCATGAAGAATTACAAGATTTAGCTGACAAAATTATTTCTATCATTTCTTATATCCCTGATAGCTCACAAGTCATTCAGATACAAGCCAATGATGAAGCTGGGAATATAACAACACAAGAATTAACTGTACACTTCACAGACTTATATAATAAAGGAGAAGTATAATGGGTATCGGTAGAATACAGATGAATAGGGCAATCGAAAAGATAATTAAACACTACATGTTTCATGGAAGGTATCCATCATTCCAAACGATTACACATCACCTAAGTGGGTGGCTCCGGAGTAATACTCTAGGAGCCCCATCTTTCCGACCAATTCTTGCTAGAAGAAAAGAAGCATCTAATCATCGAGCGTACAATGAAAATATAAATGCTATTTATACCGATTTATCGGATGCCTATGAAACAACAATCAATCAAACAAAGCAATCTATGGCAGACTTCGAGTACGTACAAACTGAAAGAGAAAAATTGAAATATGATCTTTCACTACTTGATAGGGATATTAGCAGATTACTAATGATAGAATCGAACACTGATCATAAGTACTTTGATGGTGAAATTATTAGCTTTGAAAGTGCTGAACATATTGATCAGGCGAACAGCTCTGTAAGTTTAGACTTAAAGAAAAGAAAAGCATCCTTAAAAGATATGAATCACCTTTCATCAAAAGTAAAGGTAGATCCATCTAAAGCACAATTTGATACTTTAATGGCAAATAGTAGGACAGCTGCTTTAGAGAGCTTAAGCAGGGCGTTTGATAACAATAAAAATACCAGTTGGTGGGAAGTTGTCAAAACGAAAACTCCCGGTTCAATTGATGGCGAAGATAAAAAGGGAATGCGAGCTGAATTAACGGTTTTATTTGAGAAACAAAAAACTATAAATGAAATACGTTATCTAGCACATCATGGAAAGCCCGTTTATACAAAAGTAGAATACACCACAAACGGAAGTTCTTTTCACCCTCTTCCAGGTAAGCAAAACTACAGAGAGGTTACTGACTTAGAGGTATGGGAATTCTCACCAATAAATGCCACAGGAGTGAAGTTTATATATGAGAAGAAAGAGCATGATGATCGGTCTGCCGGACAATATCAATTCTACTTTGGAGCAAAGGATATCTCGTTCTTTCAAAAAGCATATGAAACTGAAGGAGAGCTTTTTACTAAACCAATTCAATTTTCAGGCCCTGTTCGTATGGTTAGTATAGAAGCAGAGCATGATGCACCTCCAAGTACTTCTATTGATTATGAAATCGCAGCATATGATCCAAACAAACAAGTAAATGATTTATCATGGCACCCAATTAGTTCAATGGACGAAAATAACCCTCAATACAGTCAACTTATTGAATTTAATACAAAACACTTAAGAACGGCCCATATCAAAAAAGGAGAAGAAACAAGAGAAGTTATAAATGGGATGAAAGTGTTTCGATTAATTAAAGATAATGGCGATCCAATCATCTCAGAAATATTAGAAAATGCAGGAACCAGAGAAGACAAAGAAACATTTGAAACCATTCAGAATGCTCAGTTATTCCGAGGAATTAATCAATGGAAAAGGGAAAAAACATATTCACCTTTTACTGGCCAAATACCTTTAAATTATCACTGGTCTAATTTAATAAAACAAAATCCAGAGAATATAGACATTGATTTCCTGCCAATTAGTAATACATTACGGCTTAAAGGAAATGAATCTGGTAAGTCTGATAATCTTTATCGTTTTACAACATGTGTATATATGGAAGAAGCTGTTACTTCCCCTATGAGCTTAGCCTTGTTGCAAACTCTTCCTACTGGTATTCGCAAACGTTTAGGCACCTATTCTGTTTATGTTAACCAGAGCAGACAAAAGACGGTTCATGATGAAATTACAATGAATTTAAAAAGAGGTTGGAACGAAATAGTTATTTTATATCATTGGGGTGACATGCAAGAAAGAAAAGATTTACGGGATGATTACTTACCATCTGAAACCTATTTAGGTAAATTTAACTTCCATAATCAAACAAAAATACGAGCAGAGCTGAATCCAATGACTTACTTGGATACACATCAACTGTTTTATAATTTATCCCCTAACAATAGAGAACACTTTACTATTTACGAGCGGCAAGTTGTATTAAATTATCTGCCAAAAGACTGTTTATTTCAATTTAAATATGAAGCGGGTATTTCTGATGAATCACTCTCAAATGAGCTATTACTTAAAGCTAAATTGAAAAGAGAAGATAGTAATATAAGTGTGACACCTACTATTCATGAAATAAAATTACGTGCAAGATAGGATGAGATAAATGATACAAAGTATAGACAAAGGTCTAATTGGAAAAGAATTAACTCTCTCTATAACAGATCTAGAAAATATAGATGCCTTTGAATGGAATTTTGATCAGGTTGCCTTATTAGAAAAACAACAAGGAAGGCTTAGTTTAACAATTGAGCCTTTGTTGTCAGGTTTCTATACAATTAAGTACTCTGCTACCACATCTGATGGTGAAAATCATCAGTATGTTAAAGATATAGAAATTTTTTCTGATTTATCACTAATAGAAGATAAAATTGAAGAGGAAAAAGAAGCAGAGGATATTTTAGATCCGTATCAGGAAGTTGTAATCGAGAAGAGCAAAGCAAATACTTACAAGCTCCCACATCACGTTAAACGAAATGCACGATATCGTGGTACGAGAGAATCAGAAAAAGTATTAAATAGTAATTACGAACAATTATATGATATTCGGCAAATTCATGATGATATCTCAAAGAATACTTCTATATTAGATAAAACTATTAACATGTGGTTTAAAGGGAGAAAAGCGGAAAACGTAAATAAAAGAGAAATAGCAGAAGAAAAGGTATATCAGGCGACTATAGAGAAGGTTAAATACTTGCTTAACAGTTCGGAGCATATAAGCGGATTCACAAATATTGTGGTAAAATTAGATAATGAAATTATAGATGAATCATTTTATTCTATTGAAGGGCATTACTTATTATTTGACATTAGAGAATTAAATCTTGGTAAGGATACTGGAACTTTATATGTATCATATAGTGCCACGGAAGTTACCATTAATGATGACAGCATTGGGCTAGAGAAAATACATCAAAAGTTGGCTAATCTTCATTATAAAACCAATGAGGCAGAAAGGAAGTGTACAGATTATGAGAATGCCTATAAGTAAGCCAGGAAATGCAAGATTTAGAGGACCAACCTCTTCCAGCGATTATAATCAATCAGAAGACGATAAGTATCTAGATCTTGTTGAGCTATATAAAAGTACCTATCAAAATAATCAGTTCTTAGAAGAATCTTACATCACTATATTATCCGAGAATGTTGCCATGCAGAATTATATAGAATTGCTGGAAGATAAAGTTAGTGAAATCAATGAACGTTTAAAGATATTAGATAATAGCAATAACTATTACAATGGGAATTTTTTTAAGACTGGTTTTATAAATGAGATGACTACGACTTATCCATCTGAAGATCAGGACAGTAACGTATCAGATGCAAGAGGAGAAATAGATATAAATAACCGATTCGCATGCATACCAGTTACAAGTCATATCCCAAAGACACATGTCTTTGACAAGGATAATAAGGTAGTAGTACCAGACTCTCTAAATGTAACTGTAACTAGGAACAGCGATGAAGGGCAAGTAGAAGACAACGATATTTATAATGCTTTCAATGGGAATAATCATTCATATTGGAGAAGAATGGTGACCTACGACGCCTTATATGCTCCTGATAAGGAAGTAGCTTATATTGAGGTAGAAATTCCAACAAATTTGGTAAATAACTTAAATATAAATACAATACAAATTCATCCTCATCCAGAGAGAGGCATCGAGATTTCTAATGTAGAGGTTCACTATAATGATTCGTGGGAACAAATAGAAGGGTTTAAGCAAAATGAAATAGCTACTTCACCTAAACTTTCCCCTAAAACGAAATGGTATTTCCCAAAGAAGCTTGTCCAAAAGATTCGTATTACACTTACACAAAATACACCATTACAAATTGGAGATAAAAAGGTATTCGTACTAGGGGCACAGGAAATAGGAGTGTCGCTAACTTCATTTGAATCCAAAGGTGGTTTTGTTTTGACACCGATTGATATGAGCGAAGTAGGCATGTATTCCATACAAGATGTAGAACACTTTATTATTAATGATAAAGCTTTAACATACAGAAGTGATCTAAAACAATTAGAAGGAAATGTACTTGAGTTTGAAGTTCTCAAAGAGCAAAATAATGTATTAATTCCATTATCTGAAGAAGAATGGTCTAATAATATAAATAAAAAGTTATGGATTAAAACCAATTTATTTATTGATCCAAACAATGGAGTTGCACCTTGTTTACATGCTGTTCGACTTCATTACACCAAAGTTTAATATAAGGAGGTTATTTAAGTGCTTCGTTTTTCATTTGATCGTATATTTACAATACCCACTATTCAACCAGAAACAGGATTATTTGCTTCTCTAGGTCTTATGCTAAGTCCATTTATTAATTACTTCTATGGAGACGGGAGAGGTCATGTGATAGCTGGATTATGTATTATAATATTAATGGATTGGATTGCAGGTATCGTTGCATCTATAAAGGATGGAACTTATACTTCAGAATATGGCATCGAAGGAATTTTTCGTACTATAGTCATATTGTTAATTCCAGCTGCATCAAACTTTTTGGATACTATGTTTAACACTCCTGGATTTTTATTCTACGGAGTGAGCTTTGGTCTGATGTATCATGTGCTCCAGAGTTTTACTGCAAACTCAGTAAGAGCGAAGTGGGATAGATGGATACCAAATTGGGTAATTGACTTTGTGGCTTCTGAAATTAAAGCAAAGACTATCCGAGCTAATAATAGAAAATCAGTAATTGATGTTGGGGAAGAACCAGAAAAAGCTAAAAAAGAGCAGTAAACAAGCAATAATAAAAGAAAATTAAAAAAATTATAGAATGTAGTTGCCATAACATCATCTATTTGGTAATATAAATGTAATGCATTACAAATTATGTTTTTCAAACTAAAAAACAGGAGAGATGATGTATGGAAGAACTAAATAATTTCGTACCAAAAAGCTTTGATGAAATTGATCTAGTAAAAAATAAACTTAAACAATATAAAGAAGAATGGTTAGAAACAAAGCCTGGTAAAGGTGGAGGAAAACCATATATGGGTCATAATACAATGCGTCAAATCCTTGATAATGCAGTTAAAGGAATTACATATTGGGATTTTGGGATTTTAGACCGCTGGAAAGAAGAAGTACATTCGTTTAATAAGAATACAAACCAATGGTATTTTGATGGATTTGTTTATCATGTTCGAGGCTACATGTATATACCTGGAGTAGGTAGAAGAGAGCAATTCGGATCTAAAGTTGGGGTTGGAGGAAAAGATAATCAAGATTCTGCTTATAAAGCAGCTACATCAAACTGTTTTACTAAATGTGCTTCATTATTTGGAGTAGGAGAAGAAATTTATTCTAAAATCAAGGTACAAGAAGAAAATCAGACAGACCAACCTCAGTCTAATAACGTATACGATATGAATCAGCAGCAATGGGGAAATGGACAACAACAAAATTTTAATAATAATCCTCAACAACAATGGGGTAATCAACAGCAATTTAACCAGCAACAAGGAATGTATCAACAACAACAGCAACCATTCCCAAATCAACAGATGCAGAATCAACAACCATATCAAAATAATGGAAATTTTAATCAAGGTCAGCAACCTATAGTAAATAATAATTCTTCGGTGAATCAGGGGCCGGCTGTTGTTGACCAGCAAAATACTGTTCAGCAGGACATTTTAGAAGTAGATCGTATGATGTACAATAATCAAACAGTAGAAACACCTTTCGATAATGTTCCAGAACAAAATACTCAACAAGCAACTCCTAACGCTTATGAAGCAGAAAAGCAACCTCAAGCTACTGCGAATCAAAATGAAGCAGCAAAGATAGAATATGGAGCACCTGCAGATGATTCAAAAGCAAACGAGACTACCACACAACAATCAAAAGCAGGAACAGAACAGTGGCAAACTGAACTCGCAATGAAAGAATTACAAAACTTTGCGGAACATAAAGTTCGTCTGAACGTTAAAAATGATGATGAAATGATAGCTTATTTACGTGATTATTTTAAAGATGAAAAAGCTAATTTCGATTATTTAACACCCGAAAATATAAAGGAATTTAATAAGTATCTTAACAATGTATCGGCGTAAGGGGGATAAATATGGATAATGTACAAGATCTGGCATGTTATTTTGTAGTAAACATAACAAATAAAACACTTCAACATGGAAAACGCATAGAATCAGCTTGTACAGCTATAGAAAAGCTATTAGTGAAAGGGTGGACTGTAGATCTTATCAAATTAGAACTAGATGCATTTAAACGGTCATATCCATCAGTTCTAAATAATATTTATCATATAGAGGAAATCATGAATGAGAAAGTACCTCCTCACAACCTTATAGAGCCTGATGTGTTCTATTATCATAACCGGCTACGGGAAACCGCCCCTCCTAGCCGGTTGAGATTTAACAAAGAAACTAGAGAGTATGAATGTCACACAGAAGCTTTCTTTCTTGAAATGAAAAAGCTCTTTACATTAGAAGACCTATTAGCTTACTGGTATGAATCTAATAAACAAAATTATAACGAAAATACAATGAAGCAGGACAAGGGAAGGTTTAAGCACTTATTAGGATTTTATGATATAGATGAAATATTATTTATGATTGATATTGCACAAGAAAAAAGACAAGAAATGAAATTACGGGCATTGACTAACGCTTTTCATATCGAAAAATACATTGACGACGCAAGAGATGCAATAAAAGCAAAGCGTAATATTCATCAAATGCAAGGAATTAATCATGTAATACCAAGAAAGGTCGCTAATGGTTATGAGCAATACTGAAAATGAGAATGTATTTGTTGAATGTGGAGCCGATTTAAATCACGATAAATATAAATTTAGAAGAAAACAATTTATGTGGCCAAATCAAGCTGAATTGTTTAGAAAGCACTATAATAACTTTGGTGTATATCAAACTGTAATGCATTACATTAACCCGATATGGATTACAGATGATAAAAACAGAATGATAATTAACGCTTCTGATTCATTGAAATTTGGTGACTTTTACTTGGACTTTGATTATGTAATTGCTAGTGAAGAAGATTACTTAAAGATAAAAGAAGATGTAGCTAAAGCAGTGCGTTATCTAACCATTATTTTATCCATTGATATTTCTCAAATTCAGTTTTTCTTTTCAGGGAACAAAGGAATACACTTAACTGTTGATGCAGGTGTGATGGGGTTAGAACCACATCAAGCGCTTAATCAGATATACAAAGAAATTGCTAATGATGTTGAAAGATACTGTAAGCACGAAACCATTGATACTAGAGTTTATGATGATAAACGAATGTTTCGGATGGTAAACAGCATTAATAAGAAAAGTGGCTTATATAAAATACCTATTACTTATGATGAATTCAAGAACTGCAACTTTGCAGATATTGTTGAGTTAGCCAGACAACCTAGAGAATTAAAAAAGCCTGATGTCATCTTCTCTTCAAAAGCAAAAAAGGCATTTGAGAAGTATATTGAGATCTGGACAGAGCGAGTTAATAGCATTAAAACCTATGAAGGTAAAATTCGAAAGCTAAAGGTTGAGCCACCTTGCATAAAACGAATGAGAGAAAAGCTATTTAAAGAAACGATAGATGAGCGTAATAATAGTGCGGCAGCATTAACTAGTTTTTATTTTCAACAGGGCATGCAAAGAGAAGAAGCAATGCATCGTATGATTTTGTGGGGACAAGAAAACTGCCAGCCACCATTACGTAAAAATGAAATTGAAACAACGGTAAACTCCGTTTATAACAGTCAATACAGATATGGTTGTGAGACGTTTAAAAAGCTAAGCGGTGTTTGCGAAAAAGAAATATGTCCTCTATTTAATAAGGAATATAATGTTGCTAATCAGGAGGGCGAAGATGATGAATCAACCGAGTAACTTTCAGCAAATGATGCAGCAAATGGAAAACAATATTGCTGATGAATCAAATGCATTTGCGGTCGATACAACTAATCAACATAGAATACATTTAACAAATCCAGAAGCTTTGTTACATTACACTCCATCAGCTCGTGAGACGGCAATGTTAAATCGGATTAAAAGGGTAGATGATTATTCCTGGAGTAGAGGGAAAAATGGCGGATTAGACACTGGATTTACTGAATTTAATGAGGCAATTGATGGAGGAATACAAAGTGGTTTCATATTGTTCGGTGCTAATCCTAACGTAGGTAAATCAGCATTTATGCTTCAGCTAATGAAAAATATATCAGAACGTAATGAAAATGTTTATTGTGAATATCATTCTAAAGATGATAGTGTATATGAACTCATGCCACGGTGGATTGCTTGTGACCAAAGAATAACTATCGGACAAGCTAAATCACCAGAACGTTATCAGGATAATACAGATGCTATGGAAAGAAGAAATGAAGGTCTAAAAAACCTATATAGAAATGCAAGGCGTTTCAACTTAATGGATTCAGAAGAAATTCCTGAAACGATTGAAGATCTAGAAAATCACATTAAAGACTTGAAAATGGAGCTCCCTGAAAACACTAAAATAGTAATAGGAATAGATAGCTTTTATGATCTACGCACTACTGAAAATTTTGGTTCTAACCATCAAAAGGAAATTGGCCATATCGCAAAAACAATCAAACAGTATGCTCAGACATATGATATTACCTTTATGTGCACTGCTCATTTGAGAAAGACTGGAACTAAAAGACCAATTAATGATGATTTAAAAGAGAACAATGTAATCGAATACGAAGCAAATCTTTTATGTCTTTTATATAACGAAGTCGGTATTAAAGAACAAGCAGCTGACATTTATTGGGAAAGTGAAGATGAAGAATTAAAAATGCCAGTTCTTGAGATGAGGTTTAGTAAAAATAAATATAGCGACTTTAAACGAACACTTTTTTATCATTTTGTGCCATCTCAATCTTATTTTATGGAAACTGACAAAGAGGCGACGAACAGATATGCTTCTTTAGTTTATCAAAACTAGGGGGAATAGATAATGATTAACATGATTTCCAATGATTTTTACGCTGATTTAATTCAAGAATTGAAACACAAAAAAGAAAAAGTAGCCTTTATCTTAGAGCATTTTCCTGATTCAAGAAATAATGATAATATCTTATGCTCTCTTTATTGGAAGCTAGTTGATAAGGCAAAAACTGTAGATGATATTATGCATGCTACAAGTCCGGAAGTAATACGACGTGCTCGACAAAAGATACAGAATGATTATCACTTATATATGCCAACTGATGAGAAGGTATTAAAGAAACGTAGAATAAGTGCAGAGATAGTAGAAAGATACATTCACACTGTATAAGGGGGATGTCCTATGGCGGGGGAGAAGAGCCATCTAACTCAATTTATTGAAGATATGATGCAACAAAAATTTAGACTAGATGCTTCAAAAAGCGAATACATTGAAATGTTGAATAACATAAAAGAGAGAATTATTGATCAAAGCGATTTTATTAATCGTATAGACGAAGAAAGCGTTAATGCGTTTCAGAAACAACTAGAAGCAGATAAAGAACATCAGGTTTTGATTGAAAATATCATTGATCAAAAAGAGGAAATCTTAGATATGATCTACAATGATATTTACTATCACCTTATTGAACTTTCTAATTTAGAAATTGAAAGTTCTGGTTTTATAACTCACATTATTACATGTGATGAAGGTACAAGTTTTAACAAGGATACAAAGGTTATTACTTTTAAAGACGAAGGGTACGCAGAAATACCAATCGCTACTACATTAAGAAAATGGACAGATGCTTCTCAAGTTCGAATTTTACCTGTAGTAAGGGAAGGATAAGGAGGTATATGATTGATCTTCTCATATTATTATGATAATGAAAAAACGCATCGGCTTAATTGTGGATTTCTAGTAATATCTATAAACGTTAACACAAATGGCACAGTAGAAACTGGTTTTAATGCTTTTATTGAAGAAGTAATTGATGGTGAAATAGTAAAAAAGGAAACACAGAATCGTTTCTTTAACTTTCCAAACAACAATGAAACTGGAAATAACCATGATATTGATTTTTTAAGAAAACGTTTTGCAGATGAAAATAAATGGCTTTTCGAAATAAGAAATAATAAAAATACCTCTCAAAATACGATTATCGGTTTGATTTCCAATACTGCATTAAATAATCCTATTGGATTAGAAATCTTACATGATAGCGATTTATATAATAGCGAAGTACGGGCGAGTAACTTATCAGCTATTGATAATAATCAATCAGCTCCAGTTATTAAACAAACAATGGTAAATGCTAACTTTTCATCAATAGGATATCCAAATGGTTTTAATTCTGTAACAGCTACTTACAATAAAGAAATGCAGTACATGAACATTAAAGAGTTCTCCCAAAAAACTTATGAAGACATACCATATGAAACGCCTTTTGTTATTGAAATGAATCTTGCTCCCGAAACATTTAATTTAAAGTATGAAGGAAGCCCTTTTTTATCCTTAAATGTACAGAATGTAGGAAGAGTTAATTTATATCAAGACAAATTATCCTTTTTGCGATCTGGACATCAGGAACAAGATGTAATAGAAGCTAATTATGATGATGAGAAACAACCAAGTGACTTCTTTGATAATGGCTTTAAGACAGATTCTAAACTGGTTCTGGAGGCAGATGGAAGGGATAGTATTAGTATTCGATACGCTGGTAAAAAGCTTATTGGTATGTATAATTCAAATGTTACCGTGTCTGAAATAGAGGTAGCTGGAGGAGTATCAAGGCAAGCTATTGAAGAAAAAGATGAAACGAATCCTAATTATTTTATTTCAAATAAACTAGACAATTTAACCGTTTTCTACACCAAATGATAGGCATTACAAATATATATTAAGGAAGTGTTGTGAATGTTAGTAGGACCGACTTTAACGTTGGAAAAATTAGAAAATCATATGGAAGCTCAAAAGGTAGCAAATAACAAGGATATTAATGATTTAACAAAAGAACTTATTGTGCTTAGTGATGAATACCAAGCAACTAGAAAATACATCACTGATGAAGAAGGTGAGAAAATAATTAATCCAGACTTTGTTAAAACGAAAGCAAGCTACGATGAGAAAGAGAATCTACTAGAAGAACGAAGAAACTCGAATGCTTTTATAAATGCTAAGCTAGAAGAGTTGGCAGTGATTGAAGAAAACTCAGGAGGCAAAATTGATAAAAGTAAAGAGAAAATTACATTAACATTAAACGATTGCTTATTACTTGGTGTTAAGGAGAAGTAGGTTATGAATGAAACAGAACGCAGGATCTTACGGGAGCAATATTTAAAAAATCGTGTTACTAGAGTTGATGCAAAAGTAAATAACAAAGATGTACTTGGTAAAGAAGATATGTTAAATCGTCCTAGGCACCAAACAAATTGTCCTAGTTTTAGGGAATGTCCAATAGATTATAAGTGCTTAAATTACAATCCTACTTATTTGGAGTGCCGTAATTGTACATTACACGAGGCAGATGGGATTTGTCATAAGAAAGATATTCATAATGATCGAGTATTTGAAATGATGATAACACGACCAAGGTTGGATCTTGATGCTGAAAATGAGAAAAGGATGCAGAGGGAGAAAAAAGATGAACTTTGAACAGATTATGATGCAACAAGTACAAAGTAATGTTGATGCCCCTGTTAATTGCAGGTATTGCGGTGACGATGTAAAAAAACCAAGAATAAATTCACCTCAAGATTGGAAAAAAAATCTAAATTGGGAAATTAAATATCATTGTCACACCGATTGTCACCAAAAACATTTATGGGAGAGAAAATAAATGGTACAAGACCAGGTAAATAGAGTTATCATTTCTAAAAACATTGATGAAAAACCAGCAAAGATATATGAAGAGTTAGCAGAAACATTTGATGCATTAGCGTCATTTGCTAGAAAGCAAAGCGAATCCAATAAAGATGATTTACAAAAGTTTGGTATTAATAACAGAAAATTAGGAAGTAATTTTATCGTTGATTTTAAATAAAGGGGATATAAGAAAATGCACAAATTATTTGAAACTGAAATTAATAAAATGGAATCTCTAGATATTAAGACATTTGCAGAGAATGCAATGGTGGCAGCACCTGCGAGCTTTAAAGAAGATGAAGATCTAATCAATTACACTCGGAAAGTGTTTGTAGTGGCAGAAGAGTTACTCGAAAACAATAAAATTGATGGAAATCTGAAAGATATTATTCTAACAGGCGTCTTACTATCAGATATCGCCTATAACGAAGATGAGAAATATAGATCTATTCATCCATTTTTAGTAAGACCTCTCTTAAATGATGTTAAGAACGACCTTGTTCCAAACGTTTATGAGGCTATTTTAAAGATTGTAGAAAGACATGAAGGAGTAAATACACCAATCGCTCAACTCCATCCTCAAGCAGGAAGTTTGGAACATCTAGTTGCTATAGCTAACGTAATTGTTCGATCTAAAAATATTCAAATAAACGTTTAATTAAGAGGATGGATGTGGAGTGAAAGCTGGAGATTCGTTTCAATATAAACTTCATTCAAGAAAGTTTAAAGGCAAGGTGACTCATGATGATATAGAAAATGGTTATGTAACTATTTATGAAAAAGATCACAGCAAGCTATACATTCCTATTAAACTTCTAACCACACTCAATACCTCACTCGAAAGGAGGTGATAGAAATGGAAGGACAACAAGAAGTAATGAACACTGTCTTAATCTTCGCTACTGTTTTAGCTCCAATTTTGGCAGCTGTAATGGAAGCAATTAAAAAGACAGTTAAACTGCCTAATAATTTCATTCCATTAATAAGCTTAGGCCTTGGTATTGTGCTTGGTTTAGCTGCTTACCCATTCACGGATTTAGATCTAACACTCCGAGCTTGGGCAGGTGGATTTGCTGGACTTGCTGGAACTGGTTTGTTTGAACTAGTGAAGAAGCGTGAAGGCAGCACAAAATAATTTAAACTTTTAAAGGCCCTCTACATTTAGTATTTGGGCCTTTTTATTTTGTCAAGATATTGATTTAAAATAATATTTAAACTACAATAGAAAACACACATTATGTAATGCATTACATTATAGACGGAGGAATTATTCATGAAAGCAGAAGTTTTGCAGGATCACAATATTAAAAGTATTATACACGACGCAGAAAAAGGGCTCTCCATTAACACTTCTGAATACCTTGAAAAAGTAGTGAAAAGTGCAGGTCAACCTATCGACAAAGTATTTGACACATTAATTAAGTCAGCTCTTGAGAGAGTAGATGAAACTTCACCAGATTGGACATATCTAGCAAGTAGAATTTATCTTAGACACCTTTATCACAAAGCCTCAGAACATCGGAGTGAGAACTTTTATGAACTAATCCAAATACTCACAGATAAGAAAATCTATCATACTAATTTACTTAAAAAATACAATAAAACTGAAATTGACCAATTAAGTTTAGAAATAGATACTAAAAGGGATTTGTTGTTTGATTATTTAGGACTTTATAGTTTAGCAACTCGTTACTTAGCAACAGACCATGATAAGAACGTATATGAATTACCTCAGGAGCGTTGGATGATTATTGCTATGTGGTTGATGCAAGATGAAGATAAAGATGCACGCTTAGATTATG
Source organism: Virgibacillus salexigens (assembly GCF_000723585.1). Taxonomy (NCBI): domain Bacteria; kingdom Bacillati; phylum Bacillota; class Bacilli; order Caryophanales; family Bacillaceae; genus Virgibacillus; species Virgibacillus salexigens. Next base: position 290,942 of record NZ_CCDP010000003.1, on the reverse strand, counting down.
TAAAAGAAGCCTACTGGGCATTAAGCAATCTTTATATGACAGTTGCAACCCCAACATTAAACAATGCAGGCAAAACACATGGACAATTATCTAGTTGCTTTATTGACACGGTAGATGATAGCTTACAGTCAATTTATGATAGCAATACAGACATCGCTAAGCTTTCTAAGAATGGTGGAGGCATTGGAGTATATATGGGCAAGATTCGAAGCAGAGGAAGTTCTATTAAAGGATTTAAGGGTATGTCTAGTGGAGTAGTTCCTTGGATTAAACAGCTAAATAATACTGCAGTTAACGTAGACCAGCTGGGAACTCGTAAAGGAGCAATTGCAATTTACTTAGACATTTGGCACGCAGATATAGAATCCTTCTTAGATTTAAAGCTTAACAACGGAGACGAACGCATGAGAGCCCATGATATATTTACGGGAGTAACTCTACCGGATTTATTTATGGAGCAAGTAGAAAACAGAGGTGACTGGTTTCTATTTGATCCTCATGAAGTACGCCAAGTAATGGGGTACTCATTAGAAGATTTCTATGATGAAGAAAAAAGCAACGGATCATGGCGTGAGAAATATAAGGAATGTGTGCAATCTGATCTCCTAACAAAGAAAAAAGTTCCTGCTATTGATTTAATGAAACGAATTATGAAATCACAATTAGAGTCTGGAACACCGTTTATGTTCTATCGTGATGAAGTAAATCGGATGAATACAAATAGTCATGAAGGAATGATCTATTGTTCTAACTTGTGCACAGAAATAACACAGAATCAATCTCCATCTGAATTTATAGAAGAATTATTAGAAGAAGAAAATACCATCATTAAGAAATACCAATCAGGAGACTATGTTGTATGTAATTTAAGTTCCATTAATCTTGGTAAGGCGGTTCCCGATGACGTACTAGAACGATTGATAAAGATTCAAGTTCGTATGTTAGACAATGTAGTTGATATTAATACGCTACCTATCTTGCAAGCTCAACTAACTAATAAGAAGTATAGAGCTATTGGCCTTGGTACATTTGGCTGGCATCATTTATTAGCCAAGAAAAATATTAAGTGGGAGTCTGATGAGGCAGTAGACTATGCAGACGAATTGTATGAAATCATTTCTTATCTAACGATTAAAGCATCGATGGAGCTATCCAAAGAAAAAGGGGCCTACCCATTATACAATGGATCTGATTGGCAAACTGGAGATTACTTTAGAAAGCACGGCTATGATTCTAATAAGTGGGTAGAACTTTCTAAAGATGTAATATCTAATGGTATGAGAAATGCCTATCTAATGGCTGTAGCGCCTAATTCAACTACAGCAATGATTGCAGGGTCTACTGCAAGTATCGATCCTATATTTAAACCATTTTATCATGAAGAAAAGAAGGACTTTAAAATTCCAAAAACTGCTCCAGAACTAGATCATAAAACATATGATGTGTATCGAAAGTCAGCCTATATTGTGGATCAAAGATGGTCAGTAAAGCAAAATGCTGCAAGACAAAAACACATTGATCAAAGTTTATCTTTTAATTTCTATGTGCCACATACGATTAAAGCATCATTATTGTTAGATCTTCATCTTCAAGCTTGGAAAGAGGGTTTAAAAACAACTTACTATGTACGATCAACATCAAGTGATGTAGAGGAATGTGAATGGTGTCAGAGTTAAAAATCTTAGTTGCCTATTTAAGCTACAGTGGAAATACAAAAGAAGTTGCTGAGGTGATTGAAACTCAATTATACAGTGTTGGAGCTTGTGTCGAGATGCATCAAATCGGCATATCTCCACCTGTAAATGCTAAAATATATGACTTTATATTTATAGGAACCTTCACATGGGAAAAGGGATCAACTCCTGATGAGGTTAAAGACTTCATACTCGAAGTTGGATACAAACCAAATAATGTAGCTATTTTTGGCACCGGAGACACTCAATTTGGAGGAGATGATCTATTTTGTAATGCAGTTGATAAATTAGCAAAGTTTTATAATAGTGATTATCCTGGTTTGAAAATTGAACAATCCCCAAGAGGACTGCAAGAAAATCAAGTAACAGAATGGGTAAAAGGAGTATTGATAAATGAATAGTTATATAAATAAAGCAAAAACATTAGAACCATTGAATCCGAATAAGTCTACGGGGATTTTCGGTGGAAGATCAAGTGGCATTTTAAACTGGAATGATATTGCTTATCCGCATTGGCATAAGATGTATAAGCGTTTAGTAGGAAACTATTGGCAAGCAGATGAGATCAATATGCATAGTGATACAAAAGAATTTCCTTTTCTATCTAATGAAGAGCGAGAGGCTTACTTAAAAATAATCGGTTTATTATCAACATTAGATGGGCCACAAACTAGGACAGCACTACTTCTTTCATTGTATGCCACTGATCCATCGGTACAATCTATTATGGCAGTCATTGCTCAACAGGAAGCCGTTCATAATGAAAGTTATTCTTATGTTTTATCTTCAGTTGTTTCCTTAGATGAACAAAATGAATCTTTTCAATTAGGGAGAAAGGATCCAATATTACTTAAAAGAAATGAAGAGTTAATTAATCAATATAATCAGTTTGTAGAGGAAGCAACAATCGAAAACATCTTAAAAACTTTGGTTTATACATCTTTATTAGAAGGATTGTTTTTCTATTCAGGTTTTGCTTTCTTTTACAATTTAGCTCGTAACAATAAGATGGTAGGAACTTCTACGATGATAAGTTATATTAACCGTGATGAACTAGAGCATGGACGATTTATCTCTGAACTATTCCGTGCTACTTTAGATGAAAATCCAGATTTAAACACAAAAGAGCTTGTTACATGGGTATATGAGCACTTTCAAAAATCCGTTGATCTAGAAATTGAATGGTCCAAATATGTGTTAGGTGACGTTGAAGGCATCGACCTTGAAGAAATGGAAGGATATATAAAATATCGTGCAAACAAAATGCTGCGTATGATGGGATTGAATGATATTTATCCAGATAACATCGAAAATCCAATGAAGTGGATACGTGCTTATGTAGATAATGTAGATGGAACGAAAACTGATTTCTTCGAACAACGATCTCGACAATATACAAAGACAAGTGACCTTAATGGGTTTGATGACCTGTAAAATATAGAGGAGGAATAGCAAATGGAATTAATTGAAGCATATTTACAAGCAACAAGCAATGATAATATAAGGCTAATCAATTTACAGAGTAAAATTGAAGAACTAGTAACAAAAGAAGTATTAACTATTGATGAGCTTGAGTTCATCATAGAGCAAAAAGTTAATGCTAAAAAGGCCTTAAAAAGCTTTAGTAGTCGTTCTATAACAGATTATATAAATGATGCAATTGCTGGAAGTTTACGGGATAGATTAGAAAATGATCTTAACAATCCATTTGCTATAGATCATCAGAGATTAGCTTTTGAAAGAGAATATTATGCTGATTTCAGGACTAGTAGCTTACCGTCAATGGCATCGTTAGAGGATTAATTCATGAATGCCGTTATAACATTAAGTGACTTATATGAGTTTAAGCGCTGTTCTCTTCGCTATAAACTTACTAAAAAAGATAAGTTAAACACTAGTCTAAACGCAGCTGATGGATTGCGTGAAGCAGTAAATAGTACCATTAACTATTTCTATTATAATCTTCAGGATGGCAAGTTCATCACAATGGGAGAGCTTAAAGAAAAATTCTCAAGCATTTGGTATGGAGAAATGGATCTTTATGACATTAAATTAAATGGAGATAGAGAAAAACGCACAAGAGAATTAGAAGCATTTAAAATGCTGCAACAAATGTATCGCAAGGAACAGCGATCAGAATCAGATATAGTAGCTGTAAATTTAGATTTTCGTATTCCATTTGGCGATTTTGCAATTCAAGACAAGATACCTTTAATAAGAAAGACACTTCAAGGATATGAAATAGTAAATTTTAAAACTGGTAAACAGAAATATGATGAATTTTGGCAGCGTACAGATATGGGTATTACACTACAAGCTATTGCTTTTGATTCAATGTTTAAAAAAATTGCTGACAGTTTTTGTATAGAAAATATACGTACTTCTAAAACAATATATGTTGAGCGTGCACGTAAAGACTATCAGCGACTATACAAGTCTGTAAAAATGATGAAAACAGCTATGAGTCAAGGCTGGTATTATCCTAATGAAAGTTTCATGTGTAGCTCATGTCCTGTTAAAGATTTATGTATGGAATGGAGATAATTTTGTTAGAAGTAATAGAGGAGGGTATATATTGAGAAAAACATGGGATGAATATTTTATTGATCAAGCTACCTTAGTAAGTCAACGAGCTACATGTGATAGGTTACATGTAGGCTGTGTGTTAGTAAAAGACAATCGTATTATAGCTACAGGATATAATGGTTCTATTAGCGGGCACACACACTGTGACGATGAAGGACACCTTATGTATGAAGGAGGATGTAAGCGAACCATACATGCTGAATTAAATGCCTTGTTGCAATGTGCTAAACATGGGGTGAGCTGTGAGGGAGCTATTGCATATGTCACAGATTACCCATGTCCTGATTGCATGAAATCTCTTAATCAAGCAGGAATTAAGAAAGTAATATACAAGAAAATGTATCCGCACCGTTATAATAATTCGTTCAATGAAGGGATGGATATTAAAGAATGTTAAATAATGTACAAGCAAGAATAAAACAATTATTTTGTAAACACCGCTATGACTATTCTGGGGAGTACTTCTACCTTAAAAATTCGAACTATGCAAAAATATATGCTGAAACTTGTAATAAGTGTGGAAAGAGAAAAAAGTTATAGATTGGTAGTGAATATGCAATGATTAAAGAAAACGTAGTCACATTTGACTCTCATCAAATAAAAGAAGTTCATTTACCAGATCTAGGTACAGATTTCATTGACTGGGGACTTCATACAATAATGGCTCCAACAGCTTGGGAAAGAACAAAAGGGGAAAACATTAAAGTAGCTGTATTAGATACAGGGATAGATTATAATCATCCAGATTTAATAAATAATGTTAAAGATCATAAAGACTTTACTAATTCACCTTCTGCTTCACTTGATATTCAAGGACATGGCACACATGTGGCTGGAATAATAGCCGGTAGCGATAACGGTGTTGGAATCACCGGTGTTGCACCTGACGCTGAAATTTATGCAGGAAAAGTATTAGGAGACAATGGAAGTGGGTCATTTGGTTCTATTATAAAAGGCATTAGATGGGCAATAAGTAAAAAAGTAGATATTATTAATATGAGTTTAGGTACAGCAAAACAACCACCAAATGATTTTTATGAGGCAATTAAACAAGCGAAAGCTCAAGGTATTGTAATCGTAGCTGCTACAGGAAATGCAAATAGCAGCGTTTGTTATCCCGCAAGGTATGACGAAGTAATTGCAGTAGGTGCAATTGATAATAAATACGATAAAGCAAGTTTCTCTAATTATGGTGTAAAAAACGAAATTACAGCACCAGGTGTTGATATACTATCTTGTTACAAGAATAAGGGTTATGCTAAATTATCAGGAACTTCAATGGCAACCCCCATTATAACAGGGTCAATTGCTTTATACCTGTCCATTCATAAAAATTTTTCTAAATCTGTAAACATCGATGTAATCCATAAGGCCATATCACAAGCTACTGTAGATTTAGGAAATGACGGAAAAGATGAGTATTTTGGAGCTGGATTAATTAATCTGGCAAAACTTATATAAAACTTAGCAGAATCTTTAGGATTCTGCTTTATTTTTAAGAATTATGTGATATAATAGTTTTATTGAAAGGCATTACATTTAAAGGAGTGATTTTAATCGGTTCTTTAAAAGTTCATTATAACTGTGCCGAAGAGTTTTTTAGTTTTATTTTATGCAACAATTGCAAAACTATTGAGACTTGGGAGCGGGTAAGAGAGGATCAATTTCGATGTGTGAAGTGTGATTGTCACCTAGACATTAGCCAAGAAAAACAAAGAATTGAATTTCGAAAGGAGGATATAAATTGATTGATATTGTTGAGGATGAAGGAAAAGGCATTAAAATGAGTAATCTAAAACAGTCAGTAAAGGAGGAGCAAAATGAGCGAAGTACAGGAAAAGATAAGCAATCGAATGAGGAAAATCGGAAGTAAAAAGAACTTTTCATTAGAAAGTGGAGCAGCAGAAATAAAGAAAAATGATAAACTTATAAATGTTAATGTCAATACAGACGGTGGTGTCCAAGTTATAGATTTGATATTAGAACCACATCATTTTGACGAGTTAAGTTCTGAAGTACGTCTAAATTTTGATGAATATTGTAATGCTTTAAATGACTTTATCGATGAGGAAGAAGATGACTGGAAATCTTTACGCATGAAAGATCAAGTAAATATGACGAGTGATCATATTATTAAAGCGACAATTATTAAATATGCAAAAGAAAAAGAACATATTGACGTCGATAAAGCTTCGGGGATAGAAATTAGTTATTTAAAAAGACACAATGAAAAAGGCATGTACCTTGGTGAAGCAATTAACGTGACATTAACGATTATGCCACAACTTGGGATCAATTAGAAAGGAGAATGATAATGTATGAAAAGTTAATTCTCCCGATGATGATGTTTGGGAAATTTCGATCAACCAAACCGAAGAAAGATAAAAATGGAAAGACGATGAAGAATAATAAAGGAAATTATATTCGGGAAAAATGTTGGGTTTATCATGATGAAAACAATGGAGACCCTGGTGTTTATCCTAGTGTGAATCATATATATGAGCGAATGGCAAAAGGAAGGCAACGATTAACTAAACCAGCTCAGGAGTTATCGGATAAATGGGCAGATCTGGCGAAAATGTGGGTTAGAGATAATGAATGGAACTTTGCAGCTGGAAAAGTAGTGCTTGAATTAACTGCTTACTTTCCAAATGATAACAGAAAAAGAGACACCCATAATGCTTTTAAATTAATGATGGATGCTCTTGAAGATATTATTTATGAAAATGATAGCTTAGCACTGCCTAGAGTAATAGATTTTCATAAAGTTAAAAACGGTGAAAATCCTTATTTTGAATTGAATATTTATAAAAAGGACAAAGAAAATGAAGTTATGCAAAACAGATATCGAACTGCTAGTTAAGTCATATCAGGAGGAGAAAGAATCAGAAGCATTAGTTAAGCAATTCTCCAATTTCATCAATAAATATTATAAGTTGTTTACATTTGAGAATATTGACTTTAGTAATTATGATATTCGCTATTTTCTTAGTTGTTATCTTGCTGATAATGTAGATAGAAAGTCTCTTCGTAGAGGCAAGTACCACTCGAAGCAAGATATTTCAAACGCATATTCAGTTTTAAAATATTTAAAACAAGCTTTTAAAAGCTTAGATCATGAAGACATCTATCATGAGGTGTTAATTCCATTCCTAGAATGCGCTAATCGCTATAAGGATATGAATAAAAGCTTCAGTGCTTATATATATGAAGCATATAAATATGAACTAATAAGACATATAAAAGAGCTAATGAGGCATCAACATACAAGTCAAGTGATGCTCCCCAATTGCAATGAATCTGATGATGAGCTAAGTGATAATCTTCATATAGAACTAGAAGAAGATCTTATACTTAATCACCCGTTTTGGCTTAATGGAATTAATGCACAGTACCCCTTCTCAGAACTTACAAGAGAGGGTAGGCTTATTCTCACAAAGTATTACTTAGAACGAAACACGGATAAACAAATTGGAAGACTAATCGGTAAGAATAGAAGATCCGTAAATCGTTCAAGGCTTAGAATTGTTCGTCAAATTCAAGATAAAATCAGTCAGGGGGAAGTTAAATGGGCACGGTGGTCGGAATAGTCGGTGTTGGGTTTAATGAAAAACAAATCATGTTAAAAGTTGATAAAGATACTAAGATTCAAGAAGAAAATAATTATGTAGCAATAAAAAATGTTATCTTTCCACATCAACTCTATAGGGAATTACATTTAGTTGATGAGACTTCATTAGAGAATATTGAAAAGTTATTATAAAACCCTTAATATAAATATATAACCAATATGTAATGCATTACAAAAAGAGATGAAGATTTATATGCCATATACCCTATAAAATATGAAAAGGATGTATGACATAATGAATATACAATTAATTAACGTTGGATTTGAGAACTTTGTAGTAGCAAATAAGATTATTAGTGTAAGTAATGCTGGGTCAAGTCCTGTAAAAAGACAAATTAAAGCTGCCAAAGAAAAAGGGTTTTATATTGATTTGACTGAAGGTAGAAGAACAAACACAATTATCTTCAGTGAAAATGGAGGAGGAGATTTAATTTTAATTGCAGTTGCTCCTCAACCACAAACAATTAAAAGCAGAATAAATAAAACTAAAGAAGAGAACAGATTACTTAATGAGGCTTCTTCTATTGAGAGAGAAGGCTATATCGTACACTAAGGAGTTTGAATATGTTAAATAAACCCGAAACGATCGTACATGTTCATGTTCATGGAGAAGAAAGCGCCCTTGACGGTTTATCTACGATTAAACAACTTATAGCGAGGGCTGTTGAAATAGGCAGCCCAGCATTAGGTTTAACCGATCATGGTGTTATGTCTGGTATTGCAGATTTTATTAAAGAATGTGAAGAAGCCAATATAAAACCGATTCCTGGTTGCGAAGCTTATATGACAGAAAATAGACAGCTTCAAAGTAAAGAACTTGAACGAATGCGAGAATATATTGGAAGTAAATATAAGATCACTGACAATAAAGGGAAATTTAAAAAGAAAGCCTTTAATAACTTCATAAAAACAATAAAAAAAGATTTTAGTTGTTTTGAAACAGAGGCCAGTTTATTATTACAGAGCTATCTTATGGATGAAGAAATGGATTTATTTGATATCATGAATCAAGAAGATAAAAGCACTGATGAGAAGTTAGATGAATTTAAGCAGGACATTCTAGAATATCTAGATTATGCAGATAATTATCATTTACTCCTCTTAGCTGTTAATAATCAAGGATTAAAAGATTTATATAAGATCATTTCTGACTCCCATATAAACGGCTTTTATTCAGATCCAAGAACTGATCTTCGTTACATACGAAGAAATGGTCTAGGGAAGAACATAATTGCTACATCTGCATGTTTGGGTAGTTATTTTGCACGTTTAATTATGCAAAATAGAAGAGAGGATGCTATTTCGTTTATACAAGAGTGTAAAGAAACTTTTCACTCTTTCTATTTAGAGAAACAAGCAACGTTGATTCGTGAACAAATATATTTAAATAAAGTTATAGATGAATTATCTATAAAGACGAACACACCCAAAATCATAACAACAGATGTTCACTTTGCTAGAAAAGAAGATCACCGAGTACATGATATTCTTGTTGCTGGATCGATGAATAAATGCGTACTAGATGAAGACAGATATCATTACGCAGAAGACCACTATTTAAAAACTGTAGAAGAGATACGGAAGCATATCAATGATGAGGAAGCAATTGCAAACACTTTAGAGATAGCAGAGATCGTGAATGTTACACTTCCAAAAGAGCCGTTATTTCCTAAATTTATTATCGAGTCTGAGGATTCAGCGGAAGCTATACTAAGAAAAAAATCTTGGAATTCGTTGTTTCAATACTGTTTACGAAATACAGAGATTGACTACTACGAGTATGCAAAACGTTTAGATTATGAGCTTGATGTTATTTGCAATGAAGGATTTGCTGACTATTTTCTTATCACAGAAGACTTTGTTAATGCTGCAAAAGATGAAGGATTTTTAATTGGTCCAGGTAGAGGATCTGGAGCTGGTTCATTAGTATGTTTTGTTCTTTCTATTACTACTTTAGATCCCATAGAACATAAATTGCTTTTTGAACGCTTTTTAAATCCAGAACGTGTCGGATACCCTGATATTGATTTGGATTTCAGCTATGAGGCTGCCCAATGGACACAAGAGTACTTAAAAAGAAAATATGGAAAAGATCATGTAGCTCAAATAGGAACAAAAGGAACGTTGGCTGCCAGAGCTGCTATTCGATTTGTGTCAAAAGCAATGGGATATAGTGAAAAAGGTAATTTAACTTTAGAAGATGCATTCGCTACAGCAATACCCGCAACTCCAGGAATATCATTAAGCGAAGCACATTCGCAAGAAGAAAAAGTCAGAAACTATGCCAAGCAATACCCTGAATGGTGGCAAGTAGCATGTGCATTAGAAGGTCATATAAGAAGCTTTGGAGTACATGCGGCTGGTGTTGTAATATCTCCTGAACCTTTAACTAATATAGTCCCATTAAGATTAGATAAGCAGGGACTTGTCACAACACAATACACCATGGATTGGATCGAAAAGTTATTAGTAAAGTTTGATCTCTTGAAGCTTGATACTCTAGATTTAATTAAACTTACAATGACATATGCAGACATGAATCCAAAAGCAATAGAAAGTATTAATTTAAATGATCCTCTTGTTTATGAAAATATTTATAACAAGCTAAGACTTAATGGAATTTTCCAAGTTGAGAGCGATGGTATGAAAGATGTAATCGAAAAATTACAGCCTAACTGCTTTGCTGATATAGGGATCATACTTGCCTTATACCGACCAGGTCCAATGGACTTAATTCCTAGCTATATTAACCGCAAATTCGGCAGAGAAGCTATTACTTACCCATTTGAAGAGTTAAAACCAGTACTAGATGAAACTTATGGTATTTGGTGTTACCAAGAACAAATAATGAGTGCTTCTCAGATACTTGGCGGTTTAACCTTAGGTCAAGCAGATATGATTCGAAAAGGTGTAGCTAAGAAAAAGCCTAAGTTAATGAACCGATGGATTGATTTAATGATTTATGGAAGTAACATCTACAAAACAGAACAAATTAAGCTTTATAAACAATATTCAAGTCCTGATTTAGTTCCTAAGGATAGTGGTGGTCACGATACAATATGGGTTGACTTTGAGGAAATAGAAACTAATTTTAAAGGCATTCCTGAGGTAGAAGGGGCAATAGGAAGAGGCTTTGATTTAAATACTTTACTAGAACTGAAAAAGCAATGGATTAAGTTTGGAGAGTATTGCTTTAACAAAGCACACTCCGCTTCATATGCAAAAATAAGTGTCCAAACAGCATGGTTGAAAAACTATTATCCCGCTGAATTTTTGGCAGCATTACTAACCATCTCTGAAGGCAAGAAAGATAAGAGCGGCGATGCTAAATCAATTAAGTACATGCGTGAATGTGAAGAAATGAATATAGGTATTTCACCGCCTGATATTAATGAATCAAAAGCTAACTGGACTCCAATATCAAATGTGGAGAAAGGGAATAACATTGATTTTTCAAACTATAGTGAGGATTTAAGTGAATTTACTAAAAAACCAGCACAATATATACGTTATGGATTAGGTAGTATTGCTGGAATAAGTGAAGAATCTGTGCAAGCAATTATTGATGCCCAACCTTATAAGAGTATTCAAATGTTAGTTGAGAAAACGGATAGCCGAAAAGTTAATAAAACCAAGGTTGTAAATCTTATTAAATCAGGAGCCTTCGATTCTATTAACAAGAATCGTAATAAGTTGCTCATTGACTATGGCAACTTAAAAGGAGAACAGGTAGATTTACCCTCTACAACTGGAAAATCTACCATAATTCAATACGAGCGAGAAACACTCGGAACAAGCGTAACCATAAAGTCTAGGTGGGAAACAATTGAAGATGGGAAAACAGACATTCAATTCACGGGTAATTTAAAAACTATTGATCCCTTTATGAGTAAAAAGGGGCAAGAACATGCTCGAGTAACTATCGAAACAAATGAAGACATATTGAATGGGCTTATCTTTAATAGACAGTGGAAGGACTTGAAAAACCAACTAATTATAGGACAAAGGGTAATAGCAAAAGGGAAAAAGGATAACAACACCTTTCTTATAAATAATTTGAGAGCCGAGGTGTAAATAATGGAATTAGTAGAAGCGTATTTAGAATCTGTTAATGAAAGACCAATAATAAAAAAAGATAAACAATACGGAAAATACAATGAATTCTTAAGCCATCCTCATCATGCTTATATTTTAGATATAAATAAAAGAAGATTTGAAGAAACTAAACTAATTATAATATCTATGTCTACAAATAATGATTACGTCTACACAATGGGTAGTACTATCCCACATCAGACAAGAACTTGGGAAGTAGTTTTCGAGATTGCTGAGTTAAGTGAGCCTCTTGAGAGCCTAAATTACAGGAATCATATACGAATAGTTACACAGAAATATGAAATAGAAGGAACCATTATGGATATTAACCAAGATGAATTTGAGTTAATTGCAAATGGATTTAAAACTTTTAATGTAATGCACTAACAAAAATTAAAGGAGGTGATTAAAAATGACATCAAAGAACGTTGAAACAATAACTGATATATGTGAATATCAAAAGTTAGCACAACGAACAGCTCCATTAGATATGGAAAAACAACACCGGCTATCTGTTGCAGGATTAGGACTTGCTGGAGAAGCAGGTGAAGTAGCAGATTTAATAAAGAAACATTTGGGACACGGGCATGATCTGCCAATGGATAAGTTAATAAAAGAATTAGGTGACGCTCAGTGGTATATCAATGAAGTTGCATCTATCTTTAATATTCCAATGAGTAAGATTCTAACTAAGAATATAAATAAATTAGCAGATCGTTACCCCGATGGTTTTAGTGAAGAGAGAAGCATAAACCGTGATAAGTACGGAGTATAACATGTTAAAGGAGAATGTATATGGCAATTAAAGATGTTCCAAAGTATAAAGATATTAGAAATAAAATAAGAAGAAATGGAAGTTTTCCGTATGTTGGAACTGCAGTTAAAGATACTCATGTAATACACCATTCTTTAACCCCGATGAATGCAGGAGGATCTAATCCATATAGTTTTGCAGACTATCATATCGATACACATGGTTGGCCAAGTATTGGTTATAATATTGTAATTATGCCAGATGGAACAGTATATCATTGTAATGACTTTGACAAACGTGCCTATCATGCTGGTAATACTAACACAAGATCTATTGGCACATGCTTAGCAGGAGATTTTAGAAAAGGAAAAGAAAAACCAACAAAAGCTCAACTTAAATCATTATATAACGTAAATAAGGAATTGTATAAAGAACTGAAAAATATGAGAAGAACCATTGGTCATTTTGAGTGTCCTGGATACTCATGGAAAAACTGCCCTGGAGACGGATGGGATTATAATGATGCGATTAATCAAAAAACAGGCTCTAGTGCTGGTCCTTCAGATTTACCTAGTTATTATACAGTTCAAGAGGGAGACACATTCTGGTCAATTGCTAAAGAAATTGAGGGATTAAGCATGGACGATCTTATGAAGATGAATCCATCTATAGATCCTAAGAAACTTATGCCTGGAATGAAATTGAAAATGGCTAAAGAAGCAAATGGATCCACTTACACAGTTAAAAAGAACGACACTCTTTGGGGAATTGCCAGAGCTTATTCTGGAGTAGATGCATCAGATATTAAAAAAGCTAACAACTTAAAATCTGATGTTATACATCCTGGAGATAAATTAATCATACCAGGAAAGAAAAACAATAATACTTCTAATAGTTCTAGTAAAACTTCTTCAACTTCAGGAACAATTAAAAAAGGTTCAAATGTAACTTTATCTAAATCAGCTAACAAGTATGCTACTGGAGAAAGGATTCCTTCATCTGTAAAAGGTAAAAGTTATACAGTTCAGCAAGTTAAGTCGGACAGAGTATTGCTCAAAGAAATATATTCTTGGGTTTATAAAAAAGATGTAAATGGTGGTAGTTCTAGTTCATCTAGCAGCAGCTCGTCTTCAAGCTCAAACATTAATACAGTTGGCCACATTAAAATTGTGAATGTAAATAATGCAGCCATTGTTATGGATCGACCAGACAGAGAAAACTCTAAAAATCTAGGCACAATTTCAAAAGGAAAGAAAGTGGAGATTGCTGGTTCAGTAAAAGGCAAAAATAGTAATACAGGTTACTGGGAGATCATCTATAAAGGAAGACGTGCTTATATAACTGGTAAATATGGAAAACAGGTTTAACTTTTAAATAATTAAAAAACAGCGAACTTAATTCTAAAAACAGGGACATTTTTAGAATTGGGGAGAGAAAAAAATTGAGTAAAAAAACAATAAATTGGAGCTCTGCAGAGGGTAAAAAAGCAACCGCATTTATACTTAGTCAACATCGAGCAAAAGTTAAATACAAAGATATTGCTAATGAAGTGAATGAAAAATTTGATCTGCCTAAACCAGTAACCTATGAAAACATCAGATACATTTGTAAAAGGAAAAAAAGCATAGTAGATAAAAAAAATACTAAGACAGCAAAGACAGATGCAGAGCTAGTTGAAATATACGAAAAGATTGATGAAGAAGAGGCGAAGCAAAATGAGAAAGAAGAACAAGAGCAGGCTATTAAAAAAGCTAAAGAAGATGCTCGCAAAAGAAAAGACAAGCAATTACTCAGTAAGCTTTTAAAAGAAAGAGGAACAACAGAACTTATCATTGAAACCTTCGAAGAAACAATTAAAGCTTTTGAATGGATAGATATCAAACCACCTAAACCTATTAAAGGTACGAAGGATAATGTTGAAGAAGCAATTTTGTTATTCTCTGATGCCCAAATCGGAGAACATATAAGTGAAGAGGATACCCAGGGGTTTGGGGAATATAACATAAATATATTTAAAGAAAGAATGGATAAGTTAGTCCGACAAGTTAGAGAAAATGTTGCATCACATCGTTTATCAAAAAACATTCAGACCCTTAATCTATTCATGCTAGGAGATAATGTAGATGGTATAGGTATATACCGTGGTCAAGAACATCATTTAGATGCATTGGTAGTTGAGCAATTACTTGTAGGTGCAGAAAAAATCGCTGAATCTATTATTCATCTTCTTGGCACATTTGAAAAGATTAATATAACAGGAATAGTTGGAAATCATGGTCGTATTGGTAGAAAAGGAGAGAATCCTTCTCATGTAAATTATGATTTTCTTTTGTATAAGATGTTAGAAAAGATGTTGCAAAACTATAAAGAACGAATTGAATGGACAATTCCCAAATCAAACTGGATCTTAAAAGATGTCCTAGGAAATGGATTCTTACTATTACATGGAGATACCATTAAAGGATGGAATGGTATTCCTTACTATGGCATTGATCGTGCTGATTCAAGACTAACTAAAATGCTGCAATCCCAAGGGAAGACATATAAATATTTATGTTTGGGGCATCATCATAACCCAGGAGATGTTGATTCACCAAATGGAGAAAAAATACTGAACGGAACAATGGTTGGTGGATCAAGTTTTTCAATTAACCAATTGCATACTACAAGTCGACCTTCCCAATGGTTTTTTGGAATAAATAAAGAAGCAGGTATTACATGGAGATACAAACTTCTTTTAGATATGGACGACTCTCATGCAAATTAAACAAGAATTAACTACAGTAATACTAACTAGTTCAGCGAACTTTTTAAGGGTAGCACTCTGTATAGGTGCTTATTATAAATTTGGAATGTCATTATCTCTAGGACTAGTTCTCTTCTTCATACTAAATAAGTTAACGGCGATAGAAAAAGGGATCTATGATAATGAAAATAAGCTAGAGGAGATGAAAAATACATGGAATCCTATCTCGAAATTACGGAAGCCTATTTAAAAATGCTTAAGAATACAGCTACAAAAGAAAATATTACAATATCAGAGAAAATTGCAGAAGAGATGTTTGATATAACTAGCAAAATAGTAGATGCTCACAATTTATCAATTATAGAGGCTACATTATCTACAACGATGGTTCACCACAAGATAATTGAACTAATGGAAAACGAACTACAGGTTGACTTGGAGAAAAGGTATGAATAAACTATACTGTTTAATAGGCCCATCTTCAGCCGGTAAAGATTCTATAAAATATGCATCTGGTTTACCATATGTGGTATCCTATCGAACTCGTAAAAAGAGAAAAGGTGAAATTGAAGGAAGAGACGGATACTTTATCTCTAGAGATGAATTCAATGACAAACACGATAAATGGATTGCAAAAACAGATTATGGTGGGAACTTGTACGGAATTACAATGGAAGAGATTAAACAGTTGGGGAAATCATCAATGATCTATGTAATTGATTGGGATGGATTTTTGTATATGAAGAATAAATTTAAAGAACTGAATATGATTAACGAAGTAGTTAGTATTTATATTGATGTAGATCCCCGTGATTTAAGGAACAGAATGGTTAAACAGGAACGGTCTGAGATAGAAATTCAACAAAGATTAAAAAGGCTGCATTTGGATTTGAAAGTAAAACATAAATGCGACTATATCATTAATAATAAAGGTTCATTAGAATATGCAGTTGAGCAATTATTTAATGTAATTGATGAGAACTGCACTTGCACACGATCCATTTAGATCGTGTGCTTCTCTTTACATTGGTATTCAAGTCCGCTCACACAGTCTAAATATATATCTTCTATAAATGAAAAACGATTACCCATGATAATATAAATTGAATTTTTTATTTCTGTCTTTAATTGATCAATATCATACTTTTCTAGGTACGGCCCTTCTATTAGTTCGTTAACAATAGATTGCGATAATATAGGAATAATGTCATTATTCTTGTTATTATAGTAATCCTCATTAATGGTGCTAAAGAAGGTATATAGTTCCCCTTCAACAGTATCATTAGTACATACGTCCCCGTTGTTTGCCACATGTTGTAAAAAAAGATAATTAATAGAAGATACTGCTATTTCGTGAATCTTATTGGTAATCATAATTAACCCCCCACGTTTCATTGTAAGTAATTATATCAGACGTTAAGCAACTAGGCAAGAACACCTGTTCTCATATTAGCGATTTATGTACGATTAAAAACTTTTTGTAAACTAGTGGTTTACGCTGACAATTTATAGAATACATGATTTAATATGGAAAGTAAATAAATAATTGGGGAAATTTTATGTCGATTTGTCTATTGCATTTTGGTTATCTAGGAGAATATACTTAGTTTATAACATAGAGAGGATAAATAGATGAGTGAAATATCACGTCGTATGTTGTTTGGAGATTATATCTATAGCTTGAGAAAAGATAAGGGGGTGACGACAAGAGAAGCAGGAGCAATACTTGGGATTTCAGCTCAATATGTTAGTCTGCTTGAAAGAGGCAGAAAAGAACCATCAGATGAAATAATCAACAGCATTGCAACATATTATAAGATTGAATCACAGGTCTTATTTAGTCTATTAAAACGAATCCCTTTAAATGTACAAGCCGAAATAGTGAATAATGAATATTTATTGGATCTGATTTACTTCTTTAAAGATCAAAAAAACTTATCCAAAAAACAGAAACAAAAATTTAGTGAAGAACTAATAAACCTATACAATAATATACTTAATGATTAGCTAAGAAAAAGAGAGGGGTAGCATGAAGACCAGCCATTATAGTATATGTATAATATTCTCCTTTAGCTACCTTCTATATACTAGTATATTTACTATAAATACCAGTAAAAAACCACTTTATGCAGTGTTATAATTGAACATAGGGGTGATTATATGTATGTATCTCCTATGCTACTAAATAAAGTTGACCATCCCTTTGAGGATGATTCATATATAACAGAATTAAAATTAGATGGTATTCGCATTATTTGGACGAATTTCAACAATAAAGTTCGTATTTATACACGGCACAATAATGAAGTGACATCTATTTTCCCTGAATTAGCTACTATTGATTTACCAGAAGGTACTGTATTAGATGGTGAAATCGTTGTTCCAGGCGATGGTGGAAAGCCTGATTTTGAAGCAGTTATGGAACGATTTATGTCTAAAAAGTCAAACCACCAAATACAATACTGCGTTTTTGATATTATTTACTTTAATGGTGAAAAGGTAACTTCATATTCATTACCTCAAAGAAAAGAATTACTTGATGAAATAATACCTGAAGAGAATATGAATATCGGAACAGTTAGATGGATATATGGAAATGAAACAGCTTATTTTGATCTTATAAAGCAGAATAAGCTAGAAGGTATCGTAATGAAGAAGGCCTATTCTCGTTATGAAGTAGGAAAACGTAGTGATTCTTGGTTGAAGGTAATTAACTACCAATATGAAGATGTCTTTATAACAGGTTTCCGTAAAGGAGAATTCGGACTACTATTATCTTTTCTAAACCATGAACCTGCTGGAATGCTGGAGTTTATGCCACCTGATGACCGAAAAAGAATTTACTCTTCTCATAAGGTTGTATCAGAAAATCAAAATTTTAAATTTATCGAACCGATTAAGTGCCATGTTAAGTATCGAAACTTAACTAAACAAGGAAAATTAAGAATACCGTCATTTGTGGAGTGGTTATAAACTCCACTTTTTTTTTGTCTATTTTGCTATCAATATAATAATTTAATATACACCCAATAAGTAGCAAAAAACAATTAGATCGTTTTAATAAAAAATTTTTGCTTTTTTTCTACACAAATTTAAATCGGTACCGATATAAGTAGTGTGATCATCAAGGAGGATGAATAAATGGCTTTACAAATTAGAAGAAATGAAGGAGAAAAGTTTCTTATTGTAAATGAGAAGGGGGAAAAGATAGAAATAAAAATACTAGAGGAACATGGTCATAAACAGATACCATTGTCTATTGAAGCTCCACCAAATTATAAAATTTGGAGAGAAGAGATTTATAAAGAGGAATAACTCTCATTTATATGAGGTTATTATATATTAATTAACGATTCACAAGGATAGGTTTCGTTAAAAAAACAAAACAAGGAGGTTGGATTAATATGATTATTAATCACAACATTGCGGCGCTTAACACGCACCGTCAACTATCAGGTAACAACAGTGCAGTACAAAATTCTTTGGAGAAGCTTTCTTCAGGCCTACAAATTAACAAGGCTGGAGATGATGCAGCAGGTCTTGCAATCTCTGAAAAAATGCGTGGCCAAATTCGTGGATTAGAAATGGCATCTAAAAACTCTCAAGATGGTATTTCATTAATTCAAACAGCAGAAGGCGCACTAAACGAATCACACGCTATTTTACAACGTATGCGTGAACTTACTGTACAAGCTTCTAACACTGGTACACAGGAAGAAGAAGATTTACAAGCTATTCAAGATGAAATTAATTCATTAGTTCAAGAATTAGGCGGAACTGGTGAGAGTCAAGGTATTTCTGATCGTACTGAATTTAACGGAAAAACATTGCTAGATGGTTCTTTCGAAGAAGGTACTGCTGAATTAACTTTCCAAGTTGGAGCAAATGCTGAACAGCAACTATCTATTAACATTGGAGATATGAGTGCTGCTGGTTTAGAAGTTGACGATGTAAATGTAATGGGCACACCAGCTGATACAGAAGCTGGAACACCAGCTGTGCCATTTGACTTCGATGCTGAAGTTAAGAAAATCGATGATGCTATTAATGAAGTATCAACACAACGTTCTTCATTAGGTGCAGTACAAAACCGTCTAGAGCATACGATTAACAACCTTGGGGCATCTGCTGAAAACTTAACAGCTGCTGAGTCACGTATTCGTGATGTTGATATGGCCAAAGAGATGATGAATTTCACTAAAAATAATATTCTTACACAGGCTGCTCAAAGTATGTTGGCACAAGCAAATCAACAACCGCAAGGAGTATTACAATTACTCCGTTAATTAGTTAAATATAGCTGAGAATCCTGCTCTTTCCTAATGAGCAGGATTTTTTATAGCTAAATTTTATAAATTTTTTTCTCTCTAGAAATAATATCTACTATTCCTTACGATTTTTTATATCTATAAGAATAAGTATTATTGCAACAACAAAAGTTAAAATACTCAAGATAAATAGTGGTAATGAGTAAGTAAAATCTAAACTATTTCCTAAAGAATTTTTAACGATACTAACTAATGCAGAAGTTGTAAAATGTGCTGAAATCAGGATTGCAGATGCAATCAATAAGCTAGATGCGATGATGCTTAGTTTCATAAAATATTACCTCCTTCATTTAACATATATATTATCACATATTTGTAATAGAACGAAAAAACAGTAATATTTGACAATTTTTACAATTGTGTTACATTATTACTGAGACGTCTCAAAATTAAAAGAAAAGTAAAGGGAGTTGTAACTTATATGAAATTTTGGATTACAAGTTTTCTCATAGGTTTTATAGCTTTTTTTACAACAAGTATAGACACTGAAGCATCAACTACAGTTGATATAAATAAGATGGAACCTACTAAGGTAGGACATATTTATTATGACGAAGAATACGACGGGTATTACGATGTGAAGTCAGGTGGTTATATTGAAGTATATAAGGTTCAAAACGGTGAAGTAGTGAAAGAAATAGATACAGAAGATTATATTGATAGACTGTCTAAAGAACCTAATGTACCAGAAGATACTGATACACTATTTAATGTTGATAATAAAGACTCTATCGGTATAATGGCACCGAGTATATATTACAGATACTCTGAAAGTAGCAATGTACGAAGAACCCAATACGGGTCACGAGCTAGTATTATTCAAAAAAATCCTGGTCCAGGTAGCGATACTATGTCAATAGCTTATAGTGCCAGTAAAGGACATTCATTCAATGTATCTCTAGGAACAGGTGAAAGGTCAGCTGTTAGGTCAGGAGTTAGTTATACTTGGGTTAGTTCTGAAAGTATATCGAGTTCCCACACTATGACTATTCCAGCAGGGTACAAAGGATATTGGAGATTCGATCCTTATGTAAGAGTGTCAAATGGGACAGTGAGAAAATATAATCAAGGTGTATATATAAGCTCGAAAAGGGTTAGAGCTACCTATCCTGTGAGAATAAATGGAGTATTAGACGGGGAATTAATAGCGGTCAAATCTCCTTTATAAGGGATTTTTTACTTTAAGATAGTTACTTCAATACAAATTTTAAAAAGGCATCCGATTTAATCGGGTGTTTTTTTTAATCCCTATAACTATAGGTGTTGGATATTCACTCAAATAAGAATATATGATGAAAATTGCCTAATTAATAGAGTATAATAATAACGTACTGTTTATTATATAGGGGGATTTTATGAAGGCTAATGAGATAGAGAGACTACTTCTTGACTTTAATGAAAATGATTACACCAAGATTCTAATAAATGGCAGCTGGGGAATAGGGAAAACGCATTATATTAAAAAATATCAAGAAGAAAACTCAAATGTATGCTATGTTTCATTATTTGGCAAAAAAGACATCAATAGCATAATTCAAGAAATATATTTTAGGTTCGTAAGTGATGCTGGTTACTTAAAAGATAAATTCGCCAAAGTGAAAACCAAAATGAGTAAATTAAAACAACTGAATCTAAATCTTGCTGGTATAGGAGTATCTATACCTATGCTAGAAACTAGTTTTGAATCAATAAAAAGCACATTAAAGAAGAATCAAAATAGCTACATTATTATTTTTGATGACCTAGAGAGAAAGCATCCGGATCTCGATATTAAAGAAGTATTTGGTTTACTAGATGGTCTTGCTGAAATTAATGATATAAAGACTGTATTAATAGCTGCTGAGGATAAATTGTCAGAGAATGATAGTATCAACTATAAGGAATTTAAAGAAAAGGCCATTGAACGCAGTTATAGTATTATGAAATATGCAGATGAGGCCCCTGAAAAGATATTAGGTTTTGATGTTTGGGATACAATAAAGGGAATATCTGAAAAATTTGAGTCGAATAATTTGAGAACTTTTGAAAAAACAAACTTATTTATAAAAGAAATTAAAGGTCTAATTGGAAATGATGTTTTCAACTCGAAATTTTCTAAAGACGATCTTTATAGAATGTGCTTTGCATCTATAATATTTGTGGTAGATCATAAAGAAGAAAAAAAGTTATTAAATAGTAGCGAAGATAATTTAACTACTGCTTTTTATAAAGATAATGATACAGAGTATACTTTTGTTTATCTATTAGAATCTAATCTAGATAATAAAATGAATAAATTAATCCTAGAATGCATACTAGAATCTTATAAAACAGGAGCATATTCTAAAAATAAGATAATGAAAGCAATAAATAGTGTTATGGAATTTGACTATAAGCCCAATAGTCTCTATTCATCAGAAGAAGACGTACTTAATATGATAGCCCAATCAGAGAAACATTTAAATAATTTAAAAGGAAATGAAGATCTAGAAACCATATTAACGGAAGTAAAAGATAGTTTAAACTGGTCGGATGCTCTCTCTATAGAATTTAGCATGAGTAATGATCAGATATTAGAGTGCATTAAACCGAACATTTCAAATATGATAAATATTGAAGATCAATTACATTTAAATAAATTAGAAGAAATGTATTATATTGCAATGGAAAAAAACAGAAGTATAAAAAATTTAGTTGAAAAAATAAATCTATTCATCGAAGAAGAATACATAAATCAACTACTTATGAAAATCAGTACTTTATTCGAAAAAGAGGATTACAGAGACCCTTCATATTTATTTCAACTTAAAAATCATATAATAAATTTACAAGAAGGAACAACAGATTTAATATTAGATTCCCTAAGAAGGAACAATTTCTTTTTTCCGGTTCCGTCAAAAAGGATTAATGAAAACTTGTGGTATTGGTGTAGGCTTATTAAGTTTATAGTATTAGAAATTGAAAAGCATTGGGATTTAGAGGATTATTATAAGGATTTTATATCAATTGTATACAGCATGCAAAATGTAGAGGAGGATAAAATGCTAAAACATAGGTTAAAATTATTATTTGAAAATCAATAGTATATCTAACACATTAAAAAGTATATATTAACAAACAGTCTCTAAGCCACTTTATACAAAAATGTATAGTGGCTTTCTTCAAATACTTTGTAATCTGTTTTGTCACAGAATTAGGCATGGAGGAATAACATGATGATAAATTATCGTTTGGAGGAATAATCGTGTATAACAACATATATCAACAGTTTGGTTATGCTCCTTGGAATAATTATCAAACAAATTATGGGGAACCTATAACTTGTCCTGAACCAGAAGACTGTGATCTTTACAATTTTTATGAGAAACTTAACCTTGGTTTTAAACCAGCAGACACTATAAGTGAATATATCTATTTAATGCAACAAAGACCACAAAATCTTATAATATCCCCAAGGGAGTTAGTAAATTTCATGAGAGAAAATAAGTTCAACCTCGATAGATCAACCATTGAATCTTTCGAAAAAAGTATAAGGTCAGATGAGTATGCAATTTATGGATTTAAATACAGTATTTTGACTGAAAAACTGACTTTTAATCAGTTCTCTGAACTAATGGCTCGATTAGGTTGCAGCATAAAACTATTTGATGAAAGAAAAGACCAAATTTGTTGTATTGATCCTACTAGTAGATGGTGTTGGCCGTGTAAGGGGCAGTACTGCCACGTGCAATGTCCAATTCAATATAGAGATAGCTAAAGATATTTTTAGATTCTGTCTCACTATCACTAGTATACTTTTGCTAATGAGACAGAACATTATTTATTTTCTAACTTCCGATAATAAATGTTATGTAAACTAGAAAACATACGGATTATTTTTCTTAAGAGTTAATATAAATTTTTTATATTTAGTTGTTCCACTAAAGCGCCCTTTAGCTGAATACATCATCCAATAAATAGAGCGTAAGCAATAAGTATTATTAACAATAGGGTTGTTAAACCATATTCAATAGTAATACGAGCTTTACTCTTCTTTTTCTTTATTACTTCTCTTTGTTTTTCCTTCTTAATTTGTTTGTCTGTATCCATAAATATCCACAATATAGATACTGTAATAAGGGTCACAGCGATTAAATAAAACAGATTATTAAAATCTCTCATCTCACGTTGTATAAGTGAACTATATAAATAAAGTGCAAAACTTATGGTTATTGGGATATAGACAAATGTACGAAGCAATAATTTATTTTTTAATCTTTTATGCTCATTAGCTGCAATAGAATTACTAATTCTCAACACCACCTCAACAAATATCTTATTTCACAATCTGGCCCTATTCTTAAAGAAAATCACGATCAGACACTTATTCCTAAATCGTCCCATTAACGGAACTTTACTCATTAAATAAGTCTTCATCTGGATAAGCAGCAGTCCAGTGATAAGGCTGAACCTCTGATAAAGTTTTAAAAACTATATCTTTTCCTGGTACACTAACTGCCACCTTTACATTCGGTCCCAAATAAATTAGCCTTTCCTGGCATACTCCACATGGGGACAAGACCTTGAATTCTGAATGTTCATTATCACGTACTACGCATATTGAATGTGTTACTTTTTTTCTTAGTTTATGCGCTTCAAGGATTGCCCCTGTTTCTATACAGAGTTCAGTGGAAGCATATAAATCGTTGTTCAATTAATGTCTCTTATAAGCAAAAGTGGAACAGGTCTTAATCCGTTTTTGCGTCCGATTGGTGAATAAAACAATTCTTACTCATTACCATTTTTTATTCTATGATTCTCATCATCAATATTCTATGATTCTCATCATCAATTTTCTTTTCAATTCTATTAAGTTGATTGGTTCGCTTTTTATTAGAACGGAACAATGACACAATTAAAACGATAATTAGTATTATAAATGCAAGTGAAAGTAATTGAAATAAGACATCTCCAAAATGAAAGCCACCCAATACTACACATCCTTTATTCAACAAAATAGCCTGATTGTGTATGGTCGGGCGCTGATTCTTATTCCAGAAAAGCGCCCGTTAACGGCACACACAACAATTATCCAGTGATTATTGGAATCAGCATACTAATACCAAAGGCAATAACCGCAACTGCAAGGATTATGTACATTGCGAACTCAAAAGTTGTAAGGCTTCTTTGTTTCTTTTTAATTGTTAAATCACTTAAATACATAAATGAACTGAAAACTAATATTGCTAAAGAACTCACCCGCAATATTTCTGCAAAGATTACCAAACAAATCCCCCCTTGCTAATACAATAGTCTGGCCTTTTCCGAAAGATGGGGCGCTATCGTTATTTCTGATAACCGCCCGATTAACGAACTGTAATTATATACAACCCTTTAAATACGTACGCTGTTATGATCAATATTAATTTAAAGCAAATTATATATTGGGAATTTTTTTATTTCATCCTGATCTTTGGAACCTAGCGATTTAAATAAACGTTTTGCTTTGGATTTATTCCCCAATAATAACTCACAAGCAAAAGAAATACCCTTTTCTTTTTCTCTTTCAGATTTTTCAAGGATATCTAATATATCCTCTTCATCCTTCTCGGACAATCCATCACCTTTTCTTACTTTTATTTGATACCAATTAATTTTGGCTATGGTATCTTCAGGATATTCATGGAGATATCTTTGAACTAAGTTGTTTGCAAAATCTAAATATTCATGATCATTCACTCCATCAAAGTATTTAATATATTCCAAGGCGACATTTATTGTATAGGGAGCTTTTATATCGTGGTATTTATCACTAAATGATCTCTTTATTGTCTCAAATTTATAATTTGCAGATTTTTGCATTGCTTTAATTTGTAGCGTAGAGTATATGCTTACTTTCCAATAATCGCTATTCGCATTCTCTGTTTTTTTATTTTCTATATCCTCTTTAGGTATCAAGCCGGTAATTGTGTTTAATGCCTCGTCACTAAAAAAATCAATGAATTCATTCTTTTCTCTATTAAACAGAAGCATCACTTTAGCGTAATCAGAAAGATTAATGGTGTGAATTACGTTTTCGTAAAATTCACTTTCATCATCAGTTAATAAATTGTATTCTTTATCTTTAAATATACTAAATAATGAGTCAAACAGTTTACTAATATCCTCATTTTCACTAAAAATATAATCTTCATTGATTCCAATTTTGTTGAATATTTTAATTAGTTCTTCATAAATGCTTATGTCTTGTTCAACATCCTTGAAATCACCTGTTTTACCCAACTTTGCCTTCAAATCAAACTTTCTCAAAGGAATTTCATCATAATCACGGAGATATTTAATTATTTTAAGGCTTTTTTGATATGAAACAAGGCTTTTTACTTTTGATAAATGTATTTTAGCTTTTGAAGTCTTTTTACATATTTCCAATACTAAAGAATTTTCAATTGTAATATTCACCGCATCTTCCCTGTCCCTAACCTCGTAATTGATTTCTAGAATTTCATTTTCTAAAATTACTTTTTCATTTATTATGCCTCTTATTTCATATAGCTTGCCTGTAGTAACAGGTATTTCGAGACCATTTTCTATACCATATATGTAGGCTCGATCCTCAAATAAATTAAAAGTATCTTCATTAGGTTGTATATAATCAACCTTATACTCACTAAATTCTTTATCTGAACTAGCATCAATATATTTGCTTGGTTGCTTTTCAACTACCTTTACAAATTGTTTGCAAATACTTTCTAAAGCACCCTTTCTTAATTTCTTGAAAGACAAATTGCTTGATTGTTTCTTCTCATGATCAAATTTAATTAATAAATGCTTTAGATCCAATGGCGCTAAAATTTTATAAAAAGCCTGCGCAGCATAAGTGTTTGGGTTTATGGTAACGACTATATAAAGCACCCCAGAACCATTCCTATAATAAACCTCTAAATCGTCTTTCTGCACAGAATGTTTTATACTATACTTTTTTGATAGCTTTTTATTCAAAGTTGTACCTTTTATTTGCAAAGGTATAGTTCCCAAAAAATCATCTTTTTTAATTTTGTTGGAAAAAAGGGTAATGTCACCATCAAAAGAAAGACCTTTATCATTCCACTGAACATCACTTAGCAAATGAAACGGTGGTTGTAATATACATTTGTTTACTTCTAAACAAGCTAAATGTTCTATTATTGTATTATCCATATACTCCCCCTACTGTCAAACAAATCAAGGTTATTATATCAAACTCGGATTTTTTGAGTTTCTTATATTTATAAGTTATTCCACAATCTAGCACTTTTATTGAAATGATATACTTTAATGTATTTTACGATTTATTCTTTATTTATTTCTATAAACGCCTCTTTTTGTGAACTGATTTCCAGATTATTTTTCCACCATTATGTTGCTAATTTTCTCCCTTCCTTTTTATTTTAATCCCAACCATTGAGCAAGTAATTGATCCATATGGGTAAAGTCCTTGCTCATCTTATCCATATTGTAAGCAATGTCTCCTGTATCTAAATGAGATTTTTGGAGTTTGGCCAATAGGTCTTCCAATTCACCAATATCCAATAGCATGGGCAACCCTTCTGGCCCAATATCTGTTAGATCACGGAAAATTTCCTCTACATGAGATGCATTTAACTTGTCATACTTGCCCACACCGACAGCGCTCATGTATTTATTTTTCAATTCGGTCATCGTGGTTATGTAGTCTTCGAGAAAATGCGTCAATGCCTTTCTTGTGGCTGCAATTTGTTCCTCACTTTCCTTCATCTCGATAACGTAACCATCCATTAAGCTGGACTGGATACGAATATGAAAGTCAGAAACACCACTATTTTTCAAAACTAGAGGAGACATCGTTAATTGATCTTGTATCTTTTCATCGTATAATAGCCCCGGCAAGAAATAGCCTTCCTCATCATACATGCTATTAGCCATATAATTCTTAATGCCGTGGCTACTTAATCCCCAGCCTCCTTCTTCCGGATTACCCATATAGTAAACAGAACCAATCGAATCTTTATAGAAAGTTCCTACAGCATCATCCGGATAGGTGTAAGAAATGATATTATCCTTAAACTCACCACTTAATGCTCGCTTTTGATTTTCTTCAGATAATAAATCAAAGACATCCGCTGCAGCAAAGGTAACGGCATTCGAATCATACTCAACTGCATAATATTGAGCAAGGCCACCGCCTAATGAGTGACCAACAAAGGTAATATTATTGGCTCCATATTTCTGCACATATTTATTTACAACATGATCCGCTTCGGTAAATTGATTTTTATTGGTATACGTGATGGTTTGATCGTTGGGGTTTAACTTAGCCTTACCAGTAGCGAGAGATGCATCTTGAGAGGGGCTTGCTGTATAGGGTGTTTTTCCATATTCCTTTTTGCTATAATTGGAATCACCAAGGACGATTCCCTCTATATCTTCTTGAACATCTTTTACGAATTCGGAAAAGTCCGTGTCTTTCGTTTCATAAATCAGATTACCATCTTTTAGTTTTGCCCCTCCATATGGGCAAAGTCCTTGCTCATCTTATCCATATTGTAAGCAATGTCTCCTGTATCTAAATGAGATTTTTGGAGTT
Organism: Virgibacillus salexigens; assembly: GCF_000723585.1. Classification (NCBI taxonomy): domain Bacteria; kingdom Bacillati; phylum Bacillota; class Bacilli; order Caryophanales; family Bacillaceae; genus Virgibacillus; species Virgibacillus salexigens. The sequence goes on along the minus strand of NZ_CCDP010000003.1, from coordinate 262,548 downwards.
TGGCCAATAGGTCTTCCAATTCACCGATATCCAATAGCATGGGCAACCCTTCTGGCCCAATATCTGTTAGATCATGGAAAATTTCCTCTACATGAGAAGCATGTAACTTATCATACTTGCCAACACCGACAGCACTCATGTATTTATTTTTCAATTCGGTCATCGTGGTTATGTAGTCATCGAGAAAATGCGTCAATGCCTTTCTTGTGGCTGCAATTTGTTCCTCACTTTCCTTCATCTCGGTAACGTAACCATCCATTAAACTGGACTGGATACGAATATGAAAGTCAGAAACACCACTATTTTTCAAAACTAGAGGAGACATCGTTAATTGATCTTGTATCTTTTCATCGTATAATAGCCCCGGCAAGAAATAGCCTTCCTCATCATACATGCTATTAGCCATATAATTCTTAATGCCGTGGCTACTTAATCCCCAGCCTCCTTCTGCCGGATTACCCATATAGTAAACAGAACCAATCGAATCTTTATAGAAAGTTCCTACAGCATCATCCGGATAGGTGTAAGAAATGACATTATCCTTAAACTCACCACTTAATGCTCGCTTTTGATTTTCTTCAGATAATAAATCAAAGACATCCGCTGCAGCAAAGGTAACGGCATTCGAATCATACTCAACTGCATAATATTGAGCAAGGCCACCGCCTAATGAGTGACCAACAAAGGTAATATTATTGGCTCCATATTTCTGCACATATTTATTTACAACATGATCCGCTTCGGTAAATTGATTTTTATTGGTATACGTGATGGTTTGATCGTTGGGGTTTAACTTAGCCTTACCAGTAGCGAGAGATGCATCTTGAGAGGGGCTTGCTGTATAGGGTGTTTTTCCATATTCCTTTTTGCTATAATTGGAATCACCAAGGACGATTCCCTCTATATCTTCTTGAACATCTTTTACGAATTCGGAAAAGTCCGTGTCTTTCGTTTCATAAATCAGATTACCATCTTTTAGTTTTGCCCCTCCTCCAGCTCCAGCTAGACGGGCATCTTGGGAGGGTGAACCAACATACTTTTGTTCCACTTGTTTCGTCGACGTTTTTGGGGTTTCCGTCCCACGAAAACTGATAACAACTTCCTCTGTATTGGGGTTCTGTAGAACATAGCCATGAAGGCCGGTATCTTTATCTTTGATGGTTTCGATTGATTTCCAGATGATTTTATCACCGTTACTGTTTGAAAAGTTGATTTCTTTTTTGTTATCTTTGTAAGTTTCGTTTGAAATAAAACTTGCTTCAAAATCGGTAACGCCCTTACCCATAGAAAATTCTCCTTTCTCTTTTAAACTTTTTAAAGAGGTGTTTTTATTGAAAAAGAAGAAGAACTTATTAATTTTTATTATAATTACCATTATACTATTAGGGGGTTGTAATTTGAACCAAAATAATGATAAGTACGATAAAGAAACAATCTCTAAAGCTAATGAAGTCACTAAGAGTTTCATTGAAAATAACTACAAAGGGGTTCAATCTATTGAACTAGAAGAACCTTATCAAAGTCCAATGGGAGCCATGACTGTTGATGGTAAGGTGAATAGTAAAGGCGGTTTCTCAATAACTATAAATGAAGACTTTACGGTAGCCGGCATTAGCATTGAAGAAGGTTTTCCAGATGAAAAAGATGAGTGTAAGGAAAAATTTTGTGATTATTAAATAGGGCTGATATTCACCATGTGGAAATATCTTATGTTTTTTATAGTTACCACTATAATGCTTACTGGATGTAATGTGAGTTCAAGTATCGAAACCTATGATGATACAAAAGCTACAGAAGCCGTCAAGCAGTATTTAAAAAATAATTTTGAGGGGATCGAATCCGTTAAGGTCGATGATATCTATCAAAGTCCAATGGGAGGATTTACCGTTGATGGCAATGTTAATGAAGGAGTTGCTGACTTTTCGGCAGGGGTTGAAAATGATTATACTTTAGGGAGTATAGGGTTGAGTGAAGGGTTCCCCGAAAGGAAGGAAGAATGTAAAGAACAATCGTGTAAATAATAAGCAGGACGGTATTCAGCATGTGGAAATACCTTATGTTTTTTATAGTTTTTTCTAGAATTCAACTCATCAATTACCATTGATACGCTTCTAACGATAAAGCTCCTCAGCAAATTGTTTTTTTGTTAAAGGTCTTTCACTGTCGACATTTATAATACTTGAATGTTGAAGACTCTATACCGAAATATAATTTTCTTTGCAACAGTCTCGATTGATGGTGGTGGGGTAATTTTTTCTCTGACATTACTAAGAATTTTTGAATGAGTTGTAAAAACAAGAAAGCGCTCGCTGTTATCGAGGGGGAATTCATGTGAATTTTTTCACATATATTGGTTACTATCCTTGGGGAGGAATTCATATGTCAAAAGAGCATGGGAACCGCGTTGCACTTATTGAGCAGGAGCTGTAGGAAATAGTTATGCATTTGCTATGCTGAACCAATCCCTTACTGAAGAATTTGTAATCATCGATACAAATGAAGATAAAGCCATGGGAGATGCCATGGACTTGAACCACGGAAAAGTATTCGCTCCAAATCCAACGAAAACATGGGACGGTCACTATGAAGATTGTAAAGATGCCGACATCGTATGTATTTGTGCAGGGGCTAACCAAAAACCTGGGGAAACTCGATTAGATCTTGTGAAAAAGAACTTGCCATTTTTAAAACAATTGTAGACAATGTATGAATAGTGGATTCGACGGGATCTTTTTAGTTGCTACGAACCCAGTAGACATTCTTACGTACGCGACTTGGAAATTCAGTGGATTGCCAAAAGAGCATTTCATCGGAAGTGGCACAATTCTGGACTCTGGTCGATTCCGCTTCTTATTAGAAGAATATTTTGACGTGACATCTTCTAACGTTCATGCCAATATAATTGGAGAACATGGAGACACTGAACTACCCGTATGGGACCCATGCAAATATAGGCAGTTGTGCTGCCTATATTGGAGTTAATAGAACATCATAAAGAATACAACATGGAAGATCTGGATGACATTTTTACAAATGTTCGTGATGCAGCTTACCATATCATCGAGAAAAAAGGTGCAACCTATTATGGTTTGCTATGGGACTGACTCGTATAACCAAAGCTATTCTTAACAACGAAAACAGTATCTTGACTGTGAGTGCTTATTTAAATAAAGAATATAACACACAGGACGTTTATATCGAAGTACCTGCAGTTGTGAATCGTACAGGAATACGTAATATCGTAGGAATCAGCTTAAACCAACAAGAACAATTCGGGCACAGTGCTCAAGTACTTAAAGCGATCCTAACCGTTAATTTTGAAAACTAACCAAGGTCTTAGTTTAATAGTCGAAAAGAGTTAGTGCACTAATAGCTACTTTGTTTTTTACCGCTGACACGATTCGACATTGTCATTGTACTTGATCGAAAATATGACCAGGGCGTGCTTGGTCACAAGAGTATTAAAACGACTGGTGATATATATGCTCACGTAAAGAAAAACGCGAGAGTGCATCAACTAAAAAGCAGGAAATTACTTCGAGAAAAATACGAGTGGTCACTATATGACCACTCACCTGCTATTCTCTTATAAAAACTATAATTTATGTACACCTAAAATAACTCCTCAGAACTCACTCTACGCAACCTCATCTTCTTCCGTTCAAGTTAAAATAAACCCTTTGCAATGAACCCCCCCCTACTCTATCATGTCCAGTTAAAAACATGCCGTTATTCCGCTTTTTTTCGCCTTTTCTGAGTTAACAAAGAACCGCTTCTACAAGTCGATCATTGCTGTCATCTTGTATTACACACGTATCCATATCGTCTATAATATGGTGACTTCGTTTTTGGTAAAATCCAGTAATTAATTCACCATTCTTTTTACCGACGGGAATTTGGATCTTATTTCGATATCTCCAAGGATCATTCATTCCTAACGTAGAATGTACAGGAACTTCTTCCATATGAGCAATTTTTCGCATCACATTTTTCACTTGATTTCGTTTCATTTCTAATTGCATATCATAACTCATGTGCTGAAGCTGACATCCACCACATTTATAATAAACATCACATGGTGGTTCTACGCGATCATCACTCGCCTGATTTACCTCTAATAATTTGCCAAAACCAAAATTCTTGTTTACTTTGACAACTTTTACAACCGCCTCTTCACCTGGTAAACCATGTGGTACAAAAAGAGGATAGCCATTTACTTTCCCAACCCCATTTCCTTCATGGGTAAGATCTTCGAAAGTGAGTGTGATCGTCTGATTCTTTTTTACTGGTGCTGCTTGTTTAGCCATGTCTATCTTCCTTTACGTGCTAGTTTCTGCTTTAATCTTAACATATCTTATAAAGAATAAGCAGCATGATACAGTTACCTAAAACAGTTGATATTTTCTATTGCGAATTCCTTAAACGTACGTGGATATTTCTTGGTTAAATGATAGAAATCATTTGTTACTGCCTTTGCTGTCCCTAGTCTAGTCATCAGATAAAGTGCTACTGTCACATTTACATAATCTTTAGGTAATCCTCGACGCTTTATATAATAGTGACGGTAATGAAAAAGACTTGGTGATACATAGGTTATGGTTCTCCCTGTCACTTCAGATAATATTGCTGCGATTTGGGAATAATTCAAGGCTTCTTTACCTGTAATTGTATGTGCAGTATGTTTAAATTTAATTGGGTTATGAAGTAATGTCGCAGCTGCCAAACCGATATCTGCTGTATCGATAAAGCTTGTCTTACTTTTTCCTGCAGGAATAAAAATCTCATCTCTATCTCTTATTTCTACTGAATGAATCCCAGATATATTTTGCATGAAGAAACCTGGGCGAACATGCGCATAAGGGATTCCTGCTTCTTCTATTTGTTTTTCAATCTTATGGTGAGGTGGAAATGGATTCTTCTCCACTCCCATTAATGAAAGAAAAGAGACAAGTCGAATATCCTTATCCTTCATAGCTTGAATAAATGGGTATAAATCATCTGGCTTACCGAGATGAGGAGGTCGCATAAGAAAGACTCTGTCTATATTTTCTAATGCTTTGGAAAACGTCTGGTTATCCGTTAAATCGAGAATTACCTTATCTATCGTATTTCCAAACATCGCTTGTAATTTGCTCTTATTTGTTCCGGCCGCTACAACATCCTCTCCCATATGTAAGAGTTCCTTCACCACAAACTTGCCGACATTTCCAGTGGCTCCTGTAACTAGTATTTTCATTGTTATATTTCCTCGCTTAAAAATAATTAAGATATGACGTATTATCTTCTATTCTTTCCCTAACTACCTTGCTTATAATCGATACATTACAAAAAGAAGACTACTGTACTCAGTAATCTTCTCCACCCTTATCAGGAAATTCATTTGGCACAAAAAATTCGATATGCTGCTGCAGGTTTCGGAATTCTCCTGGCAGTAGACCGCCAAATTCCCCGTCTATATTTAATTGCATTTTTTCATCTGTTGTTATTTTAATATGTTTCGCTTTGTGGTAAATCACATGTTTATCTTCTAAATGTGCTCCCCGCAATGCAAGCGTGGCAATTCGTATGAATTCAGCTAAGTTTGTTTTCTTCAAAATTAACAGATCAAAATAACCGTCCTGCAAATTGGCTTCTGGGGCTAATTTTTCAAATCCAGCAACTGAGTTTGTATTTGAAATAAGGAATAACATGATATCCTCATCGATCACATGATCATCATACTCAATCTTTGCTCTAGTTGGTTTTAAAGATGGCAGCATTTCAATGCCCTTTATATAATATGCTAATTGTCCCAGCATTGTCTTTAGCTTACTAGGCACCTCATAGGTTAGCTCTGTTAATTTCCCTCCACCTGCAATATTAATAAAGTAATGATCGTTTACTTTTCCAATATCTAAAGAGATCGATCGACCATCAATGATAACATCGAGCGCTCTGTTTATATCTCGTGGAATATGCAAGGCTCTAGCGAAATCATTTGTTGTACCCACTGGAATTATTCCTAGCTTGGGGCGATGTTCTTGTTCAGCAACTCCATTAATAACTTCATTAATTGTGCCATCACCACCAGCTGCAATAACTAGATCATATCCTCGATCAACAGCAGCTCTTGCGGCCGTTATTGCATCTCCTTCACAAGTCGTTGCATGGGTAGATGTTTCATAACCGGCTATTTCTAATCGTTCTAAGACAGTTGGTAGCTCTTTTTTAAATGCTTCTCTGCCAGATGTAGGGTTATAGATAATACGTGCTTTGTTCATTTTATTCCCTCCGCATTGCATCAATTATGCAGGGTATTACCATATAATTAATGTTACTAGGTCGTTTATTGAAGTCAGTCCAACATCTATCATAGACCTTTTTGATCATTTTGAAAAGAGGTATGCATCGAAAAACACATCGCTTTTTTCAAAACGTAGACTACCAAATCCGCATAAGATTGGTAGCCTTTGGTTTCAGTTTACTTATCGCTTGTCTATTTCTTCTAACAGGATTTTATTTACCATCGGCGGATTTGCCTGACCTTTCGTGGCTTTCATCACTTGACCGACTAGGAAGCCAACTGCTTTATTCTTCCCATTTTTATAGTCGATAATCGATTGTTCATTTTGATCTAGTACACCTGTGATAATCTCTCTTAACTGACCTTCATCAGAGATTTGAACAAGTCCTTTATCTTTAACGATCTGCTCTGGATCTCCGCCTTTTTCCACTAACTCAGCAAAGACTTTTTTAGCAATCTTTGAAGAAATGGTCCCATCATCAATTAGCTTAATCATCTTTGCTAAACCTTCTGGAGTAATAGCTAACTCATTTAATTCTTTATAATGCTTATTCATATATGCTGAAATTTCACCCATTAACCAGTTAGATACTTGTTTAATGTCTGCTTCCTTAGCAATAGCATCTTCAAAGAAATCTGCCATTTGCTTGGAATTGGTTAAAACAGAAGCATCGTATTCTGGTAAACCTAATTCTTCAATATACCGTTCTTTACGGGCATCAGGAAGTTCAGGAATATCTTGACGAATCCGTTCCTTCCATGCTTCGTCAATATAAAGCGGAACTAAATCTGGTTCAGGGAAATAACGATAATCGTCCGAACCTTCTTTGACACGCATTAAAATGGTTTCTTTTGTTTTTTCATCATAGCGACGGGTTTCTTGCAGAATCTCTCCACCTGCTAGCAATTCTTTTTCTTGACGTTTCTCTTCAAATTCTAACCCTTTTTGAACAAAACTAAACGAATTTAGATTTTTCAATTCCGTTTTTGTTCCGAATGCTTCTTGCCCAATTGGACGAAGGGAAATATTCGCATCACAGCGAAGCGAACCTTCTTCCATTTTCACATCCGAAACACCAGTATATTGAATAATATTTTTTAGTTTCTCTAAATACGCATATGCTTCTTCTGGAGAACGCATATCTGGCTCAGATACAATTTCAATTAATGGTGTACCTTGACGGTTAAAGTCAACATAAGAATAACCGTCATCTCCGTGTGTTAACTTCCCAGCATCTTCTTCTAAGTGTAGACGAGTGATGCCAATTCGTTTCTTTTCACCATTTACCTCAATTTCAATCCAGCCATTCTCTCCAATTGGTTGATCAAATTGCGAAATTTGGTAAGCCTTTGGATTATCTGGATAGAAATAGTTCTTACGATCAAATTTGGTATTTGTAGCAATATCACAATTTAAGGCCATTGCAGCCTTCATTGCAAAATTAACTGCTTCTTCATTTAATACAGGTAATACACCAGGATATCCTAGATCAATTGGATTTACATTCGTATTCGGCTCTGTACCAAATGCATTTGTACTCGGGCTAAAAATCTTCGAGTTTGTTTTTAATTCAACGTGTACCTCTAAACCAATGATTGTTTCAAAATTCATGCGTTGGCACCTCCTAATTGAGGGCGTTGTTTATGATGATCTGTTGCTTGTTCATAAGCATGTGCTGCACGAAAAACCGTATTCTCATCAAAATGCTTCCCAATAATTTGTAAGCCGATTGGCAGTCCTTTTTCAGAAAAACCACAAGGAACAGAAATACCTGGCACGCCCGCCAAGTTAACTGGGATGGTGATAATATCGTTCGCATACATGGTTAATGGATCATCTACTTTTTCCCCTATTTTAAACGCTGGTGTTGGTGTGGTTGGTCCAATAACAACATCATATGTTTCAAAAATGCTATCAAAGTCATTTTTAATTAGCGTCCGTACTTTTTGAGCTTTTTTATAATATGCATCATAGTAACCAGAGCTAAGCGCGAATGTTCCTAGCATAATACGACGCTTTACCTCTTCGCCAAATCCTTCGCTTCGTGATTTCTTAAACATATCGATCATATTATCTGCATTCTCGGAACGAACACCATAACGAACACCGTCAAATCGGGCAAGGTTTGCTGAAGCTTCAGATGAAGATAGTAGGTAATAAGCAGCAACAGCATATTTTGAATGTGGTAAGGAAACTTCTTCCCATGTCGCGCCTAACGATTCATAAACTTTTAACGCTTCTAACACGGATTGTTTAACTTCAGGGTCTACACCTTCAGCCAAATATTCTTTTGGTACGGCAATTTTAAGTCCTCTTACGTCACCTGTTAGAGCTTCCGTATAGGCTGGAACTTCAACATCCGCACTGGTTGAATCCATTGGATCGTGGCCAGCAATTACTTCTAATACACGTGCATTATCTTCAACATTACGGGTAATTGGGCCAATTTGATCTAAGGATGACGCAAAGGCAACTAGACCAAATCGTGATACTCGGCCATATGTTGGTTTTAATCCTACAACACCACAAAATGCAGCTGGCTGACGGATCGAACCACCAGTATCAGAACCTAATGAAAATAATACTTCCCCAGCAGCTACCGAAGCAGCTGAACCACCACTAGACCCACCAGGTACATAATCGGTATTCCATGGATTTCGAGTTGGTTCATAGCTTGAGTTTTCATTCGAAGAACCCATAGCGAATTCATCCATATTCAATTTTCCGATGGTAACGACTTGCTCGTTGTTTAATTTTTCCACGACGGTTGCGTTATACAATGGATCATTAAAATTATCGAGGAATTGGCTAGCACATGTAGTACGTAGTGCCTTCGTAACAATATTATCTTTGACCCCTGCAGGCATTCCGAACAAGGATTTATTTCGTTCCGATGACTCGTCTAATTGTTTTGCATATGCGATAGCTTGTTCTTCATTTAATGTAAGAAATGCATGAACATCTCCATCGACTTCTTTAATTCGTTGATATGAAGTTTCTACTAATTCTTGAACGGTTATTTCATTAATATGTAGTTTCGCTTCTAATTCTTTAATCGTATAATCAAATAACGACATACTTTTCCCTCCTACTCCAATATAGATGGCACACGGTACTGCCCATCTTTTTGATCAGGAGCATTTTTCATTGCTTCCTCTTGTGTAATCCATTTTTTTGGCTCATCTTTACGTAGCACATTTTTAATATCCAATACATGCGTTGTTGGTTCTACATCCGTCGTATCTAATTCATTAAGCTGTTCCGCATATGTAATGATAGAGCTTAATTGATCCGTGAACATTTCCGCTTCTTCTTCTGTTATATCTAAGCGAGCCAAATGAGCAACGTGCTTTACTTGATCTTTTGAAATATCGGCCACTATCTTTCCCTCCAAACGTATTTCATCTATATTATATACATTTATCGCCTGTCCATAAACTTTGGTAACACTATTGATAATAGCAGACTAACCCAACAATAATCAACTAAGAAAGAAAAGCGAGAGTAACTCTCCACAAGCAGCTTCGTATTATTTATCCATCTCATTATAAAACCCACCCCGTTTACGAGGTGGGTCATGGCTATTGTAGCTTTTATTCTTTCATTTTTTCTACGGTTTCATCAAAGTCAGCTTCTAAATCTGGATTCGGTTTATCGATAAGACTCACAATAACGGTGACAATCATATTTAAGATAAAGCCTGGAACAATTTCGTAGAGGTCAAAGATACCTCCAGATAGAAAGTCTCCCCATACAATTACCGTAATGGCACCTACAATGATACCCGCTAGTGCACCATTTCTTGTGATTCTCTTCCAGAATAATGACAAGATGATAATTGGTCCAAATGCTGCACCAAATCCAGCCCATGCATAACTAACTAGATCCAATACAGAGCTATCTGGGTTCATTGCAATAATTAAAGCAACAATCGCAATTATCACTGTAGCAATACGTCCAACCCAAACAAGCTCTTTACCAGTAGCTTTTTTACGGAAAATAGCTTTATAGAAATCTTCTGCAACCGCTGAAGATGATACAAGTAACTGTGAATCAACGGTACTCATAATTGCAGACAAGATTGCCGCTAGTAAGATACCGGCAACTACTGGATGGAATAGTATTTGGGAGAAAGCAATAAATATCTTTTCAGGATCGGCTAACATTTGTAAACCATTCTCATTAACTACTTGAATCCCGAATTCAGACAGAATCGGTACTTCTTGTGTACTGATAAATGCTAGTCCTACAAAACCAGTAAAGATTGCTCCATAAAGTCCTAAAATCATCCAAGCTGTTCCAATAAATTTCGCTTTCGGAACATCTTTCGCCGAACGTAATGCCATAAAACGAACAATAATATGTGGCTGTCCAAAATAACCTAAGCCCCAAGCAAGTGATGAAATAATTGCCATTATTCCAACACCTTCAACCATATTGAGGTGGGAAGGATTAATTTCACCAACAGCTTGTACCGCTTGATTCCAGCCACCCATTTGATCTAATGCGACGATTGGAACAACAATTAGTGCAAGGAACATAAGAATACCTTGAATAAAGTCTGTCCATGCAACCGCTAGAAATCCTCCAAGTAACGTATAAGATACAACTACAACCGCACCAATCCACAGAGCAGTTTCGTATTGGAGACCGAATGAAGCCTCAAATAATTTTGCTCCTGCAACCATTCCTGAAGATGTATAAAAAGTGAAGAATAACAAAATTACGATAGCAGATATAACACGAAGAATATGTGAGTTATCTTTAAACCGATTTTCAAAATAATCTGGGATCGTAATGGAATTATTTGATACCTCGGTATAAACGCGTAATCGCTTAGCTACAAATTGCCAATTTAAATAAGCACCTACAGCTAACCCGATCCCCATCCAAGCTTCAGACATACCAGATGCATAAATCGCTCCAGGCAAACCTAATAACAGCCAACCACTCATATCCGATGCACCAGCACTCAATGCAGCTACGCCTGGACCAAGATCACGTCCACCAAGAACATAATCTGATAAATTATTGGTTCGATAATACATGATGAGGCCAATCGCCAACATCCCTAGTAGATATACTATAAAAGTTATTAATGTCGTAAGATCCACGTACTATTTTCTCCTCTCGGTAAATAAAGTAATCAACGATAATAAAAGTACAATTGGCATTGGCACAAATAGCCAAAACCAGGTGGCACCTTGAATCGCATAATCCATAAAGTTAAATAACCCCTCTCTGATAAGGTCCGTTTTTGTTAGAAATTCTAACAATTAAAAGAAGCACATCGACTATGAAATCATATATTCGTCTTTTTTTCAAGCTCAGGAGACAGCTCAAAACAGCGGTGCATCAACATTTCGCTTCAAAAATCAATCATATATAGTCATATGTTATGATGAATTATGATTTTCATACATGAAACAGATTTGTCTCACATTTAAGACAATATTGTCCTATTCCTTCTGAATACCTCGCTTAAACTCCAAATTTATAAATGCAAAAAATTTTTTCTAAAAAATGCTTTTAAGCAAAAAAAACCTGGAACAGGTTCCACGCCATTCCAGGAAATTCCATCATATAGTAATAGGGTAAAAAATTAAAACCAGTTTAAAGAAATTAATTAAAGCTGACTAGTTGGAAGCTCAACAGAATAAACTTCTGGTTCCATGTTCATTGCTGAATCAGTTGATTGGTCACTTACAAACACAAAACCTGCAACTAGTACTGCACTAAAAGATAAAGTAGCAAATAATTTTTTCATGTTTATCCCCCCTTTACAGGTTAATTAACTCGTTATAAGTGGAGTTTGCAAGTTTATAATATTTAACAGATTCTTTATACTTACCGTTTTCCTCAAAATAGTTGCCCAGCATCTTAGCATAAAGTACTAGATTTCCATAATCTTCATGATGTTTTAGGTAAGGTATAAATTCATCTGTTACAAACGATTTAAATTTCTCTTCTTCATTATTTAATGCATACGTATATGTTTGTATTAAGTATGAATAAAGTTGATAATAGTGATTATCTTTATCATATGCTTTATTTAATATGATCTTTGCCTTTTCTGCCATTTCACTCGCACGTTCATAATTTTTAAGATTATAATACTCCTGTATTAATGAAGTAATTGCTGTAAGCCTACCATTTATATTTATAGATTCTTCCTCATCCTCAACTACAAATAAATAATATTTAATGGCCTCTTTTGCATTTCCAACTGTTGAATACAAATAACCTAGATTGTGATTGGTTAATTGTATAACTTGATTATTTTTTTCTAGTTCGCCAAGATGTTTTGCTAAATTATAATTCTTAATCGCTTTATCATACATTTTAATCCGATGATACGAAATTCCAAGTAGTATATGACATTGAGCGCAACGAATAAAATTATAGTTCTTCTGAAAAATATCCATTGCTTTATTCGCATAATCAATTACTTCTAAAGTGTTTCTTAATTTACTATTCGTAACGGAAATGGTGTAGTGCAAATCGGCTATCTCTGTTTCATCAATATCAATTTGGTTGATTTTGTCCTCAGCGATTTTATATAAGTGCATTGCCTGGTTAAACTCACCTGTATGAGAATAATAATTCCCTTTAAACTTACACCAATAATAGTGCTGAGTTATATTAAATGAACTAGCCATTTCATTTAATTCATTTATCTTTGATAGAGCTTTATCTATTTGACGTAGTACTAAATAATATCTAATTTTGTGAATTTCAAACATTAATAGGCTATCATTTAGACTTTTATCCATCATGCCTTGTAGTTCTTTGTATGTAGCTATTATTTTAGTTTTATCATAGACATCATAAAGCATTTCATACCATTGCTTACATTTTTCTTCAAGATTACTATCTACACCGTCACTCAGTTCAATTCCTAAACGATTGCATAACAATTGAATGATTTCTGGACTAGCCTCGGTTTTCTTATTTTCAATCTTAGATAAATAGGATAGTGAAACGATGCCTTCTGCTAGGTCTCCTTGTGTCATTTCTTGCTTCGTTCGTTGTAATTTGATAAACGGGCCAATTTCTATCAAACTTCCCACCCACCATCTACTATATTTAGATTTTATTTCTTGTATAGTGCTATTATAACATAAATTCAGATAATTCATATTGGGAAAATTATCACTCATTCAGGCAATTTTTTTATGAAAAACGGTTAAAAAAGTTCCTAATTTTCCTCAGACAGGAAAATTTTCATTTCAACCTTGAAAATCAGTGAAAAAAGCACCGTTTTTACATGTGACTAAGGTTTTATAAAATTACAACTTTTACGGTAATTAACTTGACTTGAAGATAATAGATTAGGTATTCTGAACTGCAAAAAAGATCCATGAAAAAAGGATGGACCATTCTGTTCCATCCTTTTTTATCCTTTAACCCTCTAATGAAAAACATGAACGGTTGGTTTATCTGAACCAGCTTCACGATAGATAATGCTTTCCAATTTATCGCTAGAGGTGATCTTTATTTCTAGATCATAATAATCAGCGAACATATCTTGAACCAACCCATAGGCATATTGAGTGAACCCTACCACTTCACCTTTCCCATAGAATTCAATTGGAATTTCTATGGTCATTTTTTGGAGCTCTTCATTTACATAGAAGCCTTCTCCAATTACACCAACGTAATTAGGGAAATAGTTTGCAATTTCTTTCCCAAAACTATTGACGATCTCCTGATCCTCGTAGTATTTTTCTTTTCCTTCATCAGACGGAAACAATATAAATTCCTCATCTATTGAATCCCATTCTCCGATAGAAGCACTGTCTCCAGCAACATTTGTTTTTGCTACAAAATTGCCTGGGATTGGTGACGATTGATCTTCCTCACGGTAGACTCCCAACATAATTGGTACATCTTCCAATCCTTCAATTTCTCGAGCACTTTTAACGATTTTCTGTGCGATTTTATTTGCTTGCTCCATCATTTCAGATTTCGATATAGAACGGTAATAATATGGTCCGCCAACTTCTGTTTGGTAACGATATACTGATTTCATAGCAATTCCTATGGAAATACCAGCTAATTTAACCGAATTATCTTCCTGCTTAACGAGATAATTTTGTTCTAAGACATGAGAAAGATAACGTGGGTTTTCCTCATAGTATTCTTTCCCTGCTCCCTCTTTCTTAGGTGGGTTTAATTCATCAATCCACTGCAGGACAGTCTCCTCCGTTATATATTGACCCTCTTGAAATAAATACTTCTCTGGATCATATACTTCCTTGGAATGACGGCGAAGACCTTCTTCCATCTCATCAATATCTAATCGGTTAGCTACTTGGCCAACGATAACACCTCTTGCTTTACCTGGTTCAAATGGCAGAATCATTTTATAATTTTCATCTGAGAGCTGGTAGCTAGGTACAATCGCTTTCTCTTCCTTTGAATTAGATGACTCTTCATCATTCTGAACAACTTCTTCTTCATTTACATCAGGTGCACAACTCGTAAGCAATAATAGTGTGCCGATGAGCCATATTGTTGTTTTTTTCACGATTACACGCTCCCGTTTTCAATGGCTTGCTGGAATTGCCGCTCGTTCCAAACTTCTACGTCTAGTTTTTCAGCTTTTGCTAGCTTTGAACCTGCATCTTCCCCAGCAATTAAAATATCGGTCTTCTTACTTACACTTCCAGTGACAGTTCCACCTAACCCCTCAATTAATTCCTTGGCTTCTGATCGTGTATATATTTCCATCTTTCCAGTTAACACGATTGTCTTATCGTTAAACATACTTTCTTCCGACTGAGCCGTTGGTTTAATGCCCAAGTAAGTCATGTTAATCCCAAGTTCTCTTAATTCATTTAAAAGATCAACTACTTGTTGTTCTTGAAAATATTGAGCAATGGAATCAGCCATTTTATCACCGATTTCATTAATTTCAAGTAAGTCTTCATAGGTTGCTTGTTGAAGTTTCTCCATTGTTTCAAATTCCATCGCTAATGTCTTAGCCGCTTTGGAGCCAACAAATCGAATTCCTAATCCAAATAATAAACGCTCTAATGAATTATCTTTGGAAACTTCAATTGCATGAAGTAAATTATCTACGGATTTCTCACCCATCCGTTCTAATTTTAATAATTCCTCTCTATCCAAGCGATAAATATCTGCAATAGTTTTTACCAAGTTTGCTTGGAATAACTGAATAATTACTTTCTCCCCAAGTCCGTCAATATTCATGGCATTCCGAGATACGAAGTGGATAAGCCCTTCTTTTAACTGAGCTGGACAATTGGGGTTAATGCAACGCAGGGCCACTTCTTCTTCTAACCGTACTAATTCGCTATGACAAGCTGGACATTCCTCCGGCATATGAAATTCTTTTTCATTCCCTGTTCGTTCTTCCGTCATTGCTCGAACAACCTTTGGAATGATGTCACCAGCTTTCTTGATAACCACTGTATCTCCAATACGAATATCCTGTTCACGAATTAGATCCTCATTATGCAAGGATGCACGTTGTACAGTCGTACCAGCAACTTTCACAGGGTTCAAAATAGCAGTAGGGGTCACAACGCCAGTTCTTCCTACATTTAGTTCAATGTCAGTGAGTTTCGTCACTGCTTCTTCTGCCGGAAATTTATAAGCAATTGCCCAACGTGGACTCTTGGCAGTAAAACCAAGTTCCTCTTGTTGTGCTAAATCATCTACTTTAATAACGATGCCGTCAATCTCATAGTTTAAATTGGGACGTTCGGTTGTCCAATAATCTACATATTCCAATACTTCTTCAATTGATTTACATTTTTTCCACTCTGGGTTGGTCTTCAACCCTAATTCCTTTAAACGCTCCAACCGTTCACTATGTTTTGTTAAATTGCTATTATTCCATTCGCCAACACCATAAAGAAAAATATCTAGATTTCGTTTTGCTGCAATCTTAGGGTCCAATTGACGTAGCGATCCTGCAGCAGCATTACGTGGGTTAGCAAACGGTTCTTCGTCGTTAGCCTCTTTTGCTTCGTTTAAGGCAAGGAACGATCGATGTGGCATAAATGCCTCTCCACGGATTTCTAAGGTTTCTTTTTCTGTAATCGACAAAGGGATGCTCCGAATCGTACGCAGATTACTAGTTATATCCTCTCCAGTCGTACCATCACCACGAGTAGCACCACGAACGAATTTTCCATTTTCATAAGTCAGCGATACAGCTAAGCCATCAATTTTGAGCTCACAAACAAACGCTATGGATTCATCTGTTCCTTGACTAGCGCGACGAGCAAAATCTCGTAAGTCCTGTTCATTAAATGCGTTTCCCAGACTAAGCATAGGTACATTATGTTGGACTTTTTGGAATGCATCTAATGGCTCGCCTCCTACCCGTTGGGTAGGTGAGTCTGGACTTATCAATTCAGGATACGCCTCTTCTAGCTTTCTAAGCTCCTGCATTTTTTGGTCATATATCGCATCAGGAACAGAAGGTTTATCCAAAACATGGTACTCATAATTATATTGATTTAAAACTTCGGTTAATTGTTTTATATCTTCTTGTGCTTGTTGGCGATCCATGCAAGCACCTCCCTTATTCCTTCGTAATTGGCGCAAATTTAGCCAACACTCGTTTTATACCAATTGGTGCTGGAAAGGCAATATCCAATTCCATTGCCTCTCCTTCTCCTTGAACTTTTACGACCGTTCCAATGCCCCATTTTTTATGACTGGCTTTGTCCCCAGGTCCCCATGTTTGATTCTCCGCACCAGTTGTTTTTTGCATTCGTTCTGCTTTTCGTTTCATCGGTGCAGGAGTTGGTTTAGTTGTTGACTTGGCCGGCTGTCCAAAACCACCGCCAAACATAGTTGTTTTCGCATCTTGTATTCCCTCCATTAATTCTTCAGGAATTTCATTGACAAAACGGCTGATTGGATTCATATTGGTTCGACCAAATAATGTTCTCATTTTCGCATGTGTTATATAGAGCTCTTTTTCTGCCCGAGTAATACCTACATAAGCAAGACGACGTTCTTCTTCCATTTCTTCCTCATCAAACATCGATCGACTATGTGGAAAAACATTCTCCTCCAACCCTATTAAGAAAACGATCGGGAATTCCAGCCCTTTGGCAGCATGCAGCGTCATTAATGTGATTTTTTCTTCTCCTTCCGCCTCCTCTTCGTCAACTTGATCAATATCTGCAATTAAAGCAAGGTCTGTTAGAAAGGCAACAAGCGTTTTATCTTCACTGACTTTTTCAAAATCTTTTGTAACTGTCATAAATTCTTCCAAGTTCTCTAGCCGACTTTGTGCTTCTAAGGTCCGTTCATTTTTCAACATGGTTTCATAGCCTGTTCGCTCTAATACAGCTTCTACCATATCCGTTGCTGTTAAAAATTCTTGTTGTTGGGATAACGATTGAATCAGCTTGCCAAATTCAGCTAAAGCATTTGCAGCCTTTTTGGATACTCCGGTAAAATCAACTTCTTTAACGGCTTCATTAAAGGAAATATCATGAAGTGCAGCATATTCTCGTAAACGTTCAATGGATGTCTTGCCTACCCCTCTTTTTGGAACATTTACGACGCGTTCAAAACTTAAATCGTCATCCGGATTCATTATCAGTCGCAAATAAGCCACCATGTCTTTGATCTCTTTACGCTCATAGAATTTTGTTCCACCAACCATTTGATAAGCGATATTAGACTTTACCAAAGTATCCTCAATGGCCCGTGATTGAGCATTTGTTCTGTACAGTATCGCCACATCATTTGGTGAATATCCACTACTGTGAGTAAGCTCTTGTATTTTATCTGTAACAAATAAAGCCTCTTCTTGTTCGGTAGATCCTTGGAAGTAATGAATATGTTTTCCATCTGGATTTTCCGTCCAAAGATTCTTTGGTTTTCTACCACTATTATGTTCAATTACTTTATTAGCAGCAGTAAGAATGGACTTCGTAGAACGATAATTCTGCTCAAGTAAAATCGTACGCGATGCCGGATAATCCTTTTCAAAAGTGAGGATATTGGTAATATCCGCACCTCGCCAACGATAAATAGACTGATCTGAATCACCTACAACGCATAAATTCTGATACCGACTAGCAAGTTGCTTCACTAATTGGTATTGTGCATGGTTTGTATCCTGGTATTCATCAACATGAATATATTGAAATCTTCGCTGATAATATTCCAACACCTCAGGTACACGTTTAAATAGATGAATGGTCTGCATAATTAAATCATCAAAATCTAATGATTGATTTTTCTGGAGTACCTTTTGATACTTTTCATATATTTGACCAACTTGACGTTCATAGAAGTTACCTACATTTTTGTTGTATTCTTCTGCTGTTATCAGTTCATTTTTTGCCGCACTAATTTGCCCAAGCATTGCTCTTGGTTCAAATTTCTTCGGATCAATATTTAAATCTTTTAGAATCTGCTTGATAGCAGACAACTGGTCACCACTATCCAAAATTGTAAAATTACCGCTATAACCTATTCTGTCAATATCCCTACGTAAAATCCGTACACACATAGAGTGAAAAGTAGAAACCCACATTTGATCACTCTCTGATCCAACTAATCTGCGAACACGTTCTTTCATCTCACGGGCAGCCTTATTTGTAAATGTAATCGCTAGAATATTACGAGCTGCAACATCTTTCTCCTCTAATAAGTAAGCAATCCGATGGGTTAACACGCGCGTCTTGCCACTCCCAGCACCCGCCATAATAAGCAAAGGACCATCGGTATGAGTAACAGCCTCTTTCTGCTGTTTATTCAAGCCTTTGATTAAGTCATCTTTCGTCTTACTCATTTTTTCACCGCCTCATTAATAACTATCTTTTACTGCTTTCACCGTTTTTAATGCCTGTTTTATATCTGTATAGATGGAATTACCGACAATCACTACATCGGCATGCTGTTTCATCTCACGGGCTTGTCCAGCTGTTTCAATTCCACCACCATAAAATAACAGCGAATGATCCAATTGTGTTTTTACTTTTTCAACTAGAGCTGGATCGCCATACATCCCACTGTATTCCATATAAAAAACTGGTAAATGAAATACTTTATCTGCCATATACGCATAGGCAATAACATCTTCTTCATCCGGTAAATAACTGTTCGTATGTACGAAAGCTTTTGCGTCTTTATTTAAAATACAATATCCTTCAAATAATATTTCACTATACTCAAGCATATCAACAAACTCTTTAATTGCTTGATGCTGGATATCCATCATCCATTTTTTCTCCTTCGAATTAAGAACCATTGGAATGTAATAATAATCAAAGCCAGGAGTAATAGCTTCCATGGATGATATTTCTAAAATACAAGGCACCGTATACCTGCGAATGCGAGAAAGCAAATCCAACACGCCATCTAACGTTATGTTATCTGTCCCGCCAACAATAATTGCATCTGTATCTGATTCACATATCATCTCCAAATGGTCATCCGATATTTCCTTAGCAGGGTCCAGTTTAAAAATATGTTTCCAGTCTTTCATCTTGTTATCCAAAATTATAATCCCCCATTATCATAATCCATTCATTTATTATACCAAAAATCATGTTGGGAATTTAGAGATAAGGGTATTCTTTTTGAGTTGATTAAACTAACTTTATTTTGGTAAAGTAAATCCTCCAGTAGTATGGAGATTTCCTTCTCACTGATTGTTAGTACTGTATGGATGTAAACAAGGCCACCTATGCTTACTTATAAGCATTTTCTTATTACTGCCTCATTAACTGGTGAAAAAAAGAGAGGTTAACAAACAAAAATTCGTCATCCATAGATGACGAATAAATCATTATTCCTTTTTATTATCTAAAATTCGATCCAAAACTAATTGATACCCTTCACTTCCATAGTTAATACATCTTCGAACTCTGGAAATAGTAGCTGTCGAGGCATTTGTTTCTTCCTCAATTGCATTATACGTACTTCCATCCATAAGCATTTTAGCCACTTGTAACCGTTGGGATATCGAATGGACCTCTGACATAGTAGCAATATCATCAAAAAAACGATAGCACTCTTCTCTATCCTTTAAAGACAGAATCGCATCAAATAGTTGATCTAATTGTTCTCCACGTAGTTTATCTATTTGCACAGCAAAGCCCTCCTGCTTCCATTACTCGTTTGATATCGTGACAGACTCCTCAAGTCCCGGGGTAGCTGGAATTACATTTATCCATGTTTTACCTGGAGCAAATGCTACTGTTTTTCCATCTTTAACTGGAACAATTCTTCCATCTTTGTTTTTCCATTGCAGCTTTTGGACTACACCTTTTTGAATTAAGTATGCATTGCCTCCTGATTCCATATCTACCGCACGACGACCAGCATCGTCAATAACTTGATGTGGAGTTTCTATAATAAATACATTACTGGGTTGAATCGGTTTGTCAGACTCTAATTCCACGGTCTTTTTCCGATCATTATATCTCGTATAGGTTTCGGAACGCTTATCATATTTATATTCAACGATTTCCATTGGACTGTTGTTGGAATAGACAATTTCTACATGTTCGGCTGTATCGCCTGTTACATCTTCGTCTTCTGATAGAAAAGGTAAGGCCTCATAATCCGCAGTGACATCATAACCCTTTTCTTTCGCTTTATCATAAACCGCTCCCAGCTGTAAATATGAATTATGAGGAGCATCTCTAAAAGATTCTCTATTAAATAATACCCCATCATTATCATAAAGTGAACCATTGAGATGGTCAATTTCTCTATCTTGTATCATTTGATCAACAAAAGTAGCAGCACCATGATATAGGTACAGCGCATTATAAGCATTAGCTAACTCGAAATAGTATTCCCTCGCACTCCTGACCGGACCGGCTACCTCTGGCATTTCACTCTGATAAAGGGCTAGGAATCGGGTTATTCTTCCTTCAGCAAGAATCTCAAAGACAATATCCGCCTGGGATAATCCCGTCTGCGGTCTTGCCTTTGAATGATTATTGATCATCACGCCAATGATTCTGTTATCAACAGCATCATTGGATTCTATTCCAGTCAAAGGATAAATATCTTCAGCTACAGCTGAAGAATCGGACTTATCTTCAAGCTGGTTATCCTTCGATTCATTATCTCGGGCTTGCTTTTCATCGCTACAGGCTGAAAGAAGAAGTAATAATACAAGCATTATTAAAAATAGTTGGCTTGTCGCCTTGTTCTTAATGGCGGAATCCTTCCTCTTGCTTATACTATTTACCATACGACTTGTCATTTGCGACAGTACAATAAATACGTTTTTCATATTTCACCAGCACCTTTTGAGATAAAGTTTTATGTTATATTATACGCTAACACATTGTTGCTGGAAATAGTACCTCTTTTTTCTTTACATCAATAATACCCTGTGGCGTAATTCGTACATAAGGTAAGTGGGTGGAAGACAAGAAAAATATGGAATAGACTGGATCGCTAAAGGGATAGCCAAATTTCGTTAACTGCTCTTTCAACTCAGTTTCTTTACGAATGAGCTCTTTCATTTCGCCATGAAACATCATTCCGCTTAAAGCGAGCGGCAGTTCAAAAATAATTTCCCCATTGTGAGCTAAGACGATTCCTCCACCTAATTCTCTTAGACGTTTCCCTGCTAATTTAATATCGCGTTTATCTTTTCCGATAAACACAAGGTCTCCGGTTGTTGAATAAGAGCTTGCTACTGCCCCAAGATCTTTTGTAAACCCACGAACTGTAGTATTGACTCGCCATTTGCCATTACGATCAATCATTAATAAAAAAGCATCGCTTGTATTATCCGGCAGCTTTTCAACAGTAATATCAATCTCAATTGGATATGGCTTCATAATGACATCACTTACCATTTCAAGCCCAATTGGAACGGAGAATTGTAATTCTCTACTTCCAATTTCCCAATCTAAATCCAATGGTTCAAGCCCATATTCCTTCCAATTAATAGTTTGTTCTATTGGTTGTTCTATTCCATTTTTTACAATCCACTTTCCCTTAGCAAGTACACTGCTGGGATGTGGGTTATCTTTTTCATCTAATATATTTATATGAGCAAACCTTCCTGGCGCAATACTACCAAGCTGTTCCTCCATTCGGAAATGCTTCGCTGCATTGTAGCTACCCATCAAATAAGCTTCTTCAAGCGGTATTCCCCTTTTTATTGCAATATCAATACATATATTGATTAACCCATCCTTATAAAATCCAGGAGTAGCCCCGTCGGTAGTCAACGTTATATTCTCATATGTTTTAAGATCGGCAGCAATAATATCATCCAGTAGCTTTGGTAAGTCTGGTCGAATCGATGAATGCCGCAGACCCACTTGAAATCCCAACCTCAGACGTCGAATAACTTCTTCTCCCGTTATCGATTCATGGTCCGCATTTACCCCAAGCAGTTTCATCTTAGTTAATGTTCGTTCTGAAGCACCTGGGAAATGACCTTCTACCGGTTTACCCTTTCGCTTCGTTTCTTGAATCCAATAAAGCAAACGATCGTCTCCAGCTAATAATTCGGGCCAAGCAGTTAATTCACCACCTTGAACTACTGCTGGGTGCTTAATCCATGCCAATACATCTTCTGTATGAAATAGTTGATCCCCTTCTTGTAATTCTGTTTGTCCATCAAACCTTGCCCACCAATACATGGACACAGGATGCTTGCTAAAATCATCCAATATAGAAAACGCTTTCTTTTTGCGCAACAAAAATAACCAAGGCAAGTTATCATTTATTAATGTTGTTGTTCCCGTTTTTGCAGCATGATTTGCTAATTGTTCCGGATTATATAATTGAAAAGGATGGGCATGCGGTTCAATATAGCCAGGTACTGCATATTTCCCTTGATAATCAATTACTTCCGTGCCACTCATATTCAATGGCATGTTATCACCAACATATACGATACGATCCTCGTCTATCCAAATGTTTGCTTGCAGCCATTGTTTGGTATACGTGTTTAAATACGTACTATTTTTTAGTACTAGAGTAGGTGCAGCATTTCCATCAATAATCCGTACATGTTGTCTAATCTCACGATTTCTCCAATAATATCCGTTTCTTTGCATGGCTCAACAACTCTCCATCATCTTTATATTTCCTTTATTTTACCATATTTTTTCCTTTCATACTGTTATGATTTTGTAAATGGAGATGA
The DNA here is from genome assembly GCF_000723585.1 of Virgibacillus salexigens. Lineage (NCBI taxonomy): Bacteria > Bacillati > Bacillota > Bacilli > Caryophanales > Bacillaceae > Virgibacillus > Virgibacillus salexigens. The sequence goes on along the minus strand of NZ_CCDP010000003.1, from coordinate 239,133 downwards.
AACTTTTGTGAAGACAAACTGGGATGTAATTATACGACTCAGACCCGTGCTGTTCCTAAAATAAGTCACCCATATCATTTGTTACGGTTATAGGTTATTTACTGTACATAAAAAGCTCCCCTGTCTATTATGAGGGGAGCCATTCGGAGCATATACGGAGTTATATGCTAGGCTTGCTTCATTTCGGTTTTTGCAATATCTGTACGATAAAAGAACCCACTATCCTTATCGATTTCAGAAAAAGTAGCATATGCTTGATTAGCCGCTTCTTCCAATGTATTCGCAACAGATGCTGCTAGAAGAACACGACCTCCATCCGAAACAAGTTTATCATTGACATATTTTGTTCCAGCATGGGTAATGATTGCACCATCACGTAGCGACGGAATTTCCACTTCTTTTTGATACACGCCTGGATATCCACTAGACGCCAATACGATACCGACACATGCTTGATTATACCAACGTAGCTCTGGATCCTCGCCATTAAGGACATCTTGTATAACTTGTACTAGATCGTTCTTTAATAAAGGGAGAATTACCTGGGTTTCTGGATCACCAAACCGCGTATTAAATTCAATCACTTTCGGTCCTTGAGGTGTATTCATTAAACCGGCATAAAGAATACCTGTAAATGGCCTTCCTTCTTTGATCAGACCATTGACCGTTTTTTGTAAGATGTTTTTATATGCAAATTCAATGTGCTCATCGGTTAAATCAGGTACGGGAGAGAAAGCGCCCATTCCCCCTGTATTTGGCCCTTGATCATGATCAAAAGCACGCTTGTGATCCCTAGCAGGTACCATTGGGTACACCTTATCCTCATGTACAAATGCCATTAATGAAAATTCGTTTCCCGTTAAACATTCTTCAATGACAACGGTCGCCCCTGCTTCAGCAAATGTCTTTTCGACAAGTATACGATCAACAGCTGCAAATGCCTCTTTCTTCGTCTGCGCCACGATTACCCCTTTACCAGCGGCAAGCCCATCTGCTTTCACAACGATCGGTGCACCTTTATCATTAATGTATGCTTTTGCTGCTGCCACAGATGAAAAAGCGTGATAATTTGCTGTAGGAATATCGTATCTTTCCATAAATTGTTTGGCAAACTGTTTACTGCCTTCTAATAAGGCAGCTTCTTTAGTAGGTGCAAAAATAGGTAAACCTTCTTGTTGAAATCTGTTAGCGATTCCTTCATTCAATGGGGTTTCTGGGCCAACAATAGTTAAATCGATTGCCTCTGTTTTCACAAAAGAAACTAAACCTTCGATATCCATTTCATCAATCAGTGTACAGATTGCTTGTTGCGACATCCCACCATTTCCAGGAGCTGCGAATATCTTAGAGACTGCTTTGCTTTCAGCTAATTTCATTATAATACTATGCTCGCGTCCTCCACGACCTACAACTAAGATTTTCATGAAATGTCCCCTTTTCCTTAATGTTTAAAATGACGCATACCTGTATAAACCATCGCAATTCCATACTCATTACATACATCGATTGAGTCTTGATCACGTTTCGATCCACCTGGTTGAATAATCGCAGTTATACCAGCTTTCGCAGCAGCTTCAACAGTATCAGGCATTGGAAAGAATGCGTCTGAGGCAAGAACAGCATCATTTGCTTGTTCAGCTGCCTGCTCAATCGCAATATTTGCTGCGCCTATCCGGTTCATTTGTCCAGCCCCAACGCCAACTGTACGTTTATTTTTAGCTAAGACAATTGCATTGGACTTCACATGTTTTACAGCCTTCCAGGCAAATAATAAGTCTTCAAGTTCCTGGTCTGTTGGTTTACGGGTTGTAGCCACTGTTAAGTCATCAATGTCAATACGACCATGATCCTTCGTTTGGATCAGCATACCGCCATTTACAGAAGTGTACGTGTGCCCTTGTTTTGCTTCATTGGCTACATCTAGTTTTAATAGACGAATATTTTTCTTTACTGTTAGTCGTTCCAATGCCTCATCAGAGAATCCAGGAGCAATCACAATTTCTAAAAATATGTCACTAAGGCTTTCAGCTGTGGGCAAATCGATTACTTGATTACATGCCACGATACCACCAAAGATAGAAATTGGATCCGCATCATAAGCACGTTGAAAAGCTGTTTCGATCGAATCAGCCACTCCGATGCCGCACGGGTTCATATGTTTTACTGCAACAGCCGCAGGTTCTTGGTATTCTGCCAAAATTTCTAAAGCAGCATTTGCATCTTGAATATTATTATATGACAATTCCTTTCCATGCAGCTGTTCCGCCAAAGCTAAGCTACCTTGTTCCGGGATCGAACGTTTGTAGAAAGCAGCTGATTGATGGGGATTCTCTCCATAACGAAGGGATTGGGTTTTTTCATATGTAATTGTATACGTTTCTGGAAAATCTTCGCCCGTTTGTCCCGCAAAATAGCTTGCAATGAGGGCATCATAATCTGCAGTATGACGAAATACTTTTGCAGCTAGCCGTTGTTTTTGCTCTATAGATAATTCACCATATTGAAGGGAAGAAAGTACATGCTGATAATCAGCTGGATCAACAATAACAGCTACATCTTGATAATTTTTGGCTGCTGAACGAAGCATTGTAGGTCCACCGATATCGATATTTTCAATAATATCTTCTTTCGATACGTCTGGCTTTTGTAACGTTTGTTTAAACGGGTAAAGATTAACAACAACCATATCAATTGGGGTAATTTTATTTTCTGCTAACTGACTTTGGTGCTCCTTATTATCACGTTTCGCTAGTAATCCACTATGGATGAATGGATGTAATGTCTTTACTCGACCATCCAATATTTCTGGAAACCCGGTAATCTCATCAACTGCAATAGCAGGTATATGAGCGTCTTGCAAAACGCGTAAAGTACCTCCTGTTGAGATAATTTCAAAATCTGCCTCAATTAAGCCTTTTGCAAATTCTGTGATCCCTTGTTTATTTGATACACTGACTAATGCACGTTTCTTCATTGTTATCCCTCACTCTGAATTAATTGATTAATGACTTTCGGATATAATTGATGTTCTACTCGATGGATTCGCTGTGCTAATCCTTCTTTGGAGACAGCTGGTGGAATCGAAACTTCCTCCTGTGCGATAATTGGTCCTGTATCAATACCTTCATCAATAAAGTGAATGGTCACTCCAGTTTTCTTAACTCCTGCCTCTATTGCTTGGCCAATTGCATCCTTTCCAGGAAATGCTGGAAGCAGCGACGGATGAATGTTAACAATTCTACCTTCAAATGCTTTTAGTAATGTTGGACCAACAATACGCATATAACCAGCTAGAAATATCCAGCGAATCGATTTCACTCGAAGCTTCTCGATAAGCATAGATTCATAGTCTTGTTTGGAAGGAAAGCCTTTAGGATCAAACACCAACGTCGCAATCCCATGTGCTTTTGCTTTATTAATCGCTGGAGCATTGGGCTTGTCGGATACAAGGAGAACAATGTCACAAGCTAAATTCTCCGCATCTAACATAGCTTGAAAATTACTACCGGTTCCAGAGGCAAAAACGGCTACTCTCACTTGATTCATGATCGAACATGCACTCCCTCTTGATCCATAACGGTCCCAATCACTGAAGCGGCTTCTCCCTGCTGTTCCAATAAACGAATCATGTCATTTGCATGTTGTTTAGATACTACGATAGCCATGCCTATTCCCATATTAAAAATACCATACATTTCTTGCTCACTTATATTTCCATGTTGTTTTAGGAAAGGAAAAATCTCTGGAACTTCCCATGATGATGTATCTATCTCAACTCCCAATCCAACAGGTAACATTCGAGGGAGATTTTCATAAAATCCGCCTCCTGTTATATGAGAAATGCCCTTTATTTTATCGGTTTCTAAGGCTTTACTCATCGATTTTGCATAGATTTTTGTTGGGGTTAATAATGTTCCTAGCAAAGACTGAGAAAGACTATAAGATTTTGCTAGGTCAAGGTCAGTAACGAGCTTTCGCACTAATGAGTAACCATTGGAATGGATGCCACTAGAAGGAAGTCCGATAAGAACATCTCCTGGTTGGATGGCATCGCCAGTTATCAATTTTGATTTTTCTGCCATACCTACTGCAAACCCCGCTAAATCATAATCGCCATTCTGGTACATCCCAGGCATTTCCGCTGTTTCTCCACCAATCAAAGCAGCTCCTGCTTGTACACATCCCTCGGCAATCCCCGAGACAATCTGTTCAATTTGCGCAGGGTTATTGTTTCCACAAGCAATGTAATCAAGAAAGAATAACGGCTTTGCTCCTTGAGCAATAATATCATTGACACACATTGCTACAAGATCAATACCTACTGTTTGATGCTTATTCCATTCAATTGCCAGCTTCAGCTTTGTCCCTACCCCGTCCGTACCAGAAACGAGCACAGGCTCCCGATATTGGAAGGAAGTTAGGTCAAACAAGCCGCCAAAGGAACCTATATCCCCAAGTACTTCCGATCTGGCAGTTCGTTGTATATGTTTTTTCATCCGTTCCACTGCTTCATATCCTCTTTCTACATCTACTCCTGCATCTCTATACATGTTTGACATGGACGCCACTTCCTCTACGTATTCGATTAGCAGCTTGTATAAGCAATTTCTTTTGCTCCTTCTTCCTTCACAGGATATTTTCCCGTCATACAAGCTGTACATATCCCCTGATGAATGGTTTTATCTTTTAAAATTGCCTTCTCTAAACCTTCTTCCGATAAATAAGCAATACTATCTGCTCCAATGATTTCACTAATCTCTTCAAGAGTATGGTTCGCAGCAATCAATTCATCTCTCGTCGACATATCAATCCCATAATAACAAGGGTTTTTAATGGAAGGAGAGGCAATTCTTACATGAACTTCTTTCGCCCCCGCATCTTTTAGCATCTGCACAATCCGCTTACTTGTTGTTCCTCTAACAATTGAATCGTCGATCATGATTACCCGCTGCCCTTCTATGATGCTTCGAACCGGTGAAAGTTTAAGCTTCACTCCCTGTTCTCTTAATTCTTGGGATGGTTGAATAAATGTTCTGCCGACATAGCGATTTTTAATAATCCCCATCTCATATGGCAAGCCACTTTCCTCTGCATAACCAATTGCTGCAGAAATACTTGAATCGGGTACGCCAACGACAATATCAGCGGAGACATTTGATTCTTTGGCAAGTTCCTTCCCCATGTTTTTCCTGGATGCATGGACATTGACATGATTCACATCGCTATCTGGTCTAGATAAATAAACGTATTCCATTGCACACATTTTTCGCTGCTCTCTCATTGCAAATCTTGTAGATGTCATACCTTCCTTACTAATTGTTATTAACTCGCCTGGTAGAACCTCACGTTCAAAGGTTGCTCCAATTTGATCAAAGGCACAGGTTTCCGACGCAACCACATAAGCTTCCCCTAATCGACCGATCGATAATGGACGAATCCCTGTAGGATCTAAAGCTACAAACATTTTATTTTCTTTTAAAATTAAATAAGCATATGCACCCACTACTTGATTTAGTGCTTTGGCTATTGTTTCTTCCGTAATTTTATTCCCACTACGTTTAATCAAATGCGCGAGTACCTCGGTATCAGAGGATGTTTGTAATATACTCCCCTCTTCTTCCAATTCGCCTCGTAATTTATAAGCGTTCATGATATTGCCATTATGAGCCAATGCTATACTTTCGGTTTGTGACCGGAAGAGAAGTGGCTGTACATTCTCGAGTACTTTACCACCCTGTGTAGAATAACGTACATGACCTACTGCTACATTCCCAGATAGTGCAGAGAAATCAGCATTTTTAAAAACATCATTAACAAGTCCTAGTCCCTTATGTGCTTTCAATTGGTTTCCATCACTGACAACTACTCCAGCACCTTCTTGCCCACGATGCTGCATGGAATGCAATCCATAATACGTTAACTCAGCTGCTTTTTCATGACCCCAAATTCCGAATACACCACATTCCTCATTTATGCCCTTGATTTCAGCAAGCATGGAATAGCTCCCTTCCATAATTCTCGTAGTTGATGAACATCTTCCTTGATTATATTGCTGCCATTCACACCAATTGATAATGTCTGATCATTTGTAACCTTACCGATTTCATATGCATCTTCAACCAATTCTAAGAATCTTGCTTCCTTCCCCTTCTTTACAGTAACGATAAAACGTGATTGCGTTTCACTAAATAATGCTACGGTCGGTTCCCCAGTTAGTTGAATCGATGCACCTAGATTCGCAACCTGGAAAAGACTCTCTGCAAGACCAACAGCCAATCCACCTTCTGCTAAATCATGAGCAGATGAAATAACTCCATGATGAATCGCAGTTAATACTTGCTGTTGCCTCTTTCTTTCTAACTGTAAGTTAATAGATGGCGCTTTTCCTTCATATTTTCCTAGAATCAGGTTTTGAACCTCACTCCCGCCAAATGCTTTATCCGTATCTCCAATAACATAAATGGTATCTCCTGCTGCCTGAAAGTGATTCGGTGTGATATGCTCTAATGATTCATGTAAACCAACCATGCCAACCACTGGAGTAGGAAATATTGCTTTTCCTTTGGATTGATTATAAAGGGAAACATTTCCACTTATTACTGGTGTGTCTAAAACAGTACAAGCAGCACTCATTCCCTCTATACTTTTCTCCATTTGCCAAAATACTTCCGGATTCGTTGGGTTTCCAAAATTCAAACCATCGGTAAGCCCAAGTGGTTTCGCCCCAGAACAAATAATATTACGAGCAGCTTCTGCTACGGCGATTTTGCCACCCGTCTCCGGATCTAAATAGATATAACGAGAATTACAATCTGTCGTCATTGCTAAAGCCTTATTTGTTCCTTTTATACGTATGACAGCAGCATCTGAACCTGGTGAAACTACTGTATTTGTTTGTACCATCGAATCATACTGGTCATAAACCCATTCCTTCGACGCAATGGTTGGCTGCTGTAATAACTGCTTTAACACATCTGCATGATCTTCGACTAACGGAGTCGTGTTTTCCATCTGTTGAAAGGTTTTATAGTAATAAGCTTCTTGTGAAGGCAAATGATTAACTGGTGCTTCTTCAGCAAGTGCATCAACCGGGATATTTGCCATGATAGTTCCATGTTGTTTAATTCGGAAAACTTTCTTTTGAATTACCGAACCTACAGCTACCGCCTGAAGACCGTATTTTTGGAATACTTCGATAATTTCTTGTTCACGTCCCTTTTTAACCACTAGTAGCATACGCTCTTGTGATTCAGACAACATCAATTCATAAGCTGACATCTTTTGCTCTCGTTGTGGCACTAGATCCAAGTCCATTTCTAGCCCAGTTCCTGCTTTACTAGCCATTTCACTTGCTGATGAAGTTAACCCAGCTGCCCCCATATCCTGCATTCCTACAAGTGCATCTAAATGAATGACTTCAAGACAGGCCTCTATTAATAATTTTTCCATAAATGGATCACCGACTTGTACGGCAGGACGATCTTTTGCTGCATCTTCACCTAAATCACCTGAAGCAAAGGTTGCACCATGGATGCCATCTCTACCTGTTGGAGCGCCAGCGTACAACACGGTATTACCTATTCCCTCGGCAATCCCCTTTTGTATTTCATCATGATTAATTAACCCCACACACATCGCATTAACAAGCGGGTTATCTTCATAACAATCATCGAATTGCACTTCTCCTCCCACTGTTGGAACACCAACACAATTACCATATCCAGCTATTCCATTAACGACTTCGGAAAACAAATACTTGACATGATCCGTGGTCATGTTACCAAAACGTAATGAATTTAACAGCGCAATTGGACGAGCTCCCATAGAGAAAACATCTCGAATAATGCCGCCAACTCCGGTAGCTGCTCCTTGATATGGTTCTACAGCTGAAGGATGATTATGACTTTCAATCTTAAACACAACTGCTTGATTATCACCAATATCGATGACCCCAGCGCCTTCTCCTGGTCCTTGTAAGACTTGTGGAGCTTTTGTTGGGAACTTTTTAAGTAATGGTTTCGATGTCTTATAACTACAATGCTCCGACCACATGACAGAAAAAATTCCTGTTTCAGTGAAATTCGGACGACGATTTAAAATCGATTTAACCAATTGAAATTCTTCATCACTTAACCCCATATCTCTGTATATTGCATCTTTTTCAATGATCTCTGGGCTAATTTCATGCGTTAGCAACATACGTTTCCCTCCAATTCCGTACCAATGACTTAAATAAACGCAGTCCATCATCACTACCTAACATTGCTTCTACAGCTCGCTCCGGATGTGGCATCATACCAAGAACATTTCCAGACTCGTTAATAATTCCTGCTATATCTGCTACGGAACCATTTGGATTCTGTTGATAGGTAAATACAATTTGGTTATTGGCTTTTAATGATTGCAAGGTGTTATTATCGCAGAAATAATTTCCTTCACCATGCGCAATAGGGAAACGAACCACTTCACCAGGGTTATATTCAGAAGTAAATAATGTTTGATCGTTCTCTACATATAACGATTCATAATGGCACATAAAAGATAGGTTCTGATTTCGTAACAGAGCACCTGGTAATAAACCGGCTTCCGTTAAAACTTGAAATCCATTACATACGCCCAAAATCGGCTTTCCTTTAGCTGCATGCTCCTTTATTTGGTTCATTACTTTAGATGTTGCGGCTACAGCACCAGATCGTAAATAATCTCCATATGAAAACCCACCTGGAAGAAGAATCGCATCATAGGTTGAAAGATTACTATTTTCATACCATACTAGATCTGCGTCTTTCCCCAGTATTTCCTTTACTGCATAATACATATCATAATCACAATTGGACCCCGGAAACATGATCACAGCAAATCTCACGAACGAACAGCCTCCCCCACTTCAATTCGATAGTCTTCAATTACTGGATTGGCAAGCAATTTTTCGCACATTTCCCGTACATTCGCTTCGAGATAAGGACTATCTTGAACATGTAGTTCGATGACTTTTCCAACACGCGCATCTTCAACTTCTTGAAATCCTAGTGAATGCAAGGACGCTTGAATCGCTTTTCCCTGTGGATCTAGAACACCCTGCTTTAATGTAATATGCACATATACTTTTTTCATACTTTCTCCTCCAAACGGTCTAGAATCTCTTCATAAACTTGAATTAAATCCCCAATACCTTGGCGAAAGACATCCTTATCTAGTTTTTCACTTGTGTTTATATCCCATAAGCGGCAGGTATCAGGAGAGACTTCGTCTGCAAGTACAATACTGCCATCTGTTAATCTTCCAAATTCTAATTTAAAATCAACTAATGTGATACCAATACACTGAAAGATACGAGTTAAATGCTGATTTATTTCTAATGCCTTGTCTTTTATTTCTTGTAATTCATCTTGCGTAATGGAGGATAAAAATAATGCATGCTGGTCATTAATTAATGGATCACCAAGTTCATCGTCCTTAAAGAATAATTCCACAAGCGGTGGATGAAACGGTGTCTTTTCTTCAATTCCTAGTCGTTTCGTAATGCTGCCTGCAGCAACATTACGAACAACTACTTCCAGTGGGATAATTTCTGTTTGATAGACGAGCTGCTCGGTTTCACTTAACCGATCAATAAAATGGGTTTCCACTCCAGCTTCGTGAAGCAAGTTGAAAATTTTTGAAGAAATTTCATTATTAAGTCGTCCCTTTCCGTTAAAGCTAGATTTTTTCTCCCCATTAAACGCTGTAGCATCATTTTTATAGGCCAAAACCAGTTGATTTTGTTTTCCTTTTGCCTGATACACTTTCTTTGCTTTTCCTTCATATAACAACACGTCTTTCACAAGAAACACCTCACTTTAATCCAATTCGATCAAAAATAACATCGACATTCTTCAAATGGTACGTATAGTCAAAACAATCTTCAATTTCTGCTGGTGATAATTGGCTGATAATTTGTTCATCTGCTTCTACTAATTGTTTGAAATGGGTACCTGATTCCCAGGCTTGCATCGCTTTTGGCTGAACAATGTCATATGCCTCCTCGCGAACCATTCCTTTATCGATTAACGCAAGCAGCACGCGTTGTGAGAAAATAACGCCATATGTTTTATCGATGTTTTTCTTCATATTCTCTGGAAAAACAGTTAAATTCTTAATGATATTAGCGAAGCGATTCAACATGTAGTTAAGGGCAATGGTTGCATCAGGTAATATGACTCGTTCTGCTGAAGAATGAGAAATGTCCCGTTCATGCCATAAGGAAACATTCTCATATGCTGTAGTCATATAACCACGAATTACTCGTGCCATTCCTGTCATATTTTCCGAACCAATTGGATTACGTTTATGGGGCATGGCGGATGAACCCTTTTGTCCTTTTGCAAACCGTTCTTCTACCTCGCGTGTTTCCGTCTTCTGCAATCCTCTAATTTCGGTGGCGAACTTTTCGATTGATGTCGCAATCAATGCTAATGTCGACATATAAGCAGCATGACGATCACGTTGTAACGTCTGTGTAGATACTGGAGCAGGCGTTAGCCCTAACTTGCCGCATACATATTGCTCAACATATGGATCAATATTTGCATACGTACCAACAGCTCCAGATAATTTACCGAACTCAATATTCGCTGCCGCCGCTTCAAAACGCTCCAAATTCCGCTGCATTTCTTCATACCAAAGTGCTAACTTTAATCCAAATGTTGTCGGCTCTGCATGAACGCCGTGGGTTCTTCCCATCATTACCGTATGCTTATGTTCACTTGCTTTATCTTTTAAGATGTCAATAAATTGAAGTAAGTCTTTACGAAGAATTTCGTTTGCTTGCTTTATTACATAAGAAAGGGCTGTATCAACTACATCCGTTGAAGTTAGTCCGTAATGAACCCATTTACGTTCTTCTCCTAACGTCTCTGAGACAGCACGGGTAAATGCAACTACATCATGCCTTGTTTCTTGTTCAATCTCATAAATACGCGGCATATCAAATGATGCTTTTGCACGGAGCTTTTCTACGTCTTCTTTAGGGATAACACCTAGTTCACTCCAGGCTTCACAAGCTAGAATTTCTACTTCAAGCCATGCATTAAATTTATTTTCTTCTTTCCAAATCGATCCCATTTCTTCTCTGGTATAACGTTCAATCATTGTTTGGCCTCCTCGAATGTCTGAATTTGCTCGTTTACTTTATCCATTGTAGCCCCAATGAATGTAATATGTCCCATTTTTCGTTTTGATTTTGCTTCATCTTTTCCATATAAATGAACAAAACCAGAAGACGCCCTGGTCATTGCTTGAAGTATAGCTTCTAGATCTTCGCCTAAGATATTTATCATCACGGCAGACTCTAACAATCTAACTTCTGTTAAAGGCAGATTACAAATGGCTCGAATATGTTGAGTGAACTGGGAAACCGTACAAGCTTCAATTGTATAGTGACCAGAATTATGTGGTCTTGGAGCCATTTCATTCAAGTAAATCCCATCGCCTTTGACAAATAATTCGACCGCGAAAGTTCCCACAATATCCATATGCTCAGCAAGCTGCTCAACTGCTTCATACGCTTGCTTTTCCACATCATTGGTAATATTAGCTGGAACGGTAGTCTGGTATAAAATATGGTTTTTATGATCATTTTCAGCAACTGGAAAGAAGGTAATTTCTCCTTTTAATGATCGGGTAAAGACTACGGAGATCTCTTTGTCGAAAGGAATCCACTGTTCAACAATACAATAAGCATGTTGCTCAGCAAATTCGATTGCTGCAGCTATATGTTCCCTATTTTCTATTTTTAGCTGCCCCTTCCCATCATAACCACCACGACATGTTTTAATTACAGCTGGAAATGGAAAGTCGGCTAAAGCCTGTTCACATTCAGCTCCATTCTTAACAATTGAAAATGGAGGGACTGGAAGATTTGCTTCCTCCATTAATGTCTTTTCTTTCTCTCTATTTTGTGTAACTTCTAATGCAAACGAGCCTTGAGGTAACTTCCCTTGTTGTTCAATATAAGCTGCAGCATGTAAATCAACATTCTCGAACTCATACGTTATGACATCACTTAATGCTGTTAATTCTTGAATAGCATCTAAATCCGCATAATCAGCAATGATTTGATGATCCGCTACTTGCGCTGCAGGACATGCAGCAGTAGGGTCTAACACATTTACGCGATATCCCATATATTTTGCTGCAATTGCCATCATTCGTCCTAACTGTCCTCCGCCAATAATCCCGATTGTTTGTCCAGGTAAAATGATATTAGTTGTGTTTCGCAAGATCTTCCCTCATTTCTGATACATTCGCCTTCATTTCCTCACGATATGTAGCTAGTTTTGCAGCAACATAGTCATCAAAAGCACCAATAATTTCCGCGGCTAGTATACCAGCATTCTTTGCTCCTGCTTTTCCAATTGCCACTGTTGCAGTCGGTACGCCACCTGGCATTTGCACGATCGATAACAGTGAATCTAAACCGTTTAATGCCTTGCTTTGCACAGGCACACCAATTACTGGTAATGTCGTTTGCGAGGCAACCATACCTGGCAAGTGAGCTGCTCCCCCAGCTCCAGCAATGATCACTTTAAGTCCACGTTCCCGAGCCGATTTCGCATAGGTAAACATCGTATCAGGCGTTCGATGAGCGGAAATGATATCTTCCTCATACGGAATTTGTAACTCATCTAATATTTGGCAAGCGTGTTTCATTGTTTCCCAATCTGAAATACTTCCCATAATCACTCCAACCATATGACAATCCCCCTATTAGTCTTTCTGGTATAATCGTTGCAATTAATTTAACAACACATTTACGTAACTTATATCAATTTTTTAGAAAAACAAAAAAGTCTATTCTTCTACCCTCAGGGCTAATGAGAGAAGAGAATAGACCTGTCTTTCATCCATTCAAACAAATCATTGTTTAGCACAACGATTCTACTTCCCTCATAGTCCAGTCATTTACGGTGCTGGGTAGAAACTTCTGAGCCGTATTCTCAGTTTTATATGAGGATCTATATTTTGTTCGATCGACTTAAGAATAACAAGGAAACAAGGCTATGTCAATAAAATAACGAACAATTTATTGTTTTTTTTCGTTAATGTTCGGTTTTTATGCAATTAACCAAATATAAAAGAGCAAGCCATCAGTGGCCTACTCTTGATCGTCTAATGATTGCGTTGAAGCAGCATCGACCTGTTGTCGCTTATTACCTGCTACATCCTCTTCTGCCCGTTTCTTAGGGTTCATTAATCTACCTTTTCGAACTTGCTTGACCCAGAAACCACCATATATTTGCTTTGGTTCATAAGCAATAATAAACGCCTTCGGATCAATTTCTTTAATCGTTTCATAAAGGTTTAATTCATATTTTCGAGGTGTAAGAATCTGCATCGATAACCGGTCTCCATCCATTCCATATGCATACCAGCTTGTCACGCCATACCCTTTGTCACGTAACATTCTAGTAAATTTAATATCTGGATCAGAAGAAATGACGTTAACGGTTATATATCCCAATGCCAATTTCTCCTCAATTTTCGAACCACAAATAACACCGATCCCAAAACCAATGGCATAGGCTAATAAATTTTGAATTTCATTAAGGTTATCTAATACAAGCCCTAGCCCTAACACATAGATAACTATCTCAAACATACTCACTATGGAGGCGATATACCGTCTGCCCTTCAAGGTTAAAATCATTCGTACAGTGGATAAAGAAACATAGACAATGTTAATCACAAGAATAATTGCAACCATTATAAATGCATTACTTAACAAGCGAAACCCTCCTATATTTATAAGCTAAGCATACCTTATTTTTCAATCATATGAAATCATTTTATATTCATGCTCATTTCCTATTCACCATCCACACAAATGGGCATAGGCTAATGTAAGGATAATATGAAAAACCTTAACCTGGAACAATGATTCCCTATGCTTTCTAAGTCCCCTTTTCATATATCAGGTTAAATCTAAAATGAGGTGATCATTTGGACCCGTTTCAGCAAATGTCCGATTGGAAAAAGAATATGGACCATTTCTTTGGCGACAGCTTTTGGAATGAATTTGAAGGCATTATAAAACCTAACATTCCACAAATAAACCTATATCAAACGGATAATGAACTTTTCTGTGTAGTTAATATACCCGGATTAACAGATCTTGATAAACTTAATGTATATGTTGACTACGCGACTTTAGAGCTCAAGGGGTCAATTGACATTGACAATGCCCGAGGGTTTGTCGTACAAGAGGAAATTCTGCAAGGAGTTTTCGAAAGAAGCATATCGCTACCATTCCCCGTTCGTTCTGATAAAATTAAGGCTACTTACAAAAATGGCCTTGTCTATATTCAACTACATCGTTTAATCTCAGATACAAGTCGGAAAAATAGAATCAATGTTCATGTATTAGAGGATAGCTAAAGCAGATATGCCACGGGTAACCTAAGTTCGTGGCATATCTGCTTTTTAAATACCATATAAACGTTTCTTTTCATTCGACGGTAATCCCAATAACCTTTTTTTCAATGCTTGTTTCCATGTTTTTGCAAGTGCCGGACAATGCATAAGCTCTTCAGCTAATCGTAAATCCTCCTTGAATAGATGCATGATTTCATTACAAGCTGCAATGGACCATCTCGGATTTGGTCGTTCCATTAAATCTATATCTGTTCCAGCCTGAATAAACCCTTCTTTCAGCACTCGAAAATACCAGCCGGTACGTCCCGTACGTTGCATCCGTACTGCTAAATCCTCAACCTGCAAACGCTCAGCTATATGCCACGTTGGTAGACGGGGCTGCGCTACCTGTATAACCGCATCTCCAATACGGTATATATCTCCAATAAATACAGAATACTCATCCATCTCTAGTACCGAAAAATCTTCGCCCATGGAGCCAACCTCGATATTCTCTAGCTGTAACTCTTCTTGCCATCTATAATAATGTTTTATTGGATAAGCCAAAACTGCTTGTTCAACCTGCTTATTTTGGTTTTCCTCTGTCAATGCATCTGTCATGAACCCGCGCTCACTCAACCAAAGCTTCTCCTGTATAGGGTTTTTATTTCTGCTCTTACTCGAAGGTGAATCCAGCCTATCCGAATTTCCCGTTTTTTTCTCCTTTTCTATAAATACTTTATGAATAAATGGCTCTTCCATCATGTCACGCCCTTATTAAATATGATATAGTATCTTTATTCTATATAAATTAATGGCAAATGAAAATATGTACGGCGAAAGAGGGATAAAATGACGAAACAACGAGCTACATTCGCTGGAGGATGCTTCTGGTGTATGGTAAAACCGTTTGACCAATGGGATGGCGTCGAACAGGTCGTATCCGGATATACAGGCGGCCATCTATCCAACCCGACTTATGAAGATGTTAAAACTGGTGATTCAGGGCATTATGAGGCGGTTGAGATTATTTATGATCCTTCCATCCTATCCTATCAAACTATTTTAGATGTGTACTGGCAACAAATTGATCCTACAGATGATGGCGGTCAATTCCAAGATCGTGGAGATTCTTATCGTACTGCTATTTTTTATCATAATGAAGAGCAAAAAACAGCTGCAGTAGCATCGAAGGAAAGCCTAGCCGCTAGCGGCAAATTCACAAAGCCAATCGTAACCAAGATACTTCCTGCTTCTACTTTTTATCCAGCTGAAGCGTATCATCAAGATTTCTACAAAAAAAATGAAACAGCGTATAAGGAAGATCGTGCTAAATCTGGAAGAGATGAATTTATAGAAAAATTTTGGAATAATTAACGCCTAAATTAACCCTCTCGCTGCAGGGGTTAATTTATGCCATAAAATGATAACGTTTTATAAAGTCAGGAGCGAGATATTTGTCTAATCAACAATCCTTAACACCCTTGAAGATGTTGTTGTTTGCCTTTCATGCCACAAACACCATTATTCTTAGTTATTTACCCTTGTATTTAAAATACAAAGGCTTAGACGGTAATGAAATTGGATACGTGTTAGCGGTTGGTCCACTTGCCGCGATTTTTGCACAGCCATTCTGGGGCTACATGAGTGATAAATATAAAACGGTAAAACGGGTCATCCAAGTCTGTATCATCGGCTTACTCATTACAAGCATTATTTTCTTCCAAATGGAAACCTTAATTGCAATTATTTTAATGGGGGCTATTTTTTATTTCTTCGTCACACCCATTGGTGCATTAGGAGATAGCCTTGCGCAACGAAGAGCGGATGAATTAGGTGTGTCCTTCGGAAAAATTCGTTGGTGGGGATCTGTCGGCTTTGCAACGTCATCCTTAATCATTGGTGAAATCCTTACTAGAGTTGGGATTCAGTATATGATTATTCCTTATTTATTCTTCGGAGCACTTGCATTACTTGTGACATTCCGACTCACTGACGTCAAAGTAGAGTCAGATCCAATTCAATTAAAGGATGTCAGCGCAATTGTTAAAAGTAAACCGTTTGTTATCTTTTTACTTTTTATTATGTTTTTAAGTATTACGCATCGTGCAAATGACAGTTTCATTGGGTTATATATTGAACAACTTGGTGGAAGCGAAGGTTTAGTTGGTTCTGCATGGTTTGTAGGCGTTGTGACAGAGGCGGTTGTATTCGCTAGTGCAGGGTTTTGGTTCAGAAAGTATCATCCACTTGTTTTTGTTATTATTGCAGGAGTACTTTACAGCATTCGGTGGTTTATCTACGGAGCTGCTGATAGCCCCTACCAGATTATTGGCTTACAATTCCTACACGGCTTAACATTTGGAGTATTTTATTTAGCGTCTTTTAACTATATTTCTCGATTGATTCCTAAGTTATTGCAATCTACGGGGCATCTTGTTTTCTTTGCAACTTTTTTTGGATTATCAGGTATTATTGGTTCATTGGTAGGAGGAGCACTCATTGATTCTTATGGTGGTGGCACACTTTACACTGGTATGGGAATCGTTTCTTCAATAGGAACCGTATTAATATTCATCTACCATATCCTCCCTTATGGAAAAGAAGCCTATGTTCATGACCAAGAAAGATAAACGAGAAAAAATCTGAACTACTATCCGAATAGAATGGATAATCGTTCAGATTCTTCTTTACCAAGACTATCTTGTTACTAACTTAGGAAGATAAAATATAAAATAAAGATAATAAATAAAGCATACATGACAGGGTGAATCTCTTTGCCTCTCCCTTTTAATAACATGGTGATTGGATAAAAGATAAACCCAATTGCGATCCCTGTTGCAATACTGTAGGTAAGCGGCATGGTTATAACAATCAAGAAAGCAGGTACTGCGATTTCAAAATGATTCCATTCAATATCTTTCAATGCAGAACACATCAGAACCCCAACAATGATCAAAGCTGGCGCCGTCACTTCGGCAGTTATAATATTTAGTAATGGCGAGAAAAATAATGCTAACAAGAAGAACAAGGCAGTTACAACAGATGTAAAGCCAGAACGCCCGCCAGCACCAACACCTGCTGTTGATTCCACATAAGATGTTGTTGTTGACGTACCAAGGGAAGCCCCAACTACTGTTGCTGCTGAATCAGCAAATAACGCTCTATTCGCACGTGGTAACTTGTTATTTTTAATAAATCCTGCTTGATTAGCAACTGCAACAATCGTACCTGCTGTATCAAAGAAGTCAACGAATAAAAAGGTTAAAATGACAACAAGCATTTGTATGGTGAAGATATCTCCGAAATGAGCGAACGCTTGTCCAAACGTCGGAGCAAGACTTGGTACTTCCCCAACAATACCATTCATTCCAGATGGCGGATCAATTAATCCAACAATCATACCCGCAATTGCCGTCAAAATCATTCCATAAAAGATCCCACCACGAATACCGATCGCCATTAAGATAACCGATACTACGAGCCCAAATATCGAAAGCAGGACAGATGGCGATGTAATGTCCCCAAGTGCTAACAAGGTAGCATCATCCGCAACAATGATTCCGGAGTTCTGAAAACCGATAAATGCGATAAAAAATCCTATCCCTGCTCCTACAGCAAGTTTAAGGTTCGCTGGAATAGCATTAATAATTTTCTCGCGGAATCCAGTTAATGTGAGAATAACAAAGATTATCCCTGATGCCAGTACGCCAGCTAACGCTGTTTCCCAAGGAATTCCGTAACCTAATACGACCGTATAAGCAAAAAATGCATTTAATCCCATACCTGGTGCTAAAGCAATTGGATATCTTGCAATAACTCCCATAAATAACGTACCGACCGCTGCCGCAATAGCTGTTGCAGCAAATACAGCCTCTTGATCCATACGAGTAACGCCGTCCGGTAATTCTTCAATACCTACTAGCGCTAAAGTGGATGGGTTAACAAATAAAATATAAGCCATAGCTAGAAATGTGGTTAATCCAGCCATAAATTCAGTTCGATAGTTCGTACCTAATTCTTTAAAGCGAAAATACTTCTTCATTTTTCTTCCCCTTTCAAATAGCAGATATCCAGGCTTTCTTGCTATATAAATAACCTATCTTTCTGCATTTCCCAATAAAAAACATAGGACATAAAAAAACACCCTAAGGTTCTCCCCTAGAGTGTTCTTCTATGCAAAAAATATTAAAGGCCGTATTTGTCATATACAGAGAAAATCCCATGACATCCTTGACCTATCTATTTTTTGCGTAGTCAGACCATTTACGGTAGTCTGGTAGAAACTCTGGGCCATATCCCCGAAATTATACGCATTATTTTTTATTTATAGGATTATCATACGATTTTTTTCTACATAAGTCAACAAAACACGAACGTTGAATATTTTTTTATTGTTTTTGTTCGATTATTCCCACTCAATGGTTGCTGGTGGCTTAGAAGTAATATCATACACAACGCGGTTGATATGCTGTACATCATTAACCAGTCTTGTAGACACTCGTTCTAATACATCCCAAGGAATACGAGCCCAATCCGACGTCATGCCGTCAATGGAGGTAACAGCTCGAATACCAATCGTATAGTCATATGTTCTTGCATCGCCCATTACTCCCACACTTTTAATATTAGGGAGTACGGTGAAGTATTGCCAAATATCTCTTTCTAATCCAGCTTTAGCAATTTCTTCTCTTAGAATGGCATCCGATTCTCGAACAATTTCCAGTTTTTCTTCTGTTACTGCGCCCAATACACGAATAGCAAGTCCTGGACCAGGGAAAGGTTGTCTCCAGATGATATGATCAGGAATTCCCAGTTGGGAGCCTAACTCTCGGACTTCATCCTTAAAGAGGGTGTTTAATGGTTCAATCAATTGAAACTGCATATCTTCTGGAAGCCCGCCAACATTATGATGTGACTTTATCGTTTGAGCTGTTTCCGTTCCACTTTCAATAATATCTGTATACAGTGTTCCTTGTGCAAGGAAGTCGATATCTTTCAATTTCGCTGCTTCATCATCGAATACATAGATGAATTCATTTCCAATAATCTTACGTTTCTGCTCCGGATCATCGACCCCTTCAAGTTTTGAAAGAAAACGATCCTTTGCATCTACTTTGATAATATTCATATGGAAATCATCAGCAAACACTTTCATAACGTCATCGGCTTCATTTTTACGAAGCAGGCCATGATCAACGAAGATACATGTGAGTTGATCGCCAATTGCTTTATGAATTAAAGCAGCCACAACAGATGAATCAACACCACCACTTAATGCACATAAGACGTTACGATCGCCAACCTTTTGTTGGATTTTCTCTACTTCCATGTCAATGAAGTTCTCAATCGTCCAGTCCCCTGCACATTGACATACATCAAATACAAACTGTTTTAGTAAATGATTCCCGTATTCAGAATGGCGCACTTCTGGATGGTACTGTACTCCATAAAGGCCTTTTTCTGGAAGGCTCATTGCAGCAATTGGCGTAGATTGACTCGTTGCATCGATTTGGAAATTTGCCGGTTCCTGTATTACCTTATCTCCATGACTCATCCAAACCGTTTGCTGCTTCGGTGTACCTTTATATAAAATTGGATCTTCTTTTAGGTCAATAAGCGCTTTTCCATATTCACGGTTTTTCGCTTTTTCTACTTTCCCACCATAATGAAGCGACATTAGCTGCATACCATAGCATATCCCTAAAACCGGAATACCTAAGTCAAAGATTTCTGGGTCACAACGAAAACTATTCTCATCATAGACACTATGTGGCCCACCTGAAAGAATAATTCCTTTTGGGTTCATTCGCTTTATATCTTCAGCAGTGAGCTTATGTGAATGCAATTCACTATATACACCAAGTTCTCTAATTCGACGAGTGATTAGTTGATTATATTGACTGCCAAAATCCAATACTAAAACCAATTCATTGTTGTTCATCTGCATAGCTCCTATCTATATTTAATCCGCCGCTTCGCCCATCATTGTTCTTTTAAAACAAAAACTGGATTCCTACCTTCTGCGATTAAGAGAACGAAATTCGCACTCTCTTAAATGCAAAAAGGCAGAAATCCAGATATACTGATCTTCTGCCTTCATAGTCAGAGCATTTACGGTGCTCCGGTAGAAACTTTCGACCCATATTATCGAGGATATACGAACGGCATGTCTGATTAATTTGTTGGATTATGTCCCTATTCTACTAACCAACGTTAGGAAGGTCAAGCCAATATCCGTTTAATTAAATTTTGCCATAATTGCGCAATCTCCGTTCTAGGAACTTCTCTGATTTCTTGGCGATATAATAGCTGCTCATAATGCTGCGTTAACTTTTTCATTTCATCTGTAGAATATTTTCGATCTATCTTAACAGCATACTCTCTTAAGGTCTCATCTGGCAATTTGCCATCCCCTCGATGTCGTAATAGTTTCATTACGTAATGATATGCTTCCTGATAGTTCTCCGCATTCCAATTAGCCATAAACTTTCTTTTTATTATTATTGTTTTCCACCTGAATCTGGTTCGATAACCAATAAATACCAACAACGCAAGGATAACAAGTAGGATAACGAGATATAACCAATGGAATGAGCTATTTCCCTCAGACGGTGAAGCCATTGCAGCCTCAGCTTCTTGATTTTCTTCTTCCTGTGAAGGTTGAGGAGTTTCTTCCGGTGTCTGTTGCTCATCTTGGTCTTGCTGGGCTAATACATCATCCTGTTCAGCACCTGTATCCGCCATGGAAGTTTGAAAATCGGAAAGATTAGAAAATCCTTGTGTGGGTTCAAATGGAACCCAGCCTATTTCAGGAAAGAAAACTTCTACCCATGAATGGGCATTTGCATTGGTAACCTCATATACATTATAGTCTGATGTCGAATCGATCTCTTCTCCACCAGTAAATCCTTTAGCCCATCTAGCTGGAATGTCTATGGAGCGTAATAAAACCACCATTGCAGTCGAGTAATTATCACAATAACCTACTTTTGAATCAAATAAGAATTGATCGACATAATCCTGACCTTCCTTAGGTACGGGAACATCTGTTGTTTGATAAGTAAAACCGTTCGTTGAGAAATACTGCTCAATTGCTTTCACCTTATCATAAGCTGTTTCCTCTCCTGCCGTTATTTCTTTGGCTAATTCTTTTACACGTTCTGGTAAAGTCTCTGGCAACTGTGTATAGCTATCTAATGATTCTCTAATTGTTGGGGTTTCCCGTAACTTATCAATATTAAATGTGGGGTAATCATAATCAACGGTAAATGTATTCAAATCATTTATAACTTCAAACCCCTCATCACGCAGTTGTATTGCTTCCGAATTCAAGTCAACATATGCATTTCCTCTATGTGTCGAAATTTCTTTGAAACCATATGGATGCAAAATTTTATCAAACGACGTATTGCCTTGAAATTCAATGGTTGCTTCTAATTCTTCCGTATCCACCGTATTATCATACATTGGAGGAATTCTATTTGTTGGTACATAATTTGCCTCTGAGCTATTCGTCCATCCTTTCCCTGTATAAACATCCTTCGTTTCTATTCTCCAATAATGGTTTTCCTCTGCTTTTGCCTGAAATACCGGTGTATAGTCTTGAACAAAAGAGCCACCTAATCTCGTATCATCTTCACCATAACCAACCTTTTGCACAACCGATCCTTCTCCTGCAATACCAGCATTTTCTGCTGAACTTTGAATAAACGGGACTGGATCCGGCCATTGTGGATCATATTTTGGAGCTGCAAATCCTACAGCAGAAGAAAAGGCAACTATCGCAATGATAGGAATCATCCACGCAGCAGATTTTCTCATCCATGGAAACGAAATAGCTTCACGATCCATTTCTTTACTAAAATTCGCAACTCCTAACGCAATAAACGATATAATAAACGCTCGAATAATCGCCAAAGCTCCATTATATACGGTAAACGTATCTAAGATAGCCAAATACACGAATGTAAGCAAGACAAATAACAAAATCTTCTTCATGACAACAAACCAGTAATGCAGAAGATAGCTCATAAGCCAAATGAGTAATAAAAATAAAACACTACGAAACATTGGAGTTAATTGATACCAAGCTTGTGATAATACGGCATCCATATTAAAACCAATATCAAGAAATAGCTGCTCCATCCAATTAGGACTTAAAAAAGTTGTCTCAAAAAATAAATGATTTACAATAAATAGAAGCGCGACACCTTTTAGAATAAACGATAGCCACCACTTTATTTGAAAAAGTGAAATAACAAAACAGAAAGCACTGTAAATAACAAATACAGTTAAATTATGCGTATCCGTAACCTGCTCCAAAGGATACAACCATTCTAAAAAAAGGATGTATCCACAAATATACAATAAAGAAGTGAAAAAAATCGGTCTACTTTGTTCATATTTCATCATATTCCTTTCACCTCTAATTGATTTTGTTTTAGATGTTGTTCTGTCAATATATGGATATGAATACCTTCAAACTGCAACTGATGAATGAAAAGACGATTTTTCTCATGATGCTTGGCTGATTGAATCAAAATAAGTACAATACGTTTCGTTCGTTGATTCATCTTCTTCACGATTTCAATAAACGCAATATCGATATGACTCGTTACTAAGATGATTACATTTCCAGCTCCTGCTTTGGCAAATTCACTTTCAACACGAATCGAAAAAGGCTTAATCCCATCTGGCTGAATACGTGTTAAATGATTTTTCACCATATCTAACTTGACTGGGTCATGATGGACAGGAAAATATACTGTTTTCTCTCCAATAGTTACTAAACCAACTTGACTAGCTTGTTTTTTCAACCCCTCCATTAGGGAAAGGACCACTTCCACCATCGCTTCATAGACGACATAATTCGTTTCTGGGTAAATGCCATTATCTAACATGAGCAGAATGTCCGTACTTTTTTCTTGTTCAAATTCTTTGGTCATCACCGTATTTTTTTTAGCTGTCTGTTTCCAATCGATCCACGAAAAACGATCTCCAGGCATGTATTCACGAATTCCGGTCGCAACATTGGAATTATTTAATTGAAATGCTGAAGTCGAAGCAGTACCTTGTTGGAAGCTGCTAATTTGTTCCTTCATTACAATCGGCCTGGCATTAGGATAAGCTATAATTACATCAGTTACGTGAAAAGTATATTCTTTTTTAACTAATCCAAAAAAATCTCCCGTCCGTATTCGAACCGTTTGTAAGAGATGTTCACCCCTAGGCAATTGTTCAAGCCGATAGGTCATCGTGAATGTTCGCTTCCATAACGGAAAGAACACCTTTTTTAAATTTCGATTCGTGTATAGTTCACCTGGATCATCCATCAATGAATATTTTTGATGCTTGGTATCTATCTTTCTTAACGTTTCTGGTACCACCTCTTCACAGATACAATAGTACAAAGGAAATGGTAATTTTCGTTTTATCACTAATTTTACGTCTATACCATCACCAGCTCTAATTACATAATGAGATAATTGTCTTGAAACCTTCCATGTTTTCATGCTATGCAATAAAAATCCCAATTCATATAAAAAAATAGGTAGAAAACTAAAAAATAGAAACCAGCTGACAAATCCACCTTGAAACATTGCATACGAAAATAAAAGTAAAAAAAAGGAGACGACTACTATACCACTGGCTATTACACGGAACCTAGACGTCATGATTGGAATTCCTTTCGAATCGGTACATGCGTATGTTTAATAATAGAGGCAATTACATCACCTGTAGACATACCTTCATATTTTGCTTCAGAATGAAGAATAAGCCGGTGAGATAATACAAATGGCGCTAGATACTTAACATCGTCAGGTAATACATAATCCCGTTCCATAATATACGCATACGCCTTCGCAGCTTTCATTAAAGCGATTGACCCTCTTGGGCTTACTCCTAAATAGACCGCTGGATTTGATCTTGTACTAGCAATTAAATTGATGATATACTGTTGCACATTTGTATCAATATAGACAGCTTTCACTTCTTCCTGAATTACTATTAGTTCATCTTTACTTATAACAGCATCAATGGTTTCGATTGGATGATCTCCAGAAGTACGTTCCAGCATTTCAAGTTCTTCAGCAAACGTTGGGTAGCCCATCTTTAATTTCAAAATAAATCGGTCTAATTGTGCTTCCGGCAATGGATAGGTACCTTCATATTCAATCGGATTTTGTGTGGCCATCACAAAGAACGGATTTGCTAAAGAGAGTGTCCTCCCATCTACTGTCACGTTTTTTTCTTCCATTGACTCTAATAAGGAAGATTGTGTTTTTGGAGAGGTTCGATTTATTTCATCCGCTAGAATAATATTTCCTAATATAGGCCCTCCCCGAAACTCAAATTCCAGCGTTTTTGGGTTATATATGGAAACACCTGTTACATCAGAAGGTAGTAAATCTGGTGTGAATTGGATGCGGCGGAAATCACAATCTAGTGATTTGGCTAACGTTTTTACTAACATCGTTTTTCCAACACCCGGCACATCCTCTAAAAGCACATGTCCTTTTGCTAATAGAGCAACAAGACTTAAAACCGCTGCATGTTCTTTCCCAATCATTACTTTATTAATATTATGGATGACATTACTTATTTTTGGATTGTAAACCTTTGTACCTTCCATATACGAACCCCTCTCAACAAACAAATTTAAAACTATGTAAATTTTCAATTATTTTTCAGTTCATATCTACCTATTATAGCTATATACTATATACTATACTAAAAAAGACCTACTAGTGAAAGGCAGACATCATGTCTAATCGTTACCTAGCATGATCAAATCGATAGATTTTTATACTACTAGTCTGTAAATAAACATAAAAAAACACCTATGGCCCACAGGTATTTATAGACACTTATAATTGGACTAACACAACTATCCTTTTTCTCTATACACATAGACACGCTTAATTCTACTCATTAAGCTAGCTAATACTTCATCTATATTACTGTTAATCCAAGTTGCGATATCTCTTGCAGTAATTGTTTGGTTTTCTTGATCGCCGATAATAACCGCTTCAGCTCCTTCCTCTACATGGGGGATATCTGTTAAATTAACAAATGTTTGATCTAAAGAAATGGTACCGATTATTTCTGACTTCTTTCCTTCTACCAACACAAAGCCATTATTCGATAGTAACCGTTTAAAGCCGTCTCCGTGTCCAATAGGCAGTATGCCGATACGTTCCTCTTTTTTTGTTACATATTCTCCCCCGTAGCCAACCTTAGATTGTGGTGGTAGACTTCGAATATGAATGACTTTTGTTTTTAAGGTCATGACCCTTTTCAAATGAATATCATTCACTTGTCTTTCATCTGGATGATACCCATAGAGTGCGATACCTGGACGTACCATATCCAAATGCAAATCCTTTCTTTCAAGTGCAATAGTGGATGCGCCAACATGTTTGATCGGAAATTCAAAATCATTGGCCTTTAGTATTTGTACTACATCTTTAAATAAATCATATTGATCGTTTGTAGTTTTCCAGTCCCCCTCATCCGCATTAGAAAAATGGGTATATATCCCTTCCCAGTATAGCCCTTCTAACTGGTAACATGACCTGCAAAATGAAAGCACGTCACTTGGTTCAACACCAAATCGTTGTAATCCAGTATTTAACTTTAAATGAACGGCCATAACCTTTCCGTGTTGAACAGCAACTTCACTAATTGCATGGGCAGCTGCTTTGGAACTAATTGTTGCCGTTAAATGGTAATAAACAACATCTTCTGCTTGAGAAGGGGTAATTGGCGGGAGAATATGAATAGGAACAGGGATGCCACATTGCCTGAGTATAACACCTTCCTCTAAGCTCGTAACTCCCAACCTATCCACCCCTGCTTTCACCGCTTGTTGAGCAATTGGAACAATTCCATGTCCATATGCATTTGTTTTAACAACTGCCATCATCATCGCATTTGCCAATCTTGTTTTTACTTCACGGACATTATGATGAAATGCGGATAGATTGATTTCAGCTATGGTATTACTCTCTACTAACATATTCGCATACTGGAACATGAATAAACCTCCTCATGTTTCACTTCATTTACGAGATACGCAATGCTTGAAGAGATGAATGAAAGGCTTGAATAATTTTCTTCGTAGTTTCTCCGGGAATTTCGGAACCAATGGGCTGGTTATCTACCTGAATAATGGGAACAATATCTAATTTAGTAGCCGTAATAAACAATTCATCTGCTGCTAATAAATCATGTATTGTAAAAGCTTCTTCTTGCACAGTTATTTGTAGCTTATCACATAATTCCAATACTTTCTGGCGTGTTATCCCATTTAATATATAATTATTTGCAGGATGGGTGAAAACCTTTCCGTCTTTAACCATAAAGACATTAGATGCGCTTGCCTCGGTAATCACATCACCTCGATGAAGAATAGCTTCTACTGCATTGTTTTCTACTGCTTTTTGCTTCGCTATTACATTTGGTAATAAGTTCAGCGTTTTAATATCGCACCGGAGCCAACGGATATCTTCTGTCAATACGGCTGACGCTCCATTCTTGCTAGCTTCATCTAAGGTTTCTTCTATTTTGGTATAGGCAATAAGTATAGGTGTTACTGACTCGTGAGGAAAATGATGCCATCTTTCAGCTTCACCCCTCGTAATTTGTAAATAAACCACCCCGTCTGTTAATACATTTAGAGACACAAGTTCCACTAATTTTTCTTTTAACTCCGTTAATTCATATGGTAAAGATAACTGAATTTCCTTTGCACTTCGTTTTAATCGCTGTAAGTGTTCATCCAATAAAAAGAAAGCCCCATCATAAACTCCAATAACTTCATAAATTCCATCACCAAATTGGTATCCTCTGTCTTCAATATCAATTAGTTTACTTCTTTCGACAAACTGTTGATTATATAAGACTTTACCCATGAACGTTCCCCCTAACCAAATTTATCCTTCATAAGCTTTAAAATAGTCGATGTATCTACACTACTTCCACTAATTACAATAACCACATGATTACCTAGATGTACTTGCTGATGAAGGATGGCACCAATGCCTGAAGCGGCTGCCCCCTCAATAATAACGCGATGCTTATCAAGCATATATGTCATCCCATCTGCAAATAATTGCTCATCTAATACTTTGATTTCATCAACATAAGCTTGAACAAGCGAAAATGTATACTGATTATTTTTACCAATTCCTCCAAGCAGGCTATCCGCTAATGTATCCTTTTCTTGAAGCTCAATTGGATAACCAGCTTGTAAACTCTCATACATCGTAGCTCCTCGTGCAGTAGATAAACCTATTAATCTTAGATCTGGATGCATTGTTTTCAATGTTACCCCAAGACCTGAATGCAATCCGCCCCCTGATAAACCTGCTAGAACAGTATCAACCTCAGGTAAATCATATAAGATCTCTAACCCCATGGTCCCATATCCAGCAATCACTTTCGGATCATCAAATGGATGTATAACAGAAAGACCGTGTTTCTGTTCTAATTCACGACTATATCGCTCAGCATCATCTTGAGATGAACCAATGACCTTTATTTCTGCACCCGTAGCTTCCAATACATTAACCTTAGCTTGTGGGACTCGATTTGATATGCAAATAACAGCTTTGATGCCCAGTTGCTTTGCAACATATCCAACACTAATTCCAAAATTACCCGTGGAAAAAGTTGTAATGCCTCTAGAGCGTTGTTCAGGCGACAGACTTAATATCTTATTTGCCGCACCTCTAATTTTAAATGAATGGGTTGTATTCCAATTTTCCATTTTCAAATGAACAGATTTGTTTGTTAAAGCAGATAGATTTTCTGAATAAATCAGAGGTGTTGGTTGGGTAATTGCAGAAATCCGTTTTCGCGCCTGCCAAATTTCCCTTAAAAGAACGGATTCCATCAAACACCACTCCTCTCTTTATCCCGGTTTAGCTATTCCTTAATAGCTTATCTTCTACATATTTGATATGCTGCTCCACTTGTTTTTGTACGATTGCAGCATCCCTTTGAAGTAAAGCTTCATATAAAGCTTTATGCTCCTTATAATAGGATTGAGGACTAGAATAATATTGATCTAAATGTGCCATATATACTCTAATTTGAACGGCAATGGATTCATATATTTTAATAATTCGAGAATTCCCACATCTATTAATTACATATTGGTGAAATTGTAAATCTAGACCAAACAATTGGTCCCAATTTCCATTGTTTGCTTGTATTTCCATTTCGTCGATAATAGCAGACAATTCAATGAAATGCTTTTTATCCAGGTGATCTAAAGCTTTTATAAAAGCTTTTGTTTCAATCATCAAACGTAATTCCGTCATTTCATCTAAATCCACATTCGTAAATTTGGAAACGAACGTCCCTTTTCTATTCTTATTCATTACTAATTCTTCTTGCTCTAAAATTTTCAAAGCCTCTCGTATTGTGCTGCGGCTCACATCAAAACGCTCAGCAATGTCGGCTTCAATCAAACGTTCGCCAAATTCAATCTTTCGAATCAGGATATCCTTTTTTAATTGTTCTGCGATTAATTCTCCTAAAGATTTCTTTAACAATACGCCATTTTCATCCATGAATATAACCCCTTTGTAAAGCGCTATTAAGATTTTGTCGACTGTCGACTTCTAACTATAGGTTCATTCTAGAAGGTAATATTTTTATTGTCAATGAAATATGAATTATCAAATATTTCTATTCGCAGCTTGACTTCTTCCTATTATCAGTCTATGTTGAAAATACATTTTTATGGATAAGGAATATAGATTGGGGGAAACCTTTGATGAACATTCTGGCCTTTCAGCGTGTTGAAAAACCGGTACTTGACCAGTTAAAACAAAATCATACCGTCCGTTTCTTTAAAAACGTGGACACAACAAAAGATCCTGAATTTCTAAGCTTTCTAAACAAAACTGATGGGATTATTGGACTTGACCTAAATGTTGACCAACCATTAATTAACCAAGCACCAAATTTAAAAATTGTCAGCAATGTCTCGGTTGGTTACAACAATTTAGACATAGAAACCTTAACCAAAAGAAATATAATGGCAACAAATACACCTGGTATTTTAACGGATACCGTTGCTGATATGGTGTTTGGGTTGATTCTATCCACCGCAAGAAGACTTCCTGAGCTTGATCACTATGTAAAATCTGGCAATTGGATAGAATCATTAGACAGCACCCATTATGGAACCGATGTACATCATAAAACGGTTGGTATTATAGGCATGGGAAGAATCGGCCTTGCCATTGCCCAAAGAGCACATCATGGCTTCGATATGAAGGTTATTTATCATAGTCGAACAAAAAAACCAGAAGCTGAGGAAAGATTTCAAGCAAGATATGCTAGCCTCGACGAATTATTAAGGGAATCTGATTTTGTTTGTTTAATAACCCCATTAACGAAGGAAACAGAACGATTAATTGGCAAACGAGAGTTTAGCTTAATGAAAAATTCAGCAATCTTTATTAATGGGTCACGTGGAAGAACTGTCGTAGAAGAAGATCTCATTCAAGCTTTAAATCATAAAGAAATAGCGGGTGCTGGACTGGATGTATTTGAAAATGAGCCCATTCAGTTGGATAATCCATTACTACAGATGAAAAATGTGGTTACACTCCCACATATCGGATCTTCTACACTTGAAACAGAACTTGCTATGTCAACACTAGCTGCCAAAAACTTACAAACAGGTTTAGAGGGAAAAAAACCACCTAACTTAATTAATTCTGCTGTTTGGGATAACAAGTAACTAAATTCGGAGGATAAAGGCAGATGAATCAAGTTCTGCCTTTATCCTTTTTGAGCAACTTTACCCAATTTGTGCCTATTGTTATGACCTCTATTAAGCTTTTCCTTAATTGTTATTCATGCTAACCGGATATTTGGCTTAACTAGTAATTCTCGTGGAAATTCAGCCAATACCTCACAACCCTTTTCAGTTACACGGAAAGATTCACTTATTTCCACTCCCATATGATCAAGCCAGATCCCAGGTATCATATGAAAAGTCATATTCTCTTGTAACACTGTTTTATCACCCGCTCTTAAGCTAGCTGTATGTTCTCCCCAATCAGGCGGATAATTTAATCCCATGGAATACCCTAACCTGGAATCTTTTTTAATGCCACTTCTTTCAACTGTTTTTCTCCACACCGCTTCAACTTCTTCACAAGTAATCCCTGGCTTAATTGCATCTAGCGTATAATTAATTCCTTCTACAACGACATCAGCAATATATTGGATATTCTCATCAGGTATACCTAGAAAAATGGTTCTCGCAAGTGGCGAATGGTATCGTTTATAACAGCCAGATAGTTCAATAATTACAGGATCTCCTTGGACAAACGGATCATCTGTCCAAGTTAAATGACATGCAGATGTTTTATCCCCTGTCGGTAACAAGGGAACAATCGCTGGATAATCTCCACCAAAATTATCTGTTCCCCGAATCTGTGCATGGGCAATTGCAGCAGCAGCATCTGATTGTTTTACACCGGGTTCAATCGATTCAAATGCTGCTGTCATCGCGCCCTCCGCAATTTTGGCAGCATTCTTAATAAACGCAATCTCTTGTTCAGATTTTATAATCCTTATCCAGTTTACTAAATTCGTGCCGTCTTTAAAGATGGCGTTGGGCAAATTATCTTTCAATTTAATAAAATTTTGTGCAGTGAAATAATAAGCATCGAATTCAGCGGCTATGGTTTGATTATCATATTTTTTTGCTTTTATAAAGTCACTAACAAACTCCATAGGGTGCTTATCGGATGATTGTATATAATCATCTGTATATGGGTAGATATGATCCTTATCCAACCATGATGTATGCATAGCAGCACTTGCATCCTGTCCCCTACCTATCCAATATGGTTGATCCTCATCTAAGAAGACAATGAGCACCTGATGTACATAAAAGGACCAAGCATCATATCCACTTAAATAATTCATATTCGCAGGATCAGTAATAAGCAAAACGTCGATACCCTCTTTTGCCATACGGTGTTTTGTTTTTACCAACCTATCATAAAATTCTGAAACAGAAAAAAACACCATACAAACCCCTCCATTCATAGGTTGAAATTGTACCTTCACTTACATTCACCCATCAATTTAAACAATGAATCAATACAAAGCATAATTCGATATAAAAAAGCACTAACTCCCTTTTCTCCAATTAGATATAGATACGAATCATACTACTATTAATGTATGGAGGAAGTGATTAGTGCTTCAATTATTCATCGTCGATTGTCGGCATTAAAATAACTATATTTCACTTGAAGATGAAAGTAAATAACTTCGTAATATAATCTAACATGTTTAATCGTATTATATGTTCGACAACAAAAAAAGATGAAATAATCAGTCAAAATGGGCATAATCGTAATTTTACTGATTATTTCCTATAGTATATCAACCATTAAGTTAAGGCGTCTAGATTATTTTTACTTTTTTCTAAATATATTGACTTGTCAAATAAAATGTGTTTCTATAATTAGTAACTGATCTGTTTTGTCGACAAACGACATACTTTCTAGGTGAATAAGCAGATATTGTTCATGAACATCCATTATTGCACATAAACTCATCGAAGATAGGAATTCAAGAAATAATCGCTCATATGGGAAAGGAGATTTTATATGGATACTAAAGTGGAGAAGAAAGCGCTACTTGAAAAAGATGAGAAATACCTTTGGCATGCCATGAAAAAATATAACCCTGAAGGTACCATGATTAGTACACATGCAGATGGTGTGTGGGTAACGGATATTGAAGGGAATAAATATTTAGATGCACAAGCTGGCTTATGGTGCGTAAATGTTGGTTATGGCAGAGATGAGTTAGCTGATGTATGTGCGGAGCAATTAAAGCAAATGCCCTATTACCCTTTAACTCAAAGTCACATTCCAGGTATACAGCTAAGCGAAAAACTTAATCAATGGTTAGAAGATGATTATGTTATTTTTTATTCAAATAGCGGTTCAGAGGCAAATGAGACAGCGTTTAAAATTGCGAGGCAATATTACCAACAGGCAAACCAACCGAATCGTTATAAGTTTGTCTCACGTTATCGTTCCTATCATGGTAGTTCATTAGCAACGCTAGCTGCCGGGGGCCAAAATCAAAGAGCTTATAAATATGAACCACTAGCATCAGGGTTTGTACACATTTCCCCACCAGACTGTTATCGAAGCCCCTTCCCACAAGACACTATGGCATGTTGTCTGCATGCAGCTGATGAACTAGATCGCACTCTGACTTGGGAAATTAGTGATACGGTTGCAGGATTTATTATGGAGCCAATTATCACAGGCGGTGGTGTACTTGTCCCACATGATAATTATATGAAACGTGTACGGGAAATTTGTGATAAACATGGTGTCTTATTAATTGCAGATGAAGTTATTAACGGTTTCGGCAGGACTGGAAAACCCTTTGGATTTATGCATTATGATGTCAAACCAGATATCATTACAATGGCTAAGGGATTAACTAGTGGATATATGCCGTTAGCAGCTACTGCTGTAAAACGGGAAATTTACGAAGAATTTACAGCATCAGCAACTCCCTACGACCACTTTCGTCATGTAAATACATTTGGTGGTAGTCCGGCAGCCTGCGCAGTAGCAATCAGAAACTTAGAAATTATGGAAGAAGAACAACTGATTTCTAATTCCAAACAACTAGGAGTATATTTGTTGGAAGAATTACAAGATCTGCTTCAGCATCCACATGTAGGAGATATACGAGGAAAAGGGTTATTAGCAGGAATTGAACTAGTCAAAGATAAACAAACAAAAGAGCCGATTGAAGAGAAGTTGGCTGCTCAAGTCGTAAACGAGTGTAAGCAAAAAGGAGTTATCATTGGCAAAACCAGCGATACGGTTGATGGTTATAATAATATTATTACGATGTCACCCCCGCTCTCGATTACTAAAGCTGAAATAAGT
This sequence comes from Virgibacillus salexigens, assembly GCF_000723585.1. Taxonomy (NCBI): domain Bacteria; kingdom Bacillati; phylum Bacillota; class Bacilli; order Caryophanales; family Bacillaceae; genus Virgibacillus; species Virgibacillus salexigens. The sequence continues at coordinate 205,777 of NZ_CCDP010000003.1, read as the reverse complement.
CATTTAACATCGGTTCTAAAAGAAGCAATTATAAAACTATAAGAAAAATCAAGAAGTGCCATTGGTCTAACTAAGACTCTCCTTCACCTAACTCACCTTGGGTAGGTGAAGGAAAACCTTCGTCATGTTCTGGCAGGCAGCCGTCATTAATGCTTGTTCGCGGAGTTTTCAGTGATAAGGAAGAAATGGCTGTAGTGGTCAATCTTCCGAGTAAGTGGTCTTCAGGAACAAGTTCTTCAATCGTCATCATTTTCATTTTGTCGGTCTTTTCTTGATTGAAACAAAATCATCACCGCCTTTAGGAATTCTACCTTAAGAATAGTAAAAGAAAAAAATGGAATTACAGCAAAAAAGCATCATCCGAGCGGATGATGCTTTTTTCTTATTCATATAGGATTGGAGCTCCAGGACCAAGTTCGATCCCTAATAACATCCATACAATTAGCATGATTGTCCAGCCAACTAAGAAGAACATCGAATAAGGGATCATCGTTGATACAAGCGTTCCTATTCCCATTTTTTTATCGTATTTCTGTGCAAAGGCAATAATAATCGCAAAATATGTCATTAATGGAGATATAATATTTGTTGAAGAATCTGCAATACGATATGCCATTTGAGTTAATTCCGGAGAGTATCCTAATTGCATCATTATTGGTACAAAGACTGGCGCCATCATAGCCCATTTCGCTGAAGCACTTCCAATAAATATATTGATAAATGCAGCGATAATAATAAATACAAGAACTAATGGAATACCTGTTAGGTTAATACTTTGCAAGAACTCTGCACCATAAACTCCTAACACTAAGCCCATATTTGATTCATTAAAGTAAGCCACAAATTGACCGGCTGTAAATGCTAGTACAATAAACATCCCCATGGATGCCATGGTATCTGATAATTGATTAGCTACATCCTTATCATTTTTAATAGCTTTCGTAACCATTCCATATGCTAGTCCTGGGATAAAGAATAGAATAGCGATAATTGGTACTAATGAATCCATAAATGGTGAGTCAATGATTGGTTGATCACCAGTACCACGCATTGGTGCACCTTCAGGTAAGATTAACAATGCGGCCAAAATAAGCCCAACAACTACAGAAATACCTGACCAAATTAAGCCTTTCTTCTCTATAGCCGTTAAATTCTCAACTTTTTCACGGTATTCCCCTTTATATTCACCTAATCGAGGCTCTACTATTTTCTCAGTCACCCATGTACCAATTAACGTCAAGATAAAGACAGAGACAATAATAAACCAATAGTTCATCGCAATGCTCATACCTTCAGCATAAGCAGGATCGATGACAGCAGCTCCTGCTATTGTCAATTCTCCCAATAATGCATCAGTACCAGAAAGTAATAAGTTTGCACTAAATCCACCCGAAACACCTGCAAATGCAGCTGCTAGACCAGCTAAGGGGTGACGGCCGACTGCTGCGAATAATAAGGCCCCAAGTGGAGGTAACACAACATATCCTGCATCAGAAGCTACACTGGACATAATCCCAGCAAATACTAACCCTAACGTAATAAAACGTTTTGGTACGGATAATACGAAACCTCTTAAAAGGGCACTAATTAATCCCGAACGTTCTGCTATCCCGATACCAAGCATCGTAACAAGAACTACTCCTAAAGGAGCAAATCCGATAAAGTTATCTGTCATGCTAGAAAATATATATTGGATCCCCTCGGCATTTAATAAGTTTTTAATTTCAACCATTTCTCCCTCTTCACCTGGATGTTCAACACTGATTCCAAGTTGTGAGAGACCTGCAGATAATAGCAATACAATTAATGCTAATATTGCGAATAATGTGACGGGATGTGGTAATTTATTTCCAACTACTTCAATCCCATCCAATGATCTTTGGAATAGACCTTTTTTCTTCCCCATGTATCTTTCTCCTTCCTTGTTGTATTAAATGAGTAATATTCTGAAAATAATGCTAAATTGTAAGCGCATGTCACTCATTATATAATGCTTATCCATTTATGGAAATAGAAAGTAAATAAGTAAAAATAATGATATTTTTCTTAAGATTTATCCTAGTTAAAAAATAATATTGATTTTTTTAACAGATAAAAGGCGAGAATTTGCTGTATAACTGGTTCGAAAACAAATTGTCGCCTTTTGATATAAGTGATATTTGATTATAATATGGTATAAATTGGTTTATTTAAAATAGGGATTACCTGTCATTCCGATCCATAAGTCAGATTGTTCCACTTGGTATGCAAATTGTAATAATCGATGCTCTTCCCCTTTTCCAGCCACCACTTGCACACCAATTGGCATCCCCTCTTCAGATACATGAATGGGTAAAGACATTGCTGGTTGTCCAGTCAAATTTGCCAGCTGTGTAAATGGCGTATACGTTAAACTCGGCAAAAACATTTCATAAATTAGTTCTTGTTGTTCCCTTTTTTTAGCAGCTTCCATTTGACTTATCCATTTCTCCTGTTCTGCTTCATTCCAAGATAACTCTCCCACTTTGGGTGCTGTAAATGCAGAAGCAGGAGTAATAAAAAAATCATATGTCTGATGAAATCGTGCCATTTGCTCTGCTACACTATCCCATGAAGCAATACTTTGTGAGAACTCTGCTGCAGATACAGCTTGTCCAGCATAATTTAGCAGCCAGGTTTCCAGTTCTACATCGTCTTTCGTTATTTGGCGACCAATCAGATGTTGTAAATTGGTTAACAATGAAGCTATTTCTCCACTATTCATTAGATAGTAATTTCGCATGAGTTGCTTACCATCAATAGCTGCTTCCGTTTCTTCAACGATATGACCTTCTTCGGCAAGCCACTTTACCAATTTATCAACAGCCCATTTAGCATCTTTTGATACTGGCGTATCTACTGGTGATGTCTTGGTAAAGGCAATACGTAATGGTTTAGATAAAGAATTTTGCATATAGTTTTTATATTCTTCTAGAAATAATTGGGCTTGGAATGCTGCTTCCGGTTGAGATGTTTGTAATACATCTAGCATCGCTGCACTATCTCGCACCGTTCTAGATAAAACAAAATCAATTGCCGCTCCATGCCACTGCCTACCCACACCTGGACCAACAGGAGTTCTTCCCCTTGTCGGCTTCAAACCAAAGAGCCCCGTAAATGATGCAGGTATTCGAATGGAACCTCCACCATCACTTGCCCCTGCCAGCGGAACAATACCTGACGCAATAGCTGCAGCAGATCCACCACTCGATCCACCTGGTGAATACGTTAGATTCCAAGGGTTTTTAGTTGCTCCGTGTATTTCTGGCTCCGTTATGTTTTTTAATCCAAACTCAGGCGTATTCGTATGACCAATGAATTGATATCCTGCATCGCAGAATGCTGTTGTAAAATGAGAATTTTCCTTGGCAACCGTATGCTCTAAGAGTTTAGACCCTGAGGTAATTCTTTCACCAGCTAGACGTTGCGAGATATTTTTAAGCAAAACAGGTACTCCTGCAAAAGGACGATCAATGGATACACCTTCTTTAGATTCTATAAGCGCCTTCTCTTTTCGCGTATTCACAACTGCATTTAAGCTAGGATTTACGTTTTCTAATTGTTGGATGCTAAATGCTACGAGTTCTGTTGGAGTTGTTTCTCTTTTTCTAATTTTTTCAGCTAAAGCCGTGGCATCACATTTTAAATAATCATGAACGTTCATATTTACACCTCATACCCGATCATTTGCCATTAGTGTATCATTGAATCGTAATACGTACCAACTACCTTCCCTTATTTTTATAATTTTTAGCCCCATCTTTTTTCTTCCAAGACGGATCGCCTAACTTATGAAGCTTCATATTGATAAAAGTAACCATTAATGGGATGACAAAAGCAAATGCCATATATACAAATGTTTTAAAATCCGGCAGATAGTTCGTCCATTCTCGCCACACATTATTCAACTCCAGTCGTTTTTACTTTATCTGAGGAACCAATGATATGAATTTTAGCCTTAGCTGATATATTAATATTTGCTTGAGAGAAATAATTTTCTCCGGATTCCCAATCATCTTTTACCGTATTCCAAAAATCATAATGACGTTGATGAAGGGTATGACCAATTCCAATTGCATCCAGCTTCAAGTCATCTTGCATTTTATCCTTCGTTCCTTTTGCTAATTCTTCTACTTTAGTCGAAAGCCCCTCTTCTATTTCTTTGATATAAGATGCGTTAAAGACGCTTCTTTTCCCAAATCGTTCCGCTAGATTGGCTTCAATGTTAATATCAATATTCACATCAATATCATCTTTTGCTTTTGGATTGACTTTCATATCTCTAGTAACCTGCGTTAATTCAACGGTAGCCGTTTCCCCACCGGCTTTGATTTCTAGTGCTCCTTCCGAACTATCCTCTGTTAAAAAACCATATCCTTTTGTTTCTGGCTCGGATAACGAATCAATCATCTGATTCGTACTTCCCTCAAATACTGCCGCACCTTTATACTGAAGCATCTTATTCGCAATATGGATTTCTGGGAGAACGTAACTTAACTTACTTAATAGTAATTCCTGTACATCACCAATATGAACGGGCTTTAGTGAACCAGCATTTTTATAATTGTTTTCCATTAATGCATCAATATATAATGCAGGAATATTTTCATTATCCGGCTTTATATCCAAAGCTTTTTTCGCTTCCCCTTCAACGATTACTAATCGTATACCTCTTCGCATCTCATGATCTCGAATGAAAATATCTAAAATATCCCCAAACAGCTTTGGCTCTTTCACAATATCTTTTGATATTACTAAAACCTTCAGATGTTGATAAAACGGTACTTGACTAGTAAGCGTTGCAAGTTCACGATTAATTTCAAAAATACTTTCACCTGTGGCAGAGATATTCATATATGCCTTCTGACCTCCGCTTCCCCTTCCTTGAGTTGGCGCCCCTAACCCAGAAGGTACGACAAACTGTCCAGTAAACATTAACTTATAGTTGCCATTGGCTTTTTTTTCGACGAGATCGATAGCAGCACCAACGGCAAATCCACGATCTTCGATTTCTACCCGATCCCAACAGCCGCTTAGTAAAACCACCATAGAAAAACTAAGGAAAAAGAGGAAAATCAGCTTATGCTTTGGCATTTGTTTTCCTCCTTTTTATCGTTGAAATAATGTACAGACCTATCGTTACGAAGAAGGTTACCGAAATGCCGTAATAGCTAACAAATTCACCAAAACGGACAACCGCTATTAGATCCTGAGGGAACATCCCCATTAAATAGACGATTGGTGTCAAAACAAGGATAAGTTGTATTTTTTTCCATTTAAAAATGGACTCAAATGCAAAGACAGAAACATCAAAAGCCATCACCATCGTATTAAAAATCGACATAATCCAAATTACAAAAAAGATCGAGTCAAAGCGTTCAAAAAATCCACCAGGTATTTCTATCTCTTTTGCCAATTCAATAATCGGATAGCTAAGATTTGCTGTAGCTAAATTACCAAATACCCCTATACACATAAGGTAGATAACGATGTACAACCCCGGTACGATAGACATACCAAGGGCTGCCATTTTTGGTACTTTTTTTGGTTTTCGGACGAGACATGTATAAAACAAGATAATACCTGAACCTATGAACGAGAAGGAACTTGATTTAAAGGAGGACAGATATCCTGAAAAATCTGTTTTAAATACTGGTAAATAATTCTTCGGATCGAACCAGGCAATCGCAAAGAGTCCAACTGCTCCTGTAATAAAAATGATAATTGGAAAGAACATCATATTTAATCGGAATAAACCTGCTCGTGATCCAGAAATTGCATAAACGACCACTAATAGAAAACTAAGCGCGATTACCTCTACGGGAGTGCGATCAAACAAGTATTCTTTTGCAATATCTGCAATTACCCGCATCACATATGCGCCAAGAATCAATCCATGAACAGCTAATAAAAAAGTCAGAATAACTGCAATTGGTTTGGTAACTAAAGAGCCTGCATATTCTACAAACGTCTGATTCGGATAACTAGAAGCAAGTTTCGCTATCAACCAGGCTAAGCCAATAAAAAGAATTCCAGAAATCGCCAACGTGATCCAGCCATCTGAAGATACAGTATCCTTAGCGATGAATCTTGGCAAAGAAAGAATCCCTACACCAATCGTAATGGAGGGAACAGCAATCATTAACTCTTTATCACTAATTGTCTCATCACCGTATTCAAACCACTTCACACCTGTTTTCCCTCCCTGTCACCAGCTTTATTATCTTCTGGTTGCAAATACTTTGGACGACGGTTCAACATTGGAACTGGAACGCGCAATAACAAGTCGTTCCAATCCTTGAAAAAGGTTGGAGCAAATGGAGCAGAATAAGGAACTCCAAAGCTTTTCAAGTTGACAATATGAATGTTTACCATAATATAAGCTAGAATGATCCCATATAATCCTAAAAATGCCGCGGCAAGCATAAAGCCAAACCGAATTAACCGAAAGGATATCGCCACACTGTATTGAGGAATGGTAAAGGATGCCACTGCCGTTAGTGCTACTACAATGACCATAACTGGACTTACTATACCAGCTGAAACGGCTGCTTCGCCAATTACTAAACCGCCAACAATCCCAATAGTTTGGCCAATGGTTTTTGGCAGCCTGGCCCCTGCCTCTCGTAGTAATTCCATCGTTGTCGCCATTAATAATGCTTCAATAAACGCCGGGAATGGCACCCCCTGCCTCGTCGCTGCAATGGAGAAGGCTAATTGGGAAGGAATCATACCCTGATGATACGAAACTAAAGCAATATATAAAGCCGGTAAAAACATCGTAAGAAATGCCGCTAAGTATCGCAGCCCTCTTAATAACGTCCCAATTAACCAGCGCTCATAATAATCCTCTGGAGACTGAAATGTCCCGCCTATTGTTGCAGGAGCAATCAGTACAAATGGTGTTCCATCTAAAATGATGGCAAACTTCCCTTGCGTCAGCGCCGAAGCGGCCTTATCTGGCCTTTCACTATTTTCTATTTGTGGAAAAGGCGAGAGAAAACTATCTTCAATCCATTGTTCAATAAACCCAGATTCCGGTGCATCATCTGTATCAATTGCTTCCAGTCTACGATTCACTTCTTTCAAGATGTCTGGGTGAATGATACCTGAAATATAAGCAACAACTAGTTTTTTCTTTGATCTCCTTCCAATTTCATGGGTTTTAAAATGTAAATTGGGATCACGAAGTTGTCTGCGGATCATCACCATATTCGTACGAAGGTTTTCAACAAATCCTTCTCTTGGACCACGGATTAACGATTCTGAAACAGGCTCTTCAATGGATCGGCTTTCCCATTTCTTTGTATCCAATAATAAAACTCGGTCAACCCCGTCTAATAAAAATACGGATCCGCCAGATAATAGAGATAGTGATAGTTCATCCATTGTATCGACATTTTGTATTCCTGTTATACTGATAAGTTCTTCATGAATTAGCGCAAGGAGATTTGAATTCTCTTCTTCTGCTAATTGATCCTTTCTTTCGATAACTTCTAAGTTTTTTAATACATTTTCTTCAATCGTAGTAGTGTCACTGAGACCATCTATGTAGACAATTGCACAAGTGTGCTCATTAATATGAAACTCCCTAATAACCAAGTCGTTAGGAGAATCAAGCATTGTTCGTATATCGTTTAAGTTTTCACTTAAATCTTTCTTTAAATTCCGCGAGAAATTTTCATTGTTTTTATGAATTGCTTGTTCTTTTTGGTTCTTCTTTTTATTTTTAAATAGGCGCCGAGCCAAGAGGATCACATCCTACTTTTGAATTCTTCTTCCCCTTTTTTTGCCCTATATGGATAATTTTTATACACATCATGGTTTTCTATGTAAAACTGTATAAGAATTGAAATTCCGAAAAAACTAGAAAGAAGTATAAAAGATCCATGGATGGAAAGGAGTAATACATTTGAGCAATAATTTTTCAGCAGCAGATATTTCACCTTTGTGGACGTCCTACCAATATGACACCGTATCGAAATGTGGGTTACACTTTTTCTTAAATCATGTAGACGATCCAGATATTAAACAGATTCTTGAGCAGACATTAGCTTTAGTGGAAGAGCATATCGAACATATTAAAGAATTATTTCATCGTGCAAATCATCCTCTTCCACATGCATTTACAACCGAGGATGTTAATGTTCAAGCTCCACGCCTATTTTCTGACCAGCTATATTTAAAATACGTTTATAACATGACGGATTTTATGATGAATTCCTATGGCTTGGGGTTAACTGTTTCCGACCGTGAAGATGTTATTAGCTATTATTCGACCAATATCGAAGCAGCAAATAAATTAAATAAACAGGCAAAAAAGTTAGAGAAACAAAAAGGATTATATATAGGAAGTCCACAAATCCCAAAACAAACCAAAATTGAATTTATTAATAAACAAAATTTTATTAATGGTTGGATAGGCGAACGCAGACCACTACTTGGAGTCGAGATTACAAACTTGGTATTCCATGCCAAAAGAAATGCAATTGGTCATGCGTTAATTACGGGATTTAGTCAGGTGGCAGCCTCAAAAGAAGTAAGAAAGTTTTTTGAAAGAGGGAGAGATATTTCTGGAAAGCACTTCGAAATCTTTACTTCGATCTTACATGAAGAATTCTTATCTGAATCAGCCTTATTATTAACATCTGAAGTTACAGATTCCACCGTGGCACCTTTTTCTGATCGATTAATGATGACATTTGTGTCTAACCTCATTGCTTCTAGTATGGGGCAATACGGTGTAGCTCTATCGTCAAGCCCAAGACATGACCTAAGCGTCCATTATTCAAGACTAATCGCCGAAGTAGGAAAGTATGCAAATGAGGGGAATAAGATTTTGATAAATAATGGATGGCTTGAACAACCTCCAATGGCTGCTGATCGAAGAGATCTGGCAAAATAGGATCATCTATGCAGAAGTCAAAACTACCAAAGAAAAGCAGAAAATTAGAGGTTCTCTTATGGAGTATTGCATTGCCAGGCTTTGGTCAATTACTTAATCAAAAATATGTTAAGGGCTTAGTATTAATAGGGTTAGAATTTATCATTAATATTATGGGAAATTTTAATCGTTTAATTATGTTAAGTTTTCAATTTAAAATTGATGAGGCTATTGAAGCTACCAACTATTTATGGCTCATGTTCTATCCTTGTTTATATTTTTTCGGAATTTGGGATGCTTATAAAGATGCTGGAGGCGGAGAAAAACCCTTTTCCTACTTGCCGTTAGTATTTTCCGCCTATTTTGTAACGGTTGGTTTAATGTTTTCTACAAAGTTAACATTGTTCGGATACTTAATTGGGCCGGTATGGCTACCAATTCTCTTTTTACCAATCGGGTTAAGTATTGGTGCTTGCATTCAGTGGATTCTTTTAAAAATTTATAATAAAGATGTGGAAAAAACATAAAAACTCTCGAGAAATAGCAATAAAACTCGAGAGTTTTTACATTATCAAAGAAAAAAATATTGGCCAAATATTTTATTTTTTAAAAATTCTTTTTTAAATAACTATTGAAATAATTCGTATTTATTATATAATTTACCTAATCATTAGTACATATTACTTACAATACGTTGAGGTGAAATCAATGACTCAAAAGCCATTATTAGAAGTAGAGGGATTAAAGACCTACTTTTATTTGGACAATGACTTAGTTGCTAAAGCTGTTGATGGCGTTGACTTTTCCATAGCACCAGGAGAAACATTAGCAATTGTCGGGGAATCTGGAAGTGGCAAAAGTATTACTTCCCTCTCCATCATGCAATTGATAAATAAACCGGGGAGAATCATAGAAGGTACCATTCATCTTCATAATGAAAACTTGTTAACTAAATCCGGTAAACAGATGACCAAAATTCGTGGAAATGATATTGCTATGATATTTCAAGAACCAATGACTGCGCTAAATCCGGTGTACACCATTGGAAATCAAATTATTGAAACCTTAAGAAAACATAAGAAATACACGAAACAAGTAGCTAGGGAAAAAGCGATCGAGTTATTAAAGCTGGTTGGTTTTCCACGCGCAGAACAGATTATTAATGAATATCCCCATCAATTATCTGGAGGCATGCGACAGCGAGCAATGATCGCCATGGCGATATCATGTGAACCAAAACTACTAATAGCAGATGAGCCTTCTACTGCACTGGATGTCACCATACAAGCACAAATTTTAGACTTATTACAAGAAATGAAAGAAAGGCTAGATATGTCGATTCTCTTAATTACGCATGATTTAGGTGTCGTAGCCGAATATGCAGATCGTGTGCTCGTTATGTATGGCGGTCAAGTAGTTGAAGAAACATCGGTAGAAAATCTATTTGAACATACGAAACATCCATATACAAATGGTTTATTAGATAGTCTTCCAAGCTTAGAAAAAGAGGTTAAAAGATTGGGAGCAATTAGAGGTACCGTTCCACCAGCCCATAGCTTTCCCAAGGGATGCCGGTTTTCAGATCGCTGTCCACATGTAATGGATCAATGTTACGGATCAAATCCCGATTTGCTATCTATTGAACCTAACCATAAGGTTCGCTGTTATCTTTATGACTAAGGGGGAAGAAAACAATGGCATTGGAACAGCAATTAACCAATAACGAAACAAGTCAGTTACATAATCAAAATCAAGGGAATGAAATCCTTGTTGAAGCAAAGAATATCAAAAAATATTTTCCAATAAAAGGCGGCATTCTAAAACATACTGTTGGTCATGTTAAAGCAGTAGATGATGTATCATTATCGATAAAACAAGGGGAAACACTCGGACTTGTTGGGGAATCTGGTTCTGGAAAATCCACATTGGGAAGAGTGATCCTTCGTCTATTAGAACCAACAGAAGGAGAAATTATATTTGATAAAGAGGATATCTCTCATTTAAGTAATCGTAAACTACGAAACTACCGAAAAAATATGCAAATCGTCTTTCAAGATCCGTTTGCTTCTCTCAATTCCAAAATGAGCGTTGGAGAATTAATTGAGGAGCCCTTGCTCGTCCAATCCTCTGCAACAAAACCAGAACGGAAACAAAAATGTATCGATTTATTAGAAAAAGTTGGCTTACGTGCAAGTGATCGAACAAAATATCCGCATGAGTTTTCTGGCGGGCAACGGCAGCGAATTAGTATTGCACGAGCCTTGGCATTAAATCCTAAGTTTATCATCTGTGATGAACCAGTTTCTGCATTGGATGTTTCCATTCAGGCACAAGTGTTAAACTTAATGGCTGATCTACAGGATGAATTTAACCTTACTTACCTCTTTATTGCGCATGACTTAAGTGTCGTAAAACATATTAGTGACCGGGTCGCGGTAATGTACCTTGGTCGCATTGCAGAAATCGCACCGAAGAAACCTCTCTACGATAATCCGCTTCACCCTTACACTAAAGCATTACTTTCGTCTGTTCCTTCAACTGATGTGAAACACCGTCGCGAAAAAATTCATTTAACTGGAGATCTTCCAAGTCCTGCTGATCCTCCATCAGGTTGCGCATTTCGAACACGCTGTATACATGCTCACGAAAAATGTGCACTTGAAAGGCCTGAATTAACAGATATAGGAGATGGGCATTATGTTGCTTGTCATTTATATGATCAAGGAAGATAAACCCATCGCTTCATTACGTATTGGGGGTGATGAATAAAAGATATGTAGTGGTTTTGAGCTATATCCAAAAAGATAAGGGGGATTGTAATGATGAAAAAGAATTGGTTATTCGTATTAGCACTCGTATTAACGTTTGGGATTGTCTTAGCTGCTTGCAGTGAAGGATCTTCTGGAGACCAGCCAAATGAGTCAGAAGCAGAAGGTTCAGATGAAGGTGAGGATGAAGCAGCAAGTGGCGAGCCGCAAATGGGTGGAACGTTGACAGGAGCAATGGATACTGCACCTGCTGGAGTATTTAACCCTATATTTTATGAGGAAGCATATGAAGATAATATTCTATCCTTTACACATGAGAGCTTACTAAGCCAGAACAAACAATTGGAATTCGAACCTAATTTGGCGAAAGAATGGGAAATTAATGAAGACCAAACCGAGATTACACTTACACTTGAAGAAGGTGTGACTTGGCATGATGGAGAACCATTTACAGCAGAAGATGTCGTGTATACGTACAAAGCAATATCAAGTCCCGGTTATGTTGAAGCGGGTGGTATCCGAACAGATTATGTTGTCCGTTTACAAGGTTATGAAGCATTTAATAGTGGCGAAACCGATGAATTCGAAGGTGTTGTTGCTGAAGATGACCACACAGTTACGTTTAAATTCGCTGAGCCGAACGTAACCATTTTGAAAGACGTGTCTTTCCCAATTATACCTGAACATATCTTTGGAGATGTGCCGATAGCAGAAATACCCGAACATCCAGCCACGTTAAATGCTGGTGAAGTAATAGGAACAGGTCCATTTAAATTCACAGAGATGCTTGATCGTGAACAATATGTATTAGAGAAGAATGCAGACTATTGGAAGTCAGAGCCTTATTTGGATAAGATCGTTTGGCGCATTGTAGAACAATCTGTCATGTTAGGACTATTAGAAAATGGCGAAATTGACTTTATCGCTGATCCCAACGGCGTCCCTGCTGCAGACTATGAAAGTGTAGCTGGTGTCGAACATATCGAGTTAATTGAACAAACAGATTTCGGTTATCAATTAATGGGCTTTAAGGTAAATCATCGTTCAGATGCGGATGTTGAAGCAGGAAAGTTAGAACCAGAAAATTGGGAAGCAAATGAAGATATGGGTGAGCAAAAAATCCGTCAGGCTATGGCGTATGCAATTGATCGCCAAGCCATTGTTGATAACTTATTATATGGACATGGTTCTGTCATCAATGCACCAATCGCACAGCAATTCTGGGCATATGACAAGAACGCTGTTACCCAATACACCTATGATCCTGAAAAAGCAAAATCACTGCTTGACGAAGCTGGGTATGTGGATACAAATGATGATGGATTCCGCGAGACCCCAGATGGTGAAGAATGGGTTGTCAACCTTAATTACCCTACTGGTAACAAGCTTCGTGAAGACTCAGCACCAATTTTGCAGAAATTCTTAGAAGATGTTGGCATTAAAATTGAATTACGCCAACCAAAAGAAATGACCGCCTATGTAGAAGAATTAACGAATGATAATACGGATTGGGATTTATATTTATTAGGCTGGAGCCTAGGAAGCGGTGATCCAGATCCATCTGGTTTATGGGGAGCAGATGCTGCTTATAACTATTCACGTTGGAATAACGAACAATCAGAAACATTAATGCAAGAAGCAATGCAGGCTCCTGAGGCATTTGATCAAGCTTATCGTAAAGAGAAATATAGTGAATGGCAATCTGTTTTTTCTGAAGATCTTCCAGCTCTTCTATTGTATGCACAAAATAAAATTTACGGTTTTAACAAACGTTTACAAGGAGTCGACCCGATGCCTTACTCCTTTATTAATGATCCAGAGAAATGGTGGGTTACCGAATAATGTAAACAAATGGAGGAAGGAGCGTGCGCATACGCATGCTCTTTCTTTTAAAGAAAAACCAAAGCATGTTAGATGGTTAACCTGCCAAAGAATGAAAGGGGGAATAGGATGTATAAATATATTATTCGCCGAATTTTGGTATTTATCCCTATGCTATTCGCATTGACAATTATTGTCTTCGGGCTTTCTCAGCTAGCTCCAGGCGATGCTTTAACTGGGAAGTCATTAGCCGATCCAAATGTTGACCCAGAAGTGTACGAGCAGCAGCGAGAAGCTTTAGGATTAAATGATCCAATTTATGTTCAATACTGGCGCTGGATTAGTTCTGCAGCGCAGGGCGATTTTGGTGATTCATTAATTTTTAACGGCCGCACCGTAGCACAATTAATTGAGGATAGAATTGCAAATACATTATATTTAGGATTATTTTCTTTAGCCATAACCATTATCGTCGCTATCCCTATTGGCATTTATTCTGCAAGAAAACCTTATTCTCTATTGGATTATGGTGCTACTGGCTTTGGATTTCTAGGCTTGGCCATTCCAAACTTCTTCTTCGGATTAATTGCTATTTACGTTTTGTCGATTAATTTAGGGTGGTTCCCATCCCAAGGTACTTTGTCCACCCCTGGTATTACTGGATTTGAAGCATTTGTGGATCGAATCCATCATATGGTATTACCAGGAATCACACTAGGGTTAGCTGGAACAGCTACTTATATGCGATATATGCGATCTGAAGTACTTGACGTACTGGGAAGTGATTATATACGAACAGCAAGGGCAAAGGGGATGTCAGATAGTAATGTCCTCTATAAGCATACACTTCGGAATGCACTTATCCCCATCATTACCTTAATGGGATTTGAAATAGGGGTATTGTTAAGTGGAGCGGTAATTACGGAACAAGTTTTTCAATATCCTGGTCTTGGAACATTGTTCTTAAGCTCTGTAGTAAATCGTGATTTTCCGGTAGTTATGGCAATAGCTATGATTCTTGGCGTTCTCATATTAGTTGGTAATTTAATCGCTGATATCTTATATAGTATTGTCGATCCACGAATTCGATACGATTGAGGTGAATAAAATGCAATCGAACACAGAAAGTACCTTACCTACAGAACCGGAAAATTTACCAGAAACGAATGCAAAGAAACATAAAAGTCCATTACAGCTAGCTTTCCAACGGTTTATTAAAAATAAATTAGCAGTGATTAGCGTATTTGTGTTATTACTCATCATCATCACCTGTACAGCAGCCCCTTTATTCACGGATCAGGACCCTGTTGCAACAGATTTATTTCAAATTGAAAAAAGCCCTACTGACGAACATATATTAGGAACAAATGGACAGGGACAAGATAACTTTGCTCGTTTACTCTATGGTGGCCGTATTTCTCTGATTGTCGGATTTAGTGCGATGTTCTTCACATTGGCTATCGGCGTATTACTAGGATCAATTGCTGGCTATTATGGAGGCAAAGTTGATAGTGTAATTATGCGTGCAGCTGATATTATGCTTATGCTTCCTTTTCTTGTACTCGTTTTAACCATTATGGCGATTATTGGGGAAGTTACGATTGGGCTATTTGTAACAATTATCGCTATCACTTCTTGGCCTAATCTCACACGAATTATTCGGGCTACATATCTATCTTTACGTGAACAAGAATTTGTACTCGGTGCACGTGCAATTGGAGCAAGTGATTTACGTATTATATTAAAACATTTTATACCTAACGCAATTGGACCAATTATCGTGAATGCTACGTTAATGATGGCAACATATATTATTGTTGAATCTGGTCTAAGCTTTATCGGCTTCGGTATTCCCCAACCTACACCGACGTGGGGAAATATGATATCTGAAGCTCAGAATATACGTATCTTAAGAGATCATCCAGAAGCATGGATTCCACCAGGAGTTGCCATTTTAGTAACAGTGCTAGCGATTAACTTCATCGGTGATGGATTACGAGACGCCTTTGATCCAAAAAGTAATCGAAGATAACGATAATAAAGAGGGGCCCTAATAGGGAACCCTCTTTATTAGATTAAAGCTGGAACTGACGAATCAAATCGTTGAGGTCATCAGCTAATTTTGCTAATTGCTTTGAACTATCTACTACTTCTTCCATTGAACTACTAGATTGTTGTGCAGCAGCTGAGGTTTGCTCAATACCTGCGGAGGACTCCTCCGTTATGGAAGCAATTTCTTGAATGGAGTTATTCACTTGATTACTCGTCCCATACATTTCTGAAAGATTCGCTGTCATCGTTCTAATGGTATTGACCATTTCTGTTACATACAACTGAATACCATCAAACGTTTCCTGGGTCATCTTGATTTGTACATTCCCTTCTTCTACCTCTTTATAACTGCTCACCAAAGATTCAGCTACTTCACTTGAATTTCCTTGTATTTGTGAAACATTATTACTAATAACGGTGACAGAACCTGCTACCTGTTCTGCTAATTTTCTTACTTCATCCGCAACGACAGCAAACCCTTTCCCATGTTCTCCTGCTCTTGCAGCTTCTATCGCTGCATTTAAAGCCAAAAGATTTGTTTGTTCCGCCACATCTTTAATTACAGTAACAAGCTTGGAAATTTCTTGAGATTGGGTATCTAATCCTTCTACTTTGTCTACTGCATCTTTAACGATCTCGTTAATTCGCTGCATCTGTTTTGAAGATGACTTCATCATCTGGTCACCGTCTTTTGTCATGGTTAAAACCTCACCTGAAGCTTGCTCAATTAGCTTACTTTGATCATGTGTATCTTGAACCTTCGATACAAAAACTTCCATATTCGTCGCTAGATCACCTGCACTATCAGCTTGAGTTTCTGCTCCAGCAGATAATTCTTGCATCGTTGTTGCAACTTGCTCAGAACCTGCTTTTGTTTCCTTTGCTGATTCTGCCAAATAGCTGCTATGACTAGTTACTGTCTCCGAGACAGTTTGTATTCTACCTAACAGATGATTGGTATTCTGATTCATCTCATTCGTGATATGTATCAACTGACCTAACTCATCTTTTAAAATTGTAGTTAACGGCTGATGATTTAATTCCCCTTTCGCGATTTGCTTCATTCGCCGCAATACTTTTGATATTGGTGCTGTGATCAGCCGCACCGTAAACAGCTCAATACTTAAAATTGCTACCAACAATGTAACAGCAATGATAACAATATAAGTCGTCTTTCCATCACTAATAATTGCTTGACCATCTGCTGTAGCCATTTCTTCCGTTGCAGCCAGTAATTGTTCGATTCCTGTTCTAAACTGTGATTCCAAAGGCTCTACTTCTTCCGTCATCAAAAACAACGCTTCTTCTAAATTCCCATTATCATAAAGATTGAATACCTTCTCCACTGTCGCTTCCCACTGATTCTTCAAATCTACTAACGTGTTAACCTCTCCAACATTACTAAGATCTAAGATTTTGTTTTCCAATACGGAATTATTTTCCTGCATCTGATAATACTGCTCACGATACGCTTCATCCTCGTAGAGCAAAAATCCTCTAACCAGTCCAGTTTGGCTTGCTACGTTTACATTTATGTCATTGCCATATTGCACAAGTCGAAAGTCTTCGTGAATCATCTGTTCGACTTGTTGATTCGTCTTTCCTACAGAAATAAAATGATAAACTCCTAATAAACAACTTGAAATAATCACAATTGAGAAGCTAACATATAACTTATTCTTCAATCGCTTAAAATTCATTAATTTCTCCATTTATTCCCGTCCCCCCTCTTTCATCTTTTTTATGGATTAGATATTTATAATATCGGGTGATATATAAGTAAAATTGATATCTATTAGAATGAATATAATAATTTGTTGCCTACAGGAAAGAAGTTGATGAATTTACATAAAATCGATATACTTAGCTGTAATCAATTGTTTTATTTATGAGGAAGGATAATAATTGAAGAAAACAACTGGAGACGCTAGAATACGAAGAACAATGAAACAATTAAAAAAATCACTGATTTGTTTACTAAGTGAAAAACAAATCAGTGAGATAACGATAAAAGAATTATGTGACACAGCGGGTATAACCCGTCAAACATTCTATTTGCGATTTGATGATTTAGATCAATGCATTCTATATGTATCAAATATAATTCTAGAAGACCTTCGTGAAAAAATAAATGTGCAACCTCCATTAAGAGGTATGAATGGGATGGATATGACCGACCATAACATATTCATTCATTTATTCGAACATATTCTCGACAATCAAGCTTTTTATGAATCGTTGCTTGTAAATAATACAGATTCTCCCTTTGCCAAAGGATTTAAATCAGAGCTTTATCATTTTGTTAAAGAAGGGGTAACCATGGTTTCTCCTGACGAATCAAAATTATCCGCACCGAAAGAAATGATTACTGTATTTACAACAGCAGCATTTTTTGATGTGATTATTTGGTGGATAGAAAATCATTATCCTTATTCAAAACAAGAGATGGCCAAAACACTGCTTCGGTTGTCTGTAAATGGTCCATATCAATAACCCAGACGATGGATATCGTCTGGATTTTATCTATTATAATGCTGTCCAACCACCATCAATAACTAATTCTGCTCCTGTCATGAAACGAGATTCATCCGATGCCAGGAATAAAGCGCCATAAGCTACGTCTTCCGGCTTACCTAGATAAGGTAGTTGTGTGAATGTTTGATAGTATTGCATCGCATCCTTCATTGAAGGTGCGGTCATCGGCGTTTCGATAATACCTGGGTGCAGTGAATTAACGCGGATATGGTCTTTCGCATAATCTACGGCTGCTGATTTAGATAACGAACGTAACGCACCTTTTGCAGCAGTATAAGGGCTAGTCCCAGCCATTCCTACAATTCCTCCAATAGAAGAAATATTAATAACAGAACCACCACCAGCTTTCTGCATTTCCGGAATCACATATTTCATTCCAATAACACAGCCGTTTAAATTAATATCCATTACCTTGTTCCAATCCACCATTTCCATTGTAGCAATCGTATCTGGACTAGAAACACCAGCATTATTAATAAGGATATCAATCTTTCCATATGCATTGATGCTTGCTGCAATGATTTGTTTCCATTCATCTTCTGAAGTTACATTATGCTTAAAGGCAATCGCATCTCCACCATTTTCTTTAATTTCATTGACAGTCTTTTCTACAGCTTCTGTTTGTATATCTGTTGCAACGACCTTTGCTCCTTCTTCTGCAAATAATTTTGCCTCCATAGCTCCCATCCCATTTGCAGCACCGGTAATGATAGCAACTTTATTCTCTAATCGACCCATCTTGTCCTCATCCCTTTCTTGTTTTCGAACATTAGAAGTATAACATTGGATCGGTTAAATTGACAAATAATTTACTATGTGTAAATTATCAAACAAAAAAATAGCTTTCATCGAAAGCTATTTCTAGGATCAGGAGGGAGATCCTATCAATCTATCCGTTCTGTTATCCTCGTACCCAAAAACGCTGTTTTGTCATTACTTTAGTAAAGTCATTTGCAAATGGAGTTGACTCTTCTTCCACCAATACTCCTGGCTGCCCAATAATACCGAGTGGTTGTATGATAGTTGCTCCTTTATGTGTTAGCCCTATTGGTTTATAATGATTGTATGTTTCAACTACATAGGATTTGGTTTTCCAGTTAAATGTCGTTCCTTCTGCATCTCCACCTACCACGTATAATCCGTCATATAATAAAGGGGAACCAGTAAGAAAACTACCCTCTACTCTCCATTCTGTACTATTTGCCCCTCTTACTTTCCCAAGTTTTTCACTAATAATTACCGGCTGAAGTCCCATCCTTTTCCATTGATCTAATATTTGATTCGTTTTTTGCTCATCAAATCCATGAGCAATAATTACACCTATTCGCAATGTATTTGGCGAAAAGGTAGTATTAGCCATACTTACTGCTGGTGATTTTTTTGTTATGAATGACTCCTTCACTTGAGGAATTTCCAAGCCTAAATTCGTAGCTACAGAAGCAGCTAAACTACTACTAATATTTCCTAGCATATTAACCACTTGCTGTCTTACTGAGATACGATTCACCTTTCTAGTTGAAAACTAAATGCACCTGTGATATGTTCTTTCTCCACTTTTGTCATACTGTTCCAAAATAAGCGAGCTTGTAAGAAATGTTCAGAGAAACTCTTCACTGTTTTTCGAGTTTTCACCCCCTCTACAGCTGAAGGATATGTTACAAATCCTCCCTTATCCCCTGGTACAGTATAAGGTGTATTATTGGCAAGCGAATTATTATGGTAAGCTACTTGACCCTTATCAATAGTGATTCTTGCAGCCCCGTCTCGTTGATTATTATGGACCGGACAAATTGGACGGTTAATTGGCAGCTCCTTAAAATTTGTTCCTACCCGATAAAATTGAGTATCTGAATAGGAGAATAACCGTCCTTGTAATAAAGGATCATTCGCAAAGTCAATACCACGTACAATGTTACCTGGGTGTAGTGTTACTTGTTCTGTTTCCGCAAATACATTATCTACATTCCTATTTAAAACCATTTTTCCAATGCGCTGTACGGGAACGTCCTCTTCTGGCAAAATTTTTGTAGCATCCAGAATATCAAAATCAAATTTATACTCGTCTTCTTCCTCTAAGACTTGGATCCCCAATTCCCATTCCGGATAATTACCAGCTTCATCCCAAATTAATGAGTGTACACCAAGTTTTGTTTCCAATGAAATTTCACAAACCCTGACTTTCCTGCTTCATTCACAAACCGAAATGTATGAACCCCAAAACCTTCCATCATTCGAAAACTTCTTGGAATCGTCCGGTCAGACATAATCCACATCATCATATGTGCAGATTCTTGATTATTAGCAATAAAATCCCAAAACGTATCATGAGCTGTTTGACCTTGAGGAATTTCATTATGTGGTTCTGGCTTCACTGCATGTATCAGATCAGGAAACTTAATACCATCTTGAATAAAGAATACCGGGATGTTACTACCAACTAAATCAAAATTTCCTTCTTCGGTATAAAACTTGGTGGCAAATCCTCGAACATCTCGATTGGTTTCATTTACCCCTCTTGAACCCGCTACTTGAGAGAAACGAAGAAATACTGGATCTTGTAAAAACTTTGCCGATGTACGTTCTTCTTGTGATTCATATACTTGAAAATAGCCATGTGCGGCATAACCGCGGGCATGAACAACTCTTTCTGGTATTTGTTCACGATCAAAGTGAGTCATCTTTTCACGCATTACAAAGTCTTCTAGAAGTTGTGGACCACGTTCTCCTGCTTTTAATGTATTCTCATCATCGGATATCTTAACACTTCCCTCTGTTGTCATCTCTTTTCCATAATTATTTCGTACAAATTCGTTTAGTTGTTTTTGCTGTTTATTTTCATGAACCCGACTGTTCTCCCTGTTCATGATGTACAGCCTCCTCTTGTTGCCATTACAAACGTACATGATGTGTTATCCACTAAATCCTATTCATTAAAGATAAGGTTTATTCCTATTCTATGATTCCATTTATAGCGTTGGTCCGTGAGTATTTGGCATGATAAGATTAGAGAACTATTAACAACTTATTATTTGTCCTATATACTTAGTATTATATATGGATTGGAGGCGATAGAATGAAGAGATTAGCTATTTTTTGCGGATCAAGAAATGGTGCTTCAGAGGATTATATTCAACAGGCAAAAGAACTTGGAAGTAAACTCGCCGAACAAAATGTTGCTCTTGTATACGGTGGTGCCAGTGTAGGGATAATGGGGGCTGTTGCTGATGCTGTATTACATGGAGGCGGACATGTTATTGGGGTAATGCCTCAATTTTTGAAGGAGAAAGAGATTTCTCACCCAAGCTTAACGGAACTCATTATTGTCGATTCTATGCACGAACGAAAAATGAAAATGGCAGAGCTTGCTGATGGATTTATCGCATTGCCTGGTGGTCCCGGAACACTAGAAGAATTTTTTGAGGTGTTCACCTGGGCGCAACTCGGCCTTCATCAAAAGCCTTGTGGACTATTAAATATCAATCACTATTTTGATCCACTCATTTCATTATTCCAACATATGACGGATGAACATTTTATGGAAAAGAAACATCGAGATATGGTAATCATTGATAAAAATGCCTCAACCCTACTTAGAAACTTTATAGCGTATGTTGCCCCACCTACTAAAACATATATTACTAAAAGTCAAACCTAAATGGTGATTTTAAAGCAGACCTATCTGGTCTGTTTTTCAATTTATCCAAGCCTTCAAATTCTTAGCAAATTCTAATAAAATACACAATGTTTTCTAAGAGTTAAAACGTATTCTAAAACTATCAAGATAAAAACTAGACATCACATAAGTTATAACCATCCATTGTGTAAAGGAGTATTGAATAATGAAAAAAATTATTGTATTTGTATGTGGTTTGTTGCTACTAACAGCATGCAGTAATCACGAATCTGCAGCAAGTGTTTCTGAAGAATCTTCTCAGCCAACAATAAAAACAACAAGTGCTTTGCAGGACTTACCTGAATATCCCATTATACGAAAAAACGTTGATCTGGAAATATTTGAGTTAAAGGTAGTAGCAGATAATCCTTACAAACGTGTTATCTTAATCGAAAACAACACAAGTGGGGAAAAAGAATATAAATCAATCTATATTAAAAAGACAAATAGATTGAAGCTGATCCAATTTAATGAAGGACTACTTTATAATGGTATAGTTAACTGAATACCAAGTCTGACAAAATCCCTTAAAATTCGCTATTGAACGTCAAAAAATGACTTGATTATTTATAATAACTAGATATAATAGGTATAGTAAACGTTTTCAACGCATACATCAAAGGAGGGCATCGAATGATTACGTTTATTGTATCTATTATTATACTAATTATTGCTTATTTCACATACGGTAAATTTATTGATAAACTTTTTGCACCAACAGATGAAAAAAGTACGCCTGCCTACTCCAATCATGATGGCGTAGACTACGTACCAATGAATAAACAAAAGAACGCAATGATTCAATTGCTTAATATCGCTGGAACAGGCCCAATATTTGGACCGATAATGGGCGCTCTATTTGGTCCTGTTGCTTTTCTATGGATTGTAATCGGTTCCATTTTTGCTGGAGCCGTTCATGACTATCTGACCGGTATGATATCCATACGAAATAAAGGAGCACATATTCCTGAATTAGCAGGCCGTTTCCTAGGTAAGTTTTCCAGACATATTGTAAATGCATTTTCTCTTTTATTATTAATTTTAGTTGGAACCGTTTTCGTGACAACACCAGCTTCTTTAATTGATATTTTACTAGATGGTAACGTCGCCTTTTGGGTTATATTAGGAATCATCTTCCTGTATTTCTTCTTGTCTACCATCTTACCAATTGATAAGATTATTGGACGTATTTACCCTATTCTAGGCGCTGTCTTATTAATTGGGACAATAGCCATTGGAGTTTCGTTAGTATTTTCTGATTACACAATTCCTGAATTGACGATAACTAATATGCACCCGGATCATTTACCAATTATACCAATGATATTCTTTACGATAACCTGTGGAGCATTATCAGGGTTCCATGCGACACAATCACCAATAATTTCTAGAACGACACAAAAGGAGTCACAAGGAAGATATATTTTTTACGGAATGATGATTGCCGAAGCAATTATTGCAATGATATGGGCTGCCGCAGCCATGAGTCTATTTGATGGACAAACTCTTAGTCAAGTAATTGCAGAGGGAACAGCATCTGCTGCCGTTAATGAAATCGCAATAACCTTATTAGGTGCTGTAGCAGGAACTGTAGCTGTTTTAGGAGCTATCGTACTGCCTATTACATCAGGAGATACTGCATTTCGTGCTGCACGTTCCATTATCGCAGACTACTTGAACATTGGTCAGAAAAAAGTGTTTAATCGATTAGCAATTGCAATTCCTTTATTTACAGTTTCTTATATTTTAACTAAAATTGATTTTAATATTTTGTGGCGCTACTTTTCTTGGGCAAATCAGGCAACTGCCGTTATCGCATTATGGATAGCAACCATGTATTTATTTGTAAAAGGTAAGAATTATTTCGTTTCTATGGTTCCAGCCATTTTCATGAGTTATATGGTGTTTGTTTATATTCTAAACGCACAAATTGGTTTCCGTTTAGACTTGAACACTTCTTTCATTATTGGATTTATCTTCACCATTATTCTCACCTTCTTATTCTTTAAGAAAGCAAGAACAAATAGAGCCAATAACTTAACAGTTGATATGTAATCACTGTCTGTCGATAGAGTGGATGTCCGCATTTTATCGACAGGCTTTTTTATTTTCTAATAATCGATGTTGTACTGAAATCCATTTAAAATATTCAATTTAGGATTAGAAATATCACTCATTTTTACTCCTTCTTATAATAAGATATAATGATTATCTTATTATAAGAAGGAGTATGTCCATGCCCAGAGATAACAATAATAATTTTTATGGTGATAATGATAATCCTCAACATATTATAAATACCATACTCTTTTCCCCCTTCTCTCAAGGCAACAATGGCATCACAGGTGCAACTGGAAGTATAGCATCAACAGGACCAAATGTACTTTCTACAGGATTTTCCGCTCAAAGAACATCAGAATCGACAATAAATGCCTCCACTCAATCAGGAAATTGGACAGTTACAAGTCCTTTTATACTAGAACAGGATTTAACGCTACTACCGGAAGATACTCTATCAAAGTCACCATTAGTTATCAAACAACAGTAATAACTGCACAAATTGGTGCAGCTGTTAATTCATCTTTTGTAATTAGGAGGACATCACCAACTGTTACGATTATTGTAACTGGCCTTTTTCCTGTATTAAATGTTACTATTGCACTTTTATTAAACCTAAGAATAATTCTCGGTAGTGCTTCTGTGACTTTAAGTACTGGCGTAATTTAACAGCGGACGATGTTCTGGGCTTATTTTATCAAGTTGAGGGGTTAACAATTAACCTAAATATCGGAACTGCAACAACTCCTCCAACCGTATGGTCTATACACAGACTCACATAAATGATAAAAGGAGGTGGAATCATCCCCCACCTTTTATCATTACTATTCTATTAAACAAAGAAACTAATGGCAAATACTACTAAGAATCCTACAAGTCCAATAATTGTTTCCATCACGGTCCATGTTTTTAATGTTTGCTTTTCATTCATACCAAAGAATCTATTTACTAACCAGAAACCAGAATCGTTTACGTGAGAGAATACAGTGGCTCCACTAGCAATTGAAATAACAAGTAATCCAAGCATCGGTTGAGAAACATCCATCATACTAATAACTGGTGAAATTAATCCAGCAGCAGTAATCATTGCAACAGTAGCAGACCCTTGTGCGACTCGTACAAATGTCGAAATTAGAAATGCTACTAATACTAATGGCATACTTGATGTTGCCATCATTTCTCCTAATACATCTCCAACACCACTATCAATTAATGTTTGTTTAAATACACCACCCGCACCAGTAATTAAAATAATAATCCCAGCAGGCTCCAATGATTTAGTAGCAATATTTTGAACTTCTTCTTTTGTATAGCCTCGTTTTGTACCAAGAAAATAAAAAGTTAATAATGTAGAAATCGTAAGTGCAACGAAAGGATGTCCAATAAAGGTAAGTGCAGAATGAACAAATGTCCCTTCTTCCAATACTAGTCCAAATACGGTATTAATTAAGATTAAAACCAGTGGAATCATAATAAGAGCTGCAACCATTCCAAAACTAGGTAGCTCTCTATTATTATTATCTACTTGTTCTTGTAATTGCTTTTCAGTAATATATGCAGGAGCCTCTAGATGTATCTTTTTCGAAATATATTTCCCAAACATTGGCCCAGCAATAATCATAGCTGGAACACCTGCTAGAATACCAAACAAAATAACCCAACCTAAATCTGCATTTAAGATAGAAGCCACAGAGATTGGCCCAGGGGTAGGTGGTACAAAACTATGAGTAACTGCTAATCCAGCCAATAACGGAATACCAAAATAAAGTAATGATTTCTTTGTTTTTTGTGCCAAGCTATAGACAATTGGAATTAATATAACTAGTGCGACATCCAAAAATACTGGTATAGCCACAATAAATCCTGTCAGACCTAATGCCCACTGTACTTTCCCTTCACCAAACTTCTTAATTAATGTTAAGGCTAACCTTTCAGCTCCACCTGACACTCGGAGCATCTCGCCAAACATCGCACCAAGGCCAACAACAACAGCTATAAAGCCTAATGTTCCACCCATTCCTTCTTCCATTGTAGCGATGACTTCGGTAAGATCCATTCCAGAAAAAATACCGATAAATAGACTTGAGATTAATAATGCAACAAATGCTTGCAGTTTGGAACGCATAACTAAGAATAATAATAAAGCAATTCCCAATATAGTAACTAAAATGAGCATTGTTGTATCCGTCATTCCTTCTCCCCCTCTTTGTTAACGTTTACATAATATTACAGAATGGTATTGTAATTTTACCATTCTGCTATTGAACCATCCTGATGTCTCCATACTGGATTTCGCCAGTGCTCAGCATCTTCGGTCATTTTTTGAACATGAGGCTCATTAACTTCAATACCAAGGCCGGGACCATTTGGTATTTTGACAAAGCCTTCTTCATACTTAAACACATCTTTATCACTAATGTAATCTAGTAAATCACTGCCAACATTGTAATGAATACCTAAGCTTTGTTCCTGAATAAAAGCATTATGCGAAGTTGCGTCTACTTGTAAACAAGCGGCAAGTGCGATTGGGCCAAGCGGGCAATGCGGTGCAACTGCAACATCAAAAGCTTCCGCCATCGAAATAATTTTTTTACATTCCGTAATTCCTCCAGCATGTGATAAGTCTGGTTGGATAATATCTACATAATCTTCTGTTAAAACTGTTTTAAATTGCCACCTTGAAAACATCCGCTCTCCTGTAGCGATGGGGGTTGTAACGTGATTAGCAATATCTCGTAATGCTTCGTTATTTTCTGGAAGCACAGGTTCTTCAATAAACATTGGTCGAAATTGCTCTAGTTCTTTTGCTAAAATTTTGGCCATTGGTTTATGGACCCTTCCATGAAAGTCAATACCTATTCCTATATATGGACCAACTGCCTCTCTGACTACAGCAAATCGTTCAACTACTTGGTCAATTTTCTGATGGGAATCAACATACTGTAATTCCTCTGTTCCATTCATTTTCACAGCTTGGAAACCTCGGTCTACTACTTCTTTGGCAGCTGCCCCTACATCAGCAGGACGATCCCCACCAATCCATGAATATACTTTAATTGAATCACGACAAGCTCCACCAAGCAGCTGGTGGATTGGTGCATTATAAAATTTACCTTTAATATCCCAAAGCGCCTGATCAATACCCGCAATAGCGCTCATTAGAATTGGTCCGCCTCGATAAAAGCCTGAGCGGTACATTAAGTTCCAATGATCTTCGATTCGCTGTGGATCTTTACCGATCAAATATTCCATCAATTCTTCCACAGCGGCTTTTACCGTTGCAGCCCTTCCCTCAATTACGGGTTCGCCCCAACCAACAATTCCTTCATCCGTTTCTATTTTTAAGAAAAGCCAACGAGGCGGTACTTGATATAGTCTATAATTGGTTATTTTCATTTTTATCCTCCTAACCTTTTATTTTGTTATCTCACCTGTAAAAGCGCTTGCCTTTTTTGTAACAGTAGATAAATAGTCTGCTGTCACTTCACACGTATTAGGAATTAATGCACTTCCTAGTCCTACTCCTATAGCCCCTTTCTGAATAAACGATGCGACATTTTCAAGCGTTATTCCTCCAGTAGGTAAAAGCTTTAATTGAGGTAATGGGCCCTGTAGATCCTTTATATAATTAGGTCCCAATGAAGACGCAGGAAACACTTTAATAATATCTGCTCCTTCTTGAAATGCTGTAACAATTTCTGTAGGGGTAAATGCTCCAGGGATACTAACTGCACCATATCGTTTTGTTAATTTGATCGAATCAATATCTAAGGACGGAGATAATATGAATTGCGCTCCGGCTGATAAAGCCAATCTTGCGGACTCAGAGTCTAGAACCGTCCCAGCCCCAACCTTAACTTCATTGCCCAATTCATTTCTTATTTTTTCAATTGTTTGGAGAGGAGATTCACTATTTAGCGTTACTTCAAGTGTTGTAATTCCACCTTCATAAAGAGCTTTGGCAATAGCTAAAGCGTCAGCTGTATTATAGCCACGAATAATCGCTATCAATTTCTCCTTCTTAATCCATTGAAATGTATTCATGTTTTCACTCCTATTATCGATTGACATCTTCTCGCTTATCATTACGCTGTATTTCCTTTAACAATTTTCTGTCTGGAAGTCCTTCATAATCTCCTGAAACTGTTGTAGCAATTGCACCTGTTATACACGCTCTTTCTACTGCATCTCTAGACGACAATCCATCTAATAAGCCTGATAATAAGCCTGCGGTAAATCCATCTCCAGCACCGACCGGATCTACAACTCTTGATATAGGGAACCCTGGAACATACCCTTTTTCCTCTAATGATTGAAAATAGGCGCCTTCTTCCCCTAATTTGACCACAGTTAACTTTGCCCCTAATTGCATACAGGCATTACTAATTTGTTCACTGTCTTCCGTTCCAAATAAAAATGCTCCTTCACTCTTGCCTGGGAGGATGATATCAGAACGTTTAATCAATCGTAGTAATGTTTCTTTTGCTTCTTTCTCGCTCCAAAGCTTTCGACGAATATTGGGATCAAAAACTACGCATACTCCATTATCTTTAGCAATGTTAATTGCCTGAAAAATTGTGTCACAACAAGTGCTGCTTATAGCAGGCGTAATTCCTGAGATAAATAGATACTTCGCCTTGGTAATATACTCTCTATTAAGAATTTCTGGATTCATCTTAGTTGCCGCTGAGTCCTTCCGATAATAATAAACACGTACATCGGAATCGTTTACTATTTCTTTAAAGAACATTCCTGTACTAATTGAAGCGTCCAACTCTACATATGAAGTATCTACACCTTCTCCCTTCACCTCTTTAAGAACCATTGCCCCCAACTCATCTTCTCCTAATCTACTTATCCAACCAGTAGAGTGACCTAATCTACTAAGTCCAATCAATGTATTTGTTTCAGCACCAGCAACTTTTGGAATAAAAGAATCTGCATGCCTCATCAATCCCGCCTTTTCAGGTGTAAGGGATACCATCGTTTCACCAATTGCAACAACATCCAAATTTGAAACCTCCTTCCTGTTCACTATCCCGAATAACCAATTCCTTTTGATATACGCCGAGCAGTTTTTTTCAATTCCTCTATAATCATTTCTGTCCGTACTTGCATGCGTTGCTTAGGTCCAGCTACACTAATAGCAGCCATAATTCCCTGATTACTACCGTAAATTGGTGCAGCTAAACAATATAGGCCTTCCTCATTTTCTTCATCATCAATACTGTAACCCAATTTTTGAAATAATTTTAGTTGTTTCTCCAGCTCGTTTCGTTCTGTAACCGTTCGAGCAGTAATCGGCTTTAATTCCATTTGATTTAACAACTGATTCTTATTATCCTCTGCCATAAAAGCCAAGAAAGTTTTTCCTAGACCTGTACAATACAACGGTTTCCTATATCCAGGCTGTGCCGTAGTACGGATAGATCGATTTGTATCTATTTTTGCAATGTACACTAACTCATCCTCAGATAATACAGCCATAAAGATGGTTTCTTGAACCGATTCCATTAACCGCTGAAGATAAGGCAAACCGATGGAATAAATATCTAAAGATTCCATTGCACTTGTGCCAATAGGAATCAATTTTTCTCCTAATCGGTATTTTTTTTGAAGGTCTTGTCGTACATAACCTTCTTCTTTTAATGTCCTTAACAAGTTAAAAGTACTACTTTGTGGCATTTCTAACTTCACACTAATTTCTTTAATCGTTAAGCCTTGCTGATAATGAGACAATACTTCAAAAATCTCAAGTACTCGTTTCGCAGATTTTACTGACATAGCATCTCCTCAATTTATATATGTGATTTTAATTCATATATATGATTTCATTTGAAAGTAATTTACCATAAGAAAGCGTTTTAGTCAAATACATATATACAATTCATTTAGCCTATTTTCAATAAAACTCCTAAATTGGGTTGGTATAATAATCTATCGTAATTGAATTTTAATACGATATAGGAGCCAATTTTTAATAAGGGAGAAATGACAATGTCTAGATCTAAACATCCACCTTTTCATAGACGAAGATGCAATTGTAAGGCAAATAAACATAATTGTAGATATTGTAGACATTTCAATGATAATCATCACGACCATGATAGAGAACATAATGATGAACCTGATTTCTGTTATAAATGCAATAGACAACCAGATAGATGTTGTTGTGACGAGATTAGTGGAACCATAATAAATGAAATTAATAATTCATTCTTTCCCTGGGGTTATGTAGGAGGGTTTACTGGGATAACCGGTGACTTTGGTGTTACTGGACCTACTGGTCCTACTGGAGTAACTGGACCTGGTTTTAGTGATGTTATTCCTTATGATCCGAATGACGTAGGAAATTATCAAATTGGTGATATCATTTCCTATAATGGACGAATTTATCGTGTTATCGTTGCACCTCCTTCAGGCAATCCGAATGATAATCCAGGTTCCTACGAGCTAATTTTTGAGGGAATTACTGGCCCTACCGGAGCCACTGGGGATAGCATCACAGGCTCTACCGGACCTACTGGCCTGCAAGGACCTACCGGCGCGACGGGAGATACCGGCGCAACTGGAACCACTGGGGATAGTATTACAGGCTCTACTGGACCTACTGGCGCTCAAGGACCGACAGGCGTGACAGGAGATACCGGCGATACGGGGGCCACTGGGGATAGCATCACAGGCTCCACCGGACCTACTGGACCTACTGGCGCTCAAGGACCTACCGGCGCGACGGGAGATACAGGCGATACGGGGGCCACTGGGGATAGCATCACAGGCTCCACCGGACCTACTGGCCTGCAAGGACCTACCGGCGCGACGGGTGCTACTGGACCTACGGGTACGACTGGCGCCACGGGAACTACCGGCGATACAGGGCCTACCGGCGATATCGTAACTGCTACTGGGTTCTCTGCAAACAGAGCACCTTCATCAGTAACTGCAGATACCCAGTTAGAAGACTGGTCTGTTGCTAGTCCGTTCTATACCTCACCTGACTTTGACCCTGTAGCAGGTGAATATACTGTCCCTGTAACAGGTAGATATTCGATAAAGGCTGTAATAAGCTATTCTACAACGGCGGCAATTACTGTATCATTAGGCGCAGGAATTAACCCGGCAATTGTTGTTCAGCGGACGTCTCCTACTGTCACGGATTTAATAACTGGTTTATTCCCAGTATTAAACGTAAACGTTGCTTTAGTATTAACATTAAGAGCATTACTAGGAAGTGGGCAAGTCACTTTAGAAGGAGACTTAGAATTAAATGCAGGCGATGTAGTTGCTATGTTTTATCAAGCAGATGGTTTAACTATTAACCTAGACCTTGGTGGAACCTCTGATACAGCAACTGTTTGGTCCATTCACAGATTATCATAAAATAATTTTTCGAAAACACCATTTAGCTTTTTCTAAATGGTGTTTTCTATCTTGGTAAATCCTTCAACTTTTCATAAAAACATAGGTTATTGATTGATACGAATTCGTCTAGTCTTTCATATTTTATAGGAGAATAACCTTATGTAGAATTGGAGTAGACATATATGTATATGAATGATCGATACCCAAAATATAAAAATAAAAATTGTGATTGTGCGGCGAATACATACAATTGTATGTATTGTAAACATGAACATCGAAAAAAGCGGCATAATTATTGCAATAAATGTAACCAACAGAAGAACAATTGTAGTTGTGGAAAACAAGATAGTGGAAAAATTATCAATGAGATTTATAATAATGTTAATTAAACTGGATTAACTGGTGCCATAACTTTTATACCTGTAACTGCAGCAAAAACATTAAGTATAAATGGATATTTAGGACTCCTGCAGATACGATTCTAACTGCCACTTCACGCCAAATGTCTCATTCTCAGCAGGCGGTCGATTATTAATCTGTGGGTTACAAGAAGTTGTTGGAGCCACGACAGCAGAAAATAATTCCTTTGCCTTTACCGGAGCTCTTTATTTTGAACCAGCCTAAATAATAGAGAGGTAAGTACACCTCTCTTTTTAGGGAACCAATATTAGTTCATCTAATGAGAAGTTAACACCATACATGCTATAATGTACGTATAAAGGATAATAATGGAGTTGACTTGTATGGACCCACTAGATATCATGATGAAGCTTGATCAGATCGTTCCATACTTCGATCCGATTATAAGTGCAGAAAATCAATTAATTATAGGCTATGAAGTAAAACCGTACTTTCAAACAGAAGATAAAGAATTACATAACCTGTGTTGGTTTGCTCAGGATGAATCCATTCCTAGCGAATTCCGTTTAGAGCTTAGTAATGCTGTACTTCATAAAGTACTAGATAAATATATAACTACAAATCAATCTCAATATTTATTTATTCATTATGATGCCAAATTACTTTTAAAAGATAATGGAGACAGTATGATAGCACTGCTGGATGGTTATGTGGAGCAGGGCCTTCTTCTAAATAACATTGTACTGCAGTTTATCGAATCTTTTGTAACAAGCCACATTGATGAGCTAAAACATCTGTTTGCGTATATTCAAACATATGGGATACAAATTGCAATTGATAATGTTGGTCAACAAAATGGCAATTTGGATAAACTAACCATTATCAAACCAAATATTATTAAAGTTGATGTTGCTTTTCTCCAAGATGATGACTTGCCTCAACTATATCAAGATGTGCACCATTTATTGTCCATGCTTTCACGTAAGATTGGGGCAACGTTATTGTTTAAAGGGATAGCTACATTTCAACAATTAAATTATGCTTGGAGAAATGGTGGTCGTTATTATCAAGGAAACTATTTAGTAAAAACGCAGCCTGGTTTTATCGCAGCTGACAACTGTAAGGATAAGGTAAAAAAAGACTTCCATCATTTTATTACATTTGAGCGAAAGAAAATGAAAGCCCAACTTGATTTAACTGAAACAATTAATGAACAACTAAAAACAACTTTAAAGAAAATAAATCCAGATGATCCATATGACGAAACCATTCTTACCATTGCATCCGATTGTAATGATTTTACATTTCGAGTTTATATTTGTAATGAAGCAGGGTTTCAATTATCTTCTAATGCAGAGAAGGATGAAGATGGCAGTTGGTATTTATATGCAGAAGGCAGACAAAAAAACTGGAGTTGGCGACCATATTTCTTTGAAAATATCGTTCGTATGAATATGGAAAAAAAGGGAATCTTGTCCGATTTATATACAGATATTGAAAAAGATGAACGAATCAGAACCTATTCTCACCCTATTTCTGACCATCTATATATTTTCATCGATATCCCATATAATTTTCTTTTTGAACAAGATGGATTATTATGAGAAAGAGGTCTTTCCTATCTGAAAGACCTCTTTCATTATTTATCATTCTTACTGTACCTTTTCGATAAATCTCTTTAAAACATGTACGGATTGTACACAGTCATTTAACTTCGACCATTCTAAGGGATTATGGCTAATTCCGTCCTTACTTTGCACAAAAATCATCGCAATTGGCACATGTCTTCCTATGATCATCGCATCATGGCCTGCTCCACTTGGTAGTCGATAAGGCTTAACACCTACTTCTTCCATACATTCTGCCAATAGCTGTTGCTTTTCTTCTTGAATTGGAATTGGTTTAAATCTGGTTTTTTCTAGATAATGATAAGTAATATGAAAAGATTTTGAAATTTCTTCCGCCAAATCCAATACCTGATTTACTAATGCATCTCTTGTATCTTGATAAATATCCCTTATATCGACATACAACGTCACTTTTCCTGGTATAACATTAACGCCATTAGGCTCAACGAACTGTTTACCTACAGTAGCGACTGCAGAGTCATTTATTTGACGTGGCAATTGATTGACTTCATAGATAAACTTACTAGCTGCAACCAAAGCATCTTTGCGATCATCCATAGGGGTGTTTCCTGCATGACCAGCATCTCCAATAAAGGTAACTTCTAACCAACATGGACCTGCAATTCCAGTCACAATACCACAAGGGATCCCTTGCTTTTCTAAACGCTTGCCCTGCTCTATATGTACTTCAACAAACATTTCAACTTCATTCATATCTCGTTTGGCAGATTGATAACTTGAGATACTTAAATGATTCTGGTTAAGAACTTCTTCGAAACAATATCCTTCCTTATCCGTTAGCTTCTTTTTTTCTTCCAGATTTTGATTACCAATCATTCCTTCACTACCATTCAATCCACCATTAAAACGCGAACCCTCTTCATCAGCAAATACAACCACTTCATAAGATCGAATAGGCTGATAATTTGTATGCTTCCATGCCTCAGCTACTTCTAATGCAGCAAGAACTCCAAGGGTGCCATCAAAGTGTCCACCATTTGGAACACTGTCAACGTGCGAGCCACTCATTATTGCTGGTAATGTAGGATCTTTTCCTTCCCATCTACCAATTAAATTACCGGCCCCATCTCTTCTTACTTGAAGTCCAGCATCACGCATCCATCCAGCTACTCGATTTTGTGCTTGAACCTCTTCTTCCGAGTAACCCACCCGATTGGATCCATCATCTTCTGTACGCCCAATAGTAGCCAATTCATTAATACGTTGAGCTATACGTTCACCAGATATACCACTATGATTTAATTGAACATCGAATTCTTTCAATAAACGATCTTGAATAAAATTCTCCCTTTCCATCGTAAACGCTCCTCTACTATAGCCATCATTTTATAAATAATAGAATAATTGTAATTTGTTCAAAAAGTCAATAAGTCAAACGGACGAAATACGATGGTCAACGTGCACCTCAGTTTTATACAAGAAAAGCTGCCAATCCCTCGACAGCTAACTATCCTTGTATATCTATTTATTCAACCATTCATTTACCAAGTCCTGATTTTCTTCTACCCATTTTCTTGCACCATCAATTGGCTCTTCTGCATCTTTGACATAGGTCATTAATTCTCCAACTGCATCATCATCCATTTTCCAGTTTTTCATCCATTGACTCACTTCTGGAAAATCATCAGCAAAGCCTTGACGGGTCGCATGATGAATTTTTTCGACGCCACCATATACCTCTTTAGGATCGTCTAGATATTTCAGATCATACTGTGAGAAAACACGATGCGGACTCCATAATGGTGCAACAATTGGCTCTTCGTTTTTAATTGCCTGATCAATTTCCGTAATCATAGCAGGTTCAGAGCTAGGAACCAATTCATAATCCAAATTATAGTCTTTAATTAGTTCCTCCGTAACTTCCATGGTTCCAGCACCAGGATCAAAACCTGTTATTTCCCCTTCAAACATTTCTTTATTTTTATTCAGATCCTCAATACTATTAATATCTTCTAAGTATGTTGGAACGACAAGACCAACTTTAGCGTTGTCATACCAAGTTTCTTCCGAAAAGAATACCTCATCTTTATACTGCTGCAAATATGCCTGATCTTGAACTGGTAACCATACTTCTAAATTGATATCCAATTCATCTTCCGCCAAAGCTTTCATAATGGTACCCATATCAAGCAAGTTCAAATTCACTTTATATCCTTGATCTTCTAAGATGACCTTCCACATATTAGATACGGCGATATTCTCAGCCCAATTTATTTGAGCCATTTCAATGGTACCTTTATCTTCAGAGGTATCTTCGTTTGAGTTCTCAGAATTTGAATTTGTACTATCTCCACATGCTGCTAATACTACAACGATTGCTAATCCTATAACTAGAAGTTTACTTTTAATGAAACGCATAAATAGTCTAATCCTCTCCCCATTACGTATTTTTATCTTCTGGATCTTTCGGCAGAAACTCATATATTTCCTCAGATCGAATACTCGCAACTAAACGTTCAAGCCATCGGTAATACACTTTTGATTGATCAAGCAGCTCATAGATCTTTCGTGCTTCATCAACTAACTCTGACGACACATTTTCATCTTCAAATATCTGATCAAGTTCAAATTCAGCTTGCTTTATAGCTTCCATATTCATTTTTGCTTCACGGTCCCACATTTGACAGAAATAGGACATAAAGGAATGAAAGAAATCTTTTTCAGCTGCATATGTGTGCTTTCTAGAACCGCGTTGGAACTTTTTCTTCACCATCTCGTTTTCTTGAAGTTTGCGTACACTAGTACTCATACTTGGCTTGCTCATTCCAAGTTCCTCCCGCATTTCATCGAGATTCATTTGGTCTTTGAAATACATGGTTGCATATAACTTTCCTGCTGCTGGTGTTACACCATAGACATCCATTGTTTCAGCAATGGTTTCAATGACATATCCCTTGGCCTCTTCCAGCTTCTCCCTAGCCATGTCATCATTTGAAGCTGCCATTCATCTTCACCTCCTACTTTTAATAAATTTAATATATTAAATATTTTTTTTACAAACTTAATGTTAACGTATCCTCAATATATGTCAACTATTTATATTACAAATCCGACGCCGTATGCACTACAAAAGCGGGGCTTACTTATTCAAATAAAAAAATCTAACAAATATGAAAAACATAAAGTAGATCCTATACTATACGAACCTTACTATTCCCTTAAATGAACAACTAAGGTTTCATTTTGACATCTATTGCTCCCCATGTTACATTTAATTTGTTCAAAACGTTAAATAATTATTTAACAAAATTAACGGATGAAGGAGGTTTTTTCCCTTTGGACTTCAAAAAAAATTATATTAATGGTGAATGGGTAGCTTCCCATTCAAATGCCACGAGAGACATCATTAATCCTTTTAATCAAGAAATCATTGCTACCGTTACGGAAAGTGATGAAACTGACACAAAGGCAGCGATTAATGCAGCGAGGGAAGCGTTTGATTCTGGGAAATGGGCTGCAACCCCTGCAACAGAACGGGGACATATTGTTCATATCATTGCAGAATTAATTGAAAGAGACAAAGAAGAATTAGCTAAGCTGGAATCCCTCGACACTGGAAAAACCGTTGAGGAGAGCCGCGGCGATATGGAAGATATTGCTGGAGTCTTTCGTTATTATGCTCAACTTGCAGATAAAAACGGAGGAGAAATCATTGACTCTCCTATACCAAATACGATAAGTAAAGTGGTACATGAGCCCGTTGGCGTTTGTGGGCAAATCACGCCATGGAATTATCCACTATTACAAGCATCTTGGAAACTAGCACCAGCATTAGTCGCAGGAAATACACTTATTATGAAACCAAGTGAAATCACACCATTAACTACAGTGAAAGTATTCGAATTAATGGAAGAAGCTGGAGTTCCATCTGGGGTCATTAATTTAATTCTTGGACCAGGCGAATCCGTTGGTGCGGAGTTATCTGCTAATGAGGAAGTAGACCTTATATCATTTACTGGTGGCATTGCTACTGGGAAAAAGATTATGCAAGCAGCAAGTGCGAATGTAAAAAACATAGCACTGGAACTGGGTGGAAAGAATCCAAATATTATCTTTGCAGATGCTGACTTTGATACTGCAGTTGATCAAGCATTAAATGCGGTGTACTTTCACGCCGGGCAAATTTGTTCTGCGGGAACAAGACTAATTGTTGAAGAAACCATTCATGACAAGTTTATTGAGAAGCTAGTTCAACGGGTCGAAAACATTAAATTAGGTAGCGGTTTTGATAAGAATACGCAAATGGGTCCATTAATTTCTGAAGAACATTTAAATAAAGTAATTCATTATGTGGAAACGGGAAAGCAAGAAGGTGCTACTGTGGCAGTAGGTGGAAAACGTCCGAATAACCCAGCACTGCAACAAGGTTTTTTCTATCTTCCAACTGTACTTACAAATTGTACAACGGAGATGCATGTGGTTCAGGAAGAAGGATTTGGGCCTGTTATTACAGTAGAAACTTTCCAAACCGAAGCAGAAGCTATTACTCTAGCAAATGATTCTATTTATGGTCTATCTGGCGGAGTTTGGACGAATGATATTGCCAAAGCAGAACGATGTGTTGCTAAAATGCGGATGGGGACAGTTTGGATTAACGAATTCAACCTTTATTTCCCACATGCACCTTGGGGCGGATTTAAACAATCTGGAATCGGACGTGAACTTGGAAAAGCTGGATTAGAAGAATATCAAGAAACGAAACATATTTTTCAAAATTTAAAACCTGAAGCAATGAATTGGTTCTAATCTTTAAGGAGGAATATAATAATGAGTTTAAATATGAAAATCGAACATATGCATAATTTCCATACATTTGAAATTCCTACAGCAATTAAGCATGGGATCGGGGCAATCAAACATATTGGTGAAGAAGTAAAAAATCTTGGTGTAACCAAAGCACTTCTAGTAACAGACCCTGGAATCTATAAAGCAGGAGTAACTCAACCAGTAGAGAAGCATCTAAAGGAAGCTGGAATTGAAGTTGTCGTTTTTAATAAAGTAGAACCAAACCCACCTGTACGCCTAATAGCTGAAGGATCAAAAGTATTTAAAGATGAAGGATGTAATGGCTTAGTCGCTGTTGGTGGAGGAAGCTCTATGGATACTGCGAAAGGTATTGGTGTAGAAGCAACTCATGAAGGTAGTGTGCTAGATTACGAAGCGGCGGAAGGGAAAAAACCATTAGAAAATCGTATCCCACCTTTGACCACCATTCCAACAACTGCTGGAACAGGATCAGAAGTTACTCAATGGGCAGTAATTACCGATGAAGAACGCGAGTTTAAATTCAATACAGGCGGGCCATTAATCGCTGCACATCTCACTATCCTTGATCCAGAATTACATGTATCCATGCCTCCACATGTAACAGCAATGACAGGAATTGATGCATTGGCTCATGCAATCGAATGCTATACTATGCATTTTGCTCAACCAGTAACAGATGCGGTTGCATTAATGGCCGTGGAATACGTAGGTAAATATATCCGCCGTGCATATGCAGATGGTGGAGATTTAGAAGCACGCTATGGTATGGCACAAGCTGCAATGCTAGCTGGACTTTCCTATGGAAGTGAATCTGCTGGAGCAGCACATGCAATGTCACAAACGTTAGGTGGCATTATTCCAGTTGCACATGGACAATGTGTTGCAACAATGATGGGACCAGTAATGGAATATAACTGGAAAGGGCACCCAGATAAATTCGCTCGTATTGCTCAAGCGCTTGGAGTGGATACATTCCATATGACAACCGAAGAGGCTGCTAAAGCAGCTGTTAATGAAATGTATCGCTTAGCTGAAGATTTAGATATCCCTTCTCTTGAAGAACAGGGAGTAGCTCCTGATATGATTGACCGCTTATCTAAAGAAGCAATGAAAGATCCACAAACAGTTGGGAATCCGCGTGATTTAACTGAAAAAGATTACAAATGGATTTATAAACGCTGCTTTGGATTAACACCTAAAACTGTATAATGGATAAAAAAAGCAACCAGAATGGTTAATCTACTACCTGGTTGCTTTTCTCTCTTTTACAGCTATTTGGTAATACCAAGGGAGTACAAGATATGCTAAAAGATAAATCAAGCATCATTCCGATCAAACTTGAACAGTCCAAGCAAAATATCAGATCGTAACACTTTCTCTTATCGGCAAACGTGTTGGTATGAATATTACGAAGAAATGAAAACAGTTACCCCTATTCCAACAATTGTTTTCATAGAATAGCTTTTTAGGAGAAGGGCATTCGCCCTTTTACAGTTCCTTAAGACAGAAAAAGTATCTTCTTCACCTTGTTCACCCTGGCTAGATGGAAGGCAATCTGCTTCATCTCTGACAGGCAGCTATTATCACCGCATGTTCTCGAACTTTTATGGGCTAATGGAGAAAACTAGGAGTACGTAAGATTTTCTTATTTTACATACTGTATTCTTGCCTTAATAAGGAATACACCCGAATATCCTGTTGTTTTCCTTTACTAAATAAGCGCTTCCGCAGCGTACCTTCGAATTGGAACCCATTTTTTGTTAAGACTCTTTGGGAGGCAATATTCGCATTAAAACATCTAGCTTGAACCCGTTCTAAGTCCATCTCCTCAAATCCAAATCGAATAACTTCTCTTGCAGCCTCGGTTATGATGCCTCTTCCCCAATAATGATTGGATAGAACGAATGCTATTTCCGCTGTGTTATTCTCTTGTTCCCAAAATACATATTCGATCGTACCTAAAAACGTATTTGTTGATTGTAGTTCAATTGCCCAAGGTGCTAACCTGCAATTTGTGTATTGATCTAGAACATAATCAATAAATAGCTTTGTATCTTCTACACGTTTGTGCGTATCAAATGGTAAATACTTTGTCACCTCATCCAAGGAAGTGTAAGCAAACATAGCTGGAAGGTCTGCTAAGGTTATTTTACGAAGTTTTAAGCGTGGGGTATGGAGGATGGGCTGTTTCATTTCAAATTCTTGATAATTCACCTGATACCTCCTCTCTTAGGATGCTTAAAAACATCTTCTTTTATTGACTTATCCCCTCAGGTAAAACATCATTTCATTAACTAAGATATTTGTCTCTATGCTTGATTTATTACAAAAATAGCGAGAATTACCAATGTCTTGTAACCCTCGCTTCTTTGATTAGCTCATCTTCTTCAATGAACCGGCTGCTTTGGCACGTATTCGAGTTGCATTTCCTGGTAGATAGGCAAGTGGCACATCTTCTATGTCTACAATCACTAGGTCTCCTGGATCTCCTCCAGCTATCTTTGCTTCTTCAAATGCCATCTGTTTTGCACGTTCCATTGTTTTTTCCCTACCTAACTCATCTAACATAAATATTTTTTCAATCTGTCCACTGACTTGTGAAATAGCTGAACCTATCGCATTGGCAACTCCAAAATTCGCTGGTTTAATGACTTCAGAGGCCCCTTTAAGCACTTCAGGTAACAAAATACTTCCTCCACCTACAAGAACTACTGGTATTGGGTCTGCGCTTGTTTTCATTTTATCAAGCGCTTCTTCTACCATGGAAACCATCTTCTCATAAATAGCTTGCAGTAGATCTTTGCTCAAATGATTGACTTTACATGCATCCCCTATATTGGCTCTCCCCAAAGCGACGATGACATCGGTAGCTGTAAGTGTATCCCCTCCAAAAATTAGTGCTTTTTCCGAAAGTTTATATCCTACACTGTCTGGTCCGATTTGAAAGGAGCCATCCTCAAAAACTTGAATAATGGTTCCTCCACCAAGACCGACAGACAATATATCTGGCATACGGAAGTTTGTCCGAACACCGCCAATTTCGACAGCAAGTGATGATTGGCGAGGAAAAGCATTACTTAACACACCTATATCTGTCGTAGTACCACCTACATCTATAACTACCGCGTCTGATTTATTTGTTAAAAAGGCCGCTCCTCGCAAACTATTTGTTGGTCCACAGGCAATGGTAAGAATGGGGTATCGAACGGTATATTCAACAGACATTAATGTACCATCATTTTGCCCAAAGAAAACCTTAGCATCGATATTCTCTTGTTTTAATGCATCAATAAAACCATTTGCAGTTTCCTTTGCAACATTCACTACGGCAGCATTTAAAATCGTTGCATTCTCTCTTTCTAAAAGGCCTACATTACCAATTTCACTTGATAGCGATAGTTCCAACTCATCACCAAGCACTTCGTGTAAAATTTCTGCCGTTCGCTGTTCATGTGCATTTGACACAGGAGAGAAAACAGATGTTATCGCGATTGAATCTACTTTCCCTTTTACGTTGTTTGCAATTCGATAGATTTCTTCTTCATCAAGACGAGCGATTTCCCGACCATCAAATTCATGGCCGCCCTCGACAATGTACATATACTTCCCTAATATTTCTTGTAAGTCTTCTGGAACTCCCATTAATGGCTTAATTGCTAATGTCGCTGGAGCGCCAATCCGAATAACTGCGATTTGATTTAGCCTTTTCCTTTCAACGATCGCGTTTGTACAATGGGTTGTACCTAACATCGCATAGTTTATTTGTTCTAAAGGAACATTAGCATTCATAACTACCTCTTTTAGAGCATGATAGATTCCCTTACTCACATCTGTTGTAGTAGGCGCTTTTGTTTCAGCAATTACTTGATAGAATTCATCTAACATCACTGCGTCTGTATGTGTCCCGCCTACATCAATGCCAATACGATAACTTCTCATCTTCATTCCTCCTCCATACACATTA
The DNA here is from genome assembly GCF_000723585.1 of Virgibacillus salexigens. Taxonomy (NCBI): domain Bacteria; kingdom Bacillati; phylum Bacillota; class Bacilli; order Caryophanales; family Bacillaceae; genus Virgibacillus; species Virgibacillus salexigens. The sequence continues at coordinate 163,866 of NZ_CCDP010000003.1, read as the reverse complement.
ATTTTTCTATTGGAGTGTAATCTAGATCATATCCAAAATATCTAGGGCCTGTCGTTTCTATCCCTTTTTCAGTCCTCCATTTCCTATCACACGGTAATCCGATAACGACGCAGCGAGATCCATATCGTAACCCTTCTGTCGTAATTGGTAGCCCAGTATCTGAATCAAGAACAGCGATTAAATCAGGAGTCATACATAATACGTTATCTTTGGTTTCAGCTAATAAATGTTCATTTTGAAATTTTAAATACAATTGCTGGTCTTGATAATTATCTGTTCCTTCTATAGTTGCCATACCACGTGCAAATCCAGATTCTGTTTTACGATCAATATCAATTACCTTTCCTTGAAATAGTTGAAAACCGTTCGTAATTGATAATATTTCAGCAATGGGGTCATAATCGAATTGTTTTGCCTCTCGAATGATTCTTCCAATTCGCTCTTCCAACTGCAATATTTGATGAATTGCGCTCTGTTTTACTTGTTTTCCCTCCATCGGATATATCGACAACATAACAGAACCACCCATCTCAACCGTTGCCGAGCGGGCTATTCTCTCCGCCCAAACATTGTTAACCGTTTGAAGTAATGAGCTGTTACCTTTTTCATCTGCCAATACCATCGGAGTAGCAGATATTCCCTCTAAAAAGAATGTTACCATTTGTAGTTCCGGAAAAGCACGACCCATCCCATCTGCGTCAATGACTGGCAACCCCAACTCTGCAGCTAAAGCAAATGGTAATAATGAATTCACACCCCCTGCTTCTATTGGCATTGTTGCAAAGACATTTTTTCCAAGATAAGCTTGCAAAGACTCAAAAGCTCCGACTGCTTCTTTCCCACTAGGTACCTTTTCAATCATGACGGTTGGTGCCCCCATCATAGCAGAAGGAACTACTAATGCATCATCAGGCACTTCTTCCACTGACAATAACTGAATTGGCCCTTTTTCCTCAATTGCCTGTAGAGCCATTAACTTTCCAATATAAGGATCTCCTCCACCACCTGTTCCTAATAAGGCCGCTCCAACAGCTATATCTTCTATTTCTTGTTTACCAATGTATCTCATTCTATTGTTCCTCCTTCAACTTTCAACAATGTATTTGGATCCTCTTTCGTATTCTTAAAAAGCCTTCCTAATATAAGTTGTAGTAGAAAAGCAATTAAAAAGGCATCCAAACCTGGTGCTCCTGTTAAAGACAAAAGACCAAAACCAGTCGGTGCGGGGGTAGTCATAAAAGCAAAAAAAGAGGAGATGAACCATACACCCATACCTACAATCTCGATATTTTTGGTCTTATTTAGTTTTTTATAATCGTATTTATTTCGATGAATCATATAATCAGCAACGTATATCCCTCCAATAGGTGGAATGAAGGCACTTAAAAAATTTAAAAATGGGATGAAATTATCATAAATACCAAATACAGCCATTGCTGTCCCAATCGTTCCTGCTCCGATTGTCAATATTGATTTAGGAATGTTCGGAAAAATCACCGCAAACCCAAGTGCCGAAGAATATAAATTATTATCATTCGTTGTCCATTGCGCTAAAATTAATACAAGTAACGCAGCGGTACCCCAGCCAAGCCCGAGCATAATTTCTACAATATCTACTTGCGCCGTCGCTTTGGCTAGTGTAATCGCAATAATCAGCACAATACTAAATCCCATAAAATAACCGATAAAAGACGAAATAATGGCATCCTTTGTAGATCGAGCATATCTCGAGATATCTGGACCAATGATTGCTCCTATCGCAAGCGAACCAATAATTAATGAAACTGCAGCACCAAAAGTTATGGCTTCTCCTTCAATAGGGGCCAATGACATTCCTGAGAATGTTTTTTCACTCATGACTCGGATTAACGAAAAAGTTAGTAATAATCCTAACAGAGGTACTGCTAGTAAACTTAGCTTCTCAATTGCCTTGTAACCAATGAATGCCGTCGTTGTCATAAGTAACCCACCAATAAGGACAAGAAATAGTGGGGAAATACTTATATTTAATCCATTCTGAAGAACATGATGTAGGCTTGCACCAAATAGGTCAAGTTGTACACCGAACCACCCAAATAAGGAAATCGCAATAATCACTGAAACTGCATAGGATCCATAATTACCCAATGCAAATTTAGATACTAAGGGGGTAGATATTCCTGTTCTTGCACCTACGACACAGCAGAGCGCACTTATAACAGCTAAAATAAACGATCCAAGAAATGATGCAAGGATTGCCTGGCCAAATGGCATCCCTGCCCCTAGCGTTCCTCCTAAAACAATTGCTGATAAGGCAACTATTCCCCCCATCCACACAATCGATAGCTTCACCCATCCCTTTCGTTTACTTTCGGGTACTGGTTCTAGCTCATAATCTTCGACTAATTCAAAACGTTCACTCATGATATCCCCCCTGCTTACATTTATTCTTATGCGTATGTTTCCTTTAACTCTGCAAACAATGTATGAAGCATCTGATCCGCAAGACGAACTTGTTCCTCAAAACCTTCTCCTTCATATAGTTTAATTCCCCAAAAAACCCCATTACCAATAAGGACAAACTGTTTTATTACTCGATCTACTTCCTTAGATGACATCAATGGATAACTACTTTTTAATGCATTTTCTAACGATTCAACTAACCAATCATTATAACGCTGCATATGATCATGTAAATCCTTTTTTATTTCTGTGATAGGTGATGTGACAAGGGAGATATACGCAGTTGTTCCTTGTTCATCTCCTTTGTGGTGAGCAACAATTCCATGGAGCATGGCAGAAAAAATTTGCTCTACCGACTTGTCTTGATATCGATGTAGTATCCGTTGCATTTCGTTAAAATGATTTTCCAATAATTGATGGAACGCTGCTATAAACAGTGTTTCCTTATTTTCATAAAAGAAATAAATGGAAGCTGGCTTTATTCCCACTTCGGAAGCAATTTTTCTCATTGTAGCTCCATGGTACCCATGTAAAGCATACTGGCGTAAAGCAGCGTCTATTAATTTTTTCTCCACTATATCACCACCTAACAATCGTTAGGTAGATTATAAGAGTCTATCGAAAAGAAGTCAATAAATTTTTATATAATTCAATCTAGTAAAATTTTTGTTATAATGAAGTCTTAAGAAAAATCGCTCAAGGAAAGGAGAATGATAATGGGCCCCTCTTACTTATTCAAAACGGAGCGTCTAGGTTTTCGAAGTTGGCAAGCATCTGACAGGGAGCCATTCGCAGCCATGAATGCAGATCCTGAAGTCATGCGGTATTTTCCAACACTACTATCCAAAGAAAGGTCAGATTGGTTAATTAAGCGATTTGAAAAGCATATGGATGATAAAGGTTACGGAATTTATGCAGTGGACCGGTTAGAAGATCAACAATTTATCGGTTTTATCGGCTTAGCTACCATAAATATGAATGTCGAATTCAAACATGAGGTTGAAATTGGTTGGAGGTTAGATAAAACGTATTGGAAAAAAGGCTATGCAGTCGAGGGAGCAACAGCTTGCTTACAGCATGCCTTCGATGACTTTCATCTATCAACTATTTACTCCTTTACAGCAAAAATAAACAAGCCGTCTGAAAAAGTAATGGAGCGCATCGGTATGGAAAAAATAAAGGAATTCCAACATCCGAATATAGAAGCTGGTAACCCTTTAAAACAACATATCTTATACAAAATAAGTAAAACCCCTAGCTAACCCAAGGCAACCGGGGGTTTTACTCATCATTTATTTTGCTTCTGTCCAAATATTCGATGCAGCGTCGGCTTTTGTTAGCCACGACACAAAAATAAGTGTGAGGGTAGACAATGGTAAACCAATAAATACCGGATGAATACCAAAGGGATGACCAGCTAGCTGCCAAACAACTGCAAGGCACAATCCGATCCACATTGCTGAAATACCCGCCGTTTGGGTCGCACCTTTCCAAAACAATCCAATTACGGCAGGTGCTAATAATCCAGAGACGAGCATTGCTGTACCAATTACCCACAGAACAACGAGCTGTGGCATGTATAACGCAAGGAATAATGCAATAATTGATACAAAAATGACTGAGTAACGACTATACTTAAGCATCTTTTGCTCAGATGCATGGTTCATACGGGGTTTGATGATATCATTAATTATTGAAGAGGAAGCAGCCATGAAGAAGGAATCCGCACATGAAATAATCGTTGCCATGAGAGCAATAATCATAATTGCTACAAGCGGGAATTGAAAAACGGCGCCTATCGATTCATAATATACTAGGGAAGGAGCAATGGTAGTCATTTGCAGCCCATATTTTGTAAGTACCCCTATCACAATAACCATGACACCGATGAGAAAAGCAAGCATAATGGAAATCCAATAGCCATACATTGCTGTTTTGTAATCTTTCGCTGCCCAAAATCGCTGCCATAAATCTTGTCTTACAAATTGATAACCACCTATTGTAAAGAGATATACAAGTACTTCACTAACAGATATGTTCATCACGCTCAAACTTGCTGATTCCCCCATTTCTATCGCATTTGCGGCAATCCCCTCCCAGTCTCCAGAAACCCAAAGAATGACGATAAAAAGCACAACAATTCCTATCGTCTGAATCGTACCGTGTACAGCATCTTGCCAAACGACAGACTTTAATCCCCCAAAATAAGTCTTTGCAGTTAATAATAGCCAACTAATAATAATTCCAACGGTCATACTTAAACCAAGGGTTAAATTTAGAATGGTGGCTATTGCCACAAATTGCATTCCTGTAATCGCACAGTATGCAAGCAAAACACTAATTACAGTTGGAATCCTTGCCCCTTCTCCATATCGTAGTGCCGTAAAATCGCCCAACGTCACCATATGATGTTTTTCCCCTATTTGCCGAATTTTCTTCACTAAAAAAGAAGCCGTAATAATCCCAGTTATTAAAATACCCGCATTTAGCCAATGTTGCCCCATACCAAGGCGATATCCATTTTCCATAAACCCTAGCAAAATAGAACCACCAATCGCTGTACCAACAAAGGTTAAAACGATTGGAAACATCGAAACAGATCTGCCTGCTACATTATAATCTTCATAGGTTTTGATTTTTCGCTGGTTTATATATAAAGAAAACACAAATAAAAGACAGAAGTATACAACTACAATAATTGACAACATGAAACGTTCCTGTTCAGTAAACATATATATCATCCCTTCACGGTTTCTGATTCCTTACTGAAAACAGCTTGTCCACCGATAAATGTCTGCTCTACCTCAATATTTAATAATTGTTCTGGTGATATTTCATATGGGTCATGTGAAAGTATAATCATATCTGCATGTGCGGATGGTTGTAACGCACCAATCAGATCTTCCTCCCATGAACTGTATGCTGCATCTGTCGTATAAGCTCTTAATGCTTCATCTAAAGATATATTTTGTATTTCATCCAAAACCTGACCAGTTATTGATTTTCTAGTAATGGCCGCATATATGCCAGTAAAAGGATTCCCTCCAGTTACAGGAAGATCCGAGTTCCCAGGAGCAATAATTCCATAGTCCCTGAATGAACGATGTGGATAGACTCGATTCATCCGTTCTTTCCCTAAGTTAGTCAAATAACTATCCCCAATATGATAAAGAAAACCAATAGAGGAAGCAGCAATTAATTCAAGCTGTTTCATACGCTCTAACTGGTTCTCTGTCGGAAGCGCGCAATGTTCAATACGATTACGCATTCTTTGAATTGGTAAATGTTTAGCTGCTATTTCAAATGCCTTTAAAGCTACCTCTATTGCACGTTCACCTATTCCATGAACCGCAACTCGTAACCCTGCCTCTAATGATTGTTTAAATAGGGGAGCTATTTCATCCACGTCATTATAGAGGATGCCTAATTTTTCATCCTTTTCATATGGTTGTGCAACAGCTGCTGTTCGCCCGCCAACACTACCATCTAGCATGTATTTCACCCCCTGTATCCGAAGCATGTTATTTCCAAAACCACTCCGTATACCAAGCGCCACTACTTCCTCTAATAAACCTTTCCAACCATTTTGGTCGATCGCCCAAATCCATGGGCGGACTCTTACCTTTAATTGTTTCTTCGATAACATTTGCTGATAAAGAGCTAATTCTAAGTTTTGTGTCGCCATATCATGAACGGTAGTAATCCCCCATTTTACAAAATCTTGCTGAGCAAGCTTCATCCCCTTCTCCATTTCTTCCAAGTCATACTCAGGAGCAGCCACCATTCCTTGCGCCTTTTCTTGCAGCAGTCCGGTAGGTTCAGCAGTTTCATCGTCACATTCTATATGTCCACCTACAGGTTGGTTTGTTTCCTTTTTTATATCACTTATAGCCAATGCCAATGAATTAACGACTACCATATGGTTACATGTTCGTTTTAGCACAACAGGATGGTTAGGAGCAGCTTGATCCAGTTCCCAACGAGTTGGAATTCTCCCTTCCTTCAGTTTGCTATCATCCCACCCCCATCCACGAATCCATTCACCTTTAGGGATTCGTGCAGCCAATTCCTTTATTTTTTGTAAAATAGCATGAATTGTCGGTGCAGATTCTGGTCTACAATCTATCTCTAATAAATTTAATCCATAATGAGTCGGATGCATATGACTTTCGATAAAACCCGGCATCACGGTTTTTCCTGAAACGTCTCTTATCTCCGTTTCTTTACTCTTCCAGCTTAACGCATCTTTTGTCTTACCAACATAGGTAATCAAACCATCTTTCACGACTACTGCCTCTGCCCTTGGTTTTTTTTCATCCATTGTTATGACGTTTCCGTTAATAATAATTAGATCTGCTTGCATGTTATAACCCTCCTTGTGAATATCGGTCGTTAAAACTAAGAAACCAGTAATACAAGCAGGCAGAAAGAACCATCAGTACCTGTTCATATTACTGGTTTAAACCTAAGTATTGCTCTACTTTCTCGTAGAGTCATTTAGATTTAGCAGCTTCTTAATTAATATTAGAAAATTTAATTTATATTTAAATTTAGCATAATTAGAATTTTTAGTCAATAATTGTTCGCTTAACAAGACATAAAAATAAAGCTGTCGAGAGACGTTCGCACGTTCTTCGACAGCCTTATGATATGGATTAATCCAATCGCCAATTAATCTCTTTTTGTCCATTCTGCTTTAGAATCTCATTCGTTTTAGAAAACGGTTTGCTCCCAAAAAACCCACGATAGGCAGAGAGCGGGCTTGGATGTGCAGATTGGATGATATAATGTTTTGAAGTATCAATTAAGGATCGCTTTTTCTTCGCTGCTGCCCCCCATAAAATATAAACAACAGGGCTTTGTTTCCTATTTAACGATTTTATTACTTGATCGGTGAATTGCTCCCAGCCCATACCTTGATGAGAATGAGCCTCTCCCCTTCGCACAGTTAATACATTATTTAACAATAGTACTCCTTGCTTCGCCCATGAGATTAATGAACCGTGATTGGGGACTGGATTCCCTGTATCATTTTCCATTTCTTTAAAAATATTCTTCAATGATGGCGGTAATGCTACGCCTTTTTGAACAGAGAAGCTTAATCCATGTGCCTGATTCGGACCATGGTAAGGATCTTGCCCTAAAATGACTACCTTTACATTTTCAAATGAAGTGTAATGTAAAGCATTAAATATATGATTCATATCTGGGTATACGGTTTTCGATGCATACTCCTGTTTCAAAAATTCTCTTAGCTGTAGGTAATACGGTTTCCCAAACTCCTCATATAACACAGGCTCCCAATCATTTGCTAGTATTTGTTTTGCCATTTCAACCCTTCCTTGTTGCATCATGTTTTGGTCTTTATTCTATCATCGATTCGTTATTTACCGATACACCTTAAAAGTAACCTGTACGTAACCAACGCACAAAAAGTGCGTGCTCACAGTACCATTTAAACTATAAATAGTTACAGGTTTTCTTATAAGAGACAGGAGGTTGGTTAATGAGTAAGAAAATTGCTGAATCATACAAGGCTGGAATTACATGCAGAGGTTACCATTGGATCATTGGACGAAATCCACCTCGGTGAGGGGTCTCACAAATGCTTATTAACAATGGACCTATCATTAGTCCACTACATAATCATTGACTATTTAAACCCATCTATCTATAGATTCACTTTCAATTAGTTGAGCTTCTCCTGCCTTTTTGCAAAAAAGGCAGCTGAATCTATGCGATTTTTAAAGCATTCTCAAACAACTCGGACACATGCTGTTCCTGTAGCAACCTCAACGATTTCCACTGCTTCCATAGCGTTACATCGTTATACAAATAGGCAAGAAACTGAATTTCCCCCGGGATATTTCGGTTTAAATCGAAATTTGTTTAGCTGCAGTCCCTTTTATTACGGATGATAAATAATATTATCTATTAATCGCGCCTTTTCAAATTGTACAGCTACTGCCACAATCACTTGCTGGTTGATTTGCTCTATGGTTTTTAATTCTGGGTAGCTTAATAACTCCACATAATCGATCTTTGCAGAAGTATGCTGTTGCAATAAAGCGCGAACTTTTTCTACAATAACAGCTGGATGACGCTCCTCGTTTTCCATTAAAGATTTAGCTTCTTGTAAAGCGTGAATTATTGCTGGTGCTTCTGCTCTTTCTTGTTCTGTTAAGTATACATTCCTACTGCTCATTGCTAGTCCATTGTCTTCTCTCGCAGTAGGTACTCGTATTAATTCAATTGGAAAATTATATTGCTGGATTAACACATCTACCACAGCTATTTGTTGGGCATCCTTTAAACCAAAATAAGCCCGATTTGGCTGAACGATATGAAATAACTTTGCTAGTACAGTAACTACCCCATCAAAATGGCCAGGTCTCGACTTGCCACATAATACATCAACACGATCCACCATGACCATGTTTAATTGTGGTTTCGTTGGATACATTTCCTCAACAGTCGGTATAAAAAGGAGATCTACTCCATATGATTCGGCTAATTGAATATCTCGTTTCTCATCTCGTGGATACCGGCCAAAGTCTTCATTTTCACCGAATTGCAAAGGATTTACAAAGATACTAACTGCGACAATGTCATTTTCTTTTTTTGCCTCTTCTATTAATTGAAGATGCCCTTTATGAAAATACCCCATCGTAGGAGCAAAACCAATCGACCGTTTATTTTCTTTGTGCATCAGCGTCTCTTTTTGCATTTCCGCAACAGAACGAATAATTTTCATTATCCCTTCCACCTCCTCTATCCCAAATACCTTTCTAGTATACCATTTTCCTTTGCCTATAGAGAACACGAAAAACCCAGCCTCGTTTAATCAGAGAAGCTGGGTTCAGACGAACGCATCTTATGCTCTTGAGTTCATTTGGTTTCCATGTGGAACTATTTAGTAATAATCTGGCACTCTACTAGAAAAAACTGGTACTTCTTTGCGAATATCGACAACTTTATCTAACTTCAATGTTGCACGAATAATTTCTTCCTTTGTACGACTCCCCTTAATGATCACTTCTCCCCAAGGATCGATCACCATTGATGTACCTGCAAAATCTACATGATTATAGTTACCTACCACATTACTAGAGATAATATACATCTGGTTCTCAATCGCGCGAGCCTGTTGCAGTATTTCCCAGTGATCGCGTCTCGCCGCTGGCCATTCTGCAACAATATGCACAACTTGGGCACCTTCTAATGCAAGCTTTCTCAATAATTCTGGGAAACGTAAATCATAACAAATAATAATGCCCATTTTCACACCATCTAAATGAAAAACGGTTGCCTTGTTTTTTCCCCCCGTTAAATATAAGTGTTCATCTAACATAGGAACTAAATGCAACTTATCATATTGATGGATGACATCCCCATTACGATCAATGACTACACTGGAATTATAGATTTCATTATCCTTTTGATTAGCAAATGATCCGCCAACGATATTGATATGGTAAGTTGAAGCCATATCTTGTAGAAAAGCAATTGTTGGTTCCCCATTATCATCTGCTAGATTTTCAAGATCATCGAATGCATAAGCGGTTGTCCACATTTCTGGTAAAACAATTGTATCTGGTTTTTCCTCATTTACTGTTTGTTTTATCCAACCAGCAACTTTCTTTCTATTTTCCTTTGGGTTTCCAAACACAATCTCCATTTGGTAAATACAGTATTTCATCTACTCCCTCCTTTTTTTTCGAAGTAATCTTTCGTATCTTCACATTTATCAGCATCAACTTACATTCTATTTTTTCCTATTTATATATCCATAATATAGTATACGTTAATATATTTAAAATTTTTAAAGCAGACTACTAATTACCCGCCATAAAAAATATAAATGGAGTTCAACAATAATACGCCATTTATATTTCAAAGCCCCTTATGACAATGGGTGATATTGACCAGATATTGCATCAACGATAAAGTCTGCAGCCTTTCTGTCTTTGCTATTAACAATCCAGTATGGTCTGTAAAAAAACTGTTTCTGTTTCAGCTTTAATTCTGAAAGGCTTAACATTCTCATTTTTAAAGCGATGGCATGGTAAATAAATGATTCCGATTTCGTTTGGCAGTCTTCCAGCGATTGTTTCAACGGGAGCTGAACATGATACGGTAGTTCAACATGAGTAAGCTTTGGCTTACAATCAATTAAAGAACCCTTCCCACTAATTCCGTCAATTGTACAACCCACTTCCTCCTTTACTGGTAAGAACAAACGTTTCGCTTGTACTGTATAATTAAAATAGTAATAGGGATAGTATACAAGCCGATTCACTAAGAACTGGCTATTTGAATCTAATTGATATAGGCTGGTTTCAATTTCCTTTTCTGTAAATCGTACTGCTTGAGCCAACATTGTATTGTCCATAGTCTACCTCCCCATTTTTGCATTGGCAGGAAGAGCTATGTTAGTGACTTTTTCCTTATTTCTTATGAACTTCGTAATATTCTGAGCCTCTATCGCTAGCCCTTCGTGTATTCCTTTTTCCAAATTTTTAGGAATATCTCGATTTAATTTCGCCAATTCAAATGCTTCAAGTACTGGAGAAGAAGGCGGAGTCTTCCCAAATAAATTCCCTAATAACATAGCCATTACTGATAGGATCAAGCCAGCTAAAAAAGGATGAACACCAGTAATACCCTGTAAAGAAAACAATTCCCAAAATATATTTGTTACCGATCCTCCTATCATTGCACATAATACACCTACCTTGTTCGCTTTACGTGAATAAACAGACGCAATATATGGAACCAGAAAAGTATTCCCTAATACACCAAACGCAAAGACAACAAGTGTAAAAACAGTAGGAGGTTGATACGTAGCTACAATAATTCCAATTACTCCGCCAATTAATATACATAATCTCGAAACCAATAACACCTGTTTTTGACTAGCACGCTTATTTATAAACCGATGATATACATCACGTGATAGGGTTGTACCCGCTTGCATTAATAAAGAATCACAGGTAGACATAATAGCAGCCATAATGGCTGATAATAAAATAGCTGATAGAACCCCTGGAAAAAACGTATAAACAAGTTCTGGAATAACCATTTCTGGATCTGAAATGGTAGGCATAATCACAATTGCTGATAGACCTAAAATATATGGAGTAAATGTAAATAACTGATTAAATCCAGCAGACCATAATACAGCTTGCTTTGCAGTATTTGGTTTTTCCATTGACATATGTCGCACGACAACATGAGGCAGCCCCATATACCCAATCGCATAAATTAATACTGCTCCAATAATAACTCCCCACTGTCCATAATAAATAAGATCTTTACCCCAAATACTGAGATAACTGGGATCAATCGATCGAAGGGATGCATTCAATCCTGTAAGACCACCAACTTCCGGAAGAACCATAATCCCTATTGCTGTAACCCCGATAAACATAATAACTCCTTGAATAAAACCACTAACCGCTACAGCAAGGTATCCTCCTGCTACGGTATAAGTAATAATGATACCTACTCCAATAATAAGTGCCCATTCATAAGAAAAACCAGACATTGCCTCTAAGGCCTTACCTGCTGCAATAAATTGAGCGAACGCATAGGAAAATAGAAACACAATAGCAATTACTGCTCCAACAACACGAATAGCTACACTTTCAAACCGATTCTCTAAATATTCAATTGGTGATAGCGAACCCAAAAGTTGCGACAGACGCCTCATTCGTTTTCCTAGCACAGAAATATTTACAATCGAACCACCTGCATCTCCAATGGCATACCATAAAGCATGCCAACCCTCCTGAAACGCTTGAGCAGGACCGCCCATAAACATAAACCCGCTCATCGATGTACTTTGCATACTGATTGCAGTAACAGGAGCTCCTAGTTTTCTATCTCCTAATAAGTAATGATCTGGCGATGTCGAAGCTCTTCTCGTAAAGTATAAGCCAATTCCGAGCATCGATAGTAAGTAAATAAAGAAGATAATTATATCCAAATTCATTTAGCATCATCCCCTTTTTCCACATTTCTTTGAGCTTCGTGTTTTTCTTCACGGCCGAACTTAATAAACATGAATATCCCTAGTGCTATCCAAATCAGCGGCCAAGGAAGCATAAGCAATGCTGTTTCTACAGGTAAGCCAAACATAAACTTCCTCCTTATTCTAACTTGTCCTTTTATAAATTTTCTTGCATTGTTAAATTGTATAGTAGAAAAGAAAAATAAATGATTTACAAAATGTTAAAAATAACTTCACCTGCGTTAACAGTTTGTAGAACAGAAGGCGCAAGCGTCTGTTATAAAGGAAAGCCGGCTAAATTAGACTGTCCTGCCTAAGAACCTGTTTTATGTTAAAAAAATCATCCGAATGGATTTGAGTGAAATCGTTCGGATGATTAAAGGAATAAGCCTTCGTCTCTTCATGTTATTTTCTCAATACAGAATAAATAAATTTCATTTCGTTCTGGATCTGCTTTTTCACCGGTTCAATATCACACCGCTGCAGCAGATCTTGTAAGTAAGCAATATCCCGTTTAAAATAAAATGATTCATGATATTGTCTCATAATCACCACCTCTCTTTTGTTATATGAGAGGTATTCCCGGCACCATTGTAAATAAACGGTTTATTTATATTGGAATTAGGATATAAGTGCTTTAAAATTAGGCATTTATTATACACAGAAAGTTGAATTTTACGTAACATAAAACTGTATCACTATAACACTTTACTTCAGCTCACTGCCCTCCTTGATTAGGAGGGCCTTTTATTTTATATACCTATGGTCTGGTTCTTGTGGTTCAATCCATAATTTATGAAACTTCCTTTTTACCATATAGGATGAATTTTAGATATAACCACTATCAATCGGTTTCCAATTTGAGAAATGATATCGTATGAAGTTAGCTGAATAAATTTTTTCTAACACGTTCCCGTTATATACATAAGTACTTACTCTTGAAAGGATACCTGCAAAAAAACGGTGACTTCGCAAAAGCAATCACTTTTATACGAAAACATCGCTTTAACTAGTTTATGTTTTTTTCTTTGGTACATGCTCGAATATTTCACCACTTGCAAAGAATTCCGTAACTCGTTGGATCCAATCATAGTAATCCATCCACTCTCTAATTTCATGAAGAAGTTCATTAATTGCTTGTTCATCTTCTTCTGCTACATCTGATTCCAGCTGTAGTGTATCTAATTTTTGAATTAATCGTTGTTCGAAATTCCGGCTGCGATTGATCGCTTTTTGCCATGTAAATATAAATAGAGAAATGAATGTCTGATAATAGTCTTCTTCTACTTGATATAAATCTTTGCGGACACCTTTCTTAAAAACACGCTCAGCAATGTTCATATCAATCATTTCTCTAACTACCTGACTCATTCTGGTTTTGCTCATGCCCGTCTCAGCAGATAATTCATCTAAAGTCATCGGTTCTCTATTCATATAAATGATACCAAGTACGCGCCCAACACTTGTTGATACCCCGAAGGCATTCATATTATCCGTTATCTTTTCAATAAATTGTGTCTTAACATTTTCAATTTGTTCTCTATTATTCATTAAATAAATCTCCTTATTGGCATGTTCTTTGAACTTTACCACATTGTAGCTAAAAACCAAAATGACGAAAGCAGCATATTGTTTATATAATTGCCAAAGGAAAGGAATAACAGAATAAGAGCTTTAACCATTACATGATTCCTTTAGATTTGATTATATCGTTGTACATGGAACAATAATCTTCGATGACATTTTTCCTCCATGATAAATCGTCTCATTCGCTACATAACCCTCGGTATGGGTTTTCGTTGTCTTACCATTATTCAAATTAATATCATACAACGGTGCGTTACTTGCTGCAATATCAAGGCGTAATCGATGGCCCTTCGACAATTTATATGCAGTTGTTCCAATATCTGCTAATAAACAAAATGGATGGTTATCCACCACCTTTTCACGATGAAATGAATACATAAGCACCCATGCTCGACCACTTGGATCTACATGAGATATTCGCAATGAAATATCACATAAACTCGTTGGAGAAGAACACCAGATTTCTGCTTTGAGCGTACCTAATAATTGTATGTCGCCACTTATCGGTTTTGTTGTATAAACAAGGACATCATCACGCTCATGAAGGTTACTTATATCAAATATACCGGATTCCACGCCTGCTATCAATGATCCTCCTCCACTGGTCGGAACAGGATGGTATGGATCAAGTGTAAGTGAACTTTCTGTCACCTTACTCGAAGGTTTGGAAACTAGCTCTCCATCACCTGCATTTGTTTGCGATTTTCCCCTGCTTTCCAGAAAAAATTTTTGTTGTTCAACGTTAGGGAATTCATCGTATGCTACCCATCTTTGCTGACCCATCAAGTATAACTGTACTGGTTTTTGAATAGACAATGGCTTATCTTTTAACCATTTGTCAAACCATTGTATATGTACTTCAGTAGGGTCTGCAATTTGATCAGCACCTATATTCTTTGCTGCGCCAGCAAAGAATTCTGCACCGGCTTGACCAGTCATTTGTTCATGCGTCCAAGGTCCAATCCACAACATTTTATCCCCTTGATACGCTTCATAGGCTTGTAAGGTTGGGGAAAGCAATGCGTCAAACCATCCTCCCATAAAAAGAGCTGGTATATCTACATGAGATAACTGCTCCTTCAATTGCAAACGTTCGACTAATTGATTGTCCAACCTCCCTTGCATGATATCGAAGAAAAATGAGCCTGGATCAAGATTCTTCATTGGTGACCACTGATTGGCGGGCGCTTCATGCATATATTCGGTTAGATGCTCCAAATAGTTATTTAGCTGTACTTTATCTAGTAGATTCCTTCGTTTTAATTGGTCTTCAACGATGGAACCTAACACCCATGTTTCAAACTTACCAATCGCATGAGGCGCAGAGCCAGTACCAAGAATATCCCCCCAAGGATCAGCCATTGTCATAACAGGAGCAATGGCTTTTAACGATGGCGGTTGTTCCACTGCAGCAGCAAGTTGTGTATATCCGTGATAAGACATGCCAAATAATCCGACTTTTCCATTGGAAAATGGAAGACGAGCCGCCCATTCTACTGCCTCAAATCCATCTTTTCCTTCATGTACAAATGGATAGAATTCTCCACCAGAGGCATATCTTCCGCGCACGTCTTGAAGGATGACCACATAACCTGCCTCTACCATTCTTGGGACTTCTAGGTATTCATCATAATAGCGTCGCGCTTCCTTGTTATATGGAAGCCTCAACATAAGCACCGGGTATTCTCCTGCTTCGGCGGGACGGTAAACATCGGATTGTAAAACCGTACCATCAGATAATTCACAGGGCATATTTTTATCTATCTCCATGTTATGAGCTTTCATCATTTTCCTCCTCGTTGAACGATTCAGCAAATCTTACTTAGAAGATTTGACGGGCTGCAGTTTCCGTTCAATCCATCCCATAATCAGATCAGCAATAATCGCCATTAACGCTGTTGGAATGGCTCCAGCAAGAATAATTGGTGTACCATCCGTGGCATTTGTTCCAGTAAGGATAATTGCCCCTAGGCCACCAGCACCAACAAACGCCCCGATTGCTGCAATCCCAATACCAATAACTAATGCAGTACGAAGCCCTGCCATAATAACACTAACAGCAAGTGGTAGTTCTACCATGCGAAGCAGTTGAAATCGAGTCATTCCAGAAGCATACCCAGCTTCAACCACATCTTTATTTACCTCTTTCATACCAACATATGTATTTTGCGTAATTGGCAGAATGGAATAAAGCATCAGGGTTACAATTACGGTGTTTGTACCAAGTCCCATTACAATCATAATAACTGCCATTGCTCCCAATGCTGGTATTGTTTGGATAATACTCCCAAATGCCAGTACCCAACTGCTTAATTTCCCGTATTTTGCAATTAGTATACCAAGAGGAATCGAAATGATTGCAGCAAATAATACACCATAGGCGGCCATCAGAAAATGCCTGTAAAACTGCACCCAGATATAACCACTATTCTGACTAACATAATGGATAAATTGTTCCAATGTTTCCATTTCACTCACCCTCCTCTGCTACTGACTGCTCAAAATAATTATGTTCTTCAAGAAACTGTTTGGCTACTTTCCGAGGATTAATTAATTCCACATCCGCTTGATAATTTAGCTCTTGCATCGTTTCTGTAGAAATTTGATTATTTAGCCGTTCCGTAATTTCTCGAATTTCCGGATACTTCTCTAGTACCTCATCTGCAATTACTGGGGACGCGTCATAAGGTGGGAAGAATTGTCGATCATCTTCAAGCACCTTTAAATTAAATTCTTTAATCCGTCCATCGGAAGAGTATGCTAGAACAACATCCATGTAGCCACTAGCCGCCGCTTGATACACGAGTCCTATATTCATTGGGAAAACCTCTCCAAAGGAAAAATAGGATTGTTTAAATCCGTCATATCCGTCCCCTTTACGATTAATCCAAGCGTTATCAACACCGAAACGTAAATCATTCGCATACGGTTCCAAATCAGATATCGTTTCAATATTATTTTCTTTAGCAAATTCCTCGGTCACAGCCACAGAATAACTGTTTTCAAATCCATATGGAGCAGCCCAAGTTTGGTTAAAACGATCTTGGAATTCACGTTTCACTATTTGTAACGCTTTATCTGGGTCCGTGATTGGATCCATGCCAAGAGCTCCGGATAAATCCGTTCCTGTATAACGTGTACTGGTAATATCTAGGTCCCCTCTCGTCATGCCTTGATGCTGAACAATAGATGAACCAAGATGCGTCACTAAATCCGTATCTGCATCCGTTTCTCTCTCAATCATGATTGACAGCATTTCCGCCAGGATATGGGATTCCGATGTACCTAATGAACCAATTTTAATTGTTTCATTAGTTGTACTTGCCAGCCCAGGCAAAGAACAGCCTGAAAGGAACACAAATAGTAGAAGGAATATGCTGCCTTTATAAATCATTGTTTTCACATTTACACCTCCAAGTTTATGCCGTTTTATAAGAATCCTTTAATCCATCGGGTGTTAACCGATTTTCTAAAAATGCAAGTGAGCGATCTGCAATTACAGCAAGTATCGTAGCCGGTATCGTACCAGCAATAATTAGTGATGGCTGATATAAGTTCAATCCATCAAAAATAAAATCACCAAGTCCTCCACCGCCGATAAAAGCTGCAAGTGTTGCCCAACCAACAAGATAAACAGTCGATAGGCGAATACCTGCCATAATTACCGGCAGAGACAAAGGAAGCTCCATCTTCACAATCGATTGCCAATTGCTCATTCCCATTCCTTTACCTGCTTCTTTCACACCTGGATCCACATCTCGCACACCAATATATGTATTTCGTAAAATCGGCAGCAAGGAATAGAAGAATAGTGCGAAAATCGCCGGAACCTTTCCAACCCCCATAATCGGAATGAAGAATGCTAGAATTGCTAGACTTGGAATGGTTTGTAAAATACCAATAAATGAGATGAAACGATCGGCAAAATTCGGTTTCCTCGATAGGACAATTCCAAGCGGTACAGCGACTAAAACGCCAAGAATAATCGCTGCAAGTGATATATATAAATGCTCCCATGTTTTAACAAGCAGTTCATTACCGTATTCTGCAAGAAAATCCATCATTTTCACTTCCCTCCTATTCTGCTTCTGCTGCAGCTACCATGTCATTTGTTTCCATACCATCGCCCCAAATTGTGTCATAGACAAGATTAGCTAATGTCGCACGAGTCACAATTCCTGCTAGTTTTTTCTCATCATCAACAACAGGCACATATTTTACTCCTCGACGAAGGATTTTGTGAACCGTATCACGTAGTAGACTATAACGAGAGACAGAAAATAACTCTTTCTCCATTATTTCTTCTACGAGATGCATCTTCTTATAGTTTAAATTAATCCCCTCTATGTCAATAAAACCTTGGAGCTTATTCTCACTATCTACCACTAACAATGAATCTACATGTCTATCTTTCATTGTAGATATGGCAGATTTCAAAGTCGTTCCCATTTGTACGGTTACAGGTGAATGCTCCATGATTTGTTCGACCGTAGTAACATCAGGCCTGCCTTGAATTAACCGATCCTTACCTAGGAATTCTTCCACAAATTCATTTGCTGGATTTCGCAGAATCTCATCTGGAGTATCTGCTTGAACAATTTGTCCATCTTTCATAATGACAATACGGTCGGCAAGCTTCAACGCTTCATCCATGTCATGTGTTACAAAGACAATGGTCTTATCCAGTTCTTTTTGTAACTTCTTAAATTCTTCTTGTAACGAATCCCTTGTAATTGGATCAAGTGCTCCAAATGGTTCATCCATTAAAATTAGTGGTGGATTTGCTGCTAAAGCACGAAGCACCCCAATGCGTTGTTGTTGACCTCCACTTAATTCGTGCGGATATCGATCAAGAAATTCCTCCGGCATATCTACTAGTTTTAATAACTCACGTGCACGTTTATCCTTCTGCTCTTTGGACCATTTTAATAGCGTACCAACAAGCACAATATTTTCTTTAATCGTCATATGCGGCATAAGGCCAATTTGCTGAATCACATATCCGATAGATCGCCGTAATTTAACTGGATCTTGTTCTACCACATCTTTTCCATCGACAAGAATAGACCCTTCCGTTTTATCAATTAGGCCATTGACCATCTTCATTGTGGTTGTTTTACCACATCCACTCGGCCCAATAAAACAAACAAACTCTCCTTTTTTAATATGTAAATTTAAATCCTTAACGGCTATTGTACCGTCTTCAAATTGTTTGGAAACGTGTTTAAACTCTAACAATACTAGCACCTCCATTAAACTGTCGAACTTTGTCGCCTATACAAGTATAGGAGAAAGATCCAACAATCGAAACAAGCATTTGAATCCATACACTTTGAAAACTTTATAAAATATTTATTGTACAAAGTTTTTATTCTGTATAACGTAGAATTGCTTAAAAATTCTTCGTATTTAATGGTGATCTGGTTTTTTACTTACAACTAAATAGGAGGTATGAATGTTATCAAAAATTTACATCTGATTTTTTCAATCAGCTTGAAGCAGTATGAATCCTATGGTATTATCGATATCGAAAATCGATATTGTATTTCGAAATAACTCGATAAGAAGGGGTAGAATTGGAAGATAGAGTACTAAGAAAATTAGTTTTAGGTTTTATTCAGATTCATATCTTACATCATGCTGCAGAGCATCCTATCTTTGGCTCCTGGATGTTAGAGGAATTGAAAGAACACGGATATAGCATAAGCGCTGGTACCCTATATCCAATCCTTCATTCGATGGAAGCAGATGGTTTGTTAACGAAAGAAGAACAGAATGTAGAAGGAAAAATCCGAAAGTATTACACATCCACGGATAAAGGCTTGACTGTTCTTAAAGAAGCGCGAGCGAAAGCGTATGAACTATTTAAAGAAATTAAAGATTAGCCGGAGGAGATGAAATGAAAAAGAAGAAGAACAATCAAAACAAAAACGTATCTATTCCATCGTTACTGGAAATCTTATTTGTCTCAACGAGATTAGGCTTAACTTCATTCGGCGGGCCAATCGCGCATCTTGGTTATTTTCATGAAGAATACATTCGTAGACGGAAATGGATGGATGAGAAGCATTATGCTGATTTAGTAGCATTATGCCAGTTCCTACCTGGACCTGCGAGTAGCCAGGTTGGTATTGGGATAGGCGTAATGCGTGCTGGAGTACTTGGCGGTATTGTTTCGTTTTTAGGGTTCACTATTCCTTCTGTACTAGCTCTTATCGTGTTTGCTCTACTCATGCAAGGCCTAGACATTGGTAGTGCCGGTTGGATTCAAGGTTTAAAAATCGTAGCGGTTGCTGTTGTTGCTCATGCAATTATCGGAATGGCTCAAAAACTAACTCCTGATTTAAAGCGAAAAGCGATCGCACTACTTTCATTAGTAGTAACCCTGCTATGGCAAACAGCATATACCCAAATAGGCATTATACTATTATCTGGGTTTATTGGGTTTCTCATCTATAAAAAACAATACAAATGATGATGCAAATATTCATTTTCCAATTTCAAAGCGTTTTTCGTTCATTTGTATATCGCTATTTTTCGGGCTAATACTATTACTTCCCATTTTAAGAGAAATCAGTGCGAATCATTGGATCGCTATGTTCGATAGTTTTTATCGATCTGGATCGCTAGTATTCGGTGGCGGACACGTCGTCTTGCCTTTACTTGAACGTGAATTTGTACCTACAGGGTGGTTGAGTGAAGAAGCCTTTCTTGCTGGTTATGGTGCAGCTCAAGCCGTCCCGGGACCATTATTTACCTTTGCTGCCTATCTAGGTGCTATAATGAATGGCTGGTTAGGGGGGATCCTTGCAACCTTTGCAATCTTTCTACCTGCTTTTCTACTAATCTTAGGAACTCTCCAGTTTTGGGATAGTCTTCGCAGTAATCGAAAAATCAAAGGTGCATTAATGGGCGTAAACGCAGCAGTAGTTGGAATTCTTATTTCTGCCTTCTATCAACCAATTTGGACAAGCTCTATTTTAGAGCCGATTGATTTTGCTTTTGCTGCCATCCTTTTCAGTATGTTAGTTTACTGGAAATTGCCTCCTTGGACAGTTGTACTGACAGGAGCAATCGGAGGCACCTTACTATCGTTTATTTAAAGATTTATTTTTTCATTCCTCCTAGGTATAGTTCATTATGGAACCTTATACTGGGAGGTGATAATTTTTATCTATCTATTTAAGATATAGTCACTTCCTTCCTAAACTTGAACTTCCGTAATGGAGTTCCGCACTGACTTCATGATTTTCTCAAATGCTTCCTGCGCTTTTACCGAATCACGCTCCTGAATCGCTTGTAGCAATGTTTCATGGTAAGGATAGCTTTGGTCAAAAATATCGTCTTTTCCAAATGGCACATTCCAAAATTCATGAAAGGTTTCCCAGAAAGAATGGATCATGCTCTCAAGCATCGAATTATTTGATGCACGGTAAATAGCCTGATGAAAATTAGAATCTGCCAGATTTGCCTTCTCTCTTTTCCCTTCACTCAAAAATCGAACATATTGTTTTAAATGTAATTTCATCACTTGAATATCCGCTTCATCAGCTACTTGTACAGCTAATTGCACAGCTTTTCCTTCCAGTGCCTCCCTCACCTCAAGCGTCTCTAGTAAGAAATTCTTTTTATCTTCCACTTCAAAGGCAAGCTGAACCTGAAAAGGATTCATATCTTTAATGTAAGTCCCTTTCCCATTTAATACTTCAATGGCTCCTTGAGCTTCGAGGAGCTGAAGGGCTTCTCTTAATGAAGATCTTCCAATTTGCAATATATCTACCAATTGAGCTACAGAAGGTAGTTTATCACCGCTCTTCAGATTTTCCCTTTTTATATAATCTTTGATTTCCTTTGCACAGATTTCCGATAATCGCTTCTTTTTTATTGCTTTCACTTCATTCACCTCTGAATCAGCTATGTACAGCTATTATACTATTGGGTTTGATTAATAACAAAGGCCCAGCATTTATTTTCAGAAAAAACAAACCTTTCATACAGGTTGATAGTATGATAATATAAATGCAACGATTAAAAAAGTGGACATAACGCGAGAAACTTTTCAAATGGCTTTCGTTGTACTCCATTTAATGATACCGCTTTAAAGTAAGAAGAGAGCCTTTCTCCTCCAATCTATTAGACAAACTAGTTTGTTTCGCAGAACTTTTAAAGCGTTTACAAAAATAGTATTTAACGGTCTATTAACAAGCAGTTCAAATTTATTAACCAACGATTTTTGAACATGGATTCCATGTGCTGCAAACAAGCAAAATTTTACTAAAGGGAGAGATACAAGTGAGTCAAAATGAAGTGAAACGCCCAACTGTACGAATGGCATTAATTCCCATTGCCTTGTCTCTTATCATTTTTATTGTCGGTATTGGTGTGCTTCAATACCAAGCTGAACTAATGCTCATCTTCGCAGGCGTACTGTTTTCACTATTCGCTAAGTTTTACGGCCATAACTGGGAAACGATTATTACCGTTATGGGAGAAAAAATCAAAACCGCTTTGCCCGCTATTCTTATATTATTCAGTATCGGACTATTAATCGGTACCTGGATGATTTCAGGGACAATCCCATTCTTCGTTTATTACGGGCTGGAAATCATCAACCCTACTTACTTATATGTACTTGCATTTATAACGACAGCCATCGTGTCAACATGTACTGGTACCTCATGGGGATCAGCTGGAACGATCGGTGTCGCGCTCATGAGTATTGCCCAAACGATGGATTTATCCATGGCAATCACCGCGGGTGCAGTCGTGTCAGGCGCTTATTTTGGAGATAAACTCTCACCATTATCTGATACTACCAATATGAGTGCACTTGCCGCAGGCTCGAATTTGTATGAACACATTAAGCATATGCTCTACACCGCTGTCCCCTCATCTATTATTGCTATCATCATTTTTTATTTTGTTGGACTACAAATTGATTCATCACCAACGCAGTTAACGAGTATTGAAGAGATGCTGACTGGGATTAGTGAGTTGTTCAGTCTTACCCCTTTGGTTTTACTTCCAGCAGTGATCGTTATTACAGGTTCTCTCATGAAGAAAAATCCATTAATCGTACTGTTTTGTTCAGCAGTGACGGCAATGATCATCGCCCTGCTATTTCAACATGCCACCGTTGCTAACTTATTTACGGCGGCCGTTGAAGGATTCAATACAGAAATGCTAGGTGTCGCTCCAGAACTTATTTCTGCAGATATTCAGGAACTACTTAACCGCGGCGGACTTTATTCGATGTACAATGCAACGTTCTTTGTGTTCTGTGCATTCTTTTTCGCTTCTGCATTAGAGGTTTCCCAAGCGCTTAACGTTATCCTTGAAAAAGTTATAGCTTACCTAAAATCCATTGGAAGTGTAATCTTCGCTTCTCTAGTAACAGGTTTTGCTGTGATCAATTGTACGTCGAATGCCCTCGTCACCTACTTCCTAATCAAAGATATTTATGGTGATGTGTACAAAAAGAGGAATCTGCACCCAGTAAATTTATCTCGTAGCATGGAAGATTCAGTCACCATTACAGAAGTTCTTATGCCATGGACCGTTTCAGGTGTATTTATGGCAACGACACTAGGTGTAGGTAACTTTGAGTTCCTCCCATGGGCAGTTTTTAACTTGGGCGGTATCGTTTTCTCTGCTTTATACGGTTTTCTTGCTCCTTATACAAATAGTTTTGGTATTAAAAAATTAAATAGTCAACAAGTAACAGAAGAAAAAAATCAACAAGTAATGTAATAGGGGATAGACAGGCACCCATTATTTCTAACGTAATATACTTATATAGAAGGAGTGATGGCAATGCCTTGGCAAGAAAAAATCAGATTTTTAATAGGGCAACCTGTAGGAATTTCCTTAACAAATGGGCAAGGCACATCAGGAGTTTTATGCGGTACTTCTGACAGAAAGGTCCTTGTTATTGAGTACATGTATCAAGATCAGTTCGCTATGAAACAATACGATTTTTATATGATTCAGGATATAAATGGATTTCCACCTTGTCATAATCAACAACCACTTTATTAATAAGATTTGATTCTCATCTGAAAAAAGAATCTAACTGTTCTTGCAAAGTAGCCCTTTAATGTCTTACCCATTTAAGTTCGTTTCAATGATACAAACTTAAATGGGTAGCAACACCACTGCATATCATAAAAGAAACATCGTAATACCACTTACCCTACTGTTCCCGGTACTGTATATCCAAGTACAGAACATAGCGAGAAAACATAAATTTCAGAAGGGTCAGTTGGATTATCCGCTAAATAAACGAGGCAATCTTTAACGTTTACTACAAATAATGGGTTATCTGAAATTGAACCTAACCCTTCAATGACAATATCAACAGCAACTCCTAAACTAGAAGCACTAGCTAACTCTCTTCCTATTACTTCCGCACACGTTGGACAGTCATATTTATCTCTATCATTTCATGGACGATGTAATGACCATTCATATCTATTTGATAATTAGTTAGCCAATTCGTAACTTCATTTAAGAAAGCTTAACGATCATCTCCACAATAAAGATGATAATGGTTAACCTTAGTAGTTTCAAATATGGTGATCACCATATTTGAATTGGGGTATAATATTAACTCTGTGAGCAAGAGCACTACGTATTCTTATCAGCTAATATTACACTTCTGGAGCCAATACATAAAAGAAGTATTAGCTCAAAGAAGGTTTACAATTCATAGTATTACCTTGGCAATATCAGTGAGGGGCAGAGTTACTTTGCCACATACTCCCTTCAGATTTCACCTCACAGTGGAACCCTTCTCTCTGTCTAACGGGGCTTACTACCAAGCCCGTAAGAGACCTCCACTCCCTAGACATAACACATGCACAGAACAAAAAATAGCATACCAAAACTTATGTGATTTGGTATGCTAAATATTATTTTATTTTTTGCCTCTCCATTGTAAGTGAATTACTTAGTTTCTTACAGACTTTTTCAATCCCATTGAAAGAAGTTTTTATTTGGTTTTGTATCAGTTTCTCTAAGCGTTTTTACTTATTGCTTATACAACAACACTAACAACCAGTACTAATTTTACTTAAAAGCATCTTGAGTAGTTGGATTATTACTCAAGATATTATTCTTATACAATAAATAATACGTTGCTGCAGACCAACTGAAGTTTTTCGTACTAATACCTTTCCCATTTAGAGGATTATAATTTTCATGAATTGGAGCATTACCCATTAAACCTTCTGCATGGTAAAAAAGTTTTTTAGTTTCTTCAATTGCTTCTATATCAAAACCGTAATTTTGTAATGCTTCTATTCCAAACAACGCTTGATCTAACCAAACTGGACCACGCCAATAGTCACTTGGACTGAATTTTTCGTTATCCTTTGATGCGGTTGGAAAAGGCATATACGTATTAAATTTATCTTTATCCATTATATTGTCTTTTACAGTTTCTGCTTGCTCGTCTGTAGCTAAGTTTGCCCAAAGTGGAAGCCATCCTTCAGTTCCCTTACCTCTGTTAACTAATAATTTTGTTTCAGGTCCATCATCATTAATTTGTAAATCGTAAAAGTATCCTGATTCTTTGTCATACATGTTTTCCTGTATATACATCTTCAGTTTGCTTGCATCTTTACTTAATGTTTTCTCGTCTTCATTCCTATCAAGTTCAGCTGCCATCAGTTTCAAAAAGCCTTTTTCAGCATACAGATAGGAGTTCAAATCAACAGACTCTTGGTTGATTGAATAACCCACTACTTCTCCATCTCTTTTATTTTCAAACACTTTTACACCTACATCATCTTCACCGATACCTTCTTTATCAAAACGAGTAGCATTGTCCATGCCGCTTTCCCAAGCAGCAGCTTCAATTATGGCCTCATCATTAAGTTCAGGTTGTCCTTTTTTATCCTTTATAACTTTACCGTCTTCATCCGTTTTCCAATTGGCCTCACTTACCATGCTTCCATATTCAGCAACACCATTATTGTCGTGATCACGGTTTGTATACCACCAATTATGGTAATCCATTAATTTAGGATACATTTCTTCTAAAAATTCTTTATCATTCGTTTCCTCATAAATATTCCAAACCGCCCAAGCTGACAATGGTGGTTTAGAATTTCTTTCATTCCAGTTGCCACCTTCTCCTCCACGCGAACTATTCTGGTTATAGAATATAGCATCAATAATTACGCCTTCATCTTGTGGACGAACGTTATCATCAGACTTAATCTGGTAATCGAACAAAGCACGTACATTGTTCTTTGCTAAATCAGGATTAAATTCTGCTAAAGCAACGTCTGCTTTCCAAGAATCCCAACTCCACATACCCATAAACCATTTATAAGACATCGAAGGAACAATTCCATCATGCTTGATGGCTCCAGCAGGACTTTGCCAGTTAGTCATTAAGGTTTCAATTGATTTTACTACCGCATTCTGATATTGCGGAAAATCTCTTACTTTTTCTCCAGTAAAGGTTTTATCTAGGTATCCTTGCCATCTCTGCTTATTGTCTTTAAAATGACTCTCTGGTTCACCCATATAATCAGATGATTTTTCTTGCTCTTGAGAAAACTCATCTTCTGTAAAAGTGTAGGATTCCGTTGTATAGGTTTCAAATGTTTCACCCGGATCTAAACTTACAGAATCCTCAAGTGAAGAGATATAATCCAATCCGTTTATTTCCGTATTGATCTTTTTATCGTGAGAAATATAATACTTCACTTCATCAGTAGCGAAATAGTTCCACTGTTCTCGAACGTTGCTAAAATTAACTTGTATTGCGTTTCCATCTTTTTGTAAACTTGTTCCGATATCAAGTGTATTATTCCCATCAATAACGCTATTGAATACTGAACCTCTCCAAGAAATATCTAATTCCAAAGATTCTTCGTCAGTGTTCACCATATTTGTACGTATTAATGCAGTACGATTACTAACAAAAATCAATGTAATGTCTAATGTGAGATCACCTAACTCATATTTTTGTTCTAATCTACCTGGATAGGAAGACAAATCGATATCCTTACTTTTACTTAAATCATACTGTTCATTTGTTTCTTTATTTGTAATTTGAATACGATTAATGGAATCAGAGAGGTTAACTGGGTATTCTTCACTAACAATTAATGGTCCAGCAAAACCACCTAATAATTTTTTATTATCTTTAGCAGGCTGATAGTAACCATGCCAAGCACCAAGATCAGAAAAATGATTAAACTTATTTGTTTCATATACCCCATGAGCTTCTTCTGTAGGATTCGCTGATAAATCCAATATGTTTGCAAATCGATCAACGTTTATACGGGCTATATCAGAGTTAGTTCCCGTATCCCCCTCTGAACTAACGTTTGCCTCGTTACTTGTACTGTTCTTTTCGTTTTCACAACCTAAAACAATAAAAGGCATTACCAAGATACATAGGCTAACAACGAAGCTTCTTTTCCATCCCCTTTTTTTCATAAAAATCCTCCTTTTATATTATGTTTAGGTTCCTCATTTCAGCTATGGTAGCGATATATCGGGTTGTACAGCAGGCTAATGGAGTAGCCATTGCATTTATTGCTCAACAGTATCACTATCCGAACTCTGCCAAGATAATACCACTGAAGGTTATTATTCCTATGTCTGCATGCTCGTCAAAACGTCTGTTATACTCAAGCGTCACCTGAAAAGATAGATTGTTAAAACCATTGCCGTAAGGGCAAGTTAAACGCGGACTAACATTTAAGAAGAAAGGAGATTCCCCCCTTTCTTCTTTAGTTATTTCAGCGACAGTTCAAATTCCAACGTGAAATCTCGAAATTTACAGCGGTATTTATCTAATTGGTCTTGTCCACATGAGTTACTGCCAAGGCCATTTTGTTGTTGATCGATGTGAAGTATAATATAGTCCCGTTCCTGCAGATCAACCGTGTGCTTTGCTTTCTCTAAATCGGCATCTTCATAACGTAAGGCGCTGAAGTTAATCCTTTTATCTGCCTTACAATGAAGTGATATACTATCATTACCTAAGCAGACCCAGTCACAGTCCATATGGTTGCCATTGGCCTGTGGTTTCACATAGTTGACAAACAAATCATCTATATGTTTATGAAAAACTCCTGGATAGGCTGACTGACAGGAATCCGTATAATTTTCGTGTGGTCCAAGCCCCCGCCATGAGGCCTTATCTAATGATCTGTTTACTCTCATTTGCACACCAATCCTTGGCAACATTGGCGGTGCATTGTCTTTACGACCGGAAGCAATGCCTTCTAGCGCAACCTGTATTTTGCCATCCGCAAAGACCTTATACGTGTATGTTAAATCATAGTACCATGAATTGTTCGTGGTTCCGTAAAGTGAACGCATCCGCCACTCAAAATGGTCCTTTTTTAGCTCATATTGCACATCGCGTACCATGTCATGACCAAGATGCAGGAAATAGTCATTTCGATAATCTTCCAAAATATACATATCATTATCAATAGGTGCTCGCCAAAGATTGAAAGCAGGCCCTTGTTCGATTATTCGATGACCATTATATGTTGAATCCAATATTTGCCCAAGCACTTTATCAAACGTTACCTTGAATTTTTCTCCTGAAACCGTAACTAGCCCATTCTCTTCGACGTACGTTATATTACCGGAATCAGCCCCCTTATAATTAATGGTAGGTATAGCTTCATCATACACAAAAACACTTCTTGTAACTTCAAAGCCTGCTTTTGCCCAGTTTGTTGCGCGCTTCAGTGTATAGGTGAAATGCACCGTATATCGTATTTCTGGTTTGGTTTGTTTCGCATTAGGATAAGAAATAACGATATTGGCAGCATTTCCAGGCTGTATATCTGGAATGACCTGTTCTTTTTCCGCAACTAGCTTATCATCTTCATAAAATTGACAGGTCAATTGATAGTCGTCCAGTGAATTAAAATCCAACCGGTTTACTAATTCATAGATGCCGGCACGAATGTCAAAGGCTCTCGTTTCAACCGGTTCAATAACCTTTTTGTATTCCTTCAAGCTAGTGGAAGGAGTCCGGTCTGGCATTAATAAGCCATCT
Source organism: Virgibacillus salexigens (assembly GCF_000723585.1). Taxonomy (NCBI): domain Bacteria; kingdom Bacillati; phylum Bacillota; class Bacilli; order Caryophanales; family Bacillaceae; genus Virgibacillus; species Virgibacillus salexigens. Next base: position 134,785 of record NZ_CCDP010000003.1, on the reverse strand, counting down.
ATACAAAAGTTTCCGTTGTTTGGTTCATCACCAAAGTCCCCGCCATACTTATAATACGTTCTTCCATCGTCACTATAGGACTCAATACCATGGTCAAACCATTCCCAAATAAAGCCGCCCTGCATATGGTCATATTTGTAAAAAATATCCTGATATTCTTTTAAATTCCCTGGTCCGTTTCCCATGGCATGTCCATACTCGCACAATATATGTGGTTTGGTTGTGCTACTAGCAATCTGGTCCATTGTCTGTTTGCTGTCGTGCTCAAGCCAGGTGTACATGGTAGAGTACACATCCGTTACCTCGGCCTCAAAGTCACCTTCATAATGTACTAACCTTGTCGGGTCTGTTGCTTTTGCATATTCCGCCATTTTCCGGAAGTTATGCCCAAAAGCAGATTCATTTCCTAGTGACCACATAATGATGGATGGGTGGTTTTTATCCCTCATAAGCGTTCGTTTTAAACGGTTAACAAAAGCCTCTTCCCAATCCAGGTTATCGGCAAGCCATTTATAATCCTCTGTTAATTCGAAGCCATGGCATTCTAGATCGACTTCATCGATGACATATAAACCGTATTGATCACACAACTCATATAGACATGGGGCATTTGGATAATGTGCAGTCCGTACTGCATTAATGTTATGCTTCTTCATTAAGGTAATATCTGCTTCTACATCTTCTTTTGTTGTTACACGACCTTTTAACGGGTGATAATCATGCCGGTTGACGCCTTTCAGATTGATCGCAACACCATTTACCAGAAAAGTATTTCCTTTCACTTCCACTTGTCTGAATCCTACTTGCTGATGGATTGTTTCCACCATTTCCTTGCCGCTATAAACAGTCATTGCGAGTGTATATAAATAAGGATCTTCTGATGACCACTTGATGGGATTATTTACTTTTTTTACAAGACTTTCACGGCTGTCCTGTTCTTCTTGAAAAATAGTATTTCCGTCGTTATCCTCTAATTGATAATGAATGTTCTGCCCTTTATATTCAACTGTTGGATGAACAATTAAGGTGGCATGATGATAGTCATCGTCAAAAACTGTTTTTACCGTAAAATCATATAAACCGACAACGGGTCTAGCAAAAAGCTCCACATCCCGAAAGATGCCGCTTAACCACCACATGTCCTGATCTTCGAGATATGTTCCATCAGACCATTGAAAAACCCTTACTGTTAACATGTTTTTGCCAGTAATCAATTGATCAGATAGATCAAATTCACTCTGTATTCTGGCACCTTTGCTGTAACCTATAAAAGTATCATTCAAATAGACTTCAAACGCAGAATCAACACCCTGGAACCTTAAAATATATTGATAATCGGTCTGTATTTCATCTATATCAAAAGTTGTCCGATAAATACCTGTGGGGTTTTCAACAGGCACATACGGTGGTATGATCGGGAAATTATACCATAGATCAGAGTAATGCATGTTTCCATATCCCTGTCTTTGCCAATTCCCAGGAACTTCAATCGTATCCCAACTAGTATAATCATAACTAGTTTTATAAAAATCTTGCGGGCTGTATTCCGGTGCATCTAAAAATAAAAACGACCACCTGCCATTCAACTTTTGATAAAAATGTGTATGTCCCAGTTCACCAGTTTTCGCATCTATTTCTGAAGGGAAACTGGTAAAATGCGCCCTTGGCTCCATTCTGTTAATACTGTCTGTATGGTTGTCTTCCCATAGTTTTTTATTAACCAATTCAAACACCACCTAATTATTTTTTTGCTTGGTTTCATATTTTTTGTAGAAAATAAGGGCAATTCCAATGAAAACAATAATACCAAGTATGTTATAAAGCAGCTTAAATAAGGGATTTACTGATCCTTCAGCATATGTTCCAGTTTGGAAATAGTCTATTAAAGCCCACGGAGATGGGAAGGTTGACGTTAGAAATGCAAATGTAAAGAGTGCCAATAATAGTATTCCAATGAATATTCCTGTGTTTCTGCTCCCCATCCTAAAGGAGCGTGATATATTATCCTTTTTAACGCGTAATACGATATACGAGATAAGTAGAAACAGTACAGGAATTAGTGAAGTTGCAGCTGTCATATTAATTAAAGTTGCTAATAATGTATCAATTGCCCCAATTCCGATTGCAGGTATAATCATTAAACCGGTTACAACGATTCCTTGGATTATTAAGGCATTTGTCGGATTACCTTCTTCGTTCGTTTTGGAAATCCATTTTCCAAAAATACCCTTTGGAATTTCAGAGAATAAAATTTTAACAGGTGCAGCCATCCAGATAATAAGAGAACCTAATGCACTAAGCAGCATAATTAACCCTACAAATCTTGTTGTTATACCATTTCCAACGCCGAAGTGACTTCCCAATATAGTAAAAGCGTCAAATAATGCGGTAGAATAATTGTCCTGAAGTTGTCCAGCCGGCATAATTAAGCCAACTGATACTGCGCCCAGTGCATATATCACACCGATGGATATGGCAGAAATGGCAAGTGTTTTTACAAAGGATTTATTACCTCCTTTAATATCTTTTACATAGACACCAACTGCCTCTGCGCCGCCAACAGCTTGTAGAATCCAGGCCAATGTCATAAAATAGGTCCAATTCGTAGTTGGCATTACTGTTTCAGTACTGAATTCCTGTGCAGAAGGAACACCTATCCAAAAGATTACTGCTAGTGTCAGAACGATAAAGCCTATACCCATTAATATTCTGGCGAAACCGGATACATCTGTGATTTTAGTGATCCAGGATATCCCTTTGATAGAAACAAATGTAGCCAGCCAAAAAACCAAAATGGATAGTATTGAAATGGTAAGTGTTGCGTGAATACCTTCAAAGACATTATGACCCGTGAATGTAAACGAAGCATAGATAAGTGTTTGAGGTAATAGTGCAACAAAATAAAATAAGTTTACAAAAAAGTATGACCAAGAACCCAAGAACGCCCATTTCTCTCCAAGTGCTGTTCTTATCCAGCTATATACACCTGATTCTGAATCTTCATTTGCAGAGGAAAATTCTCCAATCATTAAAGCAAAAGGTAGAAAGTAGAATATTGTTGCGAAAAGAAAGGTAGGTACAGCAGCCATTCCTATACTAGCGGTTGCATTTATGATGTTATTAAATGCAAACACAGCTGTAAAAGTCATCAACAAAAATGAAATGGAAGTAATTCTTCTTCGGTCTTGTTTCATGTTTATTCCCTCCTTAAAAATAAAGGTTGTTGTTGCGCTGCCAACCGTTTACTGATACCATTAGAAAACGTAACCATCAGTGGTTACGCTTTCAGTATATATATATAAATTAATTTCAGAAATAGCTAAAAGTTGCTAATGATTAGCATTATGTTGCAAATGGGGGTTTTTATATGTTTGATTCAATAGGTACATATTTAAAAGATACCAAACTGAGCGATGAATTCGATATTTTCGAATGTGGATATGAGGATGTACAACCTAGAGATCCTTACCAATATGAGCCTATCGATTACTACTTGATTCACTATATATTAAAAGGTGAAGGTCTTTTTTTTATCAATGATGAGATACATCACCTTAAAAACGGAGAAGGTTTTTTAATCCCCCCAAATACAAAGAATAATTACTATCCTTTAGTGGGTAACCCATGGAGCTACAGATGGATAGGATTTAAAGGGGGGTTATGTAAGGAGTTTTTTCAAAAGTGCGGGCTTTTGACATCTACAAAAGCAGGGACGGAAAACTTCACATACAGATACGATGATAAAGATAAGATGGATAGCCTTTTTGCTAATGTTTATTATTATTCTATTAATAATAAACACTTAGCTGCACTTGGTGAGTCGTATCACATATTAGAATTATTAATTGACAAGCATCAAGAAGATTTACGTCAAGGTATGTCAAATTCAGAAAGATATGTACAGTGTGCATTAAAATATATTGAAAAAAATTATTCCAGTTCAGATCTAACAGTGGAAAGAGTTGCGAAAGTTGTTCAATTGCAACGATCATACTTATTCAGGTTATTTAAAAGGCACCTGAATTTAAGTCCAAAAACGTATATCATACAGACACGACTGAATAAATCAACAGAGTTATTACGAAAAGGAAGCAATACGATTGAAGAAATTGCCTATCTTGTTGGTTTTACCAATCCACACCACTTTTCAAGACAATTTTCGAAATATAAGGGAATGTCCCCTGCAAAATATCGTTCACAATTTATTTCTCGTTAGAATCACTTTGATTGTTAGGTTCCTATTATAAGGATAAAGGAGCGTCATGGATAGACTTATGGCTTGGGAAATAAATGCTTACCGTTTCGCTATCACGATAATCCATTTCAAAGAGGCTACATGTCAACCATAATTGCAATGATTAAAAACTAGAAGAATTCTGTATTGAAATTCTAATAGGGAGTTGAAATTGTAACTATTAAAAATGAAGAGGAGCTAGACCAAGCTTTTTTTAATGTTTCAATTCATCTACGAATAGTTGTATTATAAGTTGATAGTTTGAACAAAATTCCCTCTTTGTATATCTTCATTGTTGTAAGCAATTTGACAAAAAATCCCCCCATAAGGCAAAACAGTTTTTTAATTTCTAGCCTGTCTACCTTATGGGGGGCATATCATTTTTCCATAAATCGCAGTACTTTTTAGTTTTGTATTCTATCAAGTGAGTAGAACCGTACACATTCTTACTTACATAGTTAATAGCACACTCCTAATTATACAAAAACATGAATTAAAGATCGCTCAACTTTTTATAAATTTCTAACAACCTAAGCCTCTCTTCGTCTGTTAACTTTTCAAACAAATTTTTACGGAGTATTTGTCCTTCTTGATCGGCTCTTTTAAGTATCTCAGTACCTTTGTCCGTAATGTCTAAGTAGATAATGCGCCGATCAGATTCATCAATAATTCGAATAATTAATTCCCTTTGTACTAGTTTTTCTGATAAATGCGTTAAAGAGGGTGGAGTCAATCCTAAAGCTTTTGCAATATCCGATGGACGGCTTCTCCCCTTTGCCTTCAAATGGCCAAGTATGAGGATATGTGAAACACCCAGATCTTCTTCAAATAGTTTATTCCATTGAATAATTAACTTATTTGTTACCTTATCCATCGAATGAATAATGTCAAAAATTGTTTGTTCTTCCATGTAATTAAATCCTTCTTTCTAAGAAGTAGAGTCCCCTTTATTAAAAATGACACTTTTAGTTTAGCATATTATTGGGCAGAAAACCCACCATCAATAACTAATTCTGCACCTGTAATATATGAGGAATCATCTGATGCTAAGAACAATGCCGCATTTGCTATATCCTCTGGCTGTCCTAAACGTTGTAAAGGCGTTGCTTGGATTAATTGTCCGACTAACTCTTTTGATGTGCTTAATCCTTTTGTCATTGGTGTTTCAATAATACCGGGGAAGAGAGCGTTAACACGGACGCCACTTTTACCAAATGTCGTAGCAGCAGCTTTTGAAAGTGCACGAACAGCACCTTTAGATGCAGAGTAATGATTAAACCCTTGTCCAATCTGAGCTGTATAAGAAGAAATATTTACGATGGAACCTTTCTTCTCCTTTGCCATATAAGATGCAACGTGCTTAATACCTGCAAAAGAACCAAAACCATTAATAGAAAGCATTTTTTGCCAATCGTCTAGATTAATGTCAGCATATGGTTTTTCAGAAGAAATACCGGCATTATTAACTAGTACATCAATCTTTCCAAAACATTGATAAACCTCTTTGGCCAAGGCAGCCCAATCTTCATCCGAAGCGACGTTTAATTTCATTCCAATTACATTTTCCTTTTGGTTTACTTTTTCTAAAGCTTCTTTATTTATATCAGCGGCAATTACAGTGGCCCCTTCCTTACTGAAAAGGTCAACCATTTGCTCTCCAATCCCGGATGCTCCACCAGTTACAATTGCTATCTTTTTATCTAACCTTCCTATTTTCACTCTACCACCTTAATATATTTTAATTGATCCACCATCAACCATGATGGTTTGTCCAGTAATATAATCGGAATCGTCGCTTGCTAAAAATACAGCAGTTCTGCCAATATCCTGTTCAGGATCACCCAAGCGTCTCAATGGAATATTGTTAATCATTTGCTCATATAATTCTGATGCGCTTTGCCTCCATTGTTTTACTCCCTCTGTAAGTGCAATAGGTGCGATAATATTGACGTTAATACCTTCTGGCCCCCACTCATTAGCTGCAACACGTGTAATTCCACGAATCGCTTCTTTTGCTGCAGCATATGACGCTTGTGTAGGCTGACCTGAAATACCAGCTCCTGAAGCAAAGTTAATAACCTTCCCTTTAGACTTCTTGAGTTCTGGATAAGCAGCTTTCATGAAATAGAATGTTGGATAAAACCCTGTGTTAAAGGACAAATCAAACAATTCCATCGTTGTTTCCTTAAAAAGTGCTTGTTTGGAAGCATGGGCATTATTCACAAGAATATCAAGCTTACCAAACTTACCTACCACTTCAGAAATAATTTCCTCAATATATTCCTTTTTGGAAATATCCTTAATAAATAGCATGCCCTCTGTGTATTGGTTAATCTCTTGTAAAGTAGATTTAGCTTTTTCTTCATTTATATCAACAATTGCAATATTGGCGCCTTCTTTCGCCATCGCAAGTGCAATCCCACGACCAATACCAGAACCACTTCCTGTTACAATTCCTACTTTTCCTTTTAATCTCATTAAAATCATCCTTCACTTATTTGGAATAGAAAGGGTTATATTGGAGATTACCTCCATAATCCCTCTTGGACCATTTTCTCTTTATTATGAAATGCTAAAATAACAAATAGAATATTGAGTACAAACATCCCAATAATTATATAAAAGGCTGGTACATAGCTTCCTGAAAAATCAAATATATATCCATATGCAGGGAGGGCAATAACTGAAGCGACTGCTAATCCTAAAGAAACCGTAGAGTAAATTTGACTATAATCACGACTTCCAAACATTGCTGTCGTCAAAGCAGGTGCTATCGTCCCAATGGAAGATGTCATACACCCAAATAACACTAGTGCAACAATAATCAATGTAACTACATCTACAAACAAAAGTAACATGGTTATTGATAATAAACCAATCAACATTGCCAATAAAGAAGTGATTTTAACTCCAATACGATCCGTTAAGTACCCAAAGAGTAATGAACCAATAAAAACCCCTAGTGCTGTTGCTGCCATTGCATTCCCAGTAAATTTCACATCATATCCTTGATTTGCTAAATAAGTTGGTATATGGATAGTAAAACTTGAAACCGCAGTAATGATAAAGAAAAATAGTGCCAAAAGCAAAAATGCTAATGACTTTTTGGCATCTTTGAATGTGATACCCGAATTAGTAGATGCCCCATTTGATTCTTCTCCCTCGGCTACACTTTCAGCCCCGTATTGAACTAATCCTTTATCCTTAGGGCTATTTCTAATAAGAAATAAAACGGTTGGTATAACAATAATAATAACAGCAATACCTATTGCATAATAAGATGTTCTCCAACCCAGATTAGTAATTAAATTTCCAACTATCGGTTGTGTGAATACCCCTAGTACTCCACCAAATGCTGACAAGATACCAAGCGCAATCCCATTACGCTTTTTGAACCAAGTATTGATTACAACTGGTCCTGCAATAACTGTAATGAATACTCCTCCGATCGCTAGTGGGATTGAGAAGATATACCATCCCCAAACAGAGTTCATTAATCCAAACATGGAGAAAGCCCCTGCTTGTAAAAGAATCGCAACGATTAATACCGTTCGTACATCATACTTTGCCAGAATCCTTCCACCAATTGGCAAAAATACCATCGTTACAATTGATGAGATACTTAAATATAATGTTAAATTCCCTACACCTATGTCTAGGTCTTTAGATACTGGTGTGATGAATAGTCCAGCAGTATTATTTAAACCTGCCTTCCCCAAACCAACGATAATACATAGTCCCACTAATACGAACCATGCAAAATGAATTTTGCTTTTAATTTGACTCATTTGTTAATATTCCCCTTATATATTTTTAAATTACGCCATTCATGTATGGGGGTATGCTTTATATTGCTACCGTTAAACATTATTTATCTTGGCTATTTATAAAGGCATTGGAGTCCGCAATAGTTGGATTAGCAATATAGTGACCACCTTCCACTTCGATGGTTTGACCTGTAATATATTTTGACTCATCTGAAGCAAGGAATAATACGGTATATCCAATATCATCTGGTTCCCCATTGTATGGGAGTGCATTATACTTTTTAAAGATATCCAATACAGCTTCCGACATATTACTTTCAGCTGCAGGCGTTAAAATTAATCCTGGTGCAACTGCATTGCAGCGAATATAGTCTTTTCCATATTGAGTAGCAATATACTTTGTTAAATTTACAACAGCAGCCTTGGAAGCTCCATAAGCTGTACGAATAGCATCGGATGCAACTCCCCCCATAGATGCCGTATTGATGATTGAACCACCACCAGCTTCAACCATGTGCGGGATTGCATATCTGCTGCCAAGAAGAACACTCTTCGCATTAACATTCATAATCCGATCCCATTCACCTAGATCGATGTTTACTACGTCTAAATCTTTGTTAATATTCGTTACTCCAACATTATTGAATAGTACATTAAGTTTTCCAAACGTCTCTACTGTATAATCAACCGCTTCTTTAATGGACTCAGCATTTGAAGCGTCGAGGAATTTTGCTGTAGCTACCCCACCTCGACTTACGATGGACTTTGCTACTTTCTCTGCTCCCTCGATATTAAAATCACCTATGACAACTTTTGCCCCTTCATTTGCCAGAAGATGAGCTGTTGATAAAGCAATTCCAGATGCTCCACCTGTTACTAATGCAACTTTATTTTGTACTCTTCCCATAAATTATTCTCCTTTCTTAGTCATTTAGTAAGCGGAAAATATTAATGAACTACTCACATCTATATTTAGACGTCTAAATATTCAGCGTCTAAATATTAGCATAAGATACTTTATGATTCAATCAAAAAATCTACAAAGTCGTTAATTATTGTGTAAACGTCGCATAACAAGCTATATAACGGCAAGAACAACCTCCTCGTATCAATTCTGAATATAAAGGATTTTATATTGCCAAATTTACTTTACCGTTAAAGGTTTGTAATTTCCTGGTAAGCGTTGGGATGAAATAGCCGACCGGTTCCAACCATTAATTGTTACGATAATAGTAACAAGATTAATATATTGCTTTTCATTAAAATGAAGGCTCCCTCTTTTCATAAAGATCGTCTGGTATACCATTTACTGATATCGTTGTAACAGCTTCTGTTAATTCAAGCGCTGCCTTTTCAGACTCGGAATAGAAATGATATTCACGTCAACCAGGTAAACAGTAAATTCTTTGTTCCGTTTCCCCATGTACTCGGGCATCCTTTGTGTGTATATCCAAGTCAACGCAGTACCATTTATTTGAGATGCCCGAATTTTTATTAATTCGATTAATTCATTCTCAAACCCGTTGTATTCCTGTACTTCTCCAATTGAATCATTAATCTGAGAACCTCTGAATCGTTTTCATGTAGTTAAAACGCTGCTTCATGGTTCAACTCCTCCTTTTATTGCACTTTGTATGGATCTAAGTATAATCATGCATGGTAAAAAGGCAAGATAATCTAAGTTCTTAAACCAAAATCTTCATGAAATAATATAGAGCGCATATCCATACTCCGGATAGCGCCCTGTAACTTTGCTAACGTAATTGATTTTATTTCTCGAGATAATAACTATATAGGTTACCAATCACATCTTTATTTACTTCTAGCTTATAGTGAACAGCCAATACATCATATAATTTTTCGGCTAACATCAAGGCATTTTTATACGCATCTGTTAACTCATTTTCTTTTAATGCTGACGTAATCGAAACATAGTCATTGTACGATTCAATGCTTATATCTTCTTCTAAATTTTTCGTACTATTGAACCAACGCTCCACCGTTTGTTCTTTGACCCTTATTAGCCGTAAGATAAATTTTTGTACATGGGTGAGAACCTCTAGAGAGCGTGCTAGCTCCCCCCGTTTCATAATGTTTACCCCCATCAACCAAGCATTCACAAAATTATTATAGGCGAAGTTTACATTCTCATCTGTCATTCGCTTTGGGCCATCCCCACCTAAAGCGTCGAGTAAAACCTTTAATTTTTTTGTCGAATCGTAAATATACATAGCATCCGTATTTGGAAAAACACCCGTCGGTTTAAAACTTTTTATGATTCCTATTTCTGATTCAGGTAGAAAGTGAAATTCTCCACGAATCATATTTGTAAAAATCACTACCTCCGTTCCATACTCATTATAGAAGATCAAGTCAAATGGATAGACTTCAGAAATCCATTGTCTTGGGCTGAAATCATCCATCTTATCATTTTCAATGAATATATAAAACTCAACATCAGAATACTGGTCTCCTTCACCTTTTGTAAAAGATCCATACATCATACCAGCTGAAACGGAATCATCTTGAATACATTTCTCTCTCACACGTTGAATCATTTTATTTTGAATTAACATGTTTTCATCTCCTTATCTAATTAAATTTCATTTTTAGATAAGGGGTTTATCAGTTACTGGACAGCATGAGCAACACATGTATTATGCTCCTTCCATGACTTTATCAATATGAATATAACATACTATATTACGGAGTTGTGATTATCATTCACTCTCTCTGCAATGAATGTAACTAACGTTTAATTCTTGAATGGCTGTACAAAAAGACCGTCTTTATGGAGCCATTCGGCAATAAAAACATCTTTATAGTCAGTAATATTCTGGGAATTCAACTGTGATATTAACCACGATTCATCATAGCCCAGATCATTTATTTCATCCCATAAAACATTACCGTCCCTTATTATGGTGACAGGGACGGAGACTACTTTTGAAGGCATATTGAAATCTTCCTGAGCCGTTTTTTGATACTTTGATTTTTTTAAAATACTAATTGATCCGTTTGCTTCTAAATAGCAATAAGCAACCTCACGTATTGAAAAGGTTTCGCTTTGTCGGAGAAGACTTTGCAGCTGATTTAAGTTCATCCTGTTTTTCCTTAATGCTTCTCGATCTACAACGCCATTTTTAATTAGTGCAGAGGGTTTCCCTTCTACCATACCCCTGAAGGATAGGAGTTTTTGGCTTAGATACTCCACCAAGAAAAGTAAACCTCCCCAGATGATCAAAGAATACACGATATAAAAAACACCTATTTTATTATCGTATAATGCATTTCCAAGTAATTCTCCTAATACAATAGCCGCGATAAAAGTAAAAGGAGATATTTGATCAATGATCTTTTTCCCTACAAATTTAACGATGATAAATAAAACAAAAAAACCGACGATAAGTTCGATAGTTAAGTGCAATAATGTCATTTTTTAGTAAACTCCGATATCTTTAAAAGTCTTTTATAACTGTATTCATGAAATAGTATCCCAACTTATCTAAGAAGTATTTACAAGAGAGCAGCTAAATAGCTTTTGCAAAAAAACCCTTCATCAATTGATCTTCTTTTTATCTAACAAGAATAGGTACAATTAATCTGGGTAAAAATAAGGGAGCAATTAAAAATTCTAAATGAGGTGATTAGTATGAAGGAAAAGAAATTACCAGTTGCCATTTTCACAGCACTTCTTTCTACTGGTTTGTTGTTTGGATGTGGGACAACAAATGATGAGCAGGAACCAGATCCGAGCGAAGAGCCTACGGAACAACAGCAGGATCAAGGAAACGAATTAGAAGAGGAACAAAACCAATAAGAACCAGGATGATTACCTCTCCATGTTTCTAAATAATATCAAAACATGGATACATCTTTATGAAAAAGCTATTACAAATTAAGCCTAATTTCTCGCATGGAGAAATTAGGCTTTATATTCTTTTTACTTTGATAAATCAAGCTACAAGGGTAAATCAAGAAGCCTTTCTTTTAAACGAATACCTTCTCATTGAGAGTCCAAGCATGATGTTCATGTCTCATTCTTTTGGTAAATCGTACTTCCTTCTTTAATGGTCTCTAGTACGTTAATCTTATTAATCTCCTCTTTATTCGCGGTAAGTGGGTTCTGGTCTAATATTACTAAATCGGCGTATTTCCCAATGGCAATACTTCCTTTAGTATTCTCCTCAAAATATTGATACGCCGCATTGATGGTAACAGCTTGTAATGCTTCGTACACAGTAACACATTCCTGCTCACCGATGGTACTTCCACTTCTTGTTTTACGATTCACAGCACACCATATGGCATGAAGCATGTCAGGTTTAACTACAGGAGAGTCCTGGTGAAAATTCACAGCCAATCCTTTATCAAAAGCTGTTTTTGCTGGACTAATCCTGCTGCCTCGCTCTGCTCCTAAGTTTTTAAGATGTACATCTCCCCAATAGTAGGTGTGCACATTGAAAATCGATGGAATCATATCCAATTTCAGCATTTCATCTAATTGATCATCACGTACAGTTTGACAATGAATCATCACTGGGCGCAGCTTATGTTTATTCGGATTAGTTGAGACCTGCAAAGCATTCGCATAGCTTCGTAGTAATTGATCTGATGCGGCATCGCCATTACAGTGTGTCAGTAGTTGAACATCATCATTTATTGCAGTTAAAGCGAATTGCCGCACTTCTTCATCCTGATACCATGCGTATCCTTTGTAATCTGTTTCCCCTTCATATGGTTCAGTTAACCAAGCTGTTTTTCCTTGTGGAGAACCGTCTAAGAAAAGCTTATACCCTCCTAGTTTAAAACGATTGCTGTATTTTTTAGCGTATCTTTTATATTGTTCCAGCAATTCTGTCGGTGTTTCCATTACTAATGGATAGGCAACGACATCTATCATGAGTGCATTCTCATCTGCTAAGGTATGAAAAAGCTGCATGATTTCTTTACTTGTCGCCCCGTCCTGGCATGTCGTAATCCCATTTTTGATATACATCTCTTGTCCTTGCTGCATCATGGCTGCAAAATTTGTCCCCATGTCACCCATTAACTTTTCTCGCATAGCCATCATACTCGCCTCTTCTAAATACCCATTAGGCTCTAGTGTTCCTTGTACTCTACCAATTGTGCCGCCTTCATGATCTTTGGTATTTTCATCAATGCCAGCAATTTGTAAGGCCAAGTCATTGACGCAGCCCATATGCCCAGATGTATGCATAACGATAACTATTCTATCCATTGACACTTGATTAAGAACTTCCTTGGTTGGATGCTCCGCTTCTTGTAATACATTATGGTCGTAACCAAAACCGATCACTGGATCGGAATCTTTTAATTGCTTCTCTTTTATATACGCCTTCAATTGGTCCACAATCTCATTGAAATTATCACATTCACTTAAATCACACAAAGCTGCAACAGGACCAACCATCGAAATATGGCTATGGGGATCAATGAAGGAAGGTAATAGTGTATTTCCTTCTAGATTATGTTTTTCGATGTTGTCATCTTGGAATAGTGGTTCCAATTTGGATAACGATCCTAAGTCTTGAATGACACCATCCTCCACCAATACAGCTTCTACTGGTTCCTTGTCTTTTTCCATCGTGATAATTTCTCCACCATAATATAGCTTTTTCATTGCATTCATCCTTTCCAACTACCAATTAAAAGACACTGCATTCATCGAAATTATATGTAAGCATACAATAATGGAGATGAAAACAGTGTTTATTTTTATTGAATCATATTCTATAACAAAATGATATCGAAGCTAAAGCATCTATTGGACTATTTCTACATGCTGCTAGTTATACATATCTTCTTTATTCCAAATGGAAGGCTGCTACAAAACAATTTTACGTGTTTTATTGTTTCAGAAAGGGAATTGAATTAATGAGCAGCCCCTTTCCCAACAATATCCATTCTCTCTATCCCCCAACCTGTAATGGATTAGAGTGGATTACTACTTAAAGGGTATTTAATAGAGGTGCCCTTTAAGAGCTGCTCATCAATTATAAAGTTACTTTCTAATATTTTATTTCGTTTGATTGCTGTTTTGTATATATAAATAAACTCCATAATCTGTGGGTACAGAAGCATAGCCCATTTGCCTTAACATAGCTGTAATATTACCTCGATGATAAGTTCCGTGATTCACCACATGAGGTACTAATTCGGATACGCTTGTGTTCATTAGCTCGCCAGAGGGATGTTCAATCACAAGCTGCTTATCTATATTTTCTTTTTGGCTAAGGAATGTTTTGTATCGATCAGATAAATCCAAAAACAGCTTCTCCATGTCCGCTAACCCTGTTTCCTCTGTTTCTTCTTTTAATTGTTCAGCTATCCTTAATGCATAGTTCATACTTCTACCAGAAAAAACTCCTAACCAGCCAAGATCGGAAAGATAAACATGTGCCAGTACTTTCGATATCGATGAAAACACACTTTGAACTTCTTGATGATAAATATCTTCCGGAAGTTCGTTTAGTCGACTAAAAATTTGTTTGTTTGCCCATTCGTTAAAATCATAAAACTGTAATGCAAAATGTGTCAACTTGTTCCCCCTTCTCTGTTTAATGGCTGCTGTACCACCGTAATAAAAATCAGGCTAGGAATAGAGAATCTTCTTTTCTCCAGATTAAATTTTGACGAATCGGATTTTTTCTCCATTTTTTACACAATCAACAAGGGGAACATACCCTTCTATTATCTCGCCAATGACATTAACCCTTCCATCTTTTGGATAATGTTGACGCATGATTTGTATCTCTCCTGAATAACGTTTATACGCCTCATTATCTATTGTGACTTTTCCTCTTGTTCTTTCCGTACAATGTTGTACGTTAATCGTTTTCCCTTGAGATGCATACCCTCGCGATTCTTGCAATCGCATTAAACCGCTTGGTGAGTCAATCCGAATGGTATACACGTGATCGTATAAGTAGTCAAAATCAGATTCAAACCTTACAGGAAGTGAGATAATCTTGCTTGATCGATAGTCTTCAATCAGCTTTAGCTGCTCGGAAGAAATGGTTACATCCCCAATAAACACTTGATAAACAGAATGATTCTTGATTAAATCTAAATAAGCAACATAAGGTGGCAACTCTCGATGGGTCTCTATTGTTGGTAGACCTTCATAAATCGGACCACGTAATATTTCATCCCCTGGAATAAATGCCACCAGTTGTGCAGACCCATTTTGCTTAATTGTTTGGTTAATAGTTTCGAAAAGCTTCCAGTCTAATCCTGTTTCTGGTCTTGGATAGAAATTATGCATGGCATATAACTTGTGACCTTCTAAAACAAATGGTGCATCTAAATTTAAGGTGGATGCATTAAAAGCGATTGGAATTTGCTTGGCAGTCCGCGTTATTTCTTGTTCATCAAAGCCATAATCTAGACGCAGTACGGAAACATGCATATCTTCTGCAAAACGAATAAGATCGTGTTGAGCAAAAATTTCTAATGTTTTCGGTGATACATCTGCAATGATTTGAAAACCATGTTGATGAAGCCATTTGCACATGTCCTTTGCCTTAGTCACATAACTATCGTTTACCTCTTCTGAAATATGAAATGAAGTAAAAATGGAACTGTTTTTTCCTTTTAGCTTTTCTAACATCGGAATTTGTAATTCAAAAGTAGACACATATACAGAGATCCCTAGTGGTTTAGGCATTTGCAACATCTTCTTTTTTAATGAATAGGCGCGTAATAATAAAGCCTCCAATATACGCGATAAAAATACCGATAACATAATGAATCATTTTATCTGCTTGCATCAATGGAACAGCTACTAATCCAGATGGTCCCCAAGCATTCGCCATGACCTGCATCATCATAACATATGCTCCACCAAAACCTGCGCCTAAGCCCGCAGTAATAAAAGGCTTTCCTAGCGGTAAGGTAACCCCATATATCAAAGGCTCACCGATACCAAGAATCCCGGCTGGCAGCGCACCTGCTATAATTTGCTTCATGCGGTGATTACCTACTTTTTTACATATTAGATAAATGGCGATGGACGCACCAACTTGTCCAGCTCCTGCCATGGCTAGTACCGGGAACAGTGAAACGCCTCCAAGTACATCTAGTTGAATAGCGTAAATCGGAATCAAACCATGATGCAGACCTAGTAATACCATTGGTAAAAATACAGCAGATAGAATATAACCCGATATAATACTAACGATTGTGTTATCAGAACCAATAATTACACTTAACCCACTAACAAGCCAATCAGAGAATATTCCAGATATCGGCATAATAATAAATACAAAGAGAGCTACTGTGATCAGTAATGTTGCTACTGGTGTCACGATTAAATCTAATACGTCTGGAACTCGTTTACGTATCATTTTTTCTAACTTAGCTAAAATAAACACTCCAAAAATAACACCAATAATACCACCTTTTCCTGTCGTTAAGATGGAATTTAACGGCTCATCCGCATCATAAAGCCCAAAAAGCTGCGAAAGTTCAACTAGTGGTGAAGCAATAGAAATGGCTCCAATCATACCACCAAGCGCTTCAGTGGCTCCAAATCGTTTTGCCGCATTAATACCTGTAAAAATAGAGAAATATCCTAGAAACCCTGTTCCGATTAGAGAAAACAGTAATCGTGTTGCTTCCCAAAAATCGCCTGTCAGCGTTCCTTCCCCTTGCAGCGTTCCGATCAAGCTGCTGAATCCATTGAAAATACCGGCTGCAATGATGGCAGGAATCATTGGAATAAAGATACCACCAATTGTTTCAAGTGCGGACTTTAATTTACCTTTCTTCTGCTTCTGTTTGATAGAAGCTTTATTTTCCTGCCAATCCTCCGTAACTGTTTGATTTCCTGTCATTTCAGTCTGACTATCTTCAGAGGATACATTGTACCTTTCCAACAGCAAATCTGTTAGCTTTTTTGCTTTCCCTGGACCAACGATGATTTGAAGTGTTTCAGCTTGTACAACCCCCATCACATCATTTAACTCCTTTAATCCTTTTACATCCACACTACTCTCATCCTTGATACGAATACGCATCCGAGTCATACAGTTGGTTGCTGATTGGATGTTATTCTTTCCACCAATCAGCTCGACAATTTCATCTATGAATTTCTCTTTTTCATTCGCCATAATAACCCCTCTCCCATCTGTTTATTGTTGTGTTTTTCTAATATGCCCGTTTGACTCCTGAAGCTTCTGTTTAGCAGTGGCTACATCACAATTCAATAGAATCATGGTAATAGCTAGCTTCACATTTCCTTCCCCCTCTTCTAATTTTGCTTGGGCTACATCTTGGTTCACTTCTGTTGCAGCCATGATGATGCGCAACGCCCTCACTTCTAGTTTCTGATTGGTGGTTTGTAAATCCACCATTAAATTTTGATAAACCTTTCCAATCCCAACCATAGAGATTGTAGAGAGCATATTTAAAATTAATTTCTGTGCAGTAGCTGCTTTTAATCGAGTAGAACCAGTTAAAACCTCAGGTCCTGTAGTTACTTCAACAGCGATTTTGGCAATCTCCCCAATTTCTGAGTTTTGGTTACAAGCGATAGCCACTGTCTTTGCACCTATTGTATTAGCATAGTCTAAAGCTCCAATCACATAAGGTGTTCGCCCACTAGCTGCAAGACCGACTACAACATCTTTCGGTTGCAATTGAATCTCCTTTAAATCTTGCTCTCCCATTGATTTGCTGTCCTCAGCACCTTCAACTGCCTTCGTAAATGCCTTTTCGCCGCCGGCAATTAAACCGATTACTTGATTTGGCTCTGTACCAAACGTTGGTGGACACTCCGCTGCATCAAGTACACCCAGACGCCCACTTGTACCTGCTCCAACATAAATCAATCTTCCTTCTTGCTCAAAAGCTTCAATAATTGCTTTTACAGCCTTTTCAATTTCTGAAAGATGGGCTTCAATTGCTTTTGCTACTTGCTGATCTTCCTTATTCATCACCTTCAATGCTTCTAAAACGGACATTTGGTCCAAGTTCATTGTCTTCAAATTTTGTTTTTCAGTTGTCATCTTATCTAAGTTAATCATTTAATGAGACTCCTTTTTTATCTGGTTTTTTTCTAGAATTTCAATTGATTTTTCATAATGCATATTTACATAAGTTGTATAAAGAATATCGATCAGATTCAATTGAGATATTCTTGAGGACATTGCGCCACTTCGAAAGGCGTATTCATTTGCAGCAACAAAAAGTTTATGATCTGCCATGTCAGATATGGTTGCGCTTCCATACTTGGTTATAGAAATAAGTTCTGCTTGATTTTCTTGTACTGTTTTGGCGCATTGAATCATTTCTTCTGTCTCACCAGAATATGAAATAACAATACCAATATCATGCGCAGTCATATTTTTCGCCATTAACAATTGCGTGTGCCAATCTTCCGCTACATATACCATTTTATTAATTCGAGTAAATTTCAGCTGCGCATCTTTGGCAACAATTAACGAGGCACCGATACCAAATAACACCAGCTTCTCACATCTGTAAATGGATTTGACGCACGCATCAATGACATCGTAGTCAAGCAAGCTGGTTGTTTCTTCTAATGATAAGATGTTCTTGTTGGTTACCTTATCAACAACTTCCTTCACACTGTCCACCTTGGTTACATCCGTTATTCTTTTGTTTTTATAGTTTTTTCTTACTGCTTGTTCAAATAGAAGCGATTTAGAAAACTCTTTGTATCCATTAAAGCTATTCTTTTTGCAAAGTCGGATGATAGAAGCTGGCGAGGAAAATGTCCGCTCTGCAAGCTGATAAATGGTCAACTTCGATGTTTCTTCTGGATTGGCAAGTATATATGAAATAATTTCTTTCTCTGTTGTACTCGCCTGCTCGTAATACTCCTTTAAGCGAATGGTTGCGATTTTCAATTGATCGCTCCTCCTTACATAGTTTGATGATAATTACTATGAAACTTAGTGTCAATGACATTAGATACTTATGAAACATTGTACCATAACTTGAAATTTATTGCGTGTATCCCCTTTCATACATGAAACTTTCTGTCACTAAATGTAGAAAATTTCCAATCAGAAG
This sequence comes from Virgibacillus salexigens, assembly GCF_000723585.1. Lineage (NCBI taxonomy): Bacteria > Bacillati > Bacillota > Bacilli > Caryophanales > Bacillaceae > Virgibacillus > Virgibacillus salexigens. The sequence continues at coordinate 115,723 of NZ_CCDP010000003.1, read as the reverse complement.
GTTTAGACTTATCGGAGTATCTATGATTATCATAAAGCTTCCATTCTCTTGAATAATTAACAATCGTTTTAATGATAATAAAATAGGGAGCGAGATATGTAAATTCGATAGAATATCAATATCGAGGGGGTTTTCATGATAGCTAAAAAGTAATGGAGAAAATGGAGTACACAAATGCTAAAAGTAATCCATGGTTCTATAGAGACTGCTGTGACCAGAAATGGTGGATATACAGTAAACATCAAGTATACATCGAGTATCTCATTTTTACAGAGAAATAACCTTCCATTCATCCGAATGATAAAATAGACAAGCTCTCGACGAAAGCTTGTCTATTTTAATTTGTCCGAGTGTTACTACTTACAAATCCTAGTTTTCCACCAACTACCTCTTTCACCTCATGAATTACAACAAAGGAGCTTGGATCAATGGTTTGCACTCGTTTTTTGATTTTTAATAGCTCCGTCTTTTTAATAACCGTATAGATAATTCTTTTATCTTTATTTACGTAGTATCCGTATCCATAATAAATCGTAGCGGCATTGCCAAATTCGTTTGTAATTACGTTAGAGATTTCTTCATATTTATCTGACATAATTGTCATGGCTTTCTTATTATGGAAACCTCCAATTACTTGATCCGCTATTTTTGTACACAGATAAACAAATATAAAGCTATACAGCATATTATTAACTCCAATAATAAATATAAACGCTGCTATAATAACACTATCCATATAAAAAAGACTCTTGGAGAAGCTGTATCCCTTAGTGTAATTTAGTAAATAAGCCAGGAGGGTAGTTCCACCGGTCGAGCCATCAGCAATGAAAATCAGGCCTAAACCAGCCCCGAGTAATAATGCACCGAAGATAATGCCCAATACCATATCTTCAATACCAAAAGGAACAAAGCTTAGAATTCCTAGAAATAAAGAGCTCATCGCTACGCCTAATATGGTATAAACGATGGTTCTTTTCATTAAAAATTTATATGCGATGGCAATAAAAATCAGATTAATGATAAACGTACTAATACTAGTAGGAATCTCAAATAAATAATATAAAATGAGAGACATACCTATTGTGCTTCCGTCACCGAGCCTGTTCGGTATAACAAAAAATTGAACGGAGGCAGCGATAAGAAAAGAACCAACGATTATTAACAGCACATCTTTAAAAATATTTTTCATATAAATAACCTCCTTAAACAAAAAAAGTCATATATAAAAAACTTTAGAAATCAACTATTTCTTAACCTCTAAAGCTACTAAATATAAATAATGTTTTATCCCACTATGATGCAACTTCACGATTATAGTAACCTCTTGAATCAAAGTCAATATACAATCTAATTTTTAGATTTATAAGATATATGGCCGACACTATCTTTTCTCTTGAGAAACACTCCATTGAAATTCAGAAATAAATGGTACTCCCTAAAATTTTTGTTCATAAACCGTCACAGCTTCTACATAATTTCTGCAACTATTTATCTTAAACTAACAAGTAGAAACCTGTTTTTAGCTCTTAAGACATCATTAAAGCTTCACTTATTATAGAAGGAGGGTATATAGAAGCTTGAATGAAGCTAAAATGAAAAAGAAATCGCATTAAGTTACTTAATTAAAATAGGAGTTGAATAATAGATGAAGAAATGCCTTCTTGCAGTGGCTGGACTATTCCTCATGTTAGTAGTAATTGCCTGTGATGATAGTAGTTCGAATAAAAAGGAAGAAAATAATATAAAAGAAATGGTGCACGATTACAGTGTTAATCGTGTTGATGATGGGACAGCATCCATTACTTCAGAAGAACTTATTGTAACGGACAGTAATAATAAAGAGACTACTTATGATCTTCCAGAGGATGAATTTTTTGTTTCGATTGCACCATTTATGAAAGCAACACATCCTTGTACCAATCATAGTCTAACTGGTTGCCAAGGCGAATTGGTCGAAAAAGAGTTTGATGTATATATTCAAGATGACGAGGGGAATGTGGTGATTGATGAAACCATGACCTCATTTAAAAATGGATTTATTGATTTATGGTTGCCAAGGAATAAAACATTTCAAGTAAAAATAGAATATGGCGGAAAAGTATCAGAATCAGAAATCTCCACCTTTGAAGGCGACAATACGTGTATAACAACAATGCAGTTATCTTAGGAAAAGTCTATGACGAATGACCAAGGAAAACAAATCCCTCTAGTGTTTACTGATGTATAATGATCAATGAATAATTAACTTAAGCGATAGAGACGAAGACAAAAGTAGCTTATTCCTATCAACATCCGAATGGTTTCACTCGAATCCACTCGGATGTTTGTTTACATAAAACGATTCTATCCTCGTTCCGTCAAAAAAATTTTATAATTTATAAACAATATGTTACCACCGCCTTCCTATCTGTATAATATAAATACTTCAAGGAATATATATGGAATCAAATTAGAGGAACAAGGAGAGAAAGAAATGGGTAGAAGAATTGAATTCGATGATGATGTTAAAATTGGATATGTCTATATTGTTAATAAAAAGTATAAATATAAAATTGATGAAACAGAAGAATTAGAAGTAAATCCCTTTCTAAATGTTGATATAGATAAAAACGGAATTATCATAGGAATAGAACTATTCGAAGAAGAAGCGCTTGGACTAAAAGAAATATTGAATAATAAAAAGAGAATGTTCATTGAATCGCCAGAAGGTTACTCATTTAGAATGAGTCAAGAAGAAGTACGTAGTAAATTTGTATTTAGGGGATTGCGTTTCTGCTTTTCGAATGTTGGTTATAAAGGATTGATTGGAATAGATATTATTGTTCCAGAAAATTATCCAGCCAAATACATTTTGTAAACACACTACTATATCCGCATCAAAAAATAATTTAAAGCGAAAGTTGCTGCACGATATTTTATTACACAGCCCATGACATAATGTATTACCCAAGGTTTCCCTTTTCTGTTTAGTTGCATTTGTCCATAATAAATGTGGTGATTACACATAAATAAAAAACGAAAGTGCGTTCACATATAGATTGGATTTTAAAAATCATCCAAAACGCCAAACCTAAGTAGTCGGACTTTTGACATATTGATTCTGAAATTGAATCGGTGAAAGTCCAGTACTCCGTTTAAATGCATTATAAAAACTGGAAATACTTTGATAGCCGATTTGATAACCGACTTCTGTGCTATTTAAACTAGTCGTTAGTAGAAGTTCTTTTGCTTTCTTAATCCTAACCTTTTCCAAGTAAATACGCGGAGTATCCCCTGTACTGTCTTTGAAGAGCCGGTTTAAATGAAAACGACTGACCCCTACCATGGATGCCAATTCATTCATAAGCATTTTTTGATCATAATGACTGTTTATGATCTGCATCGTATCATCAATAATTGCTTTTAATGGTTCATACGTTTTTAATTGTAGATCGGGGCGACATCTTTTACAAGGGCGAAATCCTGTTTTTAGCGCCTCTTCTGCATTCAAAAAAAAGGAAACATTCTCATATTTTGGTATCTTAGATTTGCATGATGGCCGACAAAAAATTCCCGTTGTCTTAACAGCGTAATAAAATCTGCCATCAAATGTAGAATCACATGTAACTGTTGCTTCCCACATCATATCCTTAGAAAGGTCTTTTGGACTTATCATTCGATTTTTACTCCCCCTTAAAGGAAAAAATCTCCTTACTAAAAATCATATAAATCACATATAAAGCGATGACAATTAATGGAACCAATATGTACATTTGAAAAAATGGGATTACAAGTAAACACAAAATGAAAGAAACCCCTGATGCCCACCATGGCAGGGTATATGTCTTGAATAATTTGACACCTGCTGCCATAGAAAGAATGTAGACTAAAATTCCAAAGGAAGTCGGGATAAACAAAATATCGTTAAATGTTAATGACATAGCCTCTGTTACTAAAATACCGGCTATCGCAAAACAGATAATAAATAAAACCATTCGTGTAGGAATTTGAGTGGTACGATGCAGTCTTGAGAAAAATTTCGGAAAAGCGCCATCTCTGCTTAACGAATAACCTAATTGAGTTAGACTAGCTACAAAGGCATTCGCTGTCCCTGTACAAATGATTAGAGCTAATCCCGCCGTAACAATCTTAGCACCTATACCTATTGTATCTCCCATTATAACACCAATAGGGGATAGACTGCTTTCTGTAGATCCATACGTCGCTGTTCCTATGGTGACAAGACTTAAAGCCAAAAACAAGATACCAATGACAATAGCACTAAGCATCGCCCCTTTTACAATATCTTTTTCTGGTCTTTTGAAGTTATTCGACAGACTACAAATCGCCTCCCAGCCGAAAAAAGACCAAAAAATAAGTGTTATAGCATTCCCAACAGAAAACCATCCATTCGGGACAAAAGGGACAAAATTCTTCCACTGTATACTTGGCAAAGAGAAAAATACAGCCAACAATAATAGAATCAACAAACTAGCACTTATAAATAACGCAACCTTGCCACTGACTTTGATACCATAATAATTTGAAACACCTGCAATCACCAAAATAAAAATAGCGATAAGCGTCGTTTCAGATTGTGAAAATCCAAAAGCTTGACTAAAATAAAAAGCGCCTGTTAAGGAAACAATTGTTTGTCCGACTGCAGCTGTTATGAAATAAAACCAACCAACAATGTTGCCTAGATGATTCCCAAAAGAATTTCTGACAAAAGTTGCAGCTCCACCCGCATCTGGATATTGCCGAGCTAAACTCGCAAAGGAGTATGCAATTGGGAAATTAATTAAAATCACGATAAACCAAGATAGAATGGACGCAGGACCGGCTATTGTGGCTGTCGCACCAGACAAAAAAAGAACTCCTGATCCTAAGATCGTTGCAATGTATAAAGCAATTCCTTGAAATAATCCAATGGATTTATTTTCCATCCTCTCACTCCTTTCCGCCTTCATCGTAGCAAGAAAGAGTAAGAAATTCTTCTTGTTTTTTGCGGTTCAATTCCCCTAGATCATGCCTTATATTGATCTACTTCTTAATCCATTGAGTGGTTAGTAAGTTGAATAGACGGTAGTTTTGTAATCGATTAAGATTTCATAGGTTTGAAATTCGTTGCTTTCTTAACCAAATAGTTCCTTATTAATGAAATGATATTTACATACATACAGTATGTATGTTAAAATTAACCTAACAACTATTTAAAGGGGTGTAGTTTGATGGCAGTGACTGGGTTTTATCCTGTAATTCTTACGGATGATGTTTCTCGCTCTGTAGATTTTTTTGTAAGCCACTTTCAGTTTGAAGTCGTTTTTGAAATTGATTGGTATGTGAGTTTAAGGTTGGATTCGTTTGAGCTAGCGGTGCTTCATCATCATCATGATACAGTTCCATCAGAGATTCGACAGCAGATTACGACCAGTCTGATTTTAAATCTTGAGGTAAAAGACGTTGATGCCCTATACGATCGCTTAATTCGTGAACATCACCTCCCTATCGTACTCGATTTACGGAATGAAGATTTTGGGCAGCGTCATTTCATTACATCCGATCCGAACGGAATTCTTATCGATGTCATTCAAGCAATAACTCCATCTGCTGAATTCCAAAGTCATTTCAAGGATACTCTGTCATGAGCAGTTACATTCCATTGAAGTATTATTTTGACGGAGAATTAGCGCAATTCTTTGGGCACCAAATATCCCTTATTTATCCGGAATTCCCTCGTAATTCATTTATTAAGGGCGTGAATAATCTCGTCAAAGAATTGGAGCTAAAAGAAAGGGTAGCCCGTCATCTCTAAAGAATTGCACAAAGCGCTCGGCTTACCTTACGTTGATGCGATTGGAATTTTGAAACAAATGCTTGGGCCAGAAAACAAAACAGAACAAGGAATGTTTGCAAATGGTTATTTTTTAATGCCAATTGCTCATTACGTTGAAGTGTATGGATTGAATGACTTTGATGTATCGATGGACGCCTTGTATGAAATTACGAAACGTCATACGTCCGAATATGCGATTCGCCCCTACTTACTGCATTATGAACAAGAAATGTTAGAGAAACTTCGTATATGGGCGATCGATGAGAATGCACATGTACGTCGACTCGTTAGTGAGGGAACACGTCCTCGTCTACCTTGGGCAAAACGAATCGACGTGCTTAGCGGCGATCCGTATATGAATCTTTCTTTGCTCGAGCCATTGATAACCGATCATTCCAAGTATGTTCAAAAATCTGTTGGAAATCACCTGAATGACTTGTCAAAAACGTATAAAGAGGAAACAATAGAATGGATAAAAAAGATGCATAAGCTGCATGGGAAAAACATCAATTGGACAGTAAAGCATGGACTACGTTCATTGATAAAAGTCAATGACCAAGATGCTCTTGCATTTATGCACAGGGTTGGTGAATAATAAATGAAGAAGACAAAAGCTGAAGCGGGAGAAACAATACAATTACTCCTCCAAACAGGGAAACAACATTTTGCAAAATATGGATATGCAAAAACAGCACTCGAAGATATTGTGAAAGATTCAGGTCTGACGCGTGGTGCATTGTATCATCACTTTAAGAATAAAGAAGGACTCTTTTTCGCCGTTATTGAATCCATTCAGAAGCAGATTGCTCAAAATATCGAGCAGCAGGCAAGCAAGAGTTCAGATCAATGGGAACAGCTGTCACTTGGTTGTCGAGCATTTATCACGTCTGCAATTGAGCCTGACCATAAACAGATAATTCTCATTGATGGTCCTGTGGTCATTGGTTGGAATCGTTGGCGTCAATTAGATGCCAATCATTCAATGAGACTTCTATACAATCAGCTTGAACAAATGCAGAAGAACGGTTGTTTTCTGTCTCTGTCGGTAGAATCACTGACCCATTCTTTATCAGGGGCCATGAACGAAAGCGCATTATGGATCGCCGAGAAAGGTTCCTTTGATTCAATTGATGAAGCGATGCGCGTGTTAGATGTGTATTTCGAAGGACTTAAACAGACGAACTAACTGCATCTTAATAACCTTACTCCAGTATTCATAAAGACATATAGCCCATACGCAATTTATTTTGCAGCTAAGAAAATATCCATACGAAAATACCAAACTTCTTAGAAAAACCAGATCATTGGTTGAAATAAAGTTGCGTCAACGCTTAAGTATTATTGGACCATTTCTTAGGCAATATTTTTTGAGGCTTTAATAGTAATGTATAGAGATGAGTTGTTTGAGAGATTTTTAAAACGAAATAGAGGAGCCGATTCAATATGCCTTATGCGTCATTTAAAATCCGCATTTACGCTTTTTTATTAGATTATCTCGTTATCTTAATATACGGTATATTTGTTCTAGGTACCATTTCTTTCGTTTTCAGATCATATATTAGCCACCTATTTTCAAGCTCTCCAGTAACAGCTGAACTGACAGGTTTCCTTTTGATTACGTTGCCAGCTTCGCTTTATTTTATTGTATGTGAATGTTCTAAATGGCAGGGAACATTAGGGAAGAGAAAAATGGGCATTCGTGTTGTTGATAGTTTCGGACAGCGTATTGGAATCGGTCGCTCAGCTTTTCGAACAGCTATCAAGTTTCTTCCATGGGAGGTTGCTCACTTTGGCATATGGCGATTAATGCTTCCAACAGACTTTTCTGAAATCACCATTCTTATGGTCCTTAATGCTGTCAATCTTGTAATATTATTATATCTAATAATTCCTCTTACTAATAAAAAAAGAAAAAATGTTTATGACTGGTTCGCAGGTACGGAAGTGAAAGACTATCGTTTAAGTACGAAAGGGCAAGCAGAGTCACTAGATACATCTGCCTTTTAAAAAACTGAATCCTCAACAATCGGACGAAAAACTACTTATCGCTGGAATAGCAGAGGTAATAGTGGTGTGATTGAATATCCTTCTGAGCAATTGAAGGATATGACTAATCAAGTTATGAAGCGTTATATGGAAGGAACGGAGTTTGAGGTTAAGGATTATTAATTAAAGTCGAGCGTAAATATGTAGTATGATGATATTTCAATTGAGCTCATATTTTATCCGCCCCCTTCTTATCAAAGGGGGCTTTTATTTTTCTACATTTACATCCGATAAAAGAAAAATTAATTGTATCTAAATCATTGTTGAGTTATTAACCAGCTAGCGTTACTATTAGATGCATAAGATTAGAATAGGTGAAATAAAATGGCTTCTAAAAATATTATTATAAATCCTTCCTCTGGAGCCATTATAATGGCCCTAGGTATTTTTCTTTTCGTCACTATAGACGCTTTTCCGTTTCTAGAGAACATAAAATTATTTTTCGTTTTTATTTTTTTGTATATCGGGATGTTAATCTATACATTAATTACAATACAACTTTTTCATAAAGATTTTCTAATTAGTTTGTTGATTAATCCCGTCAATTCTTTTGTAATAGGAACCTGGATTGCAGGTATTTCTGTATTAAGCAATGTAATTATGAAATATCTTCCTGAATTCCATAGATTTGTTCAAGGAATTGTTTGTGTAAATACTTTATTATGGTTAGGTTTCCTTTTAATTTGTTTATATAATTTTAAACGACTTTATAAAAAGTCACAAAAATATCCTGTTCACGGCATTATTTTACTTTCTACTGTAGCCACACAATCAATGGTGCTTTCATGGATACCTTTCTTTCAACAAATACCAATTAAATTAATTAAAATAATAATCATGATAGGATTATTATTTTATGGATTAGGTATACTCTTAATTATTTTTCGATACAGCAGGAATAACTGGTCACTTTTAGATGATTGGACCAATACTAATTGTATTATACACGGAGCGTTATCTATTACTGGATTAGCAATTGTCTCCTCTCATCTTCTATCAGCAGACCTTATTTTAATATTCTGGTTGTTGGTATTCATTTTATTTCTATTGGTAGAAAGTATAGAGATAGTAAGAGGAATTAAAAGAGTCTCTAATCTTGGTTGGAAAAAAGGAATATTCACATATAATGTTAGCCAATGGTCAAGGAATTTTACCTTTGGTATGTTTTATGCATTTACTTTCAAGATTCACAGTAATATTGATTATAAAAGTACCTTGGAATCGTTGCATGAGATTATATTAAGTTTTTGGAATTGGACCGTATTGTTAATATTAGTTATTGAAATTGGAATATGGTTTCGTTCATATTTTATTGACAGAAATAAAATTACAGAAAAAGCAAGCATATAAGGAGGTTTTTATGGAAAAAGAGTATATTGGTAAATGTGATTTATGCGGTGATAAAATTTACTGCCGAAGTGGTTTTTTAGATGGAATTATTCAAAGTAACCATAAGCTTATTTGCTTTTCCTGCCAAGAAGAGAAAATTGATGACTAAGGTATTGAACATTGTGTTATATCACTAGGTTGTACTTTAAGGCATATAATAAATAAAGCCTTCTTAGAAGACTTAATATAACGAGGTTCAAGAGCTAACGGGAATTTCACATCCTAACAATAGATCATAGTTTCCAAAATCAAGAGCATATTGTTAATAATTACTTAACAAATATGCTCCAAAAAACACTTTAGTTTTAACTCTGTCAGGTGCCCCAACTGTATCGATGTTTGTATATGTAGACTTTAATATCACTATTAGCATATACTTTTTTCCTGATTCCCAATTTTCTTTTATGCTGTTCCAATACTCAGTTGAAAAATAGCTAAATTTAATTTAAACCTGACACTTGACAGCATTCACATACATACTTCCCTTTTATCAGAAGCCGGTGTAAGTATAGAAAGGATAAGGAAGAGTTTGGCCATTCTGATGATGAAATTACGAAACAAATTTATCTTCATATTACAAATGCAGTTCGAAAAAGAAACTCAGTAACGTTTGTAAACCTCATTAAAAATAAAATCGAAATTGATGAATAAGCTCAAAATGAAGCCCACTATCAAACTACAATTAATCCACACAAACTTATTTATGATATTTTTTTAATGCAGCCTCGATTTTCATTAAGAAATGCAGGTATCAAGATATAATTAATAAATATGATTTCTTTAAAAATCTGAACTTATTCAATAAAGGACCAGATTACGGAATACATTTTTAGAGATTACGAAACAGATAGGGGGAATCTGATGGAGGAGTCTATTGTGTTACGTACAGTAGATATCGGAGACACAGAAGACTTATCGTTTTTAAAAAAAACAACGCATTTATTACAGGAACTCGTTTTAAACGGCGCGGCAATTGGGTGGGTTGATCCACCTTCAACTAAAGAGGTGACTGGCCTCATTAGGGAATTGGCCATTGCAAGTGAAAATAGTGATGCATGCCTAATTGCCATCTGGGTCGATCAAGATCTTGCAGGTATTGGGTACTGGAGACGCTACAGTCGTCCGACTCATTATCCCCATGCTGACATAGAAAAAGTGGCAATCGATCCACAATATCAAGGTCTTGGTTTAGGGCACAGAATTATGAATCAATTAATTTCTACTGCTGTCAATACTGGGATTGAAGTTCTAACCCTTGACTTCCGTTGTGACAATGATCGAGCTGCCAAATTGTATAAATCACTAGGTTTCACAGAGTATGGTCGATTGCCTCGCTTTGTAGCAGTCGGCAAAGATCGATACGACACTATATTCTATGCCCTTGATCTACGATAATCCAGAATAGGGCGCAGTTGTTGAACAAACATTATGCCTGAATCAAGTCAGATTGTGAAATAAAGCTATATTTGGGGGGATGTAAGTTGAAAATAGAAACATTTACTGGATTTACTGAACAAGGTTTAAGCAAAAAAGTAAATAGGTTTTTGGAAGACAACCCTATAGAAGTAGTGGATATTAAATTTTCCTCCTCTATATTTTATATGGGTGCAATGGTTATTTATAACACGCATAACAATAGTTAATCAAACGAGCGCATTTCTGGAGGAAGTAAATGTGCCCTTATTCATTAAAAGGGCCATTTAATTGAAAAAGGTTTAGTAAATCGATTTCCAACATTAGATGTCGATAGTAGGGTTGATTTTATCACTAATTTCAAGAAAATTGAAACTAGTGACTTGGTTGATACGTAATTTATAACGTTACTACACTAATAAAAAAGGAGCCTTTAATTGAGTTCTTCGAAATTCAGAATTAGCCGGTTGCTTTTGTACTTTGTACTCGTATCACTATTTCTCTTTGTATCGGGGAATGTCGGAAGGTATTTGATAGAAACTCAAGATATGGATCGACAAATAGCCATGCTCCTACAAGGAGTGATTTTTACTGGGTTGACACTTGTTTTACTTTTTGTACTTAAAAGAATAAGTCCAAACATATTCACAAATATTGGGGTAAAGGGTGTAAATTCATTATCTAAGTTGATCGTCGGAATTGCATTGCCTTTTACTTTACTCTTATCAGGAATTTTAACAGCTTATTTATTTGGTGGCATAGAAAACGTCAGTTTGAACCTGACAGCAAGTGTGATCATTTCTATTTTAATCAATTCCGTGACAGCATTTATGTATGAGGCATTTCCAGAAGAAATCTTTATCCGTGGACTAATATTCGAAGAGTTGCATAAGAAGTATCGCTTTATCACCTCATTGGTTTTGCAATCATTCATCTTCATCTGTGTGCCGATTACGGTGATGTCATTGGAGTCCATATTCTTTAGTGAACCATTTGCGCTAACTATAGATTACTTTATATTGCTCTTCACTTTTGGGATTGCTTTACAGCTATATAAAAAATATACAGGAACAATATGGATGAGCATTATCTTCCATATTGTTTACCTTGAAGTAGCTAGATATATTTCCATGGGCGGTGTGTATGAACCAGATGTCGCTATTCTAAAGTTTGATGAGATGTTTGGAGGATTCATGACACTATACTTGTCGTTTCTATTTATCGTAGTATTTAGTATTGTGGCGTTGTCCGTATTGTTAATCATTGACAAAAGAAAAAATAAGTCTGAAAATAAGGAACGATAAAATTGAAACAATACCAATTCAATGATGTTTTATACATGAAAAAAGAAAAGGCTATTGCATTGGAAAATGAAGAAAAAGAGATTATTGGGGTAATTGAAAAAGCAGATATTTCCGGATGTGAAAAAGGACATGTATTTTCATTTACCAATACAAATGGTCTCACAGTCAGAATGGGGATAAAAAAACGCGGTATCAGAAATTTTCTTTTTGCCACATATGTCATAAAAACAGAGAAGGAGACCTACCTTTTTAAAGATAAACCAGGTAATAGCCTCCTTTATTTTTGTGTCAAGGGCGATATCAGCGGTCAAGATATACAAATTGAAGAAAATTGGAGCAAAGAGATTGAAGTGAAACTAGACAAAATACATATCGCTACCCTAAAAACAAGCGACCTCACATTTAGAACAACCATACTCTTTAAAGATAATATTCTTGAATCAACTATCCACTTTGCTGTAACAGTATTGATGTACTTTATGTACAAGATTTATAAAAATGAATCTGAATTTATTGAAAGCATCTTATTTGATTAAAATTGAAACGAGTATAACTCAGTCTTGAAATCGAGACTTCTGAAGCGTTCGTATTAAGCGAGTAGTGAGTCCTTCTAATTAGGTCCAGATTTTTGAAAATCAAGGTATATACTATAACAATAGTAATGTATTTGCCACTCTTATGAAGTTGAAAGTTGAAATTAAAAAATAAAACTCGAACAGTTATTACATTTGTATATAGTTTGCTTATTTTTGCTATTGGTATGTTTCGAATTCTTACTGTATCACTATCTTCAACACCTTTGTTTGTAGCGTATATTTTCGTAATTGTAGGTTTTATCGTATTTATTGTAAACGAGATAATACTAAGAAAGTTGCTATCTAGCCAAAGCATTGGGATACTTAAAGAGTACAGACGAGAACACAACAGAAGTGAAAAAGTTAATGCTAAGACAAAGAGGAACAGGACGCCAGTTAAAAGGCGTTCTTTTTTAATCGCAATTAGTTTTTGAGCGAGAATATGTTTCACATTATGAAATTATTTCCATAAATTAATTTACTATTTTCTTAATAGGATTATACTACTAACTTGATTATTTTACTAGATAAAAAGGCACCTGTTTTTACCAACAAATGCCTTTTTGTAACAAAAAACTAGATCAATTCGTATGAACAGGCTTATTGCCATGAGGACATTGATACGACTATGAAAGTTTATACGTATCTTACCGATAAAATGAAAAAGGATGCTTCCGAAAAAATATCAGAATCTTTACGGAAATCCTCGAAAAAAATATTATTGTGACATCTTACCTCTTCAACTAGTACAGTCATTTTATAATAATTTATTATGTTAATCCTAAATGTTCACGGAAGGTGTGACCTTCATATTTCCTTCTAAAAATACCCCTTCTTTGCATTTCAGGAACAATTAGTTCAACAAAATCTTCTAAACTACCGGGTAATGTAGGAGGCATAAGATTAAATCCGTCAGCCACACCAGCTTCAAACCAGACTTCCATCTGATCCACAATTTCTTCGGGTGTGCCTATCAGCGTGTGATGTCCACCGCCTGCATTAAGATATCCTAATAATTCTCTTACTGTAGGTTGTGTATCATTAATAATTTCTAGTATTGTTTCATAACGTCCAACTGGACCAGTGAATTCTTCTACTGGGGGTAATTGAGGTACTTCTTTATCAATCTCCCAATTCATGCAGTCTTGCTGAATAAAGAAACTCAACCGCTTTAGGGCTGTTTCAAGAGGTAATTGCTCATCTAATGCTGCTTTTTTGGCTAAAGCTTCTTCATGAGTATGACCTACATAGGTTACTAAGCCAGGAAATATTTTAATATGTCTATTACTGTCTTGGCTTTGTTTAACTTGTTCGACTAATTTGTCGCGAAATTTTTCTGCTTGCTTTAAGTTCCACGACACTGAATAGACTGCATCGGCATATTTTGCGGCTAATGCAATGCCTTGTTTAGATGCCCCAGCTTGCATTGATACTGGTTTGCCTTGCGGACTTTTTGGCGTAGTGGATGGACCATACACTTTAAAATAGGTACCATCGTGATTAAAAGGCTGAATATTTGAAGGATTTATCAATTTTCTTTTTTCTCGATGATGAAGAAACTCACCGCTGTCCCATGAAAGAAATAACTTATTCATTAAAGCAGCAAATTCATCTGCCTTTTCATAGCGTTTGTCATGGGAAGGTAGTTCTTCCATACTGTGATTTAACGCCTCTAAATCAGTCATGGACGTAACGAGATTCCAACCAACACGTCCTTTTGTAATATGATCTAAACTTAATAATTGTCGTGAAGCTGTGAAAGGATTAGAAAAAGTACTTGAAATTGTTGAAACTAATCCCACATGATTTGTCACTTGAGAAATAGCGGTTAAATTGACTACTGGATCAAACCAAAATGCTGGCATATCACTAGAATCTTTACCTTGAAATGATTGATTATCAGCAAAGAATACTGCATCAAAATAACCTTTTTCCGCTAACTGTGCTAATGTTTGATAATAAGAAATGTCTCCAATACGTTCAACGCTTGAGTCAGGCATTAGCCAAGCAGCTTGATGGTGTCCACAACCATACAGCAAAACACCTAAGTGTAGTTGTTTTTCTTTCGTTTCTGTCATTTTTTACACCTCAAGATAATTATTAATTGTCTTGTATACTTCTTTTTTTGAAAGATTATCTATGGTAATTTAAGCTATTAGTTCATTGTCAAACCGCCATCTACTGTGAAATTTTGACCTGTAATACCGTTCGCTTTTTCCGATGATAAATAGGCGACCATATCGGCTACATCTTGAGGTGTGGTCACCTTCTTCAATGGCGTTGTTTGAGCAATTAAATCGAATACTTCTGGTGTTGTAACACCACTGGCGTTAGTCGTTTTTAATAATCCACCTGAAACTACATTCGCTTTTATACCATATAATCCTAATTCAGAAGCGATATTACGTGTGAAACCTATTAATCCAGCTTTAGCTGTTGTATATTCATGGTAGGGTACAACAGGATTTTGATATAAATTAGTACCTATACCTATAATACTTCCATTTTGTCGTTCAATAAATTGAGGTATGACACTTTGAACTACATTAAATGCTGCTTTTAAAGTACCATCTAGTTGTTTTTGATAATCATCCCAAGTGAGTTCTGTGAAGGGTTTCTGTTTGTTTGGATCAAATTTAAAGTCTACTAATGCATTGTTGACTACAACATCGATTTGACCAAAATATTCCGTTGCTTTTTTTATCAATTTATCTACTTCTTCACGATTTGTTACATCAGCCCGAATTGCAATAGCATTCTCCTTTCCAATCTTAGAAACGAGCTTCTCAGCAGCATCTTTGCTTTGATAGTAATTGATAACCACTTGAAATCCCTGTTGTGCTAATGTCTTTGCAATAGTTGCCCCTAAACCTCTACTACTACCTGTTACTAACACTGTTCTAGTCATCATAACAACCCCTATATTTTTAATTTTGATGAAATTTATAATAAATTATAATAGAACAAAAAATACGCACCCTTCCATCAGGAAAGTTGCGTAAAACAATTAACTACATATTAAAATAAGGCACAATTCGCTCTTTAAGTATGTATTAGAGTTTACACTTTCCTACGCTAGTTTCAGCTAGTTCAGGTTCAAAGGGTTTGAGGTAATACTCATCTCAGTTAAATAACACCCCTAGTGCATATAATTAATTTATATTAAATGTTATAGTTTTAAAAAATTTATGTCAAGGATATATGGTTAGTTAAAGTATTTCTATAACTTTGTTATTCTAAAATGGTGAATCTGTACATATAACATAAATTTCTCCTCCAAACCCCCCTCCTCCAACGGAGAGGACTTTTTATTATAATATAGTATATAATTGCCTTACAAAAGTGAAAGCGAAATATAAAAAATTCCAATTTATTACATTATATAGTACATATATACTTTTCTTCAGTTAAGATAAGGAGGAAAAGTATTTGAGTATAAGTGAAATGAATATTGACTTGTTTAGAATGGTGAATAATCTAGGTAAGGATCTCACGTATCTTAATCCTACTATAGTGTTCGTTGCTGAATATATGGTATTTTTATTAGCCCTAGGTCATAGCTTTTTGGTTTACAAGAAGCAAAAATAATCGAATGATGATTATTTGCGGTTACTTATTAGCCGAAATAATCGGAAAAATTTCCGGAATAATATATTCAAATGATCCACCTTTTGAGGAATTATCTCATGTGAATCATCTAATAGATCACGAAATAGATAATTCTTTTCCAAGTGACCACACTATATTATTCTTTTCATTTTGTATAACTTTCTTCTTAAAAAGAGATCGAGAATATTTTGGATTATAATAGCGATATTCGTAGGACTTTCACGTATTTGGGCTGGTGTTCATTATCCAGCTGATGTCATTGTTGGAGCAGCTATAAGTATTTTAGTCGCAGACTTTGTTTACAAAGTGGTACCTAAGCTAAATGATGTGCGTAAGCTAATAGCTATTTATGAAAAAGGTGAACAAACAGTCCTGAATAAAACTAGATCAAAAGAAAATTGATTTTGATATTGAAACTACAAAACAAATTCATACTACAGTTGCAGTTCGAAAAAAGATTCAGTAATGTTTGGAAACCTTATTAAAAATACCCTCAAAATAAGGTCAAAAAAGGTCATGTGACAAACTCATGACCTATAAAACCCTTATTTTTTAAGGAGTCCTGGGTGATTATGGCATCATGCCACCCATCTTTGAGGGGGTATTTTATCAAATATATGATAGCAAAAATGGCATTTATTAATATAAAAAATGTTTTCTTACCTAAATTAAATTTTTTATTATCCTTTATTTCAATTCCGTATATTATGTTTCTCAAGGTGCTTTTCTAGCGCACGTTGATTGAATAGTCTTCTTCTATTAGCTAGTATTGTTTATGTAAACACATCATTTAGAAGTAATTCTTAAAAAGTACCCATCTGGATCAGTAATCTTAAACCCTCTCATATCGCAGAGGTATTTTTCCATATCAACTTCAATTGGTAGTTACTATCAAGACATCGCTGATACACTTTTTCCAATTCATCTACAACAATAATTAATTCAAAACTATTCCCTTTAACGTCACTTTTAGCTTTACTGTTAAAAAAATGAACATCCTCAAGGATTGATTCGGGAGCAATTAACAATGAAAAGCAATCGTAGTTGGCTCCCTGCAACTAGTATTAAAAGATGCAATATTACGAAATAAACTGTATAACGTACCCTCCAATAACACCTAAAAGAACAACTAACCAGGCTGGTATCTTCCAAATATTTAACAAGCCAAACAAAATAACAGCTAAGGCAAAGTCTGCGGTACTAAAAATAGAACTGCTTATCACGGGATCATAAAATGCAGCTAACAAAATACCTACCACACTAGCATTTACTCCCATTAAAATGCCTTGGAAAGTTGCCCTCTTGCGTAATTCATTTAAAAATGGTAAAGCTGCAACAATGAGTAAGAATGAAGGGAGAAATATGCCTACCGTTGCAACGATAGCTCCAGTAACTCCTTCCATCATCGTTCCAAGGTAACTAGAGAAAGTAAATAAAGGCCCTGGTACAGCTTGTGCCATACCATATCCAGCTAAAAACTCATTAGCTGTTAACAACCCTGAAGGTACGACTTCTCTTTCAATCATTGGTAATACAACATGTCCACCACCAAATACAAGCGAACCAACTCTAAAAAAGATATCAAAAATGTTTAGCAATGGATTATCTGACATTCTATTTAACAAAGGTAATAAAATGAGTAGACTAATTAAAGTTCCCAAAGAAGCGACACCAAGTTTTTTGGATATGTTGATAGAAAAAGGTTGAACTTTTGATTCAGCTTTATCTTTAAACAATCTTAATCCTAATAATCCCGCACCTACAATAATTAAAATCTGCATCCATGCAGATGGAAACAATAACATGATAGTAGCAGCAACTAACGCTATTGCTATCCGGGGTTTATCAGGTGTCAGCTTTTGACCCATTCCAATTAGTGCATGTAAGACAACAGATGCAGCAACTATTTTCAAGCTATGTATGAAAACTGCATCTTCTAAAGAAAATGTTTGATACATCATTGCAAAAACAATCAACACAATAATGGAAGGTACGGTAAATCCTAACCAAGAGATAAGCCCTCCTAGCAAACCGCCTCGTAACATGCCTATCGACATTCCTACCTGACTACTAGCAGGACCAGGGAGGAATTGACAAATTGCAATGATATCCGCATATGTTTTATCATCTAACCATTTTCTGCGATCAATATACTCGTCCTTAAAATAAGCGAGGTGTGCGATAGGCCCACCAAATGAAGTCAAACCTAGCTTTGTAGATGTAAATAATATTTCTAAAAGCGTTTGAATCTTGTTTTTCTTTTGCTTTTCACTCAATTTTTTCACCTCTTATCACTTAATTTCTTTAAAAAGTTCATAGGCTTTGGTCCTAGCTTCCTGTAGAACAGAATCTCCCTTATCTGTGATTCGGTAATACTTCCTAATCTTTCCATTTATATTGACATCTTCCCTATTCAGAAGCTGATCCTTTTCCATGTTGTGAAGGATGGGATATAAAGTTCCGGCGCTGATTTCATATCCATGTTCATGCAACTCTTCAAGCATCCAAGAACCGTAAATGGGTTCTTCCTTTGCATGATGCAAAATATGGATTTGTATAAAGCCCAAGAAAAGCTTCCTTAATACTTTATTTTCCAACTATTTACCTCCTTTTTTCGTAATGCATAATCGAAAATTGATATCGATTTTCGATAACTAGATTATATAGTAACCGATCAGGATGGGCAACAGTATATTAAAAATTTTACATTGATTTAAAAATTATTAGTAATTATTTATTGTTCATCAAAGAGAACCCTAGATATTGAAATCTCTATTGTCCATTAAGTTAATAACTTCTTAGTAATCAAAGTTAAAGGAAGCAAAATCAGTCAATTTTACACCGAAATTACTTCCTTTAGCTGTTCATTTAATTCATTATCTCGAACTCAAGTCTTCAAGCAATCTGGCCCTTATATTCAGTTTGGGCGCTAATCCTTATTCCTGAATTACGCCCGATTGGGGAAATTGTTATAGAGTGTAAGTATAAAAAATAGCTACTCTTCTATACTTAATTAATATCAATTTTTTTTGATTTAATACTTGCTTTTATGCACACATTCCATTAAAATCTATTTATATCAAAAAAAATTGATTAAGGAGGTTGTAACATGAATAACCTTTTTCAGCTTACAGATGTTTCTTTGGAAAAAACGTTTACTAAATATGAAAAGAAATTTAAAGCATTAGCCGATCAAAAAAGGCTTCACATCTTACATGAAATCACAGAATATGGGGAAGTATGTGTTTGTGATCTATCAGAAAAGTTACAGTTGCCACAATCCAAGTTATCATATCATTTAAAAATATTAATGGATGCCAAGCTAATTGTAAAAGAAACACGTGGTACCTGGAGTTACTATACATTAAATCATTCGGAAATCAATCACTTACTATCCGAGGAGCTTTGTTGCCTGTTTCGTCGTGACTAATTTTTAATTTATAAATCAAAAAAAATTGATTAAAGGAGGAATATAAATGAATGTACATATTGGGTTAAATATAGTTGATCTTGAAAAGTCTATAGAGTTTTATACAAAGGTTTTCGGTGAAAATCCCGTAAAAAGGAAAGAAGATTACGCTAAGTTCATACCTGAGGGATTACGGTTAAACTTTACACTGAATGTAAGGTCTAAAGTGTCAGGTAATCAAGTAGGACATTTTGGAATACAGGTGGGAGAACAGGAAGATATCAATCATCACAAAAAACGTCTAGAAAAGCTAGGGTTCTTTACACGTGATGAAATTAATACTAAATGCTGTTATGCACTTCAGGATAAATTTTGGATAACTGATCCTGACGGTAACGAGTGGGAGTTTTTTTACACTAAAAAGGATGTAGAGGTAACAGAATCTGATCAATTATGTTGTAATTAGGGGGAGAAGCAATGGAAAATGATTATGTAATTACTAAAATGTTTGAAAACAAAAAGCGGCAGTTGAAAGAGATTAATTTTAATGCTTGGAAATCAGAAAAAATCCCTAAGAATAAAAATAGATTAAAACTTTCAGAACGGAAGTTTTGGCAAAATGGAGAAATCAAAAATGTCTGTTGTGCTAACTGCTGTTAAGTAGATAAATAACTCTCCAGAGTTTTAAACTCTGGAGAGTTAAGTTTAAAATACACCCCGAATGTAATATTCTTTTTCATAAAATTTCATAAGCCATTTTCAACAATGGCCTTTTCTTCAAGATTAGGCGCAGGTCTTTATTTGAAGTGACCCCTGGGGAATCGATTTTTTAGGTTGGAAATATGCTTAGCATACAAAATGTCCGAAATGTTGGCGGTACCCCATATAGCTTACCCCTCTTTAAGTGATGGTTATGACATAGCGTTTTTTACAATGTTGCGGTAGTAGCCTATGGTAAACAGAGCGAATACAAAATAGATAACCGTGTATATCGCCATGGCGATGGATGCCGGAAACGTGGTGTCCGACCGGATCATAAATGAAGCCGCCTTGATAGCAAAGATCGAATGCAGCATACCGATCGATAGAGGGAGAAGGAACACGATGGCCTGCTTTCGTATAATGCCTTTCATGATCATATCCACGTCAAATCCGAGCTGACGCAACGTCTTAAAGCTTTGCTTTTCCTGCTCGGCTTCGGTCATTTGCTTGAAGTACAAGATGCTGCCGGTTGAGATCAAAAAGACAAGTCCAAGGAAAGCTGCGATGAAAATGAGCAAGCCTGTCATCTGCAGCACTTCTTTGTACTGCGCATAGAAATCATACGTTAATCGTTCGTCACTGACGTGTTTTGCGTATATAGAGGAAGCTATGGCGAGCTCTTCCTTGTCCGGAACTTGATACGTATCAAAACGAATTACTTTATAACCGGGCGTACCGGCCATTTGTTCTGCTATTTTGTCCATCGTCGCTTCTGACACTAGCAGCTGCCTGCCGGGAGCATTTAAATTCATGATGTTCCTTTCCATCAATGTCCTCAATGTATACATAACGGTCTGTCCATGCTGCTCCAGCTCTATTTCGGTTGGATATCGCTTCGACTGCTCATCTAAGTCCCCGGCAAGTGAGGCCCCAGCATTGTACAAAATGGCTTCGCCATCTGGCGGCACGTTGAGGTCTGCGCCTGTTTGTTTAAGCTGTTCGGCCGGAAGCCATAACAAACTTTCTTCAACCTTGTGGAATTCGTCATTCGGATCAAGGATGCTGCCCATCGTCAGAACCGCTTGAACGACGTGGTGATTAACATCGATGCCTTCCTTCTCCAGCTTCATCTTGAACGACAGCGCCTCCTGCGGCTCGTTTTCAAACATAAAATCATAAGGGAGATCACGGCGGGTCTCTTGCTCTACGGAGTAGTAGAAGGCGTAAGCCATGGAAATCAGCGTGATGGCCATGGCCGACAACATCGTAATCAAGGTAAGAGAGTTGGCATTTGCTTTCATATGGTGCATCAGCGGAGCCATCGACAGGCTGTTTGTTAAGCCCAGGTGTCCATCTTTACGTTTGCGGAACCGGTAAAAGCACCATCTGATCGTAACGCGAAACAATAAGTAAGTCCCTGCAACGATGGATCCGAGAACCAATAGTGCGTTGAGGAATAACTGTTCATTGATATGACCCGATAATTCATAGCCGTATCCAATCAGCGCCAGACCGAGCAGGGCGAAAATAGCAGATGCCACCGCTTTGGGCGGCTTAGTGAGGTCAGGCCGCTTGTCAGCTTGAAACAGATTCAGAAGGGTGCTGCGATAAACCTTCAGCATCATCTGAATGGAAGTGATGACGATGATGAGAAGATAGACCATCGACGTTTTAAAAGCCGCTGGTACGGAGAAGCTGATGTCGACAATCCCTTCTAAGCCGAGCAGATTCAACAAAATCAGGACGAACAGCCTTGAAATCAACGCGCCGCAAATGATCGCAGCAAGTAGTGCACCTAAGCCAAGCAGTATATTCTCGATCATTAGATATCGGGCTACCCAGCCTTTGGAAAGACCAATCAGCTGATATAGTCCGATTTCTCGACTGCGCCGACGCAGGAAAATGCCGTTGGCCGAGACGGTAAAGATCCCAACGATCACAATCAGAATGACACCCGCAATTTGAAACCCGGCAGAGAAGTCAACGCTCGGATGTGTCATATTCTGAACAGCCTGATCGTGCTGTAGTGAGGTGAAGACAAAATACAGGCTCATACTAAAGATCAGCGCAAAGAAGTACAAATAATAATGCTTCACATTTTGCCGCATGCTGCGACGCGTTAATTCAAAAACCGTCAACATGTTCACCCCCCAGTACAGCTTGCACGTCCATAATTTCATTAAAGAAGGCATGTCTTGTTTTATCGCCGCGGTACAGCTCGGAATAAGTCTTCCCGTCTCTTAAAAACACAACACGGCTGCAATAGCTGGAGGCTACCGGATCATGGGTCACCATGACAACGGTGACGCCTCGCTGCTGATTCACCTTCTCCATCACATCGAGTAACGAGGAAGCCGATTTGGAATCCAGTGCACCGGTCGGTTCGTCCGCAAATACGATCGAAGGCTGGTGGATCAGAGCGCGCCCGGTAGCCGTCCGTTGTTTCTGGCCTCCCGATATTTCATGCGGATATTTGTGCGACAGTGCTTTAATGTCAAGTACATTGGCGATGGCTGTGAACTTGCTTTCCACTTCCCGCTTGCTCATTTTGCTAAGGGAGATGGGCAGCAGTATATTTTCCTTCACTGTCAACGTGTCCAGTAGATTGTAATCCTGAAAGATGAATCCCAGCTTGTTGCGCCGAAAGGCGGAAAGCGCGGTATTACTCAGCTTGGAGATATCTGCGTCATCGATTAAAACCGTTCCGTCCGTAGTATGATCAATCGTGGCTAAGACGTTAAGCAATGTCGTCTTGCCTGAGCCGGAAGCCCCCATAATGCCGACAAATTCACTTCGGGTGACGCGTAAATCTATTCCTTTTAATACATGCTGTGCATTTCCTTTGGTACCAAATGTTTTGTGGACATTTCGTGCTTGTAAAACGGTTTCTCCTACATTCAACTGATCCATAACATACCTCCAAATCATAATTGTTGCTTGATGATAGCTTTATTATACGGTTGGATTTTCCGCTTGTCGTACGTTTTGCATGACAATCTGGCAAGACAACGTGACAATATTGTCAGGTTCACTATTCCACACCAAAAAACAGCCAGGAGCAATCCTGACTGCTTCATAGCTGTATATTACTCGCCCGACCCTCTTCGGACAGCTTCGAATGCGTTGGGATCGACAAAGATCATTCGCATCACCGTACCTTTCGTTTGACCGGGTTGCGCTTTGAGAGTAATTCCTAATTTTTCTGCAACGATTTTTGCAAGATAGAGCCCAAGTCCGGTCGCTGCGTTTTGAATCCTGCCGTTTTCGCCCGTGAAACCTTTGTCAAAGATACGCGGCAATTCGTGCGGCTGTATTCCCGGTCCTTCATCGATGACATCCAAAAAGACTTGGCCTGTCTCCGTTACATCCGTCACGATCATAAGTGCCGTATTCGCAGGATTATATTTCACGGCATTCGTCAACAGTTGCCGAAGGATGAAGCGGCACCATTTTCGGTCTGTAATGGCCTTTACATCCGTTCCTTCGATACTGACCGCCAGATTTTTTTCCATACACCATGGCGCCAGCTCCCGTACTTCTTCCGCGGCAAGGCGCTGTATGGAGGCCAATTCAAGAACATAGTCTGATTCGATCGCGGACAGACGTGTCATATGCAGCTGACGGTCGACCAACAAATACACCCGCAACCATTCCGCTTCAATTTTACGTATTTCCGGATCACTTGGCCGGGCGTCCAGGATTAGCTTCATAGCGGTGAGAGGAGTCTTCACCTCATGGATCCATGAGGCCGTGAATTCATTCTCGATCAGTTGAGTTTCTTTATAGTCAGAAAGCTTTTGTTTGAACTGAAGGGAGGCTTCCCGTAAGATGTCGTTGGTCATCTGATCTAGGCCGTCCCCAGGCTCAGGAAGTGTCTCGATCCAGTCTAAGGCCATGTCTTCCTGCAGAGCAGCCAACGCGGCGGCATATTTTGTCTCTCTCTTGAAGCGCCATATAAAAAACAGGAGAAAGGACAGAATAAATGAGGCGTTAAAATAAAGGAGAGAAGTAGATGTGACCTGCATGCCTTGATCAAGCAGGATCAGAGCATTGGCTAAGCCGAGCAAGCCGGCAAACAATAAAATCCAGCTTTTCCTTGCATCAACGTAACGGATAAACATGGCACGGTTCCTCCTATCAGTACATGTTCATAATCTCTATAAAGTGATGGCCATATAACCCAGCCCTTTTTTTGTCACAATAGCGTCTGCCAAATCGATCGTCTCCAGCTTCTGCCGCAAACGGGTTATATTCGCCGTGAGGGTATTGTCGTTCACGAACTGCTCGTCCTCCCACAGCTTTCGTATCAAGTCATGGCGCGAGATAATGACATTGTTCGATCTTACGAGCGTGATCAGTATAAAAAATTCGTTTTTTGTTAAATCCACTTCTTTCCCAGCGTTTCGAATTACACCTCGATTCAAATCAATCAAGGCGTCGTTCCATTCAAGAATATTCGGTTGCTCTTCGCCATAAGCATATGTCCTCCGGAGAATGGCTTGAATTTTGGCATAAAGCACGTCTGTATGAAACGGCTTCTGGATGAAGTCATCCGCCCCCATGTTCAGCGCCATGACCATATCCATTGGGTGATCGCGGGAGGAAAGGAAAACAATGGGTACTTTGGATACAGCGCGAATCTCGCGAGACCAATGAAAACCGTCAAATTTCGGGAGTATGACATCCATGATGACGAGCTGAGGCTGTTGTTCAAGAAATGAACGCATCACACCTTCAAAATTATCTGGTCCCGTGACCCGGAAGGACCAAGCCTCTAGACCCTTCTTCAACGCAGCAAACAAAGCATCATCATCTTCAACAACAAATATGTTTATCTTCATCGAGCCAGCCTCCTAGTGTCGCAAATTTGACTGTTGTAAATAAAATAATTTGAGGTAACAAAGAATTACTCCTCATTAATATATCACAGATTAATGTTTCACCTATGGTGGGGGTACGGAAACGATTCGAGGATGAAGGGCCAATATTGGAAATATTTACTTTTTAATGTGGTTACCTTCTTTACTTCCTTTCTGCCAATTTTCTGTGCAAAGCCGATCTTGACACATTTGTGATTTTACAAATTTTTTTAACAGTCATATTTCTCTCTCTGTAAAGTTCCACTGCATAGTTAATGCCTTCATGTTTCGAATGATATTTTTTTACCCGCCCCTGATATTTCCCCTCTTTTTTGTCAAGTCCTATTCCTTCACGCTGACGAATTCGAATAAGATCACGTTCTAATTGATTAACGCCTCCCATGACAGTCATTAAAAACTCACTATAGGGATTGTCTTCGGATAAATCTAACCAGGTATCTTTCAAGGACTTCAAATTTGCCTTCTTTTGCTTGATATCATCGACCAATTCAAATAAATCCCTTGTGCTCTGGGTAATCCGGGTAAGGTCTGTAACCAAAATCGTATCATCTGCCTATAGTTCATCTAACATTTTTTGTAGCTCTGGTCGGCGTTGTGTAGCTCCGGATAACTTTTCTTCAAATATGATATCCATTCCTATTTCTTCGAGTTGCTTGTATTGTCTTGCAGGATTCTGATCAACCGAACTGACCCTTACATAACCGATTTTTCTCATAATTTCCATTCCTATTTTGAAACAAGTCACATGGGACATGTGGAAACCTCATTTTACCACTCATTTACGTTTGTTCCAATAGAGTAGGCTCTAATGAAATAAAAATAGACTGAATGGCAGAAACCAATCAATCTATAAATAAATTATTGTATTCCACTAAAGCGCCCTTTTCTGGAAGATCATCTATTGAAGTAAACCATCCTTATGTAACTAATACAACTTACTCCGATAAAACTTCAACGGTAAATCCACCTGGAGCTTGAACATAGAAGGTATATCCATGAGATTCAATAGGAGGATCTACAGCATAACCATCATTTCTCAGTCGCTTGTTAATTCGATCAACTTTATCTCTACTTTCTTGCGGGAAGCCAATATGAAAGGTCTTAGGATACCAAACCTCCTTCCCTTTCATCAATGTTAAAACAAATTGATCGTCATCAAACATAGCAGCAAAACCATTACCACGGCTATTAACACACTTCATACCGAAATAAGTTTCTAAGAAATCTCTAGAAGCAGCTACATCATTCACTGTTAAATTTAAATGATTAAGTTTCATTCTTTCACCTCTTTTAATAATCTTTATTATTAATACAGATGATAAGGTCGTATGGCTTTTAATATTACATACAGACAAATAAGGTATTATAAAGATTTGGTTTTGTAAACGCAAGTATTTTTCAAAATTTCCGTTCTTCCACTATATGGCCCTTTTGTTCGGTAATGGCGCAATCGCTTATTAAACAAATGCGCTCTTTTACGGAATACTACACACTAGATTACTCTGGTAAGTTTAACTGCCAAGATATGCCGAATTGATCATTCAGCCATCCGAACTTTTTGCTAAACCCATAGTTATCTATAGGCATAAGTGCTGTGCCATTTTCCATCATTTTATTATAAAGGTTGTCGATTTCCTCTTCGATATCACACGTAAGAAAAATAGAAAATGACGGGGTAAACGTAAACTCATGATTAACATGACTGTCAATACACATGAATTCCTGCTCCTTTAACGAGAATACAGCTTGCATAACTGTACCCTCTTCACCGGGGCCTTCAGCTCCGTATCGTATTATGCTTTTAATTTCTGAGTCATCAATAAGTGATGTGTAATAATTCATCGCATCTTCCGCCTTGCCACCTTGAAACATTAAAAACGGTGTAACCTTTTCCATTATAAATCAATCCTTTCGCATGTTTTCCTAAGTTTATCACATATGAAAGCTTAGTTCTCCATTTCGATTGCCCTCTTCTTATACAATATAGTTGTCCTATGAAGCAACAATGGTGATAATTTTTATTAGAGATTCGCACCCGTTTCTGGAACTACACTTATCCTTTCAACTCTGCTAACTCATGACATTCCCGAACGGATCTTTAAACGCTGTGTCTCACCTGCTGGGAAATATTGATTTTCTCCAAAAACCAATTCGACATTGTTTGATTTAAGTTCCTGAATGGCTTTCCTCAGATCATTAACCTCGAAAGTGGCTAGGGAATTATTTATCTCTGAAATATTTCTTAACTCCATCTGAAATGGCTTCAGAAATACTATTCTGATATCCTTCTGTTTGAATTATTGATAGGTCATTTGGATTTGTAATAAATCCTAACTCTATTAATGCACTAGGGACTTCACTTTCACGTAAAACAAAATAATTACTTTCTTTAACTCCACGGCTTTCTAGTGACGTATATTGCTCTAATTTAGATTGAAGAGAGCTTGCTAATGCATAGTTTTCTCCTCCTGAATAATAATGAGTTTCTAAACCTTGTATCCCAATCAATGGATGAGCATTATAATGTAAACTAAGAAAAGCGTGTGTGTTATATGAGTTACTTATGTACACCCGATCTTGTAAAGATATAAAATGATCACTATTTCTTGTCAGAATAACATTTGCGCCGGATTTACGTAGTCGATCTACTACACTATCAACTATACTCATAATTGTTTCCTTTTCTAAAACGCCATTAATACCAATTGCACCAGAATCTCTCCCCCCATGACCTGGGTCTATTACAATATTGTACCCTTTTAATGAACCATTTTTAGTTGCTTGACCTTTATTATTATCAAAGTTGTTTCTACTGATAGTTTCTGTTTTTTTATTTTGTTCTTTCTTAATACTTTTCTGGGTTGAACTTGCTACTTGTGCTATAGCCTTTGTTTTAGAACCTGGTTGGAGTAAATATTGTGAGGCAATCCATGCCTTTTTACCGCCATAATAAGTTTGTACCCAACCGAATGATTTTTGAAAAACCCTAACCTGATCACCAATTTGTAGTTTCCCTATTATCGGTGCATCATGAGAGGGGGAGAATCTTACATTTAAATTGGACGTTCCGACTTCATACATTTCGACTTTTTCTGAGTAATCTACTTTATTTTGGGATTTGGTTGTTTGATTCTGGGTTGAAGCTACTTGTATTATAGCCTTTGTTTTAGAATCTGGTTGAAATAAGTACTGCGAGGCAACCCATGCCTTTTTACCGCCATAATAAGTTTGTACCCAACCAAAAGATTTTTGAAAAACTCTAACCTGATCACCAATTTGTAGTTTCCCTATTATCGGTGCATCGTGAGAGGGAGAAGACCTTACATTTAAATTGGAAGTCCCAGCTTCGTATGTTTTGACTTTTTCTGCGAAAACAGAAGGGGCAAAAGGGGTAAAAAGGAATAACGAAATGATTGCAATAGTTGCACTGGAAAATAAAACTCGCATTGTTGTTACCTCCCTTTTCTAGGTTATTCATTTAGAGAATCTATGAAATAGCTTTGATAAGGAAATATGTTCTTTATTTTTTCGTTCAAACGCTTCTTTTAACTTTACTTTTAATTCCCTTAATTCTAAATTTACTTGCTGCAGCTCTGTTTCTCTCCGTTCTATAGTTGATGTTAAATAACGATTCTCTTCTAACAACTGCTGGTTCTTTATTTTTAAAAATATCTCATTAGGATGAGTTAACTTTAAAAAGAAATTATGGTCTGATACCTCACAAAAATTCTTTCTAAAAAAATGCCTTAATCGAATATTATAGGCAGGAGGATCAGATTGTATTTTCCCAAAAATCTCCTCAAATTGATTATAGATTGATAATTTAATTAATGCACGAAAGGCAACTGTTCCATACCCTCTATTCAGATTTCCTTCACTAAGGATATTCTGAACACAAACTCTTTTGCTTCCCTGAACAATAAATTTTAGAATACAAATATTTTTAGCATGAACAATTGGTTCATGTTTCAAATAAATAGTTCCCAAACTATAATCATCATCCCAAAAAGGATAAAGGTATTTACCTTCTTTTCCTACTTCTCGTTCCAATTGATTAATAGTACTCCTCTCCCTTAATTGCTGAAATTTAAAAAGTATTTATCCAAATGATTAAATAAGTACATTTTATATTACTTTTCTTTTCTTATCTACATAAAATGACTGTTTTAAACAGATTTTACTATCTTTCACTTTATTTTTAGGTATATAAATAAAAAAGCACTATTCAAGAACTTCGAAAAGTGTTAAAAGTAGTTAAAAATTAAAGTTGTTTAAACTATTCAGTTTCCCCACAATAGCGCCCGTTCGTATTAGATAGTCAGCCAGTCATTTGAACAGACCCCTGTCAAGTAGACAATGAAAATAATAAAAATGACTTAAGCGGCTTTCGTTCTATATTCGATAGGGTTAAGGCCATTAGTCGTTGTTGATATCGTTCATGATTATAAAATCGAATGTAATCATCGATCGCAAAGGATAGATCTTCAAACGTTTTAAACTTATGTAGATAATACTTCTCACATTTAAGCGTTCCCCAAAAAGATTCCATAGGCCCATTATCTATACGTGACATACTGTGTGTCATCCCTGCGGTATCTATCCTTCGTCTAAAAGCTTCCGAGGTGTATTGATACCCACGATCACTATGAATCAGGGAGAATCTCCATGCGAAAGAGTTAAAGCCTTATCAAAATAAAAATTGACAATCAGTGGATAGAAAACTATAATATATAATAATGTTAACATTTAATTATATCATATTTTTTGTTGTTTGTCAACAAGAAGAATTTTTTGGAAGGATGGAATGCATATGTTTTTACCTCGTTTGTTGGGTTCGATCGATTCCTTTATGCTGGAAAAATATACAGACGAACTATTGAATATAAATCAAAAGACAAAAGAGTATGGTCTAGAACTAACTCGCGATGAAATTAAAGAGATGATGACCGTCAGAGAACGGGTATTACAAAGCTATGGTCGTGTGGAATTAGGGGTTGAAGTGTTTAAAGAATTATCGGAGGTTTTTTGCACTTCTCCTTATATTGAGAATGAAAATTTTGCATTAACATTAAATGAACTACTAGAGGTATTTCATTATCTAAAAAATGAGACTGACGACATGATAGGGGATTCCCTGCTGATTAGTATTATCAAGAATTACTATGATGGTACTTGCAAAGGATCTATGGAATTTTTGAAAAGCAAACTTGAAGAGTTTGCGGAACAGTTCAGAAGGGATGTCAATTTTAGAATACATTTGCTTGAAAGGGATGAACATTAATGCAATCAGAAAAGCCCAATCATACTAAACCGTTAGTGTCACTTGAAAATGTTAAAAAAAGTCATTTATCACAAAACCAGTATACGATATCACTTTTGAATGATGCATTACAAATAGGTATGCTAACTGACAAAGAGGTATACAACATACAAAACCAATTAATGCTTATTCTGAAAGATTTGATTGGACGTTATACCCAAGGGGAAAGTTCCTCCGTGAGCTCTGATACCGCAGAAAGTATCTTTGCTTCTATTTTGTATGCCATAGATGCTTATACGTTTCAGTTTGATGATCCTAAAAAGGCAATTACGTATTTAAAAACGGTAAAAGTGAGAAGAGTTTATGAAAAAGGACTAGGTCTGGTTCGGCAGTGTTTCAAGGAAACAGAACAACTTTACAAAGAAATCAACAATAATAAATTGGATGTGGCAGTAGAAGCCTATAACGTGTCCATCGAAGAATCCGTACCCGTGTTTCTAAGGAAATACGACATTATATTTGACGCTCATAATACTATGGCAAGCATTGATTATCCTTTAGCGGTCGATGATATGAGTATTCAGGGGGTTTTTTATCTAAAGCAATATTTAACACGTTTGAAAATGGAAACAGAATTATGCCATTTATTCAATCAAGAGGATCTTCAAAAAATTTTAATTAACTATGGAAAAATATGCAGGTTTGATTACCGTATAGAACTCTTCAATATATTTAGGTTAACATTCAATAATGCGGTTTTTTCTATTCTATCAGGAGGGAATGCTAATCAATTGATAATCTCCGCAAATCAATACAAGCAACTATATCTTCTGTTCACTGAAACGAATGATTCTCAGATTCATTCCATTATTCACAAAGCAATTGACCAATTAGATTATGACTTAAATATAAACGAACCTAAAATGAAAAATTATTTGAAACATTGTGGGGCTGATCTGATACAAACGATTATAAACGCTGTCAATCATGATAAATTACAAACGCTGATTATCATGGAAAAAGAATTGAAACCAAAATCCATTGTAACTACATTCAAAGCCTCTGATAGAATGAGTGATAATCACTTTCGATTATTAATTGAAAAAGTCATGGGTTATGACAAAATAACGGATAAAGTTGAAACAATTCGGAAAAATTTCCATTCCCTTTATGATTATATCGATATGCTGAATGCCGATTGTTTGTTGGCCATTGAATATGAAGCACTTTTTAGTACTTTTGGCGATATTGAACTGGCAATTTTAGCAAAAAAGGTGTTCTATGAGGAACTACGGAATGAAACAGTCGATTTATCATCCGCACTTGTAAAGGAAAAGGAGGTTGAAATGGAATGGCAGATCCAATTTATTAAATTTATAACAAACATGGACACTGAAAGAAAGATTACCATTGAGAAATATATTTATGATATCGATTATGAAGAAATCAATTTTTACTAAACAGTCACAATAGTAAGTCATTGTTAATAATTACTTAACTAATATGCTCCCAAATACACTTTAGTTTTTAATTTTAGCGCCCAAGATGCCCCAAACTGTATCGATGTTCGTATATGTAGAGACTTTAATATCAGTATTAACATATACCTTTCGTCCTGTCGTCGTGTCTCCCAGTTGTCTTTTATGCTGTTCCAATAATCATAGTGTTTTTGGTATAAGAGACCTCCCCACTCCTATTACATCAACTTCTAAGTCTTTTTGTATTTTTTCGATTACATTCTGGACTAATTTTTTTACTTTCCTTGAAGTAGCTTTCTAGATACTATTTATATAAGTAGTATCAAAGACGCTAGGCTCCTTCAAACCTTTCCCCAATTTTACCGCTCATTATCATTTAATGTATCAATTCGTAAATCATGACCATGAAAAATAGCAGCACCCTTATACTGAAGTATATCATCATTTTTAACTTGTATTTCGGGTATAAACTATCGTTTAGTAAATATTCTTGAAGTTTACCAATATGAACAGGTTCGAAGGCTCCTATATTTTTGTGACTATTTTCCATTAAAATACCTAAATGGCATTGGTTAGAACAACCACCAGGAACAAAAGGTCGTGAAAAACTTGCAAAGAACAAAGAGAAAAGCTGATCAACTGATCAGCTTTTCAAAGACTCTTTTTTAATAATGAACCTACTATTAAACCTGGTAGGATACTATACTTATCATCGGAAGTTAAAAAAGTCCTAAAAAATTTGGCGAAAGGATAGTTCCTAACGTAACAAAATAAGCTGTAATACGAATGTAAATAGAAGAATGGCTCCTTACTTCCACCTGCATCATTACAGGCATCCCATATGGAAAATAAATATACACATGGATAAAACATTAACCTTTCTGGGAGGGATTCCATCATAGAAATTAAAGTAACTGACAGTAATCTAAGTCAGTTGTTTATTGAATACTCCCATAATTGATTAGATCTACATTAACATTGAAATCAACTGTTGTTTCAGGGAATTTCTTACGCCATTCTTTTGATGTTAATTGTCCGTCAGTTGTGTTACTCCTAAAAATATTACCAAGCCCAAGTGGATCTGAATTTGCCTCTTGCAAGTTAATTAGAAGTTCCTCATATTGACGTTTGATTTCCTTTTCCACTTCCTTTTCCAATATTTTTGATACCTTCTCACTTTCAATTTTAAATGACTCTGAAGTCTCGTACAAATTCACCTTCAGCTTCACATCTGTCTCGAAATGGAGTTGGTTTACATCCGTTATCTTTGTTTTACTTTTTCCATCGATAACCAATAAGTCAATATCAAAGTTTTCCTTTTCTTCTTGCGGATTATTAATATATTTTACAAGAGGATCTCTTGGTATGGTAAGGTGAAAGGGCTTATCCCTTATTCTTTTTTGAAACAGATTAACTAAAAATCCATCACTCAGCGGTAATTCACCTACGTATTTCCCGTCTTGTAATAGAGCCATACCTTTTAAAGCTGGTTTATCTCCAGTTAATCCAATTAAAGGCAGGAATGGATCCTTACCTGTATCTTCGTATGTATGCGTTAATTTGTGTAGCGAAGGATCCGGGATACTATCTTCCGTAATTTCCTTTTCAATTAATTCCTGAATATATTGACCAACATTAATACCGGTGACTTCTTGTTTCGTTAAAAGCACCTCTCTTGCAGTTTTTGTGCTAATGGCAGAATACATCATATCTGATGTACGGGCATCACGGACTAATGTGTTTAAATATGGTGTAATTCCATTCTCGGCTACTTCCTTACCATACAAGATCAAACGGATTTGTCCAGGTAAAAAGTTATAAATTGCCTTTGTTTCAGCATCTTGGCGAGCATCTCTAACTGTGCTTCCTGTCCCAGTAATTGTTTCAGTTAAATTTGATTGGTTATTGAATAGAAAAGCAATGATTGTTGAATCGATTTGCCCTTCACCATTCTTCGCTACATCTATGCCGTAAGAATTGATAATCGCATGTCTTTCTATCACCTTAGATTGCATACAACCAACTAGAAAAATAAATGATACAAGTAAGAGGAATAGCTTAATTTGATAAATGACGGCCATCTCCCTTCCGTTTCTTCCATCTTTTTTTTATTAACACAATTGGCAAAAGCAATAGTGGATAGACATATACCAACCAAAAACTAGTCTTGGCTATATTATCAATTACTTTTTGAATAAGAAAATGCTGATCAATAAAAACGCAAAAAATTAAAAGTAAAAATGCAACTGCGTATAAGGACGTTCTCTGCTTAATTTTGTATAGCCGTTTCATTCCATAAATAATCCCCCACATTAATAAGATCATATTGGGCAGTACAACCATCATCCATTCGGTTACAACAATATAATCAAATCGTTCAATAAACGGAAGAGATTGAATCTTAAACATATTTAACAACGCCCATTCCCTTCTCTCCAACTGATCTGGACTAAAAAATCCGATAGATACGACGGTTACTAAGAGTACAATGAGAGATGACCAGAAAATACCTATATAAACGGGCATGCTGGCCTTTTGCTTATTTTGAATAAATGGGTATACCAATAAAAGTAATTCAAAACCTATAAATGTATAAGATGTAATCTTGGCACCTTTTAATAACTCTGTAAAGGAAGTCTGGAATGCTGGCTGGAAATGAGTAAGGTCCATTAGATATGCAGGCTCAATCAGAAGGAAAAGAACCCAATGAGAAAGAAGAAAAAAAATGAAACAAACTCCCACGATAATCTTAAGTCCTCCCAGAATAGAATAAACAATTAAACTAATCAGTAATAAGCCCATCACAAAATTACTTATCCCCGGAGCAATGAAGACTTGTACAACCTCGATGTAGGTTACGAGTACCGATAACAATGTAATCGCAAAGTGGATAATATAGACAGTGCCTAAAAGTTTTCCTACCCACTTTCCAAAAATATCAATCTGAATTCCTAAGATATCTGCATTATCGTATTGTTTTAAAATAATCAACATAGCTAGTACAACAATAAGCATATAAAAAAAGGCAAAGATTATGGAAATCCATGCATCTTGGTGTGATTCCATAAAAATGAGTCTGGGGACTCCCATAATACCGACACCTAACTGAATGGAAGATATGATGAAAAATAGATAAAAAGCCCGAATGCGTAGATTTGGTTTTACTTTTACATTAATATCCATAGTTTCACCTACTCATCGATATCTTTCTTTTGAACTGCCTTTCTTTTTCTGTAACGAATTAAATCCTTTGGCTTATATGAAGCGAAACGCTTATTTTGATAAGCATTAGGTAAACGGAATAACGCCTTATTAAGATCTTCCCATCTGAATGGGTAAATAGGGGAGAGATACGGCCGCCCTAATGATTTTAGTTTTAATAAATGGATAATCAAGAAACATATCCCGAACATTATTCCGATCATACCTAGTACGCCAGCCAGTATAATCATTGGAAAACGAATAATACGTATAGAGGTACTCATAAGGTAGTTTGGTATCGTAAAGGAAGCTAGTGCGCTTAAGGCAACAAGTATGATCAAAAAGTTACTTGTAATGCCTGCCTGAACAGCTGCAGTTCCGATAACAATCCCTCCAACGATACCGATTGTCTGTCCAATCTTCGTTGGTAACCTCGCTCCTGCTTCCCGTAACAATTCAATGATAAATTCCAGGAGCAAGGTTTCAATGATGGGAGGAAACGGTACAACAGACCTGGACTCACCAATTGTAATTAGTTCTTGTGTCGGAATGAGCTCATAGTGAAAAGTAGTTGCAGCAACATAGGCAGGTGTCAATAATATTGAAATGATAATAGCAATAAAGCGAAGATACCTTAAAAATGAACCAGCATTCCAACGCATATACAAATCTTCTGTTGACTCAAAAAAACTAAAAAAAGAAGTAGGAGCTAGAATTGCAGTCGGACTATTTTCAACCATGACACCGATCTTTCCCTTGTCTATGGCGTAAGTGAATCGGTCCGGGAGTTCCGTTCCATAAAACTGTGGAAAAATGGTCGTTGAAGAATCCTCGATATATTGCATTAAAACAGAGCTGTCTTCAATTTGATCAACCTCTAATTCTTGTAATCTTTGGCGCATTGTATTGACATCCGTATCATTTGCAATAGAATTTACATAAATCAAGCGCACTTCACGCGGGAATCTTTCACCAATTATTAGCTTTTCTAATACGAGATCCGTAGAACGGATGCTCCAGCGAACGATATTCATATTTGTTACGATAGATTCCGTAAAGGCCACTTTCGGACCTAAAACGAGTGATTCGGTCTCTGCTTGTGCTAAATTTCTTTTTTCCTTTTTGGCTAAAAGGTAAGAAACAGCTGAATCTTCGCCTTCTACATAAATAAATACTTCTCCTATTAATATTTTTTGAAGAATTTCTTCTAATCTTTCCTTCTTGTCGCTATTACCTAATGGAATTTCATTTCGTATAGATTTATTTGACCATTTTTCACTACTATTTAACAAAGGCCTTAGTAAATAATTTTCTACCATTTCAGCTTCCACCATGTAGCCAATATAGAAAACTGCTATTCTCCTTTTTGGCTGTTCATAGATGGAAAACGTTAAATCTGGATTATTTTCAAATTTATTCTGCATCAGTTGCTGCAGTTCCTCGATTTTTATTGGGAACAGACTACTAGATTTTGGGTTTTTCCTCATATATACCACCTACGAATGTATTTTTGCACTTTCTTTTTATAAAAATAGAATGGTTTAGAATTTAATGATTAATATGCTTGAAAATCATTTTGCCCAAGTAGTAGGTGGAATATACAAAAAATTATGTAAATCGATTGTATCAGAAGTAAGTGGGAATCATATGTTAACTTCTGATCTTAATAATAGAGATTACCATCCATTTAAGTTACTATCCTGGAGCTTTATAAAAAATGATATTAAACAACACAGTATCTTAAATCTAGCTAATTCCTTGTAATTATCTTGTAATGCGTTATATACTTGATCTCCTTTTTATAATAATAAGACACCTTGTTACATGTCTTTACTGAATTACTCCAAATATCAGCTACTATTTCCAAAGATAATAGAGATCCGCCAATAATTACAACTATTGCTTATACCCTTTTTAGTATTAGATTAATAACAATGAAGAATACAATTCCTAAAACAGATGGATCTGTTAGGCAAATAATGGTAGAGGAAGCAGTTATGAAAATGTTAAAAGAAGTAGTTTTAACAAGCATAAAATGCAATATCGAACTCTCATTGAAGGTTTTCACGACAACGATTTTGTTTTTGCTTGCCCCAATGGTTTTATTCGTGGGGTGCAGAAATTAATATATACGAAAGGAATGATCAAATGGAATTAAAATGTGGTAGCTGCGGCAATTCGTTCAATAAAGAAGATAAAGTCTGCCTAGACAGAATTAATTCCATAATCCATTAATCATGCAGTCTTAGTTTTAACTATAAAGAAGCTGGTACATATCAAGAAATCATTAATAAGTATGATTTCTTTAAAAATCTGAGATAAAATTTTATCTCTTATTAGACTAACGGGCCATATTGCAGAAGAATCACATTAGAGGTAAAGCTGAATTTGGCTATTAAAGTGGATGGAAAACACGATATGGGAGTAAAGATAAGTCCCCCAAGTTTAAAGGAAGTTATCTAATTCAAGGGGACTTTCCGTTTTTTCTGGAGAGGAACCTGTATTCAATGCCAATAATAAAGTCATCCCAATAATACAAGCTATACCCCCCCATTGAAAAAATCCAAAAGGCTCGTTTAACCAAATACCGTTGTTAAAACAGCAGATAGAGGTTCTAAGTTACCTAACAGGCTTGTTTCTTTAGGTGAAAGGCTTTGTAAACTTTCAATATAGAACCAAAAGGCAATCATCGTACCGAAAATGATTACAAACACAAGGTAAGAATAGATTAGCCAAAAAAGGCTCTCCTCCATCTAGCTCACCCTAGCTAGGTGGAGGGCAATCTTTTTCATGTTTTGACAGGCAGCCGTCATCAGCGCCTGTTCTTTGACTTTCTCTTTTCCACGCAAGCGACAATAACGCAGCCCATGCAGTTCTTTTGAATCTGCGAAGCTACGCTCAACTCTTTCTTTTCTCATGCGATAAATCCACTTCCCTTCATTGGAAAGTCGGTTCAGACGAACCTGCTCTTTATCCCCCCCCCATACATGGCGTGTAATGGTTTTCTGGTGCTTTTGATTCTGCGGCACTGCCCAAGAAGAGAACAGGTCACACACTGCTTGGCATCTGATTTATAATGACGATATCCATCACGGTCCGTTGTGCCATACCTTAGCTCTTCACCTTGAGGACAAACATAGACATCGCGTTTTTTATCATAGTTGTAGTAATAACATATAAGTTTAAAACTTTTCGTTTATTCTAGAATCGGGATAATATTTTACTGGAATCGCTGTCTAAAAAAGGATTGCCTTGATGGCAATCCTTTTAAATACAAATAATATTCAATTCTTTACACTAACTATTAAACTTTTTATAACTATTGAACAGTGATAAAAATTGTTCGAAGTTAATGTTGTTTAAATCCTTTATTTTTGCATATTTTAATGCTTGATTAAACTGGTTTTTGGTAAAGAGTTTTCTGTATTCTTTGTTGACCCATAGCCTTACAAAATAGTTATATTTTTTTCTATCCTTTGATGATATTTTTGATGGATGCCTTTTTAATACGATTAACGAACTATTGATATTAGGCTTAGGATGAAAGTATTCTCTAGGAATCATACTTAATATAGAGATATCAACTTTTGTCATCAAAAGCAATGCCAATGAACGATTTGTATTTAATAGCCTTTTAGCGAATCCATCCTCGACTATTAAGTAACTAACTGTAGCTTCACTTTCAAAGACAATTTTTCGTACTATATCCGTACTTATATAATAAGGTATATTACCATATATTTTATATGCCTTGTTATTTGGGAACTTAAACTGTAATATATCCTTATTTATAACTTGAAAATTATCGTAATTCGCAAGTTTGTTTTTTGTTTGAATACATAATTTAGAATCTATCTCAATAGCTGTTACATAATTACATTTTTGAATCAATTCTAGTGTGAAATGGCCTTTACCTGACCCAATTTCAAAGATATTATCATTTGCATTTAATTCTATATTACTCATTATTTTATTTATATGATGTTTAGAAGTAATGAAATTTTGACTGTATTTTATATTTTTCTTGTTCATTATAACCCACTCCTATGTGGTTATAATGAATTTTCTATATTAACAATTCATTATAACCAATTATTTTTCGTTTGGTTGATAATGAACTGTATTTATTACAAAAATGCTAAAAATACCCACGTGCTAATTCTCCTTCCGTTATTAAGCGTTAAAACTTAGACAAAAGGGGGCGTCAATTACAAATATTGAATAATTGCCCATTAAAATTCCTCCTAGCAAATAATATTTATTATAGCACACATTGTTAATATTACAGTTAACATTTTTCGACGAACGGGCGCGATTGTTGAATTCAAAGGTTTGATAAAAACTAAATCACTGCATATAATAAGAACAAATGTTCTTTGAGGTGATTCAATGAATGAAGAATTGAAACAACTTGCACAAGATTTCATCATTCTTCCTTTTGCAGTGAAGATATTTGAACAGGATAAAATATTTTTAAGAAGTCTAAACAAAGTATTGTTTATCAAAGCATGATTGATGCTGTCATAGAAAGAATACAAAACGATTATACAGCTGTAAAACAAAAGCTGTACACTCGATTCACATAGATATAAAGCGAAACGGAAACACTTTATCGCTGGAATAGCAAAGGAAATAGTGGTCTGATTGAATATTCTTCTGAGGATTTAAAGGAAATGACTAGTCGAACGATGAATCGGTATTTGAAAGATATAGATTTTGAGGTTAAACATTATTAAATAGGCAAATGCTGTTACCGTTTAATCATTGTTACGTAGTATGTATTACGATTGTACTTCCATATTACTTGCCCCTCTTAAGTTAAGTTTACAAAAGATGTCAATACTGTTTTTAGGTTCGCATCCGAACCATGCATAATAAGCCCCTCCTCTCGCTAAAGATAAGGGGCTTAATTTTATTACAATTGCTTAAGCATATAAAATTGTGGTTAGCCTAGCCATTGTTTAGTGTTGCACACACTAGAACCCCCCCTCATATATGAGGGGTTAATTTGTATATATAGCTTTCTTCCGAACTGGTCCTGCTGAGTTTAAAGCTTCTTCTAGGATAAGGATATAATAAGAGAATTTCTTAGAACTTAAAACAATTTCAGTTAATGTATGCGTCTTGATGAATCCTGTGTATCAGAAAATCTATAAAAGTCAAGCCTTGAAAAAGAACATGCGTTCCCTTATATTTGTTTCTAGAAAGCTTATAAATGAATTAAATTCTTTTGAAAGTAGGTAGGTATACAGTGAAGATTGACACACCCAAAATCCCTGAAGATGTAACGGAGAGAAGATTCACAGATATTTTTTACGAAGAAGATCCGGAATTTGAAATGTGTATGGTTACCGATTCAGAATTTGCCGACGAAACACTTGAGCGAGTCCGACTATATAAAACAGTGATTAGGAATTGTAATTTCACAAATACGGATTTTAACCGAATTGATCTTACCAACGTACGCTTTGAGAATTGTGATTTATCCAATGCTAATTTGGGTAATGCATCGATGAATCGAGTTGAATTTCTTAATTGTAAGTTGCTAGGCAGCAACTTAACAGAGTCTTATATCGGTAATACAACATTTGAGGGATCGATTCTTAATATGGTTATGTTCGGTAACTCAAAACTTGAAAAGGTGATTTTTGATGATGCAGCTTTAGAAAGTGCTGACCTTTTTGACTGTAATCTTAAAAAAGTAGAATTTCTTTCATGCAGTCTTAATGGCGCGAGCTTTGAAGAGACACCATTAAAAGGAATTGATATAAGCTCATCCAATTTTGATTCTTTAACTGTTTCAATAGAGAACTTAAAAGGATGTATAGTATCAACGTCTCAAGCGATACAATTTGCTTCATTATTAGGTCTAAAAATTCGATAGTATTGATACCTATTCTCTTTAACTTCGTGTTTTGATTTTAAGTGGCTTAAAATGACTTATAAAAGCCTTATGCTGTAACCGGTAAAACAGCGTTAAAATACTATCTTATCAACAATGTAGTGAAATTATAATAATTGAATATATTAAATGAAAGGTTGAAATAGATGGCAACTTATCAAGTCATTGATTTAGAAAGTTTTCCAAGGAAAAACTATTAGATTATTTTATGGCGACAGACACAACGTTTGAAATGACAGTAAAAATTGATGTTACTCGAGCAGTTAAAAAATGCAAAGACGAATCTATAAGTTTTTATGCTTACTCTATATTTAATTTGACTAGATCGGTTAACAAGATTCCGAATTTAAGGTATGCCCACATAGATAAGCAATTAGTAGAGTGGCAAGAATTAGTACCAACGTTTACGAACTTTAATCAAGAAACAGAATTATTTTATAGTCTATGGCTGGAAGGATTAACAGATTATAAATCAGTTGACCGTGAGTACAAAAAGCTTATAAAAGAGTATGCAAACACAACAGGT
Organism: Virgibacillus salexigens; assembly: GCF_000723585.1. Taxonomy (NCBI): domain Bacteria; kingdom Bacillati; phylum Bacillota; class Bacilli; order Caryophanales; family Bacillaceae; genus Virgibacillus; species Virgibacillus salexigens. The sequence continues at coordinate 74,214 of NZ_CCDP010000003.1, read as the reverse complement.
AGCACCAATGGGAGTTGTTCCACCCAACGTGGTGAATATTTCATCAATCCCTTGGATGCATTTTGAACATTTTTCATCTCAATCAGGAGCTAACAAAAATAATTTAACACCATTGATTACCAGTGGAAAGTACGAAAAAGTTGGTTCACAGTTGCAGATGCCAGTGAATATTAAGATTCATCATGCAACAGTAGATGCCTATCATGTGACGTTATTTTTTAAAATACTGCAACGGTTTGTTGTTTCAGTGTTAATTTCTTCTTACTCATGGCATATCACCACCTCCTATGTATTCTTGCACTATAAAAAGACACCTCATTGAGATGTCTTTGTTCGCATTATTGTTTCAATAAATGTATTTCTGAATCGTATACTCCTCGAATTAAATAGTTTCCAATAAAACCACTTTCCAAATCATCATGCTCCTGGAACTCTATATTCGTTATTACTTCTCTGTTTCTAAGTGTACGTTTAAAAGCTTTCTCTACTTCGCTATCAAAGTCGGTAATTAATAACCCTTTCGCTATACCATTGCTTGGCTTTCCCAATATCACTTACACCAAGACAAACAGTGTCAACTCTTTCAAACAAACCCATTTATTACACCCTCCCAATAAATTCTGCTATTTACTTCGACAAAAATCCACCATTACCTTGTATTCCACATAATGGCCCTATTGTCCAACATTGATGATAATTCTTATTCAGGAAATGCGCCCGATTGCTTAAATACCAGATATTTGAATTATTTTATCAGCAATCATTTCTGGTGAATTACCATTTGTATAAATAATCTGTTTAGCCAATAACTTATTGGATTTGTGTTTAACAAAATGCTCGTTAAGTTTATACGCCTCCTTGTTACTGGTCTCTTCTTTTAGTCTTTCATTTAAAACATTAATGGATTCCATTTCATTTTGACTTGGCAGCAATAAAAAGACATTTTCGTAGTTACCAAGGGCATCTTTAACTTCTCTGAATAGACCTTCATCTTCATAAACAGAATGCCCCGCACCGAAGTCGTGAATATAATTGGGGTAATCCTCCAATACTCGTTTAACTGCATGTGCTTCAAATGGCTTCCAATATTCATACATAGCCATATAACCATAATCTTCACGTATTTTATTTTGTTGTTCCTCACTAAACCCAATTTCTTTATAATAATCAAACCTTAAATCATCCATTGTACATCGATGAATTTTAGTTTTATCTGAAAGTAATTCAGCTACTGTACTTTTGCCAGCACAAATTGGTCCGATTAATATTATAGTTTTAGATGCCATAATATCCCTCTTTTTCACCATTTTAGATCAACAATTCCTAAATTATCCTTAAAAATCTTTTTCCACAATCTGGCCCTATTCTTGAATAGGAGTAAGGGTTACAAGTTTATATGTTATTACTTCTCCAGATTTTTCAGCGCATAATCACATCCCATTCTTTTGCAGATAGCCCCTCCTTAATTATAATTTCCGACATTCCTGCATTCGTATGTTTATTATCGTAATAATCCTCATACATAATAACACCTCCTTATAACTACTATCGAAAGAAGTTATAAGAAGGTGGCATTTTTAAATAAGCAAAATTTTAAGTGTTTTTTGATGAATAATACCTATGATATCTATAATTCAAATGTCCTTAAAGTTCCCAAATTTACTTCATTTCGGTTAGAGATAAAAGAGAATGGCTTTAAGAGAGAGTTGCTCACAGTTCAAATTCCGCATAATTAAAAAGCACATGTCAAAAAAATCTAATGTTTTAAACCAACGTATAATCAATAATGAAAATTGACAGCACCATTACAATTGCAGAAGAAATAGTTATTTCTTTTTTATTAATGTTAGTTTTCTCTAATATAAAGAATATTATTATTACACTGAATAGGAATTGAGCGCTATTTAGGAAATAATTTGATTTAAATATCATTATTTGAGGAAAGTACTTTATAATTGCAGAAACCAAACTAAATATTAATATTAATAAAGGGATTCGTAAGGTGATTTTAAAATTCAAATTACCATCTCCTAGCTTTTTATTTTTATTATATGCTTCCTTTAATTATAGATTAAACAAAAATGGAGGTTTAATCTATAATAATAAAGTTAAAATGAATATAATATATATTCATTTTAACTTTTAAATTTTAATCTTATATTAATGCCATAACTTTCTATTTATCTATAGTTCTTTTTTGTAATACATATGCTGAGCTACTATATAAATCAACTAACTTAATAGTACTTCTAATTGTGTATGTTTTAGTTACAAGGCCAATTCCATTATATCCTCCAACTGTAACTACATAATCTGCTTGTCCATTAATATCCCATCCTTCTTTTTGAGCATATTTATCAGTAATTCTATCACTTTTAGGATTTACTGTAGTAGGGAAAACTGCATAAGTACCTCCAGTGCCTACAGAAGTCATCTTTAAACCTGATTTGCTTATATTATATCTATTTACTAACTTTAAAGTTGTATCTGGGTACGCTACATGATAAACCTTATAAGTAGCAGTATATCTTCTGTCCCCGAATCCTTTAGTTACATACTCCATTGGCATAATATTACCAGTTGATGCGTCAGCAGAGTCAGTAACAGTAGCCTTTACCATACCTCCATTAGGTAGTTTAATAGAATCTTTTGATACATTTAAAGGTGATTCAGTATTAAATTCCACATCATTAGAAAGATCTTGCATCGCATTTTCAACTTCTACCATTAAATCTTCTATATATTTCTTTAGTGCTTTAGGATTAGAATTCTCGAATAAAAACTTCCGCTTCTCTTCATCGGAACTAGTACTATCTTCTTCCATTTTTACGACTTCATTTTCAATTTCTTCAACTGTGTTAAATAAATATTCATCCGTTGCAGATGCCTCTGCTATAGCTAGACCACTAAAATAAAAACCTAATACTAAAAATGTGATTAGAAATCTCTTTAAGAAATTCATAATTGTTCCCCTCTCAATTTTATTAATGATTAATTAATTCTTAAACTGATAGTAAATTTATGTACAATGAAAATATATTAAGAACTTTTCAAGCATATAGACACCCCTCTTTATAACCATTAATTCGGCATATAATTACAAATTCATTCTATTTCTTCTATATTTTAGTAATAAAAGTATATTTAAACTATTTAGTTAATTAATGATGTTATATAGGACTGAAGTTTATAAATATTTGCTAGATAACTTTGGGAAAATTTCTTCCTAACGGGGGAAATAATGATTTTTTTGAATGGAGGGCTTTAATTATAAAGTAAACCTTGTCAAGGTTTAGTATAAAGTAGATAACTGTACTTATAACAAGTGAAATTGAGAATCATTAAATAACTACATTTGGCAAAGGGGGGAAGGGTCTAGCTCTCATTGTTAAAGGAGTAATTATATTAGAAGCCTTTTAATTGTTGAATTAAAATTTATCTTCGACATACATATGTCGATATAGTTATCAAACTATGTTGACATATGTTTTTAATATATTATTATTTTTTTAGCATGTTTTCTGTCAATTAATATATGATCTAAACAAATTACATATAGATAAAGAATATATATCTTTATTAAATAAATGTCTATAGTATATATTAATTTTGGTATGTTAATAGATTATACAGATAGGAATATTGGTGTTTTATTTGGAAAATCTAAATAAATGAGACATTGAGAGTGGGATTTACAAATTATTACATATAGATACCTTATTATGTTATAATTTCCAAGAGATAAAATAATGTTGGGTTATATTTTAATTTTGTATTAAAGAAGGTGAAAATATTAAGAATATAAAAGTCGTTAGTAGCATTATGCTTTTTGTAGGTTTTATAACTTTGGTTCTTATCTTTTCAACTATTTGGACTGAACTTTATATCCAGCCACCAGAGTTTGAGCAGATACCGGTGGGGATTCTGTATCAATATGGAATACAAATAAAATATGCATTTATAGTAAGTCTTATATGTTTTATTTTAGTAATTATATTAAACAAAAAGAGATTTAAAACATTTACTATGTTTTTGGCTATTTTAGGTTTAATAGGTTTGCTAGGTCCGTTCCTGCTATTTTACTTATTTAAGATTTTTACTTTATTAAAATAAAAAGTTTATCATAGAAAAAGGGCGAAGTATTTTACTTCACCCTTTTAGTAATTAATCTATTCTTTTTCAATGAAATCTAGTAATACATCAGTAAACGCTTGAGCAACTTGTTTACCCTGTTCACTCGTCCAAGAAGGGACTTCATACTCGCTAACAAGCATTTTTCTCATGGCCAGAACTGCTGGTTTGTTACCATTTATATAATCTAAGGCTTGGTCATATAGTAAGTCTGAATCAGCACCGAATCTAATAGTATAAAAGGTTGTGAATCTATTACGGACTTCATTGCCTTGATAATACTCTAAAAATTCATTGTAAATGGTCTTATTACGATTTTCTTTTAATTTTTTTACCATGTTGACTGCGTCCACATCACCAGCTAGATCATCAAATGAGAAGTGTCCAGCTTTAGTTGTAGTGCCAATATAATCTTTAGCGCACTCGTACCAATCACCACCATAATCACTATTATTATTATAAACGTCTTTTATTACAGTGACTAAGTCTCCTGCCCACCCTGAAAAATCTGTTACTTTTACTTCTTTTATCGGTATTTGATTATAAAGTCCTGCAGACATTGTAGCCATTAAATGTTCAATACCTACGGTTAATTTAGTTACTGGGTCATCACTTAATACCAATGAAATATCAGGAAGATTTTAAATGTAGTTTAGATGTCCATGCAAATATTGTATCTATCTGTGTTGTATGTCATAAGCAAATTCGTTATGGTGAAGAAAAGAAAAATTTAATAGCTGATATATATGAAAGTAGAAAAGATAGATTAAATAAATGTGGAATTAGCATTGAATTAGATAAACTCCTTGGTTATTACCAAGACTAGAATTGTTCTGAAGGGTGTGTTTTTTGATGCTGTCAAGTTACCAAGAATTATATGAGAGTGAAAAGGTAAAAGCAGATCACTTATTTATTGGTAATGGTTTTTCTATTAATTTATGGGGGGATTTTAATGGAAAATAATAATATTCCACTTTATGTCTCTGAGGGTAATTGGGAAGATAAATCAGATCAAATAGAATCTAATAAATACTTGAGGTTTTGTTATAAATCATTGAGGAAAATAGATGGTCATTTAACTATATTTGGACACAGTTTAGATGAATCAGCAGATAAACACATTGTAGATGCAATTAATGAATCTAATGTTGAAGTTATAGCATTTGGAATCCATGACTTAGAGAGAAAAGAATCAATTTCAGAAACAATTAGAAATTATTTCAAGGATAATGAAGTATACTTTTTCAATTCTAGAACTTTTGATAATTCTATAAAGAATATTAATATTGACTTGGCTTGGGGTCATGTATAAGTTAATGAAAAACTATATTGTTCAAAGGGCTATCCATTTAAAATGGATGGCTTTTGTTTTGGTATTTCCTTGCCTCAGAGTGTAAAAATTAGGTTATGTATTATAACTACACAACTTGCACCAATATTCACCCTCTAGCCCCCCTGTATACCCCCCTCAGAATCTCATAAAGCCTACTTATCAGCCCTAAGACCTTTGCCTTAAACATCTTAACCAATGCTCATACAAGCTAATTTCAACAGTATGACACAAAGGAAAAGACAATAGCTTTTACATACTATTACCTCAGCTTACTACTGCCTTAATCTGTTAGATTCCAATGCTTATAGATGTTGTTACTTTGTTTGCCTCACCTGAGTTATTCCAATGTATTTAGTGTAATTGCCTGAGAGCTATGATTAAATATGTATTGCAGTAGAGATAAGTCCACATCATTCTTGTAAGCCATGTATCCAAAGGTCTTTCTTAGACTATGACAGCTTAATGTAATACCTACCATATCTCCTGCCTTAGCTACAATCCTATGAGCCTGTACCCTGCTGATAGGCTTACTCCTATCCTTATTACTGTAGAAAAGGTAATCCCCCTCCTCTAGCTTGTACCAGTTTTTTGTTGGTAGTACGCCTATATATTACATGTAACATAGTTCAGACAACTTATCCCATAATTTTATCAGAATGCCATATATTGAAAAACAAAAATCATCTACATTACATACATATGTAATTTCCATTTGTAAATTATTTACTTTCCATACAAAATTCTAGTTTTTAATTAATCAATCCACACATCAATAATGCTATCTATAGGCAAATATTTATCAAATATTATAAAATATGGTTCTTTTAGCATGATTACAAGTCAAATAATTGGAGATCTAATACTGTTAGCTCCACTAGGTTTTTACGCACCTTTGATATGGACAAAGTTTAAAAACATAAAAACAATACTACTTCTTGGATTAATATCATCTGCTGTTGTCGAATCTACTAAACTAATTATTTCAACCATTATCGGTTACACTTACCGAAGCTTTATTACTGATGACATAATTCTATATACTATTGGGGTATTAATGGGATTTTTAACATTAAAAATAACAAGCCCTTTATTAAGAGTTATTGCTAACCAAAACGATATAAAAAATGATCATGCTAATTGGTTATTGAGCCTTAGGAGGTTATAATAAATGAAATTCAAAAAAGTAATGATAATTGGTGTTCTTGGTATGATTCTGTCTATACCTACAGTAGCTTTTGCATATACCGAACCATATACATTTACATTCGAAAAACAACTGACTAGTGACTGGTTTTATTTGGACCCTATAGATCATACAGTCTATGTTGAAAATACAAGCAATGCATACGGCGGAAACCCTACTAGTAACCTTTACTATGTAGATGTAATTAGTGAAGATGGATGGGGAGGAAAATTAAAAGGAACAGCAACATTTTTGAGAGATGGATCATCTAAACGAGGTGTTGTAGTTTCTAGTAGCGCCAGCCAGCAGTATACTTTGAAATTTAGAAAATCTAATGACGGAGAAACGGTTGATGGTTACGGGAGAGCTTATGATGGAAGGTAAAACCAAAAAAGTCAAAGCCCTATTCTATAAGGAATAGGGCTTTGACTTTAAATAAAAATATTAAGGAATAGGTATACACAAATAACTTTTAAGACTGTTGATTTTTGACTAATGATTTTACATATAAATGGAAGCCAATTAAACTACCTACTAAACTTAAAATTATATCATCTACATCAAACACACCCATTGTGGAATTATATTGCAAAACCTCAATTGCACCTCTTATTAAGATGGTGATATATATAATATGTTTATACAGATAAATCTTATTAAATAGGATTGGTGCTATAATTCCTAAGGGGAAAAAAATCAAAATATTTCCAAGCGTATTAAAAAAACACGTACTCAAATTATAATGATCAAAATTAAAAATATAGGCTACTATGGTACTAAAGGGAATATAATTGTTATTGGGAATATCATCGATGTATGGCATCCTTAATCTTGAAACATTACCCAACTCAGTAAAGAATGATATCATTAGAAAAATAATATAAAGTAGTCCAACACTTATAAAAAAAATCTTATGCGGTTTTACCTTTATAATTGTTAACACCTCCAAAAACTTCATTCTTATACATTATATATTTATCCAAAAAACAAAATATCCTTAAATATTGATAGAGCAATAATATCTATTTCCAAAAGGGATTATTCTGATAGCCACAAACAGCAAAAATAACCACAATAAAAAGCTGACGTATGCCAGCTATCCGAATTGATCTTTTATGCTTTTGAATTTCGTTGTCGTTCACTAGTTAAGAAATAAACAGGAACGTACAAAGTGTTGATCTATGGCTAGCTACACGATCTTTTGTAGTTGGCCATGATCTATACAGTTTGTAGTTATCGGTTATTTTAGAGGGATGCGAGATACTATAGGGATTTAGGTAGCGTTCTTGACTACCTTAAATAAGCGAGCATTGAAAACCTCTAAGAAGTTTAATGTTTAAACACAAATTATAACCTTAAGTTTATTCGCATTTGATTCATTAGGATTAAATAAACTACTGAATAAAATCCATCAATGAATAAATAGATAACTTGCCTATCGTGCAAAATAGAGTTAAAAGTAGACAAAAGTACATGAATACGTGCTAAAAAAGAGAGAAAAGCTTAAGCTACATCTTTCTTATTTTTTACATATAACAACAATGGAAAAGATATAATAAATCCTGTAATAGCACATATTAACCAAGCTAATCCCATAGAGAAATTTTCTGAAATCATACCTACTAATGTTAATCCTATAATGGTAAATAACGCCTCAAGAGTATAGAAAAATGACATTAAAGTAGATCTATTCTCACTTGGAATATTGTTATGAAGAAAAGTAATCCTAAGTATTTCATCTCCAGCAGTAATAAAAACATGAATAAGAAATAAGAATACAGCTACGTAAAAGTTTTCAAGAAAAACTAGAATAGATATACAAAGTGTATTTATTATTATATTAACTAGTAAGATACTGATTCTATACTTATTTAAGTTTGGAATTCTTCCAATTACCCAAGTTCCAAATAGAGTAGATACTCCGATAAAAATCCAAATATATCCTGTTCGTATATTATCTTGGTCCGGTTGAAAAAACAGTTGCCATTGATTACCTGGTCCAGCAAGTATAATTGTAAGGGGTACTAATGTTAGACAAACTAAAGAAAAATAGTGATTTGATTTAAAATATTTATAACCTAAGTTTAATGTTGTAAAGAATTCTTTAAAGGAATTACTTATTTTGAATTTTTGTTTTTTATATTTTGAATCACCTTCTTTGACAAAGAATATGACTACAATTGCAGTAATCAATAAAAGTATCGCACCTAAAGATATAGGATAACTTAAGTTAATATTTGCAAAAAATTGCGCACCAATAAATCCACCAAATATACTGATCGTCTGTGATATCACTCCATTTGTTGAGAAAACTTTATCAATTGGAAATTCCGAGTTAATTCTTTTTATATTATCTACGAACCATGAATCCCAAGTCCCTGATTTCAATGATTCACCCAATGCTGTCAAGGTTGCTCCAGCAATTAAATAAGTTAGCTCTCCATGACTAAATGCAATAATTAATAACCCTATGGCCCTCACAACGCAACTTATAATCATAGTATTTTTGCGACCAAAAGAGTCAGAAAGGACGCCAGAAGGTATCTCTGTAAGCAAACTAGTTATCCAGAATAATGAAATAAACAAACTAATCTCATTTAAATTGTGACCTATATTTTCTAAATATAAATATAAAGTTGCCGCAAACACAACTATACCTAAATTATAAATAGCTTCAATAAAATAATATTGATACTTTATTTTTAAAATTTCTTTATTACTTTTACTCATGTTAGACTCCTATATATTTGCCAAAATCTCTAAAATAATATTATTTATATATATAGCAGAACTACCATATGGATCTTTACTTTTATCATATTCTACAATATCAATTCCTATAATATTTAATTTACTTACATGGTCTTTTAAGAATCGTATAAAATCATCACTATTCCACCCATAGTAATTAGGATATGATACAGAAGGAATAACAGAAGAGTCGAAAACATCTACATCAATTGTAAGATAAACGGGGAGGTTAGGATTAATCTCTACTTCATTAATGTCCCTTTTTATATAGGCTTTAATTTTTTCATTTTGGTTTGCATAGGATAATTCGTCACTTGTTAGAAAACCACTTAACCCAAGTTGATAAATACTTTTAACATTTTCTAAATTGCTAATTAAAGATATTATATTACTATGATGAATAATTCCGTTCGAAGGAGGTGAAGTATCTGAGTGTGCATCTAAATGCACAACTTGGAACGGAAACCCCACAGAGTTTATACCTTTCACTATAGGGTAAGTAACTGCGTGGTCACCACCAATATAAATAGGTTTTATATTTGAATTAGCAACTTTACTGGCAATTTGAGTAAGAGATTTAAAATAGCTATTTACAGAATTTTGCTGGACCACATCACCATAATCTCTAATTATACAATTTTGAAATACGTATTCTTCCTGTACTGTTGAATAAAAACCAGAAGTTTTCCCCTCACTATTTACAGTGATATCTAATATATCATTAGATTTTTCTCTCAGGTAATCTGGTGAATCAATATCGATGTTATAAACTAATGATCCCCTATTATAAGGTACGCCAATAAAACCATATATATCTTCTATAGAGTCATTAGAAGAAGAATCAACATCAAAATACAAATTTCCATTACTAACGCTAAAAAAGGTTCTGTTATAATTTACAGTTGTATGCAACGGATCAATAGTCTCGTATATAGATTCACCCTTTAAAATAAAACCATTATCTAATAGGATCTTTATAATATCATCGTCAATGTTTAACCTCCAATTGGACATAGCTTGTTCAAGGCCTTTATCTTGAGATTCTAATATAAATTGGATCAAATCATTACTTAATTCTAATGAGTTACCAAAAGTACTATTAGTAATTATTCTTCCTTCTATTGTGAAATCATGTGATAATTTCAACTATAACACTCCTTTTAAGAGAACATTGGCAGATTATTAACTTCTTTTTTCATTCTTAAGTAATCAGGAATTAAGTACATTCTATCTGATAATCTCAAATTGAAATCATCTATATCTTGGAATCCTGGAATTACTACTTTTACTGTCTTAAGTTTATTATCAGACCTTGATAAATCAGCGACTATTACTTTATATCCAAGCTCACTCAAATTTGTTACAAGATATTTGATGTTAGAATATATACTTCCTGTTCTATAATCATTGAAATCAACTATGTAATTGGGATTAGTTTTATTTAGAAAAGGCTTTACATACCTTATGTTACCTCTCCCCCATTCAATATAAGCTTTATATTCTTGATCAATATGTTCTTGATTCAAATACTTTAGCGATATTTGAGATGTACGTAGTTGAATTGCTTCCAAGATAGCGCCCTCTATTGCTGAAATAATATCTAAGCTACAGTTGGAACCATGAGTATATATTGGAAAATTATTTTTTGTATCAAATAATGTACAATGGACTATGTGTACATTTAAATCAGTTTTTAGATAATGAATTATAGGCTGTATATTCTCTTCTTTAAGCTTAGAAATAAGCCTTTTTAGTTTTTGGAAATATACTTCTTCTGGAATTTCACCATAGTAAAGACGGTTTTTGTGGTATATTGTGTAAGCATCCCTTTCTAATACTTCAAATATCCCTGATAGTATCGCTTCTTCTATAGTAAATCCCGAAGCTAATCCTGTAGATGACTGTGATATCAGTAAATGGTTTTTCTGTTTTGGGTAATAAGGAAAAAAAACCGTATTTGCAGGCATCAAAATATTATTATTTGTACTAATATCCTTTGATAAAATCCATTCATATTCATTATTGTTATCATATTTATCTAAGAGGTTATTATCTATAATTAATGACTTAGGGTTTAAAACGGTAAATGATTTGTTTAAGCTATTGAATGAGCCAACAATAATTTCTTCGTTACCAAACATACGTGCATTATATCTCTCTAAAGCCTCGCCTACAGCACTTACTAAGGCACTTGACTGATCTACACCCTTACCACCATGAATTGAGTACTCTACTTCATCAATAGAACAATTAGAAATGCTTTCATATACATGAAAATTTAGAGAATCTAAATTTGATAGATCGTTTAACTGATTAACAGGCCCAACTCTATTAACATATTTTTCTAATTCATTCCAAGCCATATCAACATTTAGATACCTATAATTTTTTCCATTATTTTCGTTACTTAATGATAAATTTATGGAATGCATTACTTTATTTTTGTTAGAACAAAACGTGCAATTGTTCATATTTATTATTGGAAAGGTATTTATTTCCGATAAGTTGCTTTTATTGATAATATCAATATTTTTCATCTTATTTTTTAATTTATAATTTGCAATAGCTTTAATATAACCTACTTGTTGTTTGCTACTAGAAGTGTTTGTTAATTCGTACTCCATGTTGTTGATTTTGAGTATGTTATCAATACTCTCTTTATACCTTTCTATTAAACAATATAGACAACTATTATAACCAGAGATAATAAAGTCATTAAATAACTCAAATACAAAGATATTATTTTTCATATTTTTATCTATGAACTTATTTTTCAAATAATTAATGGAACAGTTTTTAATATGTATAACACTCTGATCATTAGAATACATAATTGCTCTATTTTTACTGTTTAATTTATTTTCTTTGTCTATTTGAAGGTAATTCATTTTAGGGTTTGTTTCTGTATCTTTAGTTTCTGTATCTAATGACCCTATAAATTCTTTAACTTCTTCCTGGAACAGAAGTTCATCTGTTGCTAGTTCTACATTTCCTTCTGTTATACTATCAAATATTTTTTTAAATAAAACAGAATCAGCACATTCTATCTGGTGATTCTCGTTTTTGGCCATAATAATACAATTATTCATATCTTTTATTATGCATTTCATGGTATCCATCCCTTAGTATTAAAGAGAATATCGATGTTAACATCGATATTCTCTTTAATCACATTAATACTTTCTTTTGGATTGCTTAGGTACTTGTTTTTTTACAGGAACTTTTTTAATCTCAAGTGTTGCTTTCTTAGCCATATTATCACCCCCTCTCAAAATATTATGAATGATCAATTAAAACTTACTAATCAGATTTTTTAAGTTACTATTTGCCAATTTTTTCAGGTAATCAAGTGTTATCTTATCTTTATTAATTAATCTTAACGAATTCAATTGGGAAAAAATATATTCTAAGTTATAGTAGGGACTCTCCAATAATGAAGATTCATAAGTCCACAACGGCTTAAGTACATTATCAAATTCACTATTATTCTCTAGATATTTATGTGTATACTTTTTAACCAAAGACAAAAAAAGTTTATTTTTCTCATCTAATTTATAATAAGAGATATGGCTATTGTAAATGTTCTCTTGAAACTTAAATAATACAATATTCCATAGAATGGAAGAGATTTGGTGTATATTATATATATCTATTAATTCTTTATGGAATTTTTTTAAATAAATTGCTTCAAATGAATGTGCTAAGAACTCTTTCATCTCAGTTGAATTATTACGGTTCTTGTTATTTAGCTGACGGCTAATATAAAAGTGATAGGCATGCCCAATCTCATGAATAGTATTTAAAAAATCATCCAAGTCACCTGTACAGCTAATATAGATGTAAATTTTATTTGAATAAGGTAACTCTAAAAAAAAGCCTTCTTGATGTGCACCTTCTTCTAAGTTAATATAACCGTACTCCATACTATATTGAATAAATTCACCAAAACCCTGATCCAACGATTTCAGTTTTTTAATTATATCCTTAATATTTACTTCAATATCATATCCCTTTATTCTTAAACCATTTAACTTGTATGGATGGATTTTTTCATTTTTTTCAAAGCCCTCATAGAAATTTTTGAGTTTATCGCAATAGAAATTAATACGTTTATCTATCTTTTTCAGGTCACTATTATCAAATGATTCATTATTATTTGCCCTTTTGTACATATCTAGATAATTTGTGAATCCTTCATTTATAGTATGACCGATGTTTTTTTCAATAATTTGATTATAAATATCATTAATTTGATCAAAATCTCCATTAGATAATAATGATCGGTATGTATCTAATAATTCAAAACTAATACAGGGTAGTTCTACGCTATTTTCTTCACCTAAGGGAAGATTCTCTGTTTTTTGTATTGCTAGATTAATATAATCTATATGCTTTTGGGGAAAATCCAAGTTTAGTGATAATACATAATTTATATTATCTACTTCTTCTTTTAAGTTTAGGTACTCTATGCTATGCATGTAAGTATCACCTTAATCCAAATATTTTGTATACGATTTTAATAGCAATCTCTATCATCTTTTTTCCGCTAAATAAATGTAACCTAAATTGAAAATGGTATTTTATTCTAGTAATATTATGGTTTTTCAAGATGGGGATTAATAGTTGAACTATTTCATTTTCCTTTACACAGATGGATGTATCACTTTTTTCTTAGATTGTCTCTTCATAGTGGAAATTCTTTAACGATGTTAATGTGGATTTATAGTAAAGTTGAATCGCTTTTCAAAAAAGATTAATTGTATACAAAGTAATTCGATGACTTAAGTGCAACTTTTTTGATGGATTGACTATTTTTTCAATTTTCACTTTTGTAGACATGGTATCAATATCTCCCCAAGTTTCAAGGGTACTTTTTCCTATTTTTTAGATTAACCTACAAAATCGCATCTACTTTAAACATAACAGTAGATGCGATGGATAAGTTTCAGTTAGAATAATTTTCATTTAGCATTTGCGATTGCAGAATTATGATTGCAGAATTATCTTTGACTTAAATATCTATAAAACGTTGCTCTACTAATTCCAGTTGCATCCAGGATTTCTTTAATACTGTAGTCCTTACTATCGTACATCTTAAATGCCATATCCAACTTCGAGTGATCTTTTCGTGGTCTTCCTCCTTTTCGCCCCCGAGCCCGAGCGCTTTCTAACCCCGATTTTGTCCGTTCTGATATAATGTCTCGTTCAAATTGAGCAAGTCCACTAAAGATCGTAAAGACTAACTTGCCCATTGCTGTTATGATGTTGCCTTTTCTTCATCTTCCATATAATTGTTATACATTGAAAAATCATTCTTGTATTTAGCTTCATCTCTATCTAAATAATTTACGTAATCCTTGAATCTTTTTTTATCTCCTTGAACAAATTGAGAAGTAACAATAACAGATGCATTCTTATCGGTTTCCAATACCATCATAAACCACCTTCCTCTATTAACTGTATAAATAAGTCTGTACTCCGTTCTAATTGCGTTCCAACCAAATGAATAATCTCCGAATTCTTATCTAAGGTGTTTTTTAACTCCAATTCTCGTTCATTAATTTCACTCATCATCGTGTGATTTTCTATCATATTTTTCAAATAAACTTGTCTTGATAATTTTTCCTCTTTAGCTTTTTCATCAATTTCTTTTACAACAGATGGGGTTAAATTTCTTATTTTAATTTCCAATTTTATAACCACCTTTTTTTATTTTGGAACTATCTGATCTAGATCACTTGTTTTAGAAAGAAAGAAAGAGCATAAAGAAAAATGACCCCAACTTCGTTGTGGTGTTAGGCAGAGCCTAACTTTTTAACGGGTACATGAATTTTCTACTTGTGCAGGTTTTTTGCAACCCAAAATATTCCAGTATGCAGGTTTTGTGCATAGATAATAGGCTTTCGTGCATGCTATAATGATTAAAAATTGAAGAAATACACAAGATTTTTGAGTGCCCTAAATTTAACTTGTTTGTTTCATTTTTTTAACTGCTTTTTATAATTTTTTCTGATGAAGTTTCCAGTATTTTTCCCAATCTGGTAACTTCTTTTTGTGTTTTGTACCATTCTATTATTTCTAACAGTTTGTGTTGTTTTATCTTTAAAAACTTGACCTATATGTCTACCTTCTACAGAATCACTATTATTTCTTGGTTCATTTTCACTCAGCATTTCTGAAGATATTAAATTTGAATTGCTTGAATAATTTTCTCCTGGCATTGCAGAATTTGAATTATTAGCATATCCTTTTTTCTTCATTTCTTCGTGTAGTGATTGTGGTTTATCAGATTTGTTTTGATTTCCTTTTTCGGACTTTTTATTCATTTCATCTTGTAATGATGATTGAAGATTACTAGATTGATTACCTTCATATGAACTAGTGAATTCATTCATATCTTCTAATTCATTAGGTGCCATTTGTTGCTGATTATTTTCATTAAAATTAGGGTTCTTATTGTCGTTCGTTTGGTTATCAGATTGGCTTAAGGGATTGTTACCTTTCTTTTGTTTACTTAACATTTCTTGTGCCATACCACTTGCAAAACCACCAGTTTTTAACCCTTTATCTGCAACTTCTCCACCTAATTTACTAGCACCTTTAGCTACATTTTTAGCACCTTGACCAAGACCTTTCGTTACACTGCTTACACTTTTACCAAATGCATACGTTCCTGCAATTGCACTCCAACCTGATTTAACTCCTGCATCAATGCCAAATAATCGTTCTACAATGTTTGGACCATCAATAACTGCTCTTGCGAATCCTAACATTGCTACTAAATAAACAGCGCCATCGAAGAATTCACCAATCCAGTCAGAACCAATTAAATAAATTTTCATGCTTAGAAAGATCATTATCATGACAATGAATATACTTAAGATGCTTTGAACAACTTGCTTCATCTTCTGTCCACTATGCATATCAAGAGGAGCAATAAATGTTGCTAAAGCCTGATTGAAAGCCAATTCGAAAAATAACTGTGCTAGTTTAACAGATATCGTAACAAGTACAACTGCCATAATACCTAACCTAAAAAACATGTGCCAGAAATCCCATGACCACCGATAATAATATTCATCAATGGTGAACCATCCCGTATCTAATTCAGTCAATTTAGATGTTCCGGAATCACTATAAGTTAACTTATGTGTTAAAACATCACGACCAACTTTTGAAACTCTCTCGTTATGACCATCAAATTGAAAATTAGCATCAATGGTTTCTGTGATATTTATATTGGGTACGTTATCTTGTGGGATCTTATTTGGATTTTCTAATTCTGGTGTTTTCCATCCATTTGAATCAAATTGCGCTACATCTGTCATATTATCTTTTATTACTTTACTCGAAACGGTGTCATCTTCACCTACATCGATAGCGTTAATTGCTCGTGTAGAAAAACGGTCTACCTGTTGCATCCCTGACCCTAAAAGCACTACAATGATTAATGCCATAATAATATTTGTTAAGACACCTTCACGATTAAACTTTCTCTGGAAAATTAACAAATAACCAATAAAGAGAATGTTAAACGCAAAGAGTATCACTAATACAGGTTGAAAGCTTTCAATAAAATCCACGAACTCAGGATGTTCATAGAAAAGTTTTAAACCTAGAATTCTATTAGTAACATTTTCTAAACCATCTACCACCCAAGCAAGCCCTTTGATTATCATCCAACCGATAACACGTAACATATGAACTAATGGGTTAGCAATTTCTAGATGATCAGAAAACTTTTCAAGAATACCTACTACATTTTCATCCATACTAAAGCCTCCATCCCATATCATTCAAAATAATCAGTTTTTACATTTTTAAAAAACTCATCTACTTTTTTCTCTACTTGGGATTGTTCATTGACTCTTGCTAATACCAATTCGCTCTTTTTTTCTCCATTTAAATAAAAACCAATGGATTGGGAGTGTAAATCAAGTTCAATATATTTTTCATATTTGTATTGATCGAAAACATAAAAATTAACCTCTTCCTTTTTTGCCGCACGTTCAATTTCACGCATAATCAATTTTTCATCTTCTATACCTGACTCCAAAGCATCTTTTACATAAATAAAACCTGTTTTTTGTTCTTCTACAAACGCTTGAATATCATCTGGACTTAACTCGATAATTTTTCCTTTACCATTGATCTCTCTATTTCCGCAAGCTACTAAAAACACTATTAGAATAAAACAAACACAGCTAACTAAAAATCTCTTTACTGTCATACAGACAACTCCTTTTCCTATTAATAATTTCTTATTGCCGAAGTAAAAGAAATCCTTGAACAGTATTTGATGGAGAAATAAGATAATAGTAAATTACATCATTATTGCTTACGTACGCATCCAATAAAACACCATTTCCATCTGGGTCATCACATTTGATAAAATCCTGTAAATACTGTGCTTCCATGGGATTTAAAGGTCTTTCCATAAAGAAAAACTCCTTTATAAACTTTTATTTTAAAAACTTTGAATTTATATATGGAAATAAATAAACTATATTCGTAGACCTTATAGCAGGAATAAAGAAGATGGTATTAGGCGTATCGCTTCTTTTTATCTTCCTGCTCTCTTAAAAACTTTCTTGTTTCATCTATCGTTGGTACATATTTGCCACCATCAGAGCTTTTTTGTTGTAACCGCTCTCGCCATTTTCTGTCCGTCTGCAATTGACTGTCATTCGGGGTAAACATCATTACACTTTTCATTCCTCTCCACATTTTAAAAATCCCTCCTTCTGTAATCTGCACCATTCATAACAACAACTTCTGTATTTTCCATCATTCTAGAGAAATTCCGTTCATTCACTCGTTTTTTAAGTTCACTACTACTTAAATTAGTGGTATAAATCGTTGCTTTCCCAGCACGATCATCAAGAATCTCAAACAATTTTGAAGTAGACCATTCTGTTTGTTGTTCTGAACCAATATCATCAATTACCAATAAATCTACCTGCCTGATAATATCTAATAATTCATCCTCTATTCCCCCTCCCTTGTTATACGTTCGCTTAATTTTAGTTAGCAGTTTAGGAAGAGATAAGAACAAGCATTTATACCCTTGTTCCATTAACTTTTTAGTAATAGAGGTAGAAAGATGACTTTTCCCTGTTCCACAATTCCCCGTAAATAAAAGGTTTTGTTCTCCATCAAATGAATTAATGTACTCCAATACCTTTTGTTTAACTTCATTTAACTCAATACTAGTAGGATTATAGTTTTCTATTGTTGCTTGTTTTAATGAATTATTGATTAACGAATAATAATTAAAGTTATCTATCAGTCTATTTCGTTTCAGGCTATAAAGAGCATGTTTTGTTTCCTCTGCAAGTTTAATATCCTCGCAAATACAACCATAATTAGCAATAATCTTGTCTCCTCTATGGGGACCGATAGGTATAATAAGTTCTTTTTGTTTTACCTGCTGATTGCAACCTTTGCAAATATAAGTTTCTAATAACGTTTGCTCTGGTTGTATAACATTTTTTTTAACTCCTTCCATCAGAGGTACCTCCTAAAAGCCATAATTGTAGTTATCATCATTTTCTGTTTGAACAGTTTGTTTACTATCATGAATTTCTATTTCTCTAACAGTTAATAAAGAATTATTTTTCCAATTACGAAGAATGCCTTCAATGTAATTCAGTCTTCTATTATTATTAGCGCATGCTATCTTCATCGCTTTAAGTATTATTTGCTTTGGTTGATTGAAGGAAGAATCCTCCAACCACAACAACAACTGATTTTTTGCACTGATATTATCGAGACCGAATCCATTTTGATTCCAAAATTGGATAACTTCTGACGTAGACTCTTGTTCTTGCTGTTGTTCTTGCTGTTGTTCTTTCTCTGTTTCTTTATCTATATCTATCTCTGTGTTACTTTTAGTTACTTGACTATTACTTGCCGTTACATCATTGTTACAATGTAACGCTTTTTGATTTTGTCTTTGACGATGTCTTCTAACTCTGTTTGCAGAGTCACTCTCACTACCAATCATGCCTGGAATATCGCTAAGGAAATATTCCTTATCATCAACAGTTTCTATTAATCCTTTTGAAAATAAGTAAGAGAGTGTCATTTTCACATTATCATCATCTTCATCAATATCTAACGCCAATTCATCGACGAAATCATCTCCTATACCATCAAAATAAATTTTCCCCTCATTTTCTAAGCTAAGTAGTAATAATTTCAAATAAATAATTGTAAATGTATCTCCTCCTGCCAACTTTCTTAATCGTTTAATTTCCTTTTGGTTAAAAAAAGTTTTTTTGAGCTTTAACCAATAATATTTTTTAGCCACCTTTTCTCTCCTCTCTTGCGAACACTCCATTTCTGTATCGTTATTTAAATCACTCTATTAGTTCAAGCCTTTCTTTTATATCGGAGAATGTCTCCACCATTATTTCTAACAGCGTTGTAGTACTTTTCCATATAAGCTTCTACTTCTTTTCGATTAAATAGCCATTTTGAACCCAACCGAATACTAGGAAAATTATCCTCATACAACAAATTCTCGACAATCGTATTCCATGACATGTTCAGATAAGCTGACAATTGTTTTGAATTCATAAAGAAAACTTCAGATTCCAATTCTTCCAACTTCTCTTTCACTTTTTCCAGATATAAATCCTTCAAATGTTCTTCATCAATTTCAAGGTGTATCAAATAATCTCCTCCTCTTATTTTTGGTTGCTTGTTTGCTGATATGGTTGCAACCATAATATAATATATTTATATTAGATTTGCAACCTTTTTTTATGATGGTTGCAACCAAATGATGTATAATGTATTTGAAAAGGGGGGATGATGTATGATTTCTAAAAATTTTGGTGAGGAAATTAAAACTGCACGAATGTATAACAAACTAACTATCCGTGAAGCAGCAAAACGAATGGGGCTTTCTCATTCTTACTTATCACAAATTGAAAACAATAAAAGAAGCATTCCAAGTCCAGAAGTAATTAAGAAGATATCAGTAGGTTTAAATACAGATTATTATTATTTATTAAGTGTTGCCGGATACAATAATGAAGCATATAAAACGCTAAGTTTCTTAAATAAATTAATTGATGAGGCACCAGAAGAATTTAAAATAGATTTTATGAAAAAACATGACCCTCATATTAGAAAATTAATAGAAAACAGGAGAAAGTTAAACGATAAACTTCCCAATCCTGAAGTGTCTATTCGTTTTCCCAATACTTTTTTTATAAATGCCGAAGCACACGACTATTTAAGACTAATGCGATTAAACAAAAAGCTTTCTAATAAGGAAATGGCGGAGAAATTAGGGATAAAGGAAGAACAATATATTAAAATGGAATCAAAGATGACATATTCTTCTTTAGAACTTGAACAATACAGTACACGTTTGGGTGAGATTTTCGGTGTCGAAGAGTTTAAGGACTGGCTATTATTTGTTTTTACAGAAACACCAAATCAAAATTTCGTTGATGATTACACTCCTGAAGATGTCATGAAAGAAATTACAGTGACGGTTCCTTCAGTAGTAAAAAAATATGATAGTGATGGAAAAGTCTTTTTCCAAAGTTATAATGAGGATCAATTAAGACAAAACTTTAGCAAACTTGAACACATACTATCCGATGATAGACTTTTAACTTATTATGGTCGTGTTCTTACTTCCAAAGATAAACAAAAAATTTTACGGGTGATGGAAATCCTATTTGAATAAACTATCATTCATTTTGAAAGGAGGTGAAATTAGTGGCTTACATTCATAAACGAGGGAAAAAATGGGCTTATATCGTGAATATTGCCAAGGATTCTGAAGGCAAACGCAAGCAGGTTACCAAGTCTGGTTTTAAAACAAAAAAAGAAGCTCAACTCGCTGCCAATAAAGTAGAAAACGCACTCGCTAATGGTACGCATTTATTTGAATCAAATATCACGTTTAAAGAACTAACCGAACAATGGTTTGAACACTACGTAACACAAGTTAAAATCAGCAGTGTTAGAGCCAGAAGATACGCTATCAAACATTTGCTGGATGTATGGGATTCTGTTTCTATAAAGAAGATTACAAAACATATGTACCAAACAGAACTCGATAAATTAAATAAGAAATTCAGCAGAAACTTTATTGACAGTATCCACACTACCGCAAATATGATTTTTAAATATGCAATTAGAAAAGATTTGTTGCAAAGTAGTCCTTCTGCTTCCTTTGTCATGCCCAAAAAACAAGTTACTGTGGAGGATATTGAACAAGAAAATATACAAGAAAAGTTTCTTGAGTTAAATGAACTTAAAGAGTTTCTGTCCATAGCAAGAAAAAATGGGCTAAGTATGGATTACTTAATATTTACTACATTGGCATACACAGGTATACGCCTTGGCGAGTTGATAGCACTAAAATGGTCAGATATTAATTTTACTGATTGTACACTGCGTATCTCCAAAACTTATTATAATCCTAACAACAACAAGGATGACTTTAAATTATTAACGCCCAAAACAGAGAAATCCATACGTACAATCATGATTGATAAAGAGTTGGTCGAGTTATTTAAGGAGCATCGCAAAAAACAAAACAAATTAAAAATGAAACAACAAATGTTTTTTAAAGATCAAAACTTCATCTTTACAGAAAATACGGGGAATCCGAGAGTTATGAAGATGGTTGCTATCCGTTTACAACGTCTCATGAAGCTTATGAATATCGATAAGCATATTACCCCTCATGGATTCAGACATACCCATACATCCCTCCTTATTGAAGCTGGAGCAGGTATAAAAGAGATCCAGGAACGTTTGGGGCATTCTGACATTAATACAACGATGAACATATATGCACATATGACCAAAAATATAGAAGAAAAGACCTCTCAAAAGTTCAGTGAACTAACGAAAGGTCTTCTCTAAAAGTTATTATATGGCGTATCAAAAAATATGGAAGTTAGCAATAGGTTAGCATTTTGCTAATAACCATCCCTTCAACCCTATAATATCAGGGATTTCGGGCGGTTATTACATCATGCCGCCCATAATTCAGACGATTTCCGGTAGTTTCGCATCCCCTTCTTTCATATTATCCAATTTAAAATTATCCTCACTTAAACAGAACAAATGTTCGTTTATTTTCATATTATTATTTTTCCTCGTGAGATTTCTGTGAGGTTTTAAATTTACCTCACATAATGCATAGGAACATTAGTTCTGATTCAAGGTCAATTTTTGTAGAAAAAAGTAGAATAAATGGTAAAAAGTTCTTGCAATTATTATACTATCGATAGTATAATATAAATATAGACAGGAGGTGAACAAGTGGAATACTTAGCAAAAATAACAGCCTCAGTCATATCGTTTCTATCCACCTACAAACTTTGGTTGTCCGTCCAAAAGTCAAGGTTAGAAAACGAAAAACTGAGGCAAGAACTCAAAAAGATGAGAAGGGGAGGTTAATCCCCTCTCTCATCACTAAGTATACCATAAATATAATGAAAATATTACTGATAACTTTTTTAGTGATCGCAGCCATCTTAGGAATATGGAAATTGATTTTATTAAACACCAAAAGGAAATTAATAAAAGAAAAGGAACGATTAATTAATGAGCAATCAAACAGAAGCGAATAAGAAGTGGCAGGAAAAAAACAGGGATAGAAGTAGATATTTAAGGAATCGTTCAACTGCTAGAAATTTCGTTAAAAAACAGGCAACACTAGAGGATCTGGAAGAATTAAAAGCCTTAATTAGAGAACGGGAGGTCGAGAGTAGTGAGTCTTAAATCTACTATATATAAAATACTTCGCATCTGGAATGACGTTGATGCTGTAAGGAAAGGAAAAGTAGGTAAAAGAATTGGTAGGCGTGTGACTGGTAAAGCGGCAGGCAAAACAATACGAAAGATGTTTAAGTGATCGTGAAGGGATCTGAAAAAATGCGCTGCGGGAAAGTGATATCCAGAATGACCATAAAGTCATTCTGGATGAATAATGAATACAATACAGTTATTCATCGTAACTGTTTTATGGCACTTCGTAAGGATACGGGAACTTATGAAGAGATTATCATACGATTTCATTAAAAAGCAAAGTAACTATAATTTTTCTATTTTTTTTGGGGGGAGAACATGATACAACACTTCGGGGTTAACATTCGCAATAAACATGATGGGTTAAAGCTAACAAGAGATAATTACATAAAGGTAAGTAATAAAAGTTCATTAAGAAAAGGAAAAGTCTATAGCGATGAATACATAAATAAACAAAGACAAAATGCATTATATAATTATGATTTAAATATCGAATATTTTAATTCATTATCTAAACGTAAATTTAACAAAGGAATCAAAAAATTCATCAAAAAAGCCAAAGTATTTGAGGAAATAGATAATTTGAGTTCATTTGAAAATGTACCAGGTTATTATGTAATGGTGCTCGATGATTATGCTCAAGCTTATATAGGTTCCAGCAAAGATATCAAGAAAAGAATTCAACAACATTGGACCAAACAGAAAGAATTCGATCGTCTAATCTGGGGTAAAAAAGAGAACTCTATCTTATCTATAGATAGTTTTCGGGCATATGATACCACAAGAATATTTGTTTATGTTACCGAAGATCATAGGTCACAAGAAAACAATTTTATCGATTTATTCAAGGATAAATATTTATTAAACAGAACAGCAGGGGGGCTAGAAGGTTTAATGGAGTCTAATATATTTGCAAAAACAAGGGATCTATAAACCAAAATAATACTTTCTAATGTTAAAATATCCTAGATATTTGCCACCTTCTTCTAACTTGTTTCGATAGTAGTTATAAGGAGGGGTTATTATGATGATAAATTTACGGATGCAGGAATGTCGGAAATTGTAATCAAGGAAGAGCTATCTGCAAAAGAATGGGATGTAATATGCGCTGAAAAATCTGGAGAAGTAATAACATATAAACTTGTAACCCTTCCTCCTATTCAAGAATAGGGCCATTTTGTTGAACAAGGAAATGAATTGGTACTAAGCATATCAAGGTGGTTTTACACGATAAAATATATTGCTTAGGGAACGTACGTTTGCTAGAATAAAGTAAACGACAGAGGGTGAGTTTAATGAGCAATTTAGTGCTTCGGAATGTGAATGAGGATGACCTTCCTATTTTTTTTAAGCATCAACGGGACAGTGAGGCAAACCAAATGGCCGCCTTTACAAGTAAGGACCCTAATGATTGGAATAGCTTCGCTGAACACTGGAACAAAATACTTACGAATAAGAATATTATTAAGCAAACTATCATTGTTGAGAACACCGTAGTTGGCCATATTGTACACTTCGAGCAGTTCGGAGAACCAGAAGTAACCTATTGGATTGGAAAGGAATACTGGGGTAAGGGAATCGCAACCAACGCTTTACAAGAATTTCTAAAACAGGTTTCAATTCGTCCACTTTATGCTCGCGCTGCAAAAGACAATACTGGATCCATAAAGGTTTTAAAAAGATGTGGGTTCATGATTTCGGGTGAAGATAGCGGGTATGCAAACGCGCGTGGTAAGGATGTTGAAGAGTTTATTCTCACCCTTAACTAAAGAAATTCAAACTATAGTGTTTATTGTGTTTATTCCTTTATAGCGCGCAATTCTCTAACAAGGATTAGCGCCCAATGTTGAAGAATCGGAGCCTTTTGTTGGAAAAGGGGGAAGGTAAATTGAACAAACAGACTTTTAACATAATAGGATGGATTTTACTTTTAGTAATGGGAGTATCCTGGATTGTATTTGGTTATTCGAGCTGGTATCTGTTGTTACTCCCATTATCTTATATCAGTTTTTCAATCAGTGATGGTAGCATAAAAAAATTAGGGAAACTGTCTATATCACAAGCTACTTTAATCTTGTTTGCGTTAGCGGTATCGGTGGGTATTGTATTTGGTCTAATTCAATTAGCAAATTACGTCATTAACGAAAAATTACATCTTACAGGAGTAATCAAAACAGTCAGCCAGATAATTGCTATTATTATCTCGTTATACCCTGTTAAGCTTACGTTTGGCAGCATTGTTTATAAGATATACGGTGATTCAAATGCTAATAAAACGTAAGTATTGTTATACAATATTGTGCCAGAATAGGGCGCGATTGTTGAACAAGGAGTTGATAAAAACTTAATCACTGCATATAATAAGAACAAATGTTCTTTGAGGTGATTCCATGAATGAGGAACTAAAACAGTTAGCGCAAGATTTCATCATTCTTCCTTTTGCTGTAAAGGTATTCGAACAAGACAAAATACTTTTCAAGAAGTCTAAACAAAGTATTGTTTATCAAAGCATGATTGATGCTGTATTAGAACGAATAAAAAAAGACATGTCAGCAACAAAACAGAAATTATATACTAAGTATCATCTGGACATAAAACGAATTGGGAACACTACTTATCGTTGGAATAGCAAGGGTAATAGTGGTGTGATTGAATATTCTTCTGAGGAATTAAAAGAAATGACTAATCAAGCTATGAAACGTTATATGAAGGGAACCGATTTCGAGGTTAAAGATTATTGAAGTGTGGAAACCCCTTTTATGATATAGTAAATTTTTTTATATTTTTAGCAGGTAAAAACATTTTTATGCAGAAATAATAATATATACATAATAAGGTGTATTACTGACACAGAGTTCCAACTGAAGCATAAATTATATTATATTGGGCAATATAATAAGAAAGGGGTGTTCGTATTTTAAAATCGAACAATATGTGACATTTTTTATGAATTAGCATTTGCTTCTTTTAATTTTTGTTCTTTAGTCCTATAATAAAAATGTAGTGGTTGGGATTAATGAGATGGAAATTGCCTAGGAAGGTGATGGTTATAATGGCTACAAAAAGTTTTACAAGTGAGTTTAAATTTACTCAAAAAAACGCAAATGGATTAATGAACGCTATCGAAAACAGTAAGAAAGTAACTCATACTATTAACCAAAAAGTGAGTAATGTAAATGAAAAGAAGAATATCGATAGTATCATGAATTCTTTTTTTGGAAAATAAATGGCATTAGATGTAATAACATTAGATGATTTACTAAACAAATCAGGGTATGAAGAGGAGGATATAAAAAAACTCCTCTTTTCTTTTGAAACCATCTCATTAAAATATTCGCCAGGTTCTGATGATGTTCAGTATTTCTTACATAACAAAGCAATAGAATTCGAAAAAATTGGACTAGCGAGGACGACATTAATAATGTCTACATATAAAGATCAAAGTTTTCTTGCTGGCTACTTTTCCATATCTCAAAAACCATTAGTAATAAACAAGAAAAACTTTGGAAAACTTTCTGGCAGTCTAAAGAAAAGGTTAATGGGCGTTGGACATAGAACAGATCAAGATAATTATCAAATACCTTCTTTTTTGATTGGACAACTTGGAAAAAATTATAGCGAAGTTTCTAGAAAAGCCAAATGTATAAATGGAAACGATCTTTTACAACTCGCTTATCAAAAGATTAAGGAAGCTCATAAATTAGTAGGAGGAAGAATTGTATACTTAGAATGTGAAGATTTCGGTAAAATAAAAGATTTCTACTTAAATAATGGTTTTAGAGAGATTGATCAATTTCGAGCAGAAAACGAATTATGTATTTTTATTAAAGATATTAAAAATTTATAATAATGAACTTATATTACATATTCAAACCCCCACTAAGTTTAGTGAGGGTTATTTTTTTGTATATAATTATTTATCCATGTCAATACTGTTTATAGGCTCCTGCCGAGCCAACGCATTATTAAGCCCCTAGTATCCCTAAAGATACGGGGCTTAATTTTATTTATTTCTCATACACACGTACATATTTAGGGTTATCTGTAATATATAACCCCGATTTCAATTGATGCATCTTGGATCCGCTAACCGTTAGTGTGCGTTTAATCGTAAACACATTCCCTTTTTTAACAGTACGGTCTTTTGCATTCCAATCAGGCTTATTGTATACCCATAAGCTAGATGCCAATACCTCAACATATTTCGTTTTGCTACCTGATCCACTACCGCTAACTTTCAACACTTGTCCAGGATGAATAGTATCGCTTGAAAGGTTGTTTAAATCTTTAAGTTGTTTAACTGTCATATCATGATCATTTGCAATATCCCAAAGCGTATCACCAGATTTAACGGTATACGTATCTTTGCTAGGTTTAGAACCTCCACCATTACTTTTTGCCTTTAGTCCGAAAGCTTTCACGATACCATTCACATGACCACGAGCAACGTCATTAATCCATGCTTGGGATTTCATTTTATCAGAATCCCCTTTATTATCAATGAAGCCATTTTCTGTTAATACAGCAGGCATATCGCTTTCACGTAGGACATGGAAATTTGCTTTCTTTTGACCTCGATCTCTCATGCCATTCACCTTCATTATTTCACCATGAATGTCGTCTTGAATTTTAGCTGTTCTGGATCCACTGGACAATGATTCATGGATATAGTCTTCATATCCTATCCCCCCACCAGCATTGTTATGAACACTTAAAAATAAGTCAGCCCCCCATGCATTAGCTTCATTTGTTCGCTCTGTTAACGTTGGATACGTGTCGCTAGTACGAGACATTTTAACTTGAACATCCTGATATTCATTTAATAGAATATCTGTGATTTTCTTGCTTATTTTTAATACAATGTCCTTTTCCTTAATGCCATTATCAGCTGCACCTGGATCTGAACCACCATGTCCTGGATCATTATATAGTTTGAAAGTCATAATTAAACCTCTCCTTTTTAAATAATAAAAAGGCACCCATTAATAATGAGCGCCTTATTTCTTGATTAACCCTTGTGCTTGTAATGCTTTCTTTTGAAGTCCGCCTTTTGCAGTTACATAGTTATTCTTGAACCATGCCCATGCACTAGCCGCAGCAGTGATAATCATTGTAATGATTTCTCCCCAAGCTTCTTCAGTACCAGGGATTGGATTTAAACCAAAGGTAACTAGAAACTGGTTAGCTAATGCTAAAAACAATACAAGTGTGCGTACTAAAGTTCCTCTGTCCATGTTCTCACCTCCTTAAAATGAATTTATTTTTCCTTCGTTGAAAATTCTTCTCTTACTTCATCAGGTAATGTCTTTTCACTTTCATCAATAGCCCTTAACTTGTCAGCTAGTCCAGGTGGTACAATTACACCAACTGCCGCCAAATTTTCTAATATGGATAGTCCTTCATTAGCCAAATAAAAAAGAACCGTCGCATAAGTGACCGCTCCATTTAATCCAAGTATTTGATCTACTACATTTGCCAATATAATCACTACTAAAATAAGCACCTTTCGAGCATACCCAAAGAGGCTTTTTCTGCTCCATAGGTTACCGTTTTTCCATGCTTTGAATACCCCCGTTAATATGTCTAATGCCATTAATAATAATAGTAAGTGTAAGAACTTCACATCTCCAAATAAATACATTCTTGCAGCTTCTAGATGTTCCAATTGAACACCGCCCATTTATTCATCTCCTCCATTAGTTAATGACCCCCTACTTTGTAATATTTATCTCGTATAACACTAATAACCACCTATTAGACCCTCAATAGGTGGAAGAGGGCTAATATCCCTAGCCCTCGATTTCCCCCATAAAAAATAACGCCTTATTTGGCGTTTTATTGGTTACCTCTCAACTCTTCTAATTCTTTTTCTAATTCCTTAATTCTTTCTTCCCTTTGTTGCACTTCATCAGGAATTTCTATTGTTTCCCCGTCTTTCACTTTTAAATATGGTCTTGATTCGATGATTAAATCACATTTATCTATCTGCAATGCCACATGCTTGTCTACATAAAATTGAATTCCTTCTTCTGAAGGAACCACTTGATTACCTACTTTAACGGATTTAGCACCACCGTTTTCATCAAGGACAAAAAACACCTTCATTTTATCGCCATTAACATTCGTATTATACGTTTGAATATATTCCAATACCAATCACCTCTTATAGAAAATCTGTTAAAAACACACGTTCCATGATAAATCGAACAAATTCCATTCGGTCACCCCAGCCATGTGTCCACCCAATTTTGAAAGTTACTGTTCTTAACTTAAAATCTGGAACACCTAAATCGACTTGAAACTCTTCTACTCCGCTTGTACCATTTTCGAGAATCTCAAAATACAGACGGTCATTTGTATCATCGCTGGAACCTTCCATGACGTGAACACTGATTTTTGATCCAGAATATTTTCTAAACCGAAACACTAAATACCTAGCCGAATGGATAAAATGATACTTTTGAAAAGCTAACGCACCCAAAGCATCACGAACATCGTAATATTCCATGTTAATACCGCTTAAACCTCTTCCGTCCAGAGAACCCTTTGTTGCTCCATAAATATGAAAAGATGTTGATTCGGTTGTTCCCCCTGGAACGAATGATTGAAAAGCTCCCGTTTCTGCGTTTCCCGATGTCATAAAGTGCGGATCATTACCAACAACGGTAAGCCCATTACGTACCATTCCGTTACTCATACTTATTGCACCGTCTTCACGAACAATTTCTAGCTTGCCATCTCGCAGCCTTAAATTATCCCCAAAAAACCCTTCTTGTGCTTCAAGTCGTCCACTGAACGTACCTGTTGCTCCTTGAAGTTCCCCAGCGTATTTGGCATTACCATTTGTATCGAAAAATAGCATATCTTCCCATGGAGAAGATGTGCTTGCTCTACGCTGAATAACATACCCTAATGAACTATTCATAACAGTACGAACCAGCCCATCACCTCTAGCAGTTACAAAACCATCTTCATTTGTAATGTTAACACCGTTGTAGTTCTCTCCTTGCATAATACCGTTAGCGTTCATATAATCCTGTGCATCGTTTAAAGCGTCTTGATAAGCCGCTGCACCAACAGCATTCGCATGTCCTTTAGCGTTTTCCTCAGCTTGATTTGCCTTGTCTGTTGCATCCTGTTCAACGTCTTCTGGTGCTGGTGTCCAATCGGTAGCAACATTTCCCTTTTCAAGCTTTTCATTACGAACTTCTATAGTGTAATCACTCGTATAGATTTGAGGGAAAACCCTCACTTGTAGACCTGTGAATTCGTTACTTTCGGGAACTTTAGATGTATATGAATGCCTTCCTGCTTCTGAAAAATAACTAGAATCTGCGTCTATTAAATAAGTGCCGTCATCCCTCAACCAATCGAATCTTAATTTCACAGCTTCTCCTTGTGGGATATTAGAGAAATGGGCGCTAACAGTAACAACATCACCATTTTTTAATTCTATATCAGAAAACTTTATCTCTCCGACTAAATTTGAATTCCCAAATTTGGATATTGTAATTGTCCTATCTGCTTGAGTTGACCCTATATATAAATTCCTTCCACCGACATTTACATTATCATACAAAGGCGACCAGTTATAATCCGCTGGATCGTTGCTTTCGGTTGCAGTAGATTTATTGTAAGCAAGCCCTAAATAACGTTTACCCTCTGAGCTATCAGCCATTCCTTTTCCACCTTCATCATCGGCATATTTCACCCATGTATAGGTGGTTTGTCCATTTTCTCCTGGGGATCCATCGAACACATTGGTAATAGTTATACGCCCGATTGACATAACTTCATTCAATGAATCTTGAATGATATCAACAGAAAAAGATGCCTTTTCATCTATTTCATCTGCGGTAACAGTTATTGTTTTACCGTTTTTATTCCAACTAGATACAGGGATGCCACGTTTATCATACTTATTCCAAATATACGTATAATTCGTGCCGTCTTTATCTACCTCTGTTCCAGATAGAAATACGGTTGCGGTAAGTTCTGTACTTCCTTCACCATTTTTAAATGTATTCCCAGCACTGGATTCTACGGTAGTAATTAACATTCGTGCTAATCTTCGTTTGATATCCTCTTGTATGGATTCCCATATCGACTGTACTTCTTCCTCGGTATATTCAATGTAATCGCCAAGCGTAACTTTCTTCTTGGATTTATCCGTAATGCTTCGCTCTTGTGTGTGTACTCTAGCTTCTAAATAGAGAGGTGGATTAAATTTTGTATCCTTGATTTTGACCGTATCACCGAACCGGATTTTTTTATTTTCCATTCCTGGCACATTTTCTAAATCCGCAATCTCTCCCTCATATTCAACCACTTCATTAACACGTTTTTCTAGTTCATTTTCGGTAAGCTCACGCAATCGAGATTCTGTCATTTCCTGATCGTTTGTTTGCGGTTCGTACGTATCCCATAAATGCTGTAATTCACCTGTTATCGGATCAGGTCTGCCCCACCGCTGCAAGGCTTCCTTATCCTCGACAATGACTTCTAATCTAGTACCATCATCCCTATCAGGACCCAGACCCTTTAATGCTGTGAAGATGTTATCTGTTTTTTCCACACGTTTGAGGCTAAGTAAATCCTTACCTAACTTAACTTCCCGACCTCGCCACTGTCCAATTTGTTCAACCAAATCTACATATCTACCAGTGACTTTGTTTCCATTTGTTTCTACTCGGAAGCGTAATTCTAAGCCGAATTCTGTAGCAATCCGTTTTAAGAAGGCATAAGGATTGGTATGCTTTTCGATATGCATGGTCCGTATGCCGCTGCCTTCAATAATGCCTGGGCGCCATTCTGTGCCGTTTGTGGCATGGCTTACTAATGTAGTTGCTGTCTGTTCAGCAAATGTTTGCGGATCTATGACTTTAGCTTTTTTAAGCAAAAGATAACTTGCAGATGCAAATACTTGGGCTTCTAAACTATCTTCGTGTGTCTTCCCAGATTCCTCTATCACAAATTCCTGATAGCCTTTATCTTCAGCAGGAACAATTACTCTATTGTTTTTACCTAAGTACTCAGAAAAGGATTTATCTGCAAAGGTGACAAATTCGAATGTCTCCAAATTATCTTTTAATGACTGTCTATGATTATTGTCTATGATGTTTTTAATGGATATAAAGTCTAATATATTATCAGATTGTCCGTCTGTGATATGGATCATGATTTCACCTTCTACCTTTTTTTCGGTCTGTATTTTACTGTTGTTTGAAAGCTATTTGCTGGATGGGTGATTAATTGATTCTCGCCTTTTTTTAACGTAAAAAAAAGACCTCCAAAATCTTTTAGGTCCTTTCTATCTTCGCCATTGATTAATATTTCTTCGTTTACATGATCAAATATTATTCGATCACCGACATTAGCTATATATGGCGTTTGATCTACGGTTACTTGTGCCAATTGAAATACTTTAATATGATCAATTTTAGGCGCATAAGCGCGGTCTGTATCTGCAAATTTTCCGATGTGAATTTGAATGTATTTTAATTTCCCTAGATAGTCACCTAGATTATTTATGAATCTACGGGAGAGCGTTTGTACGTGTTTGTTACTGTTGTTAACTCTTGTAATATAAAAGGTGAATTCCTTCCCAACTCTTTTCAAACGCAACATTCCGTAAAAGTAATCTTGATCATAACTATAATTTTGGGAACTAATCATATAATTTTCATTTGCTCCAACATAAGGACCTATACGCCCTTCGCCTTTCTTTCTATGAATTCCTAAACTGTCATCTTTGATAGCCAACTTTCCCAGTTGATTCATATTTTCATCGAATAAAGAAAACTCAATTCTAAATGTCTGTGATGTTTCTGTAGTACGACCTTGCACCATTGCTTCTACTTCAAAATCTTGCGCCACAGGTACTTCTTTTATTAATGCAGGACCATGCCAATCAGGATCCGTAGTATCTGGGCCATAACTAGGAACAGTAATTCCATCGTTATCCGTTCCAAAGGTTCCGTCTACATATCCATTATCAAGAGAAATTGGTGAGGAATCCCATGTATCTAACGTCTGTCCCCGTTCCTCTAAAAGCAACGTTCTTGCATCTACAACCTCGCTTGTTACATCCACAGGTGTACCAATCAACATATATTCTTCGTGTTGGTTCTGAATCAAGGCAAATGGGACCTTTTTAGTTACTTCCAATTCAAAAATCGGCTCTACTTCGGTTGTACCTTCATTTGTGACTATTCCTGCATCTGAGCCAAATTCCATTGTTTTTTCTTTCTCATATTTATATGGATCTGGGCAAATAATAGTAAGCTGCCCTTGATGCATGAAAGGAAATTCATCATCTTCACCTGCCTGTTCGGGAATACCATAATAAACAACATTAGGTTCATCAGGGAAAATTATAGAAACTGGTTCACTGACAGACAGTATTCCGTTTAACTCATCTATTTTATTTCTTAATTCTTGGCGATTCATTGCCTTGATATTAGCTTCAATCCCTAACGGTCTTGGCGGTAAGTTTATTCTTTCTAAATGAGCGCCCGACATGCCTGGAACCTCTAATAATGATAATTCTCTATTTGTCATTCCTCTACCAGTTATTTTCTTTATTCTTAGATATGGAGAAAGGTCTATATCATTAAATAACAAGATGTCACCCCCTGAACCTTTTTAGAGTCGATCTCTTTCTATCCTGATTTCTAGTGATATCATCAACAAATGAACTGAAGTTACTTGCTCCTAAACGTAGATTAATAATTACTGGCTGTTTATTTTCATTACCTTTACCATTTCCAAGGGCTGGATTATATTCTTTTGGTACAACAGCTTCACCTTTATGAATCATAGCAAGTCCATCTTTGGCAACAAAGTTAGTACCTACATCAAGAGAAGGGATATTAGGTATATTAGGGAAGCTGATAGAACCTCCACCTTTTCCTCCTAATCCTGGTACCCAATCTGGTATTTTCGGAAGCTTAATACTTAATCCGTTCAATGCGTCAATCATTCCGTTAATGGCTCCTATTACACCATTAATCGCACCTTTTACGGATCCAGTTATTCCATCCCAAACGTCATCAGTACCACTTTTAACTCCATCCCAAGCATCACCAATAAAGTCTTTAATTTTACCAAATACTCTTTTAACTGTGCCCCAGATAGTATCGATAAATCCTCCCACTGTATCTTTAATTCCATTCCATACAGAAGAAGTAATGCTTTTAATAATATTCCAAACCGATGATATCGTGCTTTTAACGCCATTAATCGCTCGTGATACGATGGTTTTAATGGTATTCCAGACCGTAGATATTATTTTTTTAATCGTGTTCCATACGGTTGTTGTGACTGCCTTAATAGTATTCCATACGGTTGTTATAACTGTTTTCACAACGTTTATTGCACCTTGAACAATTGATTTGATTATATTCCACACCGTTGAAATGACTGTTTTTATAGCATTCCATACAGCTTGTGTAGTAGTCTTGATCATATTCCAAACTGCTTTAATCGTTCCCCAGATTCCCTGTGCTACAGTTTTAATTACTGTCCAAATTACATTCCAAGTTGCTTGCAGGAATGTCCAGATACCTGTAAATATAGTAACAGTAATTGTTTTGATCATGGTCCAAATGGCTTGTATCGTACCCCATATGCCTTGAACGGCTATCTTTACTACCTCGACAATGACGTTCCATGTAGATTGTAAGAAGCCCCATATGGCTGTGAAAACTGTAATCGTTACTGCTTTTATTTGTTCCCAATGGGTAACCACAAATATAGCTAATAATGCTACTAGATTTATAATTAATCCTACTGGACCTGTCATAAAACGAAATGCTGCACCTACTCCTTTAATCATTGGAATAATTGCTGGAAGGGCAGACATTAAACTACCAAGCACTAATAAAAGAGGACCAATAGCCGCAGCCACTGCTCCTAATACTACTACTAGTTTTTGAGTTGTTGGTGATAAGTTATTAAACCAGGATGCGAGTTTCGTTACTCCATCGATGATAGGAGGTAACCAACGCTCTGCTAAATCTAAAAATATTTGTCCTAATGGTGCCATATCGGAAGTGATTCTGTTTTTTAATTCTTGAAATCGCTCTCCGATAGTCTTAGTCTGGTCAGAAGTTTCCTGTATACCACCTTTCGTATCATCAAAACCTTCTCCTAATTCATCTAATGCAGGTATCGCTCCATTTCGAATAGCTGTGGTCATTCTTTGCGCACCTTCAGCACCAAATGCTTCTGTAGCTATTTTTAATGCTTCTGTTTCTGTTTCAGCATCTCTCATTTTATTTGCTACTTTTTCAAATTCCTCCCTAGAGTTTTTACCTTCATCTGCCCAGTTTCTAAAAGCCTTATTTAAACCTGGCATAACTCTAGAAACAGAAATACCTTTAGCTTCTAATCTTGCCATTAAATCTGCTGATTCCGTCATGTTGAAGCCTGCATTCTGTAATACAGATCCATAAGTATTTAAGTGACCAGTTATCTGATCTAGACCAACTCCATAGTCTTTAGTCATTTGATATAACTCATCTAGCTTTGTTACACCTTGGTCAGCAGGTATTTGCCATTGCCCCATTGCTTGACCAAAGGCTTCCGAGTTAGCGACCCCGTCTTCACCTAGCGTTCTTGAAGCATCTAATACATTTTTGGTTAAATCCTCCAATACTGGACCTGTTGCACCTGTTAATGTATTTAAGTTAGAGATAGCATTAGAAACCTCATCCGCACTATTAGGCACATTTTTAAAGACATTATCAAAACTAGATTTAAGACTATCTAATTTGTCACCTGTCGCACCTGTACCAACGATAATATTGTTATACGCTTTGTCTACTGTGTCAGCTGCTACAATAGAAGCTGTTCCTAATGCTGCCATTGGCGCAGTAACGTACTTCGACATTTGTCCGCCAACTTTTTTCATCTTCTTTGCAGTACCATTCAGGTTTTTTTGTAGCGTGCCAACCCCTTGTTCAGCGCCCTTTTGGTCTATTTTCGTATCTATTGTAATAGAACCGTCTGCCATTTATTTACCACCTGCCTTTCCTCCGAAGGCTGTAATTATATCCTCAAACGCTTCATCTGCTGTCTTCCCGCCATTTTCATCAAGAGCATATTTTCGCTTAAGACTTAAAATTTTATTACGCTCTTTCTGGTTATTTTTATTAGGAGAAGGAACTTCCATTGTTCTTATTTGAACAACTTGCATGAATGGCGTTTTCTCACTTAATCCACTAAATAAAGACATAAATTTTTTCCAATGCATCTTTCCTTGTTGTTCTAGTAGATCAATGCCATAATCCATTAAAAAAGAAGCGTAAATACGCTCCCCGTCAACATTAAAATCATAGTCTTTATCTTCTTGTTCCTCTTGTTCTTGCGTATCATCCTTCAAGCCCTGATTTTCTTGATCATTTTGATCTTTCCTTACAAAACCAAGCTCATTTTCTAAAATAAATATATATAAATCAATTTTTTCCTCTAAAGCTAGGTTCTCTATATCTTCAAAGTTTTCAATAAGCATCTCTAGTCCTATTAGAATCTTTTCTATAATGTGTAGCTCTTTATCTTTCAGCATTTCTAAGAAAAAAAGAATGTTATCGAAAGTTAAATCTAATTCCAGTTGTATACCTTGATAAGTACATGTATCTTTTAATTTCCCCGTTAAAAACATAGGTTCTTACTTCTTCTTTTTGATGTATTTAGAGCGCTTTTTCTCAAAATGCTGTTTTTGTCGTTCGTCTTGCCTTTCCTTGATATAATGCAGAACATCAGAGACTACACCAATCGTATGCTCTGTGGAATTATTGGTTTTTGGATATATTTCTTCAAAAGCACCTTCTCCAATAACCTCGTTTGTAATTAGTTTTGTTTCTTCTTTTGCCTTTTCTAATGCTTTTACCAGCACTTTTTCATCATTTTGCTTTGCTTGTGCTTCTATTTCATCGCCTAATTCATTTAATCTGGAAGCTAATTCCGCATACTTCTTTCGTTTATCATCTGAGGTATCTATTTCATACACTGTTCCATCAATTGAAACTTCTTCTATCGCTCTTTGAATACCTATTTCCTTCATCTAAATTCCTCCCATAGAAAAAGAGCAGCCATTTGGCTACTCTTATAATGTAGTTACATTTACAATATCTGATGGATCAGATTCAGTACCATATTTATCATTTATTGCTGTTACATAAAATTCATAGTTGGTAGCTGTTGTTAGCCCAGATACCGAATAGCTATTTGTGGTTACAGTGTCAATTTTTGCGCCATCTTGATATACGTTATACCCACTAGCACCCTCAGCGACATTCCAATTCAGATCAACACTTGTATCTGTTTCATTGGAAGCGACAAGGCTAGTGGGCGCCTTAGGGAGTAGGCGCTGTGTATTGTGGTTTACCAGCAAAATGTATCTCGAATGAAATCTCACCTTTTGCCATGGCATCCCCACCAGGTCCAACAATATTTGCTATGGTGCATGGTCCTTCGAAAGTGGATCCATCTGGTAACGTTAAACGGTAATCGGTACGTCTTGATGGTCCTAGTTCAAGCACCTTCGAATAGATATAGTCTTGCGCTGGATCACCATAATAGCGATGACCTGAAAATGAACTAATGAGTTGGGCACCAATAACATCCGTTTCTCCGTAACCATCCCCATCATAATAATTATCCTGGGAAGTCTCTTCGTTTGGATCTGGCTCCATACTAGTAATGCCTTTTGCTAATCTTTCCCATGTTTCCGTTTCTTCATTAGGCGTTACATTTATTTCCATCATGTATTTTGAATTTAATAAAAATCCTTTAGACATATACATCCTCCTTAAACATATAATTCTGCCTCAAATAAGGCAGTCCAAAGAACACCGTAACTTGTTTTCTGTACAAAATTAGGTGTTGTTGTACATTGAAATGAAACCAAATGAAAAGAGCCATCACGACTTGTGATAGCTCCATTCGATAGGTTTTCATATTCGCTCATTAACCGATTAATCATGTCATAACCTTCTAAGTTATCTTGATGATGTACTAATAACT
Source organism: Virgibacillus salexigens (assembly GCF_000723585.1). Classification (NCBI taxonomy): domain Bacteria; kingdom Bacillati; phylum Bacillota; class Bacilli; order Caryophanales; family Bacillaceae; genus Virgibacillus; species Virgibacillus salexigens. The sequence continues at coordinate 36,001 of NZ_CCDP010000003.1, read as the reverse complement.
GAAAGCTAAAAGGGTAAATTAAACCCTCTTCCATGTATCTTTCGTTTATATTAGCTGGCGATGGTCGTATAGCTATGCTGTTACCGTCTTGGTTGTACATACCAATACCGATAGTAGGAGGCGTAAATGACAATGTCTCAGTAAATGATTTTAATGCATGTAAAAAATCCATTGCTTACACCTCCTATATTTTTGATTTTGTTGCTTTTTCTGCATCATCTAGCCACTGTTGTAAATGTTGTGCTTTTGCTTCTTCAAACCATAGTCCGCTTGCATGAGGATTTTGGTCTTTACTAAAGTTATATTGTGGATTGTAATACAACTTTCTTGCATATGGTGTTGACCAAGCGACTTCCCCTTCACCTATTTTAGAATGAGCAAGTCCGCTTTCTTCTAAATAACTTTGATCTTTAGGGATGTAGTAATTACTCCCTTTCAAAACTAAATCATCTAGAATATATTGTCCAAAGCCAATAGCTCCCACTACTTTTTTTGTAACACTAGCTTTACTGAAATCAACTTTGACATTAAACATCTAGATCACCTCTACTTCTAGATGATGAGGCTCTGCATCTAAAGCACTTGGATACTTTACCAGTGTTGCTTCTCTACCAGTTCCCCGAAATGAAATTCTATCCCCAGCTTTAGCATCATCAGGAAAATAGGACGAATTCACACGATCTATAATAACCGTATGATTTGCTTGTTCCCCTTCACTATTAGAGCTTCTATTCATAGAGGTTATAGGAACAACACGTACATGGTTAATGATTATTTCCTCACCGTATTCATTGTTCCAACCATCATTGCCAATTAAAGGCTGATATTTAATTGAATGCACTAAAAGATTTTTAGGAATAGGCTTAATAACCATGAAAAGCACCTATCCCACTATAAAGCAATCCTGCATGTGCTAGATATTGAACAACATTGTTCGGTATTTCGTTAGCAGCAGACGAATTGGAACTGTAACTAAATGAGCCTATATTAACGCTTTGTGTTTGATCTAATTGTTTCGTAGCTTGATAGCCTCCATTCATCACAAAATGCTCTGTCATGATAGCCGTTGCCTGTTTCAGCATGTTCTGTTGGAAATCGATTAACTTACTTTGAACAATTGAAAAATTACTGAGTCTATCCATTTCTTCACTAGCACGCTTAATACATCGATTAAGCTCTTGTTCATCTTCCATGGGAACACCTTCATATTCGTTTAGATAGTACTCTCTATCGATATACATAAAAGCACCCCCTTATTTATCAGAGGATGCCTTTTGTGCTTCTTCTAGCTCTTTTTTCAATGCTGCATTATCTTCATTAAGTGCTTTTACTTCTTCTTTTAATTCTTTATTTTCTTTTAATACTTTTTTATGAGTGGATTCAGCAACAGTTTTTCCCTTGTTATCTTCAATAACCTTTCCTTTTTCGTCAGCTTCTTCATAGCCCATTGCTTTGAGTTCTTTAATTTTTCCGTTATCTGTCTCTTTTAAAACAACATTTTCTTTACGTAAAATCATTTTATTTCCTCCCTCATTATGCCCCAGATGCTGGTGCTTTATTAGATACAACCAAACCTTTTGCTTGGTTTTTCATTACGAACAAATCATGATACAAACGGTTTTGGTATAGGTATCCATCCCCCTCTGTATGTTGCCCTGGTTGGAATAGGTAAACAGAATTTAGTTTTGCTTTTGCAACAACAGCACCACGATAAACAATTATCCAGTTTAATTGCTGTGCATCTGTAGCTGGAACAAAACCGTCTGTAAAATTAAATGCTGTTTGGAAACGATCTACATCGAATACCTCTATAAGCCTTGCGCCATTAAGAGTAGTTACTCTTGTTTCAATGATTGTATTTTCATTCTGTAATGAGAATGTACCTTTATTCTCTTTATAAGCTTCTACTGCATCCATGACATCTGTAGATACATAGACTTTAAGGTTAGCAGTTCCATATTTACGCACTTTTTTAATATCTGCACGCAAACGATCTACTACATCCTGTGGTGTGCCATCGGTTACGTTTTCTGGTGTAGCCTGTCCAACTTCTTGCGCTTTTGCTGCTAATTTAGAAAAACGGTAGGCATCAATTTCAGGACCAGCATTTTCATTTAGAAATACTCTAGTAACGTTTGCTGCGCTTGCTGACTGATTAGATTCATCTACGTCCATTTTATCGACAAAGAACTCAACATCCCGATCAAATTGCAGGGTATATGGTTCGTGAGTTACATCTACAGAACCACGATTATACCCACCATTACGGCTGTGTTGTTTATAACCAGAAACAGCTAGAGAAGGCACATGAAAGGTTCTTGCCCCCATCCAGTTTACATTTGGCGTTTCAAGGTCGTTTGTAAGTGTAGCTTGCTTAATGACTTGGTCTAATTCCGTTTGATACTTTTCTGCAAAGTTGATAGCATTTGCCATTTATAATCATCTCCTATTTTCCTAATAATGTTTGTGCAAAGGCATCTAAATTGCCTTGTTGTTGATGTTGCCCAGTTGTAAAAGAAGGCTTGCCTCCACCTTCTGGTTGATCTTCTTCGAAAAGGTATGGATCACTTTCTTTCAAACCTTCAAGTTGAGTGTCTAGACCTTTCAACGTATCTCCATCTAGCTTGATTGTATCCATATCTAACAAAGCCTTTAGTGCTTTCGTATTTTTTGCCTTAGCACCAGATAAAGTACTCTCTAGCTTGTGGTCAAATTCCTTTTGTTGAAGTTTAGTTTCATAGTCGTTCTTGGTTGTTTCATTTTGCTCTTTAAGTTGATCAATCTCTTGCTGCAATTCTTCATTACCTTTTGCTTTTTTGCTTAGTTCATTTAGTTGTTCATCACGATCCGCAATTTGTTGCTTGTAATCATTCTTCTCTGTGTTAACTGCATTAAACTTCTCTTTTGGAATATAGCTTCCATCAGATACAACAGCTATTTTGTTATCACCTGCTTTTTCAACGACTTGGTTGTAAAGCTCTTCACCTAATAATTCTTGTAAATCCATCTATATCGCTCCTTATTAGTTTTTTTGACGTGTAACCCTCCACGCAAAGGAATACGCTTAGTTCTACCCCAAGCCTTTAAAATGGGCATAATAAAAAAGCCTTTTATAACGACATGCTTAGGTCGTGTTTATCCAAAATACTGAGATTCTTTATCTTTGTTCTCTAAGTCATACACTTTCTTAGCTAATTTGAGAACCATATTTTCTAGCTGCGCTACTTTTTCTTCCAGTTCTTTTTCTTTCTTCTTACCCATTATCTCACCTGCTCTCTGTCATACCTTCTGGTACGTCCTGTATCTTTAATAAACTGCCTTTGATTGGCTTGTCTATCTAGTACCTTTCTATGCGCTATTTCAGCGCCTTCTGTATCTCCTAATTCTTTCATCATGTTTTCCTCACGTTTAGCAGCGCGAATTCGCCTTTCTAGATATCGTTGCTTTTGACTGTTTTCATATTGCTTATCGTTAGTTTCCTGATCATAAGGATGATACGTCTTTTTCATCCCTTCAAAATAAGGATACTTAACATGACCACAATTAACACCAAATAACCCAGCAGGTTCACCCATGCTAGTATCTGATAAAGGTGGATATTTTTCACTTTTTCCACTTCTACTAAAAATACGTCCTTGATATGGTGCGCATAATGGTCTAGCTCCTGCATGAGAACTAACCTCAACCAAATCAACACCATATTCATCGAATCTAGTATCTTGCATTCCATTGGCTACATCATTGCTTGTAGAGCGCATGACCATACTTGTATAAGCTTCTGTAGACCATTGCCGCCCCTTTTTATCAATTAACGCTGGAACACCTTGTTCAGCCCATTTACTAGCTGTTTTTCTTAATGCCTGTTGAGCTGTAGTTACACCTGCCAAAACTTCGCCTGTAGTTTGATTAATAATATCTAAATATATTATTCTTGATTGATCTATCATCGTTGAATTAACTAGATTAAAACTATTCTTCGCTTGCCTTTCATATTGTTCTAATATTTGAAGCAAAGATTCGCTTGATTTCATAGGTGGTGCATGATTGAGTTTCCCTTTTTTCGCTCCATCTTCTAGCATAGATTCCATTTCCAACAAAGAACCGTAACCAGCTTTTTCTAATGCTTTGATGATCTCTTCACTAGTTTTTCCTGAATGCTTCGTTAAAAGCTCTATGTTTTGCTTATTTAAGGATTCTATTTCATTTAGTGCTTTCAATTGCCATGATTCGATATCCTTATCAAGCAAAGAATCATGCTTTTTAAGTCGTTTCGCTATGTTCAAGAGTATTTGTTCCTCAATAGATAAATAAACGTCTGTGACTGGCTTAGATAGTTTCTGTAGCTTACGTTTATCCATTACTTACTTCCACCAGTACCAAAGAAATCAATATCTTCAGCGTTGGCCGTTTTATTTTCCTCGTTAATCTCATTTATCAGTTCAAGAGCTTCTTTATCTGTCATGCCATGTATCTCCATGATGGCACGCTTTTTTGATTGTAATTTGTTATTAACCAGTTGTATTTGTCTTGTCTGTTCTGCTGCATTATCTTCTACAATAGAATCATCAAAGGTTACAGTTACTTCTTGTTCCTTATCCCCTTTAAATAATCCGTAAAGTTTAGCTACATCGACAATAGATTGAATTAACTCTTGTAAACCTTCTTCGATAATCGTTTCATGAGATTTTTTAGACTTGAATGTCTTGCTGTTCTCACTGATCACCTCGGTAGCTGTCTTAACACTTTGGCCATCAAAAGAGAATGTGCCAGCAGAAAACCCGGTTTGCATAGCGAATAGATTTAATAAGGCATTGATGCCTGATATATGTTCATCTACACGTAATTCAACGTTAATATCCTTAGGTTCACCCTCATCAGGAAATTTCATAGCTTCATATGTTTCATCTGTATCATCAAAATAGCGATGCACTTCCTGTGTTTGTGGATCTATTACTGTCTTTACCATGTTAGAAGGAACAATAATTCTTTTTTTACCAAGCCTAAATTCTCGATGGAAGCTATCAAATGCGGTATCAATAGCCTTCATGGTATCTAAGGCGTTAGCATAAATAGAGATTCCTAATGGTGATTGAATATCAATGTTGTTTGCAGTGTTCGGCTTAAAGTATGTGAACAAGGATTTCTTTAAATTATTTATAGCTACTATTTCTTGTAAGTCTGGGAATAGGATAGACAAAGAGACTTTCACGCCTAATTCATTACCATTTGATTCATATAATTCATTGGTAATGTAGTACGTATTGCCTTCCCAAGTATGCCATTCTAGATGTGTATATTTTTTGTTGTCTTTCTTGTATTCACTAACAAAAACGCCTTCGGTTATAGTATCGTTATGCCAAGATATAGGAACGAAACAATCCGCACTAACAAAAGAGAGCATGATCTTGCCTTCCTTAACATATGGCTTAATGACCATACCGCCAAGGGCAAAATCATACTCTAAATGATCTTGAAACTTTTTATAAAACTTGTTCTTTTTAAATACTTCTTCAATAAATTCAGAAGTCTTATTTTTACCGTCTCCAATACTAATAGCGCACTTTTCATTAAATACTAGGCTGGCCATTTCTGCGGCTGCCGTTTTTGCCATCATTAAGGTATCCATTTTCCTGCTTTTCTTACCGCTAATGGTTTGATATTCAATATCATGCCATTCCGAATAATACCCTTTATACAGCGCCTTCCAAATATCTATATTGTTGTACAATTCTTGGTTAATAGATATCTTTTTATGACTGCTTATTTTCTCAATCCCTTTAATTATCCCCAATCGATAAAGCCCTCCTTTCACAGCATTTATTAAACGTCTGAACATCGCCTCACCACCTACAGTACATAATTTTTATAAAAGTGATTGTTAGCATATCTAGCTTCATCCATCGCATGGTTCCAGTCATCTATTGGATTGCCATTGTCATCACGTACATACATTCCAATTTCTTTGATAAAGTCATAATGATCATACGTATCATTTTCGACTAAAAAGAATTGCTCGTTAGTTATAGAGTTTTGAAAACGTTCGATACCAACCTCAATACCGCCACCTTGTTTCTTCGCATCTGAAGCATTGTTATCTGCTCTAGTTGTATCAATTTGAATCTTATGAAGTTCCTCTCTTAATGATTTACAGGCAGGATCCACAAATACATCTGTGAATCTCATTTCAAACTTTTCAACACACCAATTAATAAATTCTTTAATCTCTTTGGCGTATGTACTCATAGCCTTTATTTGACCTGTCTCAGCACCACTATGGTAATAGTTAGCTACTCGATTCAGTCTGAATTTACCATCATAAAATGTAACGATATTACAGCTACATGAAGTAGCATCAGATTGACCGCCATCAGCAACAAAGTACATTTCATATGGCTTCCCTAATAAAGCTGGAATCTGATTCGCTTCTGTATTGAACATGGAATAAATAACGCCCTCTGGCATTACTCGTTTTCCATACCAATCACGATCAAGCAAATATGGATTCTTTATAAGCGTTTCATAGATTTCCTTTTTTCGTTCTTCGCTAATAATCGGATTATCTTGTATGGTCCAATGAGTCCATCGTGTATTTTGTACCTCAAATACATCTGTTATGACTGGATGATTAGGTGCAGGTGGGTTCAGGTCTGCAATATGGTATCGGTCTTGTGCTGCCATGGTTCTCCTAAAGCATTCTTGTATAAACGACATATGCAGCAAATTAATCTCACCAAATGCTACACTTCCTAATGACATACCAGTGATAGCTCCAACACTATTTGCTTTTGCTCCACCTTTGTAATAAATCTTTTTAATTCCTTTAGGTGTGTGGATCTCTAAATGATCTCCATGCTCATCATGCTTAATTTGAGCAAGATCACCAAAGATGTGCATTAACCCTGTTCCATCACCATCGATGAATAATCGGAAAGCCTGTTCTTGGTTGTAAGCACTCACTAAATGGTTGGAGTCTCTTGAAATTGTGTAAAGATAAGCTAAACGAAAGTGCACGCCTGTTGTCTTTCCAGAACGGTTATCGAGGTGTCCCCTCTTGAACCTCAAGACCAACATTAAAAGGCGCTTTAACAAGCGCCCTTTGTTTATCAGATAGTTTTATTTTTCTAGACACCCAAAAACCACCCCCCTAGGATTCATCTAAGTAAAACACTTCATAACCCAATCGTGATTTATTTCTACCTTTGAGAGTGTTTCTTAATGTTTTTTCGTTACACTCTATATGCTCACTTGCATCTTTAATGCTTTCAAAAGTCTTATCAATACCAAGTTTTTTATTGACTACCCTTATGGGTCTGCGCTTCTTTTTAGCGTAATATTTCATTCTTTCAACTTGTTCAGGAGTTTTAACTAGTAAATTAGTTGTATAGGCATGTATTTGGTTTTCTGATTGTGTAACCCATTCAAGATTATCGACTGTATTATTGCTCTTGTCTCCATCGATGTGATTAACATAATTCTTTCCATATGGATTATCAATTAAGTGTTCTGCGACCAATCTATGGATGGAGAACATTCTTTGCTTTCTGTCATTTGGTTTCCTTAATCCAATGATGAAATATCCTCTAGCATTTGCTCTGCTCTTCATTCTCCCCTTCATGCCTATAACACTGCCAAAATTGCTTATTTGATACCGTTCGTAACCTTCGTATTTTAAATTCACCCACTTCTCCATAAGTACACCTCTAATGCCATTTTGCCGCATCGTCGGAGATACTTCAAAATATTTGTTATATTTTTATTCATCATTCTTCACCGTATCGATAAGTACATCTAACAAGCTAGTATCCTTGGATTGTCCTTTAATAAGCTTGGTGCGCTCTTCAATGAATTCTGTTTCTTTCTTGATTTTCTCATTCTTTATTTGAAGTGCTTCAAGCTGTAATTTTAATTTAGGATCAAACATACCAATATGCTTACCAATCAATTCTGTGGCTTTATTAGCTCCGTTACTATCGAATTGATATTCACCAGTTGAAACCATTTCCCCTATACTCTGATCCCATTCTTCTACTGGTTCAGCCTGCATAGAACGATCTGAAATATCTTTTAGTCGCTTCAATACCCAATAGGCATCAAGTTCTAATTTCTCAGCACGCTTATCTTTTAATTCTTTTACACGCGCGGAAATGTTAGCTTTTGTTAACAATCTTGCAGCTGTCTGCCTAGCTGTTTTTTCACTATAACCTGCTCTAATAGCTGCCTGAGTAGCGTTTAGATCAACAATGTATTCCTGACAGAATAACTCTTGTTTTGTAGTTAATTTACCCATTTATGTCATCACCCTACCCCCTTGTAGTAATATAATGTAATTGAATAAGCCTGTTGCATGTATGGTTTTTAACCTTTCGTAAATTTTTTGGATTAATGCCTGTACACTCAAAAAACAAGTTTTAAAAATGTTATAATTAATGCTACGCTGTATACAACATTAAAAATACATCACTGAAAGGGGAAGTTTTGTTGTTTTTTAAATCAAGCAAAAATGCAGATAAAACAAGTATAAATATTGCTTTTTATTGTTCATTTATTTATTGGTCAGGATTTTTATTAATAAATAGTATTCTTGATTTATTCAACAAGAGTATAGAAATAAATTCCTTTTTGTTGTTAATAACGGGTTTAATAGTTTTTTTTGCTAGTGAATTCATATCAAAACAAGTAAGAAATAAATAAAAACAGTGTGAGCTTTTTGACTAGCTCACACTGTTTTTATTATTGAGATCTACAAGAGTAAGAATTTGTAGCCCCTGACCCTATTTTTGTAATGATAACACCTTTGTTTTTAGAATTACACATATTTAGTCCTGATACACCTAACATTGGTACTGCTCCTAGCATTAATGTTAAAGCAGTTGGGCTTTTACCAAAAACCTTAGCTATAGCTGTAGCAGTAGCCCAAAATCCACCATTTAATCCTGCTGCTTTAACTAGTTTCTGTATTTTGGAATTACTAATTTTATATTCTTTATAATTTATAACACCCATTGGCTTTATAGTAGGTTCTTCAATTTTGTTAATTCCACTATTCAATTTATTCATATGACTACTTAACACTGTTAAAGTGTCATCTCCTGTTAAAGGAGTAGATTTTTGATCTTCATAACTCACAATAGCATTATACAGTTCCCTTGCTTCTTTACTTAGTTTATTTATTTCTCCTTGAGAATTCGATGATAGATTTTCCATATCCAATTTTTGATCTAACTCGTTAATAGAATCAACCAAAATCCCCGTATTTTCTACCTCTTTCTTAGTTACACCTAATTCTTGGCTTTCATTTGCAGACGCATGTAAACTCGGCGTTACAAACGAAATGACCATAACCAATGACAAGATTACGGACGCAACCTTTTTAAACATAATAACATCTCCTTTTTTGTATTCTTGATAGCTATCATATATATAATTCTATCTTTTTTTACTAAATCCTTCTTTTTTTGTATAATTTTTGTATTTATTGTAATTTTTTCTTTTACTCGATCAGTGTATTAAAATTTTTATATTAATTATAGGCCCCTACAAATAGATAATAGCACCCAAGCCAATTGAACTCAGGTGCATTATTTACATACCTAGTACAATATATCGTAAATAATTCCCCATCGACCCTAGGTTATCGACAAGGCAACAAATCCAACAGGATTGTTATTTCATGTCATGCGATAATGACCTATGCCTGAACGGACTATAAATAGTGTTTTGGACGGAAGATTTTTCCTGCCCGTCCTGCCATCCATTTTACACACAGCGTTTTTCTTCTGTCATTATGTGCGACAAGTATGACATGTCTGCCATCTGTGACACGATTGCATCCCTTATCCTAAATATGTGCCTTTCAGATAAACCCATGTGATTACTAATTGCTCTCATACTCATGCCATCTAATAAACACTCTAATACAACTAGTTCCCGTTCATTTGATATAGCTGGTATACGTTCTTGAATGTATGTTACTTTTCTTTCTAAACGATTAATCCATGTGTATTTTTTATCTCTACGAACAACTTCACGAGCAACAGGATCACTGGTACCACCTTGAGCTTTTGGCATAGCTGATTCAATACCTGATTGAGCTACTAAGTTAGTTCCTGCATCCTTCAAGAACTCGCGCTGTCTTTTAATCTCATTTATCATCCATTTATAATCTCTTAATGTATTTCCAATCTCTTTTTTGTTCATTAAACCCAACCCCCACATTAAAAAGATATTTAACATATTCGCTCCGTTTCACAGGAGAATAAAGCGCCCACTCGTTTATCTTTTCTGTACTTGCTGATTTCCCATTGAAACATTACAGCCACACCAAACTTGAGAAAATTAGAGCCATAGCAATTGCGGTAATAAATGCCATATTCTCTTGTCTTTTCTTATCCGTTTCATAACAAGCGATGATCCACGAAAATAAAATAATGATTAATCCAATGATTTGAAATGCTAATACCATCTCGATTCCTCCCTCAAAATAAAAAGGACACCAAACGGCAGCTTATTGCTGTCATTCAGTGTCCTCCAGTTAGCTGGTAGAACTTATTTTTTTATCACTTCGAGATATCTATCTTGCAATGAAACATTCTGTATTTTTTTATTCTTAAACTTTATTTTTGGGGTTTGAACAGTAAATTTTCTACCTGAAATTGTTACACCTTCAATATTAAAACTAACCTCAAAATCTTCAATAGAATTTATGTCAATCACGATGTTATGACCCTTATACAATTGACTAGGAGACGATCCTTGGCCGACCTGATTATATTGTATTTCAAAGACTCCTGCATACTCACAGGTAACTCTATTATCATCTGCAGAAACATTTTTTATTACAAAGAAATTATCTTTAACATTTCTAATTAATAAATCATACCTACCTAATACAAATGTCTCAGCTTTTTCAATTTTAAAGATTGGTAATTGTGTTTCTAAGGCCCTTTTATTGTCTCGATGATTCTTAACGACAGTAGATCCAGCTAGTACAAGTGAAATGATTACTGATATTCCAGCGGTTATTTCTACGTAACTCAAAACTCTTCCCCCTCATCAAACTTTACACGCTTCACCCTCCCTTGATGCGTGATAACCTTCGTCTCACCATGGTTAGGTAAATACGTTAATTTCGCCTCTCCTTGACAATATACGACAACAAAAGGCATATCCTCATTTTCTATATCGACATTGAGCTTTCCTTCTTTAAATGGAATGTTTTTTAATCTCATATGTTTCGCCCCCCACTCGATATTTTAATTTAAAGCCAATCTGAGCGTTTCTATTATTAAAACGAATAAATCTACAAATCTAGTAATGAAACGCCCAGAATCGGCAGATATGTTTTAATTTGCTATATTTCCATATGAATCCAATTCATAGATTTCAATCTCGGTCCGTTGTTCTTCTTTTTTGCAAGGAGTGATTCGTGATTCCATGTGTTTAACCTGCCGATCATCTTTATATACGATTTTATTTAGAGCATCTGTTACGCCTTTAAATAGGTTGTCTATGTCAGCCCTATTTCCATGTATATAATGTGTTAATTTAACGCCCACATGCCCCTCAATAGGCTTTCCTTTCATATGCTGCTTAGCAATCCACCCAACCTTCCTTTTATAGAGCAGATAGCGCTGTGCGTATTTATTTTTGTACATGCTCTTTTGAGTCATTCTCACAGCTGGAACTGGCTTACCTGGTATGGTTAGTTGAATCATTTTCATAACCCCCTTCTAATAAGTCATTTATTGTTCGCACCGAGGCTTGCGACAATCCTAATTGTTCTCTATTAGTATTAATCCGCTCTATTCCTTTGTTGCAGTACTCTTGTTCTAGTTCAAATCCGATCCATTTCCGTTTTGTATTATCTGCAGCAAGCGCGGTTGTACAAGAACCCATGCAGTTATCTAAAACAAGATCTCCTCGGTTCGTATAAGTCTTAATCAAATACTCGAATAAAGTTAGAGGCTTTTGCGTTGGATGGAATGTCTTTTTATCTCGAGAATAATCTAGAATGGATCTTGGATAATTTGTATGAGTAGTGGTATATTCCTTCGTTAAACCCTTTCCTAATAAATCGCCACCTTTCCTTCTACTAGATTTCCTTACCTTCACTAAAGGGATAATCCCCTGCGGATTATACGTTGGTAGCTTTTTATAAAATACGCAGATGTTTTCATGATTTTTCAATGGCATACGCTTAGCATTCTGAAAACCCGTTGTGTGTCTCCCTTTCTTCCAGATCCACTCATATCTAAACCAGCTCATATTACTCGAAATTAGCTTAGTAGTAAAAGGCTGACTAGCTGTTAATACAATAGCTCCATTATCTTTAATAATTCGTTTATATTGCTCCCACAACTGGTCAAAGGGAATGATCTCGTCCCATTTGCAATTCGTTGTTCCATACGGAAGATCACATAAGATCATATCAATAGATTTGTCCTCTAGTTTCTCCATTCCTTCGATGCAATCACTGTTATAAAGTGTGTTCAATTCTAGTGTCATTTCTTTTCCCCTCTCGGTGTGTTATTATATTCAAGAAGGGAACGTTTGTTCTATTTTTGTTAGAGACTCGGTTAGGAGTCTTTTTTTATGTCTTTGGTTTTACGATCATCCATCTACCTCTTTCAATTCTTTGTCTTCTTCGATTTCTTTCAATCGCTCCATCCCTACACCTCCACACCTACTGTTTTTAGTGCTGCTTTGCAAATAACTACAGGAACAGTATCAGAATCGTTTTGCGCTTCATATTCAATCCATTTGCCGGCACCGCTAATTATTTTGCAATACGGCGGAGCTCCTAACTCCTGATAAACTTCCACACCACACTTTTCGCTTAGTTTCTCAACAACATCCCAAGTATGTTCTATTCGTTCAGATGGTTTGAATTCTTCTATTTCCACAGGAAACTCTCCATCATCAATTACAGTAGTATTAATGTTCTTATACTCAATGACTTCCCACCCCATAACCTTTTCAGCTACTAATTGATCTATCTTTCTGTTATCCATCATAGAACCTCCTAATCCCATTCTTTCGAAGCTGTGTATTGTTCTTCCGTAAGCTCCACTAATACTGGTTCATAATGTTCCAACCATTTTTCTACATCGAAACTTATTAGATTATCGCCAAATTTGTCTATCATGAATTTTTTGTATGCTTTAGATTCTTCTATAAGGGCTTCTACATCTTCATCAGTAGGCACTGAATGATCTTCTCTAATAATCAAGAATGCATCCTCTAATGATTCATGTGCTACTTCTAAATCTTCGTCTGACCAGTCACCTGCATCTAGTCCATTTGACAAGTAACGATCTATTTTATTTTTGTTCTTAAATGCTATTGCTGGTATCATCACTAAACCCCCTTCATCCGATAAGCAAACGGACGTCTAATTTTTCCTTTTCGTGATTGATGGAATAGAGCCAGAAATACTTCGTCTGGATGCCTTCGAATCTTGAAAGCTATCTGCTCTAAGTCCTTGCCATTGTTCCATTGCTTAGTAATTTCTTTGAGTTGATGCTTAGGAAAAGCAAGTTCTAAATCTTCCAGCACAAATTCATAACCGCCCTTTTTCTGGAAGAATAGGTACATTTGATAAGCTTGCTGTATTCATGCCGATTCCCTCATTGATTGCTCCAATCTAGCTTTTAACCGTTCTAAGTCGCTATCATCCCGAACAAAGTCACAATGGCTGTCTGGGCATGGTCTAAATTCCAAATAGTAGCCGTTATCTATACTTAGACCGCCTGTGTTGTTGCAGGTTTTACACATGGGATTCTTCCTCCTTCGAATATTGTTTTTCTAACTCAATTAAAAAACAGGATATACATAATTCCGTTTCCTCAATTTGTTTTGGCCATGGAAACGTTCTTCCTTTTTTTGCAGGATCTCTAGTTTCCCTTCTGCACTTTTGACAATTGACATACTCTATTTTGGAAGATGAATATGATGGCTCAAATTCGACTTCTATCTCAAATTCTTCTCCACAATTTACACATTCATGATCGAATTTGTTATCACTTGGCAAGTCTACTAATCCATCTGACATGTCGTTATCATGGTCGCAATATGGGCATTCTACAGTATCAAACATAGGCTTCATCCCCCATCACTTCATCAATCGTTACCTGATTCTTTTCAAATTCTTCATCGGCAATTGCATTTAAGTGTTTCTCATAACAAACAGGACCATAACCACGTTCAATGCTCTTTTTATCCTTTAGCTTTCTGCCACATGTGGCGCATTCTGTGTGATTCAAGATTAAAACTCCTTCCTGCGGTAATCTCTACCGTTCATTTTGATTGGCTTTGTATCTTCCATCATGCGAGAGAAATTACGTTCTCCTACCCACTCCGTTAACTGTTCGCTATTCAAGTTAGTTGTGAAGATCGTAGCTTTGCCAGATCGTTCATCGAATATTTCAAAGAGTTTTGGTGTTGACCACGCTGTTTTGTGTTCAGCGCCAATATCATCAATAACCAGTAAATCTACCCTGCTCATAATTCCTAATAATTCATCTTCTGTCGGACCATCATTGTTGTAAGTATCCTTGATCTTAGTTAGTAGCTTTGGCACTGATATAAACACAGACGTATAACCTTTTTTCATCAATTCTTTGGTTATCGATACAGACAAGTGACTTTTTCCAGTTCCATAACTTCCAGAAAATAATAGATTTTCTTTACCTGTAAAATTGTCTACATAATCTATTGCCTTTTGTTTTGCTTCTTGTAGTTGGTTAGTAGTAGGTTCATAGTTTTCAAATGTAGCCTTTTGTAATGGTCGATTTAACAGGCTATGGTTATTGAAGTATTTCAGCATCTTTTGTGTTTTCAAGCGTTCGGCACGTTTCTTTTCTTGATCTGCTAATCGAATATCTTCACATTTACATCCGACATTGACCGTTATCCATTCGCCTTTATCTGGTCCGCCTGTTAGCTGCATTTGTTTCTTCTGGACAGTTCGTCCGCATCCTTCACAATCATAGGTAATGATCAAGCGCTCTTTAGGTTTCATTAAACTAATCTGTTCCATAGCTACCTCCTAAAATCCGTAATTATAGCCATCGTCCTCAGCTTCTCTATTGAATTGAATGACATTTGATTTTGTTTTGTTGCGTTCTTGTTTTACTTGCATGATTAACGTGTCAAACTTCTCTCTTAATTTAGAAGGAGACAGTGTATTTGCCTGCCAAAAATCATGACTTTGCGTCCACTTGATTAAATATTCAATCTGGTCTTCTGTACGATTGTCTCTTTCACGCATTAAACGAATATCACTTGCCCATTTTTCTAGGTTAGGATTTTTATAGTTAGGATTGTTTTCTCTAATATTTGAGAGAAGTAATTCTGCTAGAGTCATGTCGCAAATTTCATATTTGTGACGTTTCTCTTTATCTTTCTTTTCTTTCTTACTACATTCTTTATCATTCTTATTATTGTTCCGTTGCTGTTCCGTTGCTGTTCCATCACTGTTCCGTCGCTGTTCCACTGAATCTTTTTTATAGTTATCTAAACCTTGATACAGTGCATAATTGACGACTGTAAAGAGTGTTCCATATTCTGTTGATTTCGTTGTTATTCTCTCTTCTTTTTCAAGTGATTTAATCTTCCTTTGAATTGTCGTTAAAGGATACTTTTTTACAGCATTTCCTCTGCCTTCTCGGTAGGATAAATCATCTTGTAGGTTCCTCAATGACCGCAGATATTGCCCTCTCTCAAGATGAATTCCAGCTTGTTCTATTCCGTCTTGAGAGAAGACTGCCTTCCCAAGAATGTAAAAGAATATCCTGAACTTCACGACATCTGACCATATTTCATTTTCGAATATCTCCCTACTGACTTGGAAAGCCCCCTTAGTCATTTTGGATCACTTCTCCTTGTTAAAATTACTTATCTATTAATTTCACAAACCGCAAACCTACCTGATACCTTCAAAACGGTATAATCTGGATATCTACGCATATAATCTAATACCAGACGTTTGATCTCTTCTTTATCTTGCGCCTGCTCGAATATCCATTCAGGCAGGCGCACATTTGATTTATTGTGCATCGCTAAAATCTATCTCTTGATCATCATTAACCTCTGAAAAATCTGCCTCTATAATGTCCTGTTCATCAAATTCGTTAGCTTTTTCGATAGGATCTTTATTGTCCTCTACAATGCCTTTCTGCATATCAATAGAGAGGATACCCCATTTATTCAACATGTTCCTAATAACCGTTTTCTTTGCCATGGCATCCCAATCTTTCTTCCAGCCAAAATCTGACTTGCTAAACCTTTTCTTATGTTTTTCTATTTCTTCTTTAGACCAATAAACCGTCTTCCTAAATCCATTGATTAATTCAAAATATCCTGTGTAGCCAATTACCTTGTCCGATTGTTTCTGTTCAAAATCAAGCTCCATTTCTTCTGTTAAACGGTTAAAAGACTTTAGCTCCCCTTCATAAACCTCGATCACATTAATATTCCGATATTGTCCCGTTCTAAGAGCCAACTGTATATAACCTTTATAACCTAGCTGAAATTGCGCTTTTCCACCGTATGGAACAATCCAGGCATAACCTAAGTTTTTATCGATAGGTAAATCTAATGTAGCTGCTACCAATGCGCTTGTTACAACTGACATCGGTTCAGCTTTTTGAAGATAAGAGTCATTTGAATATAGGTTTAATAATGATGACATGAATTGTGGTGCTTTCTTATCAAGCACTTCATCAAATTTCTTTCTCATTGTTGGTGTACTTAGTAATTGTTTCAGTCCTAAATTATTAGGATTGACCTGATTACTCCCTTGATTTTTATTAGCGATCTGATTCTTAACTGAGTCATTTGTAGCCATTATTCATACACCTTTCTTTTAGCAGTAATATGAGTTTCGATTGAACCGAAGTCACCTTCATAATTCTTATCTTCAGAACTAGGACGATTAAAAATTTTAATTGCGTGTTCAGCGTTGTTAGCTGTGATTTCAAACTCCTTGATTATTTCTTTCACTTCTCTTACAACGAATTTAGGCATATTATCCGATCTCCTTTACATTAAATCTGCGACTTGTGGTGGTCTTTAATACCGAGTTATATATATCAGGGTATTTACTTTTTAAAAGCTTGCTATCGACCCTGTTTTGCTTCACAGGTTTCCAATCTACTTGGTAATTTTGAACGAATCCTGTTTCTGCATCTTCAAGCTCTTTTTTGATCTGATTTTCCGTTTGTTTTTGCAGTTCTTGTAATTGATTGATATTGGCTTTTAATTCCAATAGGTTGTCCAGTTTTTCTTTATAATCAAAGCCAAGATCAATGGTTTTTCCTTCTTCTGTTTTGGCATAACGTTCTTTCAGAAACTTCTCAGCAGCACTCGAACCATCTAAAGCTGGCGGATTATTCCCTAGTACATGGTGATTCCAGAAATGAACCTCAGCATCGATTATCATTTGAATCAATTCTTCATCACGTTCGATTTCTTTCCAGATAAACTTTTGACCGCCAATTAATACAGCGATATATGCCTTTCCGTAACCAGTTACACCTAGATAATGCTGTACTTGTACCAGGTAGGCTTCTGGAATTTCCTCACTATCCCAATCTTTAGCTAGAAACATGCTGGCAGTTTTACACTCTAGAAGTGCATTTTCTCCAACAACCTTCCTGTCGATGTTAGCCATAATAAAAGGATGTTCTGGATGCTGTAACATGAAGTTGTTTTTACGTACTCTTTTGCCTGACCGAACCTCAAATTCCTTTGCCACCATATCCTCTAGTAAGTTACCAAAATAGGCAGCTTCCCCTGCTGTATCTTCTACAGTTGATTGACCTGTTTTCTCTAGCCATAATTCAAAGGGTGTAAGGTATTTGTTTAATCCAAGGATAATGGAAGCATCACTTCCACCAATCCCCTTTGTACGTTCTCGCAGCCATTCATGATGGCTCATTTCTATTGTGCTTTTAGCCATTGTTTAATTCCTCCCTTGCCCCTACATCATTAGGGAAGTATAATAAAGGCATAGTTTAATTGATTTCACCGATCAATTATTTGAACCCACTGCAATGGGTTCTTTTTATTGTGCTTCTTCATAAGTTGCTCCCAACAATTCCAACACTTCTTTCGATTCTTCACTCAATGAATCAACTAAGAAAAATTGACCTTCTAGAACTAAAATTTCATCTTCGGGGAAAACATCATTCCCTAGAGCATCTACAGTGTTTTCATTCCTTAAATGGTTCATTACTGGATAACCAGTATCCATAATTCTTGCGATTAAAGGATGTTCCACCTTATCCCTCCTAACTTGTAATTAGTGCATATTCAAGAAATATAATCATTCCAACAAAAGCGATCCAGATTTTAATTACATGTGCTTTTTCATCCATAGAGTTTATCCCTTACTATTTGAAAGCTTGCACCACTGTTAACTAAATCTTGTATAACTGAATGAAACTGATCTGCGTTGTACTTATCGCTGCTCATTTTCTCCATTTTGTGAAGTGACATTGTTAAATCCGTAGAAAGGTGTTTCGCTTTTGAAAGATTTCCTTCATTCACATGATTCATAATGGATGATAGCAATCCCAAAGAACGGTAAAATTCTTCACTTGCTTTTGATATATCAGCTTGTAAAAAATGATTTTCGAGTTTCATATAACCCCTCCTAAATGTGATTAATAATGATGAAAAATAATAGTATTGCTCCTAATAAAACGGCATAATTATCATTTGCCTTTTTCATATAAGACCTCCTAACAAGATAGTCCCTACAGATTGCAATGTATCGGCTATCATTTGACCTGCGCTTGCTACATCTACATTGCATACAAGAGCAATTAAAATATCTTGCGAATTTGTTTCTTGTGCCCATCTGATTAAGTCCCTGCCCCGTATATCTAATTTGTTGCTTTCAAGCTTCGAAATATTGCTACGGGACATATGCATCTTTTCAGAGAAAAACTCTTGACTATACCCAGCATTCCTTCTCATTCTGCGTAATGTAGTTCCTAATTCCATTTGTTTCACCTCCCCCGGTTCCATGGTGGAACATGTTCCAAGGGTGAACAGTATTCTATTGGTTGATGTTTTATAATGTAATTACCGATCCCCACTCGGTGTTATCTAAATGACCTTGTAAGGATATTTAAGTCCCACCTCATCCGCATTAGTAGTTTCATTAACCCAGTCAAAGAATAACTTCGTCACTACCCTCGGGTGACCTAACTCTCTATTGACTGGGAAATCCTCTCTATTAAACAACTCATTGCACTTAGTAGGCCCAATATCTACGATTTCCATGAATTGTTTTCTAGTGAGCAAAGGAGGTAATTGTTTTTGTTCTAACTCTTGTAACAAAACAGGTACTAACTGTTTTTTGATTTCGCTTACGAATGATTGAACTTCTTCATCTGAGAATGTTGTGACTGGCATTTAAATAACCTCCTTGAAATCGTTTATATCAACTTTGAATTGGATAGCCATTTCTTTAACTACTTGGATGTAAATCTCAACAAGTCGTTTATCCTCTGCAATTACATCCAACTTATTAATCTTGTTAACGTAGGATTTGGTCATTCCTCGTCCTGAAGCACGTTCCTTTCTATTGTTAAGACGAATCTCTAATTTACAACCTGCACGTTTTTCAAATCGCTCGTAACTCAGATTCCTAACACTTCTATAAGGTTCAACACCAGACCACTTTCTGGATATCTTTTTAAGAACAGCATCTGTTTTACCTCTCCAACCGACATTGTCCATCGATACGATGTTTGAAATGTTATTAACTGATTGGGTTGCTTCAGTAGCTAGTCTTTTTGCTTCTTTTGTTTCAAGTTCGTTTTGAGCAACTGCTTTAAACATTTGATTCATCATTTGTAATTCAGGGCTTAGTTGTGTTGTATCGATTCCGTATGAACCTGTTTTTCTAATAGAAGGAATGACTTCATGTGTAATCCATCTTTTAAATTGTTTTGCTTCTTCTTTGCGACTACCCAAAACCAAGGTATAAAGCCCGAACTCATTGACTGCATTTGCGTATCCTTGACGACCTAGATTGAATCTAGACCGTTCATCTTCGTCTAGTCTTTTTAATGCATCAGTAGGGTTTTTAATTTCTAAAATGTCGCATACATCTTTTGCTACAAACCAAGGTTCGTTATTTTGCTCGATGATCCTTAATTGTTGACCTTCAAACATTTTTGTTAATTGATTAATTATGATTACCTCCTTGTTATCATCACCTTTGAATTTTCACATCCAAGTATCAGCACCTAACGTCATGGCGTTAACTATTGGCGCTGCTCCCTATCACAATTGATAGATCATGGCATGCTCCACTCATTTAGATGTTGATACTTGGATGTGAAGATGATGAAATTAATTTGATTACTTTCTAGATAATTTGTTCTATTTTCTCCGTTTCGTGTAAATCATCTTCAAAAAATTTTTCTATTGGTTCATTTAGAATCTTAGCTATTTCCTCCAAAGTAGAAGCTTTTATACTTCTACGACCTAGTTCGTAACCGTTGTATGTTTGAACGGCAATTCCCAGCTTTTTTGCAACAAAGGTTCCTGTAATTCCTTTTGACTTTCGAATCTGACGAACTCTCTTATTAATACTCATTTGATCACCCCCACATTTACACGTTTCGAAGAAGTTCTATAACAAGAATACATAAACGAATCGAAGAAGTCAATACTATTTTATACTTTTTGAAGAAATTATTTATTCGAAACGAATAATATTATACAATTAGTATATTAGGAGGACTAATCATGCTAGGTAAAAGGATGCGACATCTAAGAGAAAGAGAGAATCTATCACAATTACAATTAGCTAAAAAATTAAATATCCCAAATCAAAGTATTTCCAATTACGAAAGAGGTTTCAGGAATCCAGATTATGAAACATTGAACAAGATAGCTGACTTTTTCGAAGTGACAACTGACTACCTGTTAGGTAGATCGGACCAACCACACATGACTGAAGACGAAGCATTCGAGGCATTTCGTCATAGTGAAGAACTTAAAAGATGGTATAAAAAACTACCAGAGTCCTCCGAAGAGGATTTACTGCGATTAAAAAAGGTTTGGGAAGCATTTAAGGAATTTGACGACTAGGGTAATCACTGTGCAAATGCATGTTATTTAGCATGCATTTGTATGGATTACATATAAATTAAATTCTTAAAGGGGGTCGTATGCATGCGTACTAGTGAATTTGTACTGGGTCTAATCGGCGGTATTTTCGGTTTTATTGGGTCTATTATAGCCCTATTCATTGGGGGAGTAGATGCTGCGTTTAGTGAATCTGGCACAAGCGATGTAATTGGTCTAGGCTGGGCAGGCTTCTTATTTTCTGCATTAGCTATTGTTGGATCAGTTGTAGTTAAATCAAAGGCTAAGGTCGGAGGTATATTATTATTGATTTCCGCTGTCGGTGGTTTAATAAGTATCTCTATGTTCTACTTGATTTCAGCAATTATGATCGGAATAGCTGGATTAATGGGCGTTTTCAAGAAAGACAAAGAAAAGAAAATAGCTGCTTAGGCAAGCAAAGGGGTTAATTAATATGAAAAAGGTTTTATTTTTTTCCTTTACAATGATGCTAATTTTCATGTTAGCTGCATGTGGTGAATCTGAAATTAAAGAGGCAGACGCGGATACAGACACAGAAAGCGCTAAAGATGATTCCGCAGAAGAAAAAGAGAAAGAAAAGCCTAAAACACAAGAACTAGCTATTGGTGATGCTGTTGAATTTGACGGTATGAAAATCACATTAAATGAAGCTAGGATCGAACCAGGTGGAGATTTTGACGAACCACAAGAAGAACAATTTGTAGTAGTTAATTTAACAGCAGAAAACAATACCGAAGAAGAACAAACAATGTCCTCTATTATGAATGTAGAGTTAAAAGATGCTGATGGTTATGCATATACTACTACAATTTTAACTGAAGGCGTAAAAGCACAATTTGATGGATCAATAGAACCAGGCGGAACACTTAGAGGAGAAATTCCTTTCGATGTTCCAAAGTCAGACTCTTATGAGCTACACTTTTCTAATCCATTCAAATCAGGAAAAGCAATATGGAAAATTCCATCTGATCAATTGCAATAATAACATTATTATAAGGTGTACAAGTTTTGTGCACCTTCTCTTATAACCATAAATAGAACATATATTCTGTTTGATTGTCTGTTTTAAGGGGGATCATATGTTAACTTACACCAGGGCAGAGGAATTTGTTTATAAGCTACTCAAATATTTAGATATTCAAAGTCCTCGACAGCTTAATATAGAAAACATATCAAAGCAATTGGGTATAAAAGTGCAATATTGGAATTATTCAAGCGAACTTGATTGTTATAAGGGAAGATACGTAATGTCATTAGAGCTAAAAGAAACCATGCAGGAACAATGGCAAGAATTCGCTCATGAGTTATGTCATTTCTTTTGGCACGAAGGACGGCAGGAATTTATTCCTATCTTATTTCTGCAATTACAGGAATGGCAAGCGAATAATTTTAGTTATCACTTATCTGTTCCTACCTTTATGCTCCAGCAAATTGATAATGCATCGCCGATAGTAATTGCAAATACTTTTAATGTCGAATATGAATTTGCATGCCATAGATTTGAAATGTATCGAAATAAATTATATTTTCAGGGGGTTTATCATGAACATTACACCATTGGAAGCTAAACGTAGACAAAAGAAAGCCGAGGAAATACTGAATATACCTGTATTAAAGAATATATGGAAGGATGAAAATGGGGAATTAACTGGTAATGTAATTGACTATGTTGATATGCCTAAGGAATTAATAAACAAAAGTAGGAGGGGTAAATGATGAAATGTGAAAAAATTACTCTCAAATCAGGTCAAACTAGATGGGAGTGTGTGGCCGATGGACCACGGCATCCGGCGACAGGAAAACGGAATCAGATTACCAGACGTGGAAAAACACAAAAGGAGGCTAAAAATAAAGTACTAACTGAAATACGTTCGCTCGAGGACACTCATGTTAATAAAAAATATACTCGTAAAATGACCTTTGATGAAGTTGCGGATAAGTGGTTAGAGGTCTACGAATTAACAGGAAAAAAGAAAAATACATTGCGAATTAGAAGGCAAGAAGTTTCTGTTTTAAATAAACATATAGCTAAAATGCCGATCAGTAATATTAATCACGCTACTTATCAAGAAGTGATTAACAATATAACGCCAAATAGAGCCCGTACAACTGTACAAAATATTAATACCACCGCTAACATGGTATTTAAGTATGCGAAAAGAAATCACTTAATAACTGAAAACCCTGCTACCGATGTGGTTATACCGAAAAAGAGAAAAACAATCGAAGAAATCCGAGAAAATAATATCGAAGAAAAGTACTTGGAGCATCATGAGTTAAATGAGTTTTTCGAGGCTGTAGAAAAGCATGGACTAAAATACGATAAAGAACGTTTCTACACTCTTGCATTTTCAGGCATGCGTTCGGGTGAATTGTGCGCTCTCCAAAAATCGGATTTAGATTTCGAACAAAACACGATTGATATTAACAAAACTATATACAATGAAAAAAACAACATGAAAGACTACGAATTAACACCTCCTAAAACAGATGGATCCATTAGACAAATAACTGTAGAGGAACCGGTTATGAAAATATTAAAAGAAGTTGTTGTGAACAACGATAAACACAAAATGCAATTCCGAACTCTTATTGAAGATTTTCACGACAAAGATTTTGTTTTTTCTCGCCCCAATGGTTATCCTTTTGTAACAAAAACTATATTAATTCGTATGGACAGGCTTATTAGTAAAACATCAATTAAAAAACATGCTACTCCTCACATTTTTAGGCATACGCATATAAGTATGCTAGCAGAAGCTGGTGTAGATATTGCAACTGTAATGAAAAAGGTTGGTCATGAGGACATTGATACAACTATGAGAATTTATACGCATGTTACAGATAAAATGAAAAAGGATGCTTCCGAAAAAATATCAAATCTTTACGGAAACATCCTCGAAAAAATATAGTTTTAAAAAATATTGTGAGGTTTTTGTGAGGTTTTTACGAAATTACCGCAAATCTACGTTCTAAAACCCCGTTAAATCAAGGGTTCTGGGCGATGATTTACATCATGCCGCCCATGCCACCCATGCCGCCCATGTCTGGCATTCCGCCGCCACCTGCAGCGCCGCCATCTTCTTCAGGCTTGTCAGCAACTACTGCTTCAGTAGTTAGGAACATAGCCGCTACAGAGGCAGCGTTTTGTAGTGCGGAACGAGTAACTTTAGTTGGGTCAACGATACCTGCGTCAACCATATCTACCCAATCGCCAGTTGCAGCGTTGAAGCCAACGCCTACTTTTTCGCCTTTTAGACGTTCTACAATGATAGACCCTTCTAGACCAGCATTGTGAGCGATTTGACGAACTGGTTCTTCCATTGCACGACGGACAATATTTGCACCAGTAGCTTCGTCACCTTCAAGTGATAATTCACTTACTTTGTTGTAAACATTGACAAATGCTGTACCACCACCGGCTACAATACCTTCTTGTACTGCTGCACGTGTAGAGTTCAATGCATCCTCAATACGTAGTTTACGTTCTTTTAGTTCTGTTTCTGTTGCAGCACCGACTTTGATAACTGCTACACCACCTGCTAGTTTAGCAAGGCGTTCTTGTAATTTTTCTTTATCGAAATCAGAAGTAGTTTCTTCTGCTTGTGCACGGATTTGAGAAACACGAGCAGAGATAGCTTCTGGGTTTCCAGCGCCCTCCACAATAGTTGTGTTTTCTTTCGTTACAACAACTTTAGAAGCACGACCTAATTGATCGATGGTAGCACTCTTAAGATCTAGCCCAAGATCTTCTGTGATAACCTCTGCACCAGTTAGTGTAGCGATGTCTTCTAGCATTGCTTTACGACGGTCACCGAAGCCAGGTGCTTTAACAGCTACTGCATTGAATGTTCCGCGAAGTTTGTTTACTACTAATGTAGCAAGTGCTTCGCCTTCAACATCCTCAGCAATCATTAGAAGTGGTTTGCTTTGTTGTACCACTTGCTCTAGTACAGGTAATACTTCTTGGATATTACCAATCTTTTTATCTGTAATTAAGATATAAGGATCTTCAAGTGTAGCTTCCATTTTATCTTGATCTGTAACCATGTATGGAGAAGCATAACCGCGATCGAATTGCATACCTTCTACTACTTCAAGCTCTGTATTAAAGCCTTTAGACTCTTCGATTGTGATAACACCATCGTTACCAACGCGTTCCATCGCTTCAGAAATCAAGTTACCTACTTCTTTATCTCCAGAGGATACCGCAGCAACTTGAGCAATGGATTCTTTGCTTTCAATTGGGTTAGAGATTGATTTTAATTCATTAACAGCTACTTCAACAGCTTTTTCAATCCCACGACGTACGCCTACTGGGTTAGCACCAGAAGCTACGTTTTTAAGTCCTTCGCGAATCATTGATTGTGCGAGTACCGTTGCAGTTGTTGTACCATCACCTGCGACATCATTTGTTTTTGATGCAACTTCAGATACAAGCTGTGCCCCCATATTTTCGAAGTGATCTTCTAATTCAATTTCTTTTGCAATGGTAACACCATCATTTGTAATTAATGGGGAACCGAATTTTTTATCTAATACAACGTTACGACCTTTTGGTCCTAATGTAACTTTTACCGCATCTGCTAATGTATCTACACCACGAAGCATTGCGCGACGTGCGTCTTCACTGAATTTAATTTCTTTAGCCATGAATAAAGCCCTCCTTAAATTCTTAAGTTAAGTATCTGTATATCTAAGATTAGCTAATAACCGCTAAGATGTCATTTTCACGAAGAATTAAGTACTCTTTGCCTTCGTATTTAACTTCTGTTCCTGCAAACTTTGAAAAGATAATACGGTCACCTTCAGAAACTTCTAGGGCAACTTTTTCTCCATTTTCCGTTACGCGGCCAGAACCGACTGCAACAATATTTCCTTCTTGTGGTTTTTCTTTTGCAGAGTCTGGAAGTACGATACCGCTTGCAGTTTTTTCTTCTTGCTCGACAAGCTCGATAACAACGCGATCTCCTAGTGGTTTAATCATGAAGAAAGCCTCCTTAATTCTATATCATTTTTAGTTATTAGCACTCTACATCATTGAGTGCTAATTCCAATTAATATGATAAATAATTCCGGTTAAAAATGCAAGTATCAAAATCATATTTTTTCAAATTTCTTCTCATTTGTTCCAACAAATCATTCTATTATAAGCAAGAGCTTATTTATGATAAAATAAATAATGTATATATCCATCTTATCGCTAATAGATTTGTAAGTTCAAACATAAACTATAGTATACTTTCTCAACTTAAGAAAAAGGAGTCGTTGTATTTTGCCAAAACGATACTGGTGGGTCATTATCACGTATATCATTATGCAGTTTCTTGGAGTAATATTTGCCCCACTACTGTATAGTGCCTTTCCTATTAACGAAGCTGAAGCTACTGTTTATTCCATGGTGCTTAGTTTCATTCTAGGTGTCCTTGTTGTCCTGTGGTTAATGCGACCAGATATGAAACAGGGTGTGAATGAACGAGAAGCTTCACCGACAAGTGAGATTATACTCTGGTCCATACTTGGTGTCTTTATGGCTTTCTTTGCCCAGGCAATTGCAGGTATGATCCAGACGGAATTTCTTGGTATTCAACAGAATTCGGAAAATACGGAAATGATTATGGATATAACCAGGGCTACCCCATTATTCATGATTGTTCCAATGTTTGCTGCTCCAATACTAGAAGAAATTATTTTCAGAAAGATTATATTTGGCAGACTATATACACGGACAAACTTTCTGATTGCTGCATTACTATCAGCTTTCATATTCGCGATTATCCACGGTGAACCGCAGCATATATTGGTTTATGGTTCCATGGGGCTCGTTTTCGCTTATTTATATGTAAAAACAAAACGGATACTCGTCCCTATTTTCGTGCACATGGCCATGAATTCAATTGTCGTTATCGCGCAATATAATATTGATCCAGCTGAATTAGAAAGGCAACTGAAGGAATTACAAACCATTTTAACATTATAATTTCGGGGGATCTCCCCCGATCCGCCTTATGGTGGGCTTGATATTTAACGGGGGCTTTACAAATGAAGATTTCACCAAAAACCATGGCAATCATTTATTTTATCATGGGAGTATTTTTTACCTATATTGCAATCTTAAGTGTAGATGAAACGATTTGGAATGTAACAACAATGGTGTTAGCTGTTTTTGCTACACTCGAGATTGGTGTCAGCATTCGCTTAATATCTCTTCATTTTCGCTTAAAACACAAAAAGAAGGAATAGCAGTTAGCCTGCTATTCCTTCTTTTTATTCTTTTGGTCAGATGATGGAT
This sequence comes from Virgibacillus salexigens, assembly GCF_000723585.1. Taxonomy (NCBI): domain Bacteria; kingdom Bacillati; phylum Bacillota; class Bacilli; order Caryophanales; family Bacillaceae; genus Virgibacillus; species Virgibacillus salexigens. Next base: position 8,580 of record NZ_CCDP010000003.1, on the reverse strand, counting down.
CATCACCCAAATGAATAACTTCCATCTGTTCCATTAAATCTTTTGTTGTGTCATATGCCGGTGATTCGCTATCAATTGTATTTATATATTCTGTTACATCATAACTCATTATATTTAGTTGTTCCCGATTTCCATCTTCCATTTCATTCCAGCTCATTGCCTCCTGCGCATTGACCTTTTGCCCTTTTATTTCTTCATTTCCACCCACAGCCAATGTAATCATCAACATACCGATGAGAAGTAAAAAAATAATACTGCGTTTTCTTACCACTGTGATTCCTCCATTATAACTTTTATCGATGCCATCAAGTAAGTATGCCTTAACATAAGAGATGCTTCGATCTATGTACATCATAGTTAGCCAGTTCAAGTTATCTAGACCTTCTATTGTATGCTATACCCCACTTACTGAAAAAAGAAACCCTATTCGGCTTCTTTTTTAATCCAGCTGCTTCGTCTCTTCTAGCGGATAATGCTTTAAAAAATATACCAACGCTTGTAATTCAACAGCAAGATCAATATGATGTACACGAATATACTCGGGAACAGTAATTCGAGCAGGCGTAAAATTGAGAATCCCAGTAATTCCCTCTGCAACAAGTCTATCAGTAATCCCGTCCGCTTCACTCGCAGGTATCGTCAAGATAGCAACATTCACACCATCTAATTTTTTTTCTAAATCTGCAATATGATAAACAGGAACATCGCCGATCGTCGTACCTACTTTTTCCGGATCACTATCAAATGCCATTTTAATAAGGATATTATTATTTTTCATGAAATTATAATGTAAAAATGCTGTACCCAAATTACCTACCCCTATTAAAGCAACATCTGTTGTTTCGTCCTGATCTAGGGTTTTACGAAAAAAACCAAGTAAATATTCAACATTATAGCCATATCCTTTTTTACCTAGTGCTCCAAAATAGGAAAAATCTCTTCGAATTGTAGCTGAATCAACTTTGACAGCATCGCTCAATTCTTTTGAAGATACTCGCTTTTTTCCTTGATGATTTAAGTTATTAATAAATCGATAATACAATGGTAGCCGCTTCGCAGTTGCTTGAGGTATTTTATTATGATCCATTGCTATTCCTTCTTTCTTACGATAATAATCCCCATTGTTCTACCAGATGCATCGCTTAATGGTAGACACCCTTTTATTGACCGCTTACATGTTACATCGCAGCAAATAGTTCTTGTAGAAATTGTGACAGTTATTGAGCTCCACCTCTATTTTAGCAGAAAAATGGAAATAAGTCGTGACCGATTTCACAATTATATTGCTTGGCTTCCCGCAATTAAGATACACTAGTATAGATGAGGTGAAACGTATGATACTAATGCAAATAAATGGACTTTCAAAGGCGTTTGGTGCTGATGAAATTCTATCCAATATTAAATTAGAAGTAAAAGAAAATGATCGTATAGCAATTGTTGGCAGAAATGGTTCAGGTAAATCAACGTTATTAAAAATAATGGCTGGTGAACTTACTTATGATGAAGGTGAATTGTTTAAACCAAAAGATTTAACCCTTGGTTATTTATCACAGCATACCGTACTGGAGTCAACTAAAACCATTTGGGAGGAAATGCTGGAAGTTTTTGTTCATCTACGTAATCAAGAAGAAGAGCTTCGTTTACTCGAAAAGCAAATGGAAAAAGCCCATGAACATTCCGAAGCGGATTACCAAAAATTACTTACGAATTACGATAAACTACAACATGCCTTTCAACAAAATGGCGGCTACACCTATGAAGCCGAAATAAAATCAGTACTAACCGGACTTGATTTTCAAGACTTTGATTACCAAACACCAATCCAAACATTAAGTGGCGGTCAAAAGACACGACTATCATTAGGAAAACTTTTACTAAAGAAACCGCAATTACTCATTTTAGATGAACCAACAAACCACTTGGATATTGGTACATTAAACTGGTTAGAAAATTATCTGTTAAATTATCCAGGAGCAGTAGTCATTGTGTCACATGATCGCTATTTTCTCGATAAAACCGTATCAGTCGTTTATGAAATAGCACGGCATAATACGAAAAAATATCATGGAACGTATAGTAAATTCCTTGAGCAAAAAGCTGCCAATTATGAAAAAGAATGGAAAGAATACGAAAAACAGCAGTCGGAAATTAAGAAAATGGAAGACTTCATTCAGAAGAATATTGCTCGTGCATCGACAACCAAACGAGCCCAAAGCAGAAGAAAACAATTAGAAAAGATGGACAAGCTCGATCAACCGCTTGGTGATGAAGCATCAGCTGCTTTTTCTTTTGGTATTCAGAAACGAAGTGGAAATGATGTATTGAAAGTAAATGATCTGTCCTTTCATTATGAAGATACCCATGAAAACCTATTCCAGCACCTTAATCTGCATATTAACCGAGGAGAAAGCATTGCTTTAGTTGGACCAAATGGAGTCGGGAAAACGACGTTCTTAAAAATTTTACTGGGAAAGCTGCAGGCTACAAATGGAAGTATTCAACTTGGAACAAATGTTCAAATTGGCTATTATGATCAAGAACAGGCTGATCTGAACTCATCAAAAACAGTATTAATGGAATTATGGGATGATTATCCGACGATTAATGAAAAAGATATTCGAACGGTTCTAGGTAACTTTTTATTTTCTGGTGATGATGTCTTAAAAGCCGTCAATACGTTAAGTGGTGGCGAAAAAGCACGATTAGCCTTATCAAAATTAATGATGCAGAAAGCGAATTTATTAATTTTAGATGAACCGACCAACCATTTGGATATCGATAGTAAGGAAGTACTTGAAGCTGCTTTAATGAACTTTCCAGGCACCATCCTATTTGTTTCGCACGATCGTTATTTTATCAATAAGATTGCCGATCAAGTAGTAGAAATGCAGCGAGCTAATACGACCATTTATTTGGGTGATTATGATTATTATTTAGAAAAAAAAGAGGAGGAAGCTGAGCTAAAGCGATTAAAGCAAGGTGAACAGCCTTCAGCTCCATCCACTACCAAAGAAAAAAAGAGAAATTATCAACAGGAAAAACAATTACAGCGTGAACAGAGAAAAAAAGAACGGCGGATTACCGAGTTAGAAAGCAATATCGAACGATTAGAAGCAGAAATTCAAAAGCTTGAGGAAAAAATGACAGATCCTACTGTTTATCAAGATCATCAAAAATCACTAGAATTAACAAAGGAAGCAACTAAACAAAAACAGCATATGGAAGATTTAATGGAAGAATGGGCAGCATTACAAGAAGAATAAAAAATAGCCACATGACATCATCGAATGTCATGTGGCTTATTTATTGGTTATCCACAGAAATTATTTGAATAAATAATCATTTTGAATGGAGTTTTCCACAGCTATCCGATATATGACGCCAAACCCTAGCATTGTGGATAACACAGAACTTCCCCCATAACTTATCAACAGCAACGGAATACCCGTAACAGGCATAATCCCTAGAGCCATGCCGATATTTTGAAAGACATGAATAAGCATTAAACTAAGGTATCCAAAGCAAATATACGCCGCAAAGGGAGAATGTTTGTAAATGGATAGACCAATCATTACTAACTTATACAAAAGCATAAAGTATAGGAAAATTACAAAGGCACTCCCTACAAATCCAAAACTTTCGCCTATAATCGAAAAGATAAAATCGGTTTGCGCTTCTGGGAAATTAACTTGTGGTGTCCCAATCCCCTTGCCAAATAGTTGTCCAGATCCCAAAGCCATATAAGCTTGATTAAAGTGCCAATTGGCATCACTTGTTGATTGTGTAGGATCAAACCAAGTCATAATCCGATCAATTTGATAGGCTTGATCTTCCCCAACAACGGTTTTAGCTAATTCAGGGAATTGAACAATAAATCCCAATACAGCACCTATAAACGCTGTAATGCTGACTATTAAGGTCGTAATAATTTTCCAATCAATTCCGGATAAAATAATAATCATACCCGTTATAAATAGATAGACCATTGCTGTACCGAAGTCAGGCTGCTGCATAATTAATAATACGGGAACAGCAACTACTGCGAGAATTTTTAATAACATGAGAATATCTGACTTCACTGTTGGCTTTTCAAACTTTTGCTTATGTCTGTGGATAACTGCTGCCATATAAATAATAGTTGTTATCTTTGTAAATTCAGCAGGTTGCAAGGATACTCCAAAAAGCTGGAACCAGCTTTTCGCTCCATTTACAGGCTTGGCTATTGCCTCGGGACTAATCAATAGTACGGCGAGGACAAATACACCAAATCCGTAAATAAGGACACTTGCCCGCTGTATTTGATCAATATCTAAGTATTGAATAGCGGCCACAATTCCTACCCCAATGGTAAACCATAAAATCTGTTGAAGCACAAAGTTCGAGCCATATTGATCTAACTGCTGCGCATTATAAATGGATAGCAAACTCACACAAACAAACATAATAAATAGCATAATTAAATCGTTCTGTATATAAAAGGATTGCTTTTTAGACATTTCCATTTCACCAAATTTCTAAATTACTATATCAACAATTTATCCACATTAGAAAATATATTTTTATGTGTATTCACGCTTTTTCACAAAGTTATACACAATATCCACAAACACTCTTTGAGTTATGCACATTTTCCATACACAATAAAGATCCTTCCACTTCAGCTTTTATTAAACTTATACACATACCTGTGAATAACTGTGGATTATTGCGATTATTTCAATGGTAACGACGCTCGGGCATTTAAAGATAGCTCTGAGCGTTTTCCTTGTTCAAACGCAATCGTTCCTGCAGCAGCAATCATGGCCGCATTATCTGTACATAATTTGAATGGCGGAATAAGTAAAGGAATATTTAATTCTGCAAAGCTTGTTTCTAATGCATTCCTTAACCCTTTATTAGCTGCCACACCGCCAGCTACAATTACCTGTTTTACATTAAAATCTTTTGCAGCACGTACTGTTTTCGTCGTTAGAACATCAATAACGCTCGCTTGAAAGCTTGCTGCGATATCTTCTTTTTTCAATTCCTCTCCTCTTTGCTTGGCATTGTGAATGGTATTAATCACCGATGACTTTAATCCACTAAAGCTAAAGTCATAGCTATCTTGCTCTAGCCAAGCGCGAGGAAAGGTAATTGTCTCTTGACCCAATTCAGCTAAACGATCGATTTGTGGACCACCGGGATATGGCAGGTTCAACATGCGGGCAACTTTATCATAAGCCTCTCCAGCTGCATCATCTCTCGTTTCACCAATTAATTCATATTCTCCATGTTCCTGCATTAGAACTAATTCCGTATGGCCACCGGAAACAATTAAAGCTAGCAATGGAAACTCAAATTCCTTCTCTAAGCGATTTGCATATATATGCCCTGCTATATGATGTACACCGACCAGTGGTTTTTGCTTTGCAAATGCTAATGCTTTTGCAGCATTTACACCAACTAATAATGCACCTACAAGACCCGGTCCTTCCGTTACAGCTATTCCATCAATCTTTTCCCAGGTTGTATTACTTTGATTGAAGGCTTCTTCTAATACGTACGTGATTTGCTCTACATGATGGCGAGATGCTATCTCAGGTACGACTCCGCCAAACCGTTTATGACTTTCAATTTGAGATGAAACGACATTTGCGAGAATTTCTCTTCCATTTCTCACAACGGCTACTGCTGTTTCATCACAACTCGTTTCTATTCCTAATATAATTGTATCTTTTTTCATGATAGATTCACCCACATAACAATTGCGTCTTCTTGATTATCTGTATAATAATTCTTTCGTAGCCCGCCAGGGACAAGGCCAAACTTTTGATATAAATTCTGTGCAATCGTGTTTGATTCTCGTACTTCCAATGACAATCGGCTGACCCCTCTTATTATGGCATATTGCATCGTATAGTGGAATAGCTTTTCACCAAGACTCTTACCTCGATAAATAGGTTGGATAGCTAAATTCGTAATCTGAGCATCGTCTAACACAATCCATGTACCAATATAGCCAATAATTTTCTTATCCAACTCCATGACAAAGTAATGAGCATAAGGATTATCCGATATTTCTTGATAAAAGATATCCTTTGTCCAAGAAGTAGAAAATGAAGTCCGTTCTACTTCGATTACAGCATCGATATCCATTATCTCCATTCTTCTTATAACTGGCTCAATCATTCGTTATTGACCCTTTTTTGATGTTCTAACCACTTTGCCTCTGCTTCTGCAAGTCTTAGGTAATTTGGTGTTAACGTATGCGTTTCATCTACGCTTCTCTCTTTAGCCGCCATTATTAAATGAGACGCTCTTGGGAGCTGAAAAGTTGCATCGGGAATAACTGCAAGGTTACCTAATTTTTCTTGTATACGTTCTTGATGCACAGAAATATCTGGACTTAAGAAAAGAACAGGATGCTGATATGATTTCAATTTGTCGAGAAATTCATCCATTAACATATTTGCCTCTGGCTCTATCATAACCATGTTATTATCTTCCCACTTAAAACAACTAGAATAAACCAATCCACGCCTTGCATCAAAAAAAGGACAAATAAGACCATTAAAAAATCGTCCTTGATATGCAAGGACCTCTAAACTAGATATACCAATGATAGGTATATTCAACGCCCATGCCATTGACTTAGCGGTTGACAGTCCAATACGAACACCTGTATAAGACCCAGGTCCCTTTGCAACAATGATTTGATCGAGGGCTTCCGGTTTTAAAGATACTTCCTTCATTAGTTTTTCTATGGCTGGCATCAATCGGACAGAATGATTTTTAGACACATTGGTAACTATCTCTCCAGTAATATGTCCTTGTTGTTGAATTGCAACACCCAATACTTGATTCGATGTATCGATGGCAAGTATGTTCATCTATATAGCTCCTCGTCTTGATTTTAATTACTTTGTAATTCATCTAGTACCCATTCAAAGTGTGAACCCCTAGCTTGCAGCTGAATTTGTCGAGATTGATCATTAACATAGGAAATATGGATATCGAGCCTTTCTTCTGGCAAAAAATCCATTATGAACTGAGGCCATTCTACAATCGAAATCCCTTCCCCATTAAAATACTCATCAAACCCTATATCTTCATCGGAATTCTCTAAACGGTATACATCCATATGGTATAAAGGTAGTTCACCTTCATATTCTTTTATGATTGTAAATGTAGGACTAGTTACGTTGCGTTTCACACCAAGTCCAGTAGCTATCCCCTTCGTAAATGTTGTTTTACCAGCACCTAGATCCCCTTCAAGGGTTACCACATCCCCTGGTTTTAATAAAATCGCCAATTTTTGAGCTAGATGCATCGTTTCCTCTTCAGTTGTTGTTGTCATTTTATAAGAATCCATGTTGTCACCCACTACTTTAAATGTGTATATCCTTTCTTAGGTAAAAGGTATTTTCTGCCGTTCTTTTTTAGATATACATTATGTTGGTTGTCTTCTGTGAAGACTCTGCCAATCCTTGTCAGTCTTATATGTATAGAATCTGCTACTTTTTTTAATTTTGGCCAATCGTTCGCAGAAATCGTGCCTAACAGTTGAAAATCTTCCCCACCAAAATACTTCCATTTATATTGCAATTCCGGTAAGAATTGATGATAGTTATCCGATATTGGAATTTGTTCATCCTCCAAAATCATGCTAACGTTTGATTCAGCGCAAATTTCAGCAGCTTCATTACCAATTCCATCACTAATATCATTGATAGCAACTCTGCTAAAATGATGGAAATAGGAAGCAAAATTCACTTGAGGCTCAGGCATCTGATGGCTCCTAATATAATAATCAGCATCCATATAATCGCCAGGATTTGTTAATATATAATAGCCTGCTTGTGAGTCACCCAATGTACCAGTAGCAAACACAATGTCTCCATCCCTAGCATTGTGCCGATAACAAATAGAACCCTTCCTCGCGTAACCAATAACTGTAATGGAGATTGTTAACTCACTTCCTGAAACAGTGTCTCCTCCAATAAGATCCATTTTGTAGTTAGACGCTAGGGTATGCATTCCTCTAAAAACGTCATCAATTTCTGCATCACACCATGTTGTTGGAATGACAATTGATACTAAATAAAAGGCTGGCGTTGCCCCCATAGCAGCAATATCACTTATATTAGCAGTTAATGCTCGGTAGCCAACATGAAATGGTTTCATTGTATCTTTTCGAAAGTGTATATTCTCTACAAATGTATCAACCGAAGTGACAATATCGGAAAAAGGTTGTCGAAAGACTGCTGCATCATCACCTATTCCTTTAACTAAGGTCGATTGTCTATAAAATTGCTGTTTAATTGATTTAATAAAAGAAAATTCATCCATCACTTTTCACCAGTTTCTATACTAACTATAACAATGATAGCAAAAAAAGTTGGAAATTGAAAAAGGAAATAGTAGTTGAGAAAGAATTCAAGTTGAAAAGAGAGGGAGTATAACATGACATATAAATCGAAATGCACTTTTCAAGCATATAAAAAACACACGATTTCACGAAATCCTGTGTATAATAAGTCTATATTAGTGGCGGTCCGGACGGGACTCGAACCCGCGACCTCCTGCGTGACAGGCAGGCAT